>NZ_JRPB02000009.1 GCF_000765695.2 Helicobacter sp. MIT 11-5569 | reverse complement strand
ACGCCCCTCCCACAACCTTTTGCATTTCATCATCTGATAATGCTTTAACTCCTAAAGAGTTTTCATTCACTTTACCATTAGTTGCAAGAGCAATTAAATCTACTTCTGCAAATAATGTGCTTGAGATTCCTAAGCTAAATAAAAATCCTAAAATAAACTTTTTCATTTTTTTTGAATGAAAGTTTAGGATTCTTATCATTTTTAGAATCTTTTAATAGAAAATGTTTCACAAGATAAGAGCATATTCACAAAATGGAGAGAAAACCACGCGAGAAAGATAATTAAGCTTTTAACTCTTGCAAAATCTCAAAAAGAAAATCTTTTGCTTTATTGTGCAATCTTTGATGCTCTTCTTGCGTCATACCTATTGGCATTCCAAGATTAAAGTTATGATTTAGTTGAGCAATATCCTTATTGATTTCTGTTTCAATTTTGTTTGCAGTATCTGCCTTATTTCTTCCTTGTTGGATTCTTTTCATTCCATCAAAAGGATTTCCTTCAAAGCATTGATAAGCTTCACTTAATGCAGAATTTAATGAAGCAGCTGTTATTCTTACAAAAATATCAAATTCTATTTTTCCATTCATATAATCTTCAAATGCTTGTTGTCCAATATCTGCATAAGTTGATATTTTGTTATTTTCAACGTTTTTACTTGCAGAAAAATTTTTCTGCTCTTTTTGAATATTATTTTTCACTTCTTCATTTTGCGATTCTTGTTGTTTGGCATTTAGCATAACTCCAAAATCTTGACAATCTTTATTTTCATTTGTTTTTAAAGAGTTATGCTGATAATAGTGTGTATTATTTGAGCAATGATTTATCTCCATAGCAATCCCCATCCCCTTATAAATTTCATTCACACTTTAATTGCAAGCAATAATTATGCCAAACAAACTAAAAAGATTGTGGTTGATAGAGTTTGTAATATTTGTATTTTGATGAGAAAAGCGAGATAAATAAAATAAGTAAAAGAATTTAAAGTGGTACGCCCGGAGGAATTCGAATCCCCGACCTACAGGACCGCAACCTGTTGCTCTATCCAGCTGAGCTACGGACGCATATGGTGGAGTGTAGGAGGTTCGAACTCCTGACCTCAACGCTGCCAGCGTCGCGCTCTCCCAGCTGAGCTAACACCCCTACACTCCAAATAAAAGCCGAAATTATAGCAAACAAAGCTAAATTAAATTTTAAAATAAGTTTGGAATTTTAACGTAAAAGGAAGTGTCATATATATTGCGTAGATGTTTATAATAATGCTATAATACAAAGCTAAAGAAATATCTTCAAAGTGTAGAGAGTTAAAAAAATGAAAAAAATCACCTTACTATTTTGGATAATGTTTTTTCCGCTACTATCTTGCGCACAAGATTTAGTTAGCGCGTGGCCAGTCAATGCTGGACCCTTAAATCCGCACCTGTATTCACCCAACCAAATGTATGCTCAAGTGCTTGTTTATGAAGGTTTAGTGCGCTATGATAAAGACAATAAAATAGAACCTGCCATTGCCGAATCTTGGCAAATTTCTAATGATGGCAAAACTTATACTTTTACCCTAAAAGAAGGGCAACTTTTTTCTGATGGAAGCACGCTTGATGCTTTTGCAGTGGAAAAAAATTTTAAAGCTATTATGCTTAATAAAATGCGTCATTCTTGGCTTGGCATTGTAAATAAGATTGAATCTTTTAAAGCCCTTGATTCAACGCATTTTGAATTAAAATTAAATAGTCCGTATGTAGCAACCCTTCAAGAGCTAAGTCTCCCAAGACCTTTTAGAATTCTAGCTCCTTCTGGTTTTAAAACAGATGACACCTCAAAAGGAATCGCGAAACCCATTGGTTCTGGTGCTTGGCAATTAGCAGAAACAAGGCTTGGGGAATATGATATTTTTATTCCTAATCCTCATTTCAAAGGACAAAAACCAGCATTCAAACGCCTAGTTGTAAAAGTTCTACCAGACCCTAACGCAAGAGTTTTGGCTTTACAAAGTGGAGCGGTTGATATTTTAACAGGCAAAGATTCACTTAGTCTTGAAAATTTTGTCCGATTACAAAAAGATGGACGCTACATTACAGAAAAATCAGACATTCAAGGCACAACAATGCTTGTCATCAATGCTTCTTCTGAACGTTTAACCAAAGACATTGCAATTAGAAAAGCGATTCTACATGCTTTCAATAAAGATAATGTCATATCTGGAATCCTGCTAAATACGGAACAAAAAGCAGATAATCTATTTAGTCCAACCCTGCCTTACGCAGACCAAAAGCTACAACCATACACTTATAACAAAGAATTAGCGCAACAATTTTTAGAAGATGCCGACTGGAAATTAAATGGCAAAACGCGTCAAAAAGAAAGCAAAAAACTAGAATTAGACTTGATTTATATTGGCACAAATCCGATTCAAAAGGCAATCGCAGAAGCCTTGCAAGGAGATTTATCCAAAGTAGGCATTACATTAAATCTTATCGCAAATGAAGAAGTTTCTTTTTATCAAACGCAAAAAAATGGAAAATTTGACCTTATCTTTAATGAGACGTGGGGAAATCCTTACGACCCACATTCTTTCTTGGGTTCTATGCTTACATCTTCACATGCAGATTATACAGCCCAAAAAGATTTGCCTAATAAAGCTGAAATTGACAAAAGTATTCAAAACATTTTAGATTCTAATGCTGCAGATTCAGAAATTTTGCAAAAAAAATATCATTTTGTGCTAAATGCCTTAAATGATTCTGCGATTTACTTGCCTATTAGCTATAGTTTTATCCCGGCAGTTTATCATAAAGATAGAATTAAAGATTTTCAATTTGGAGCAATGCAAACAGAATTTATGTTTCATCTCTTTACGCCAGCAAAACCTTAAAGTATCTGTATGTTACTTTTTATTTCTAAACGATTAGCATTACTGATTCCTTTGCTAATCGTCATTTCCTTTGTGGTTTTTTTATTATTACACCTAAGTCCTATTGACCCAGCTTTTTCTTATTTGACACAATCTCAAATTCCACCCACACAAGAAGCTTTACAACAAGCAAGAATGGAGCTTGGTTTAGATAAACCCTTTTTAGAGCAATACTTATCATGGCTTAAAAAGGCATTCGTATTGGATTTTGGAATCTCATATGTTACAAAACGTCCTGTGCTTGGTGATATCTTATACTATTTGCCTGTAACTTTAAATCTTACTTTTTTAGCTATGTTTTTTATTGTTTTAGTGAGTATCCCTGTAGGAATTTTAGCAGCTTACAAAAAAGATTCTATATATGATAAATTGATTTTACTTTTTTCTTTTAGTGGCGTCTCCTTTCCTAGTTTTTGGTTTGGATTTTTATTAATTTATCTTTTTTCTTTGAAGCTTGGCATTCTTGTGCCTTACGAATCTATGGGATTTGAACGCTATATTTTGCCCACTTTAACCCTTGCATTAATGTCTTTAAGTATCAATATCCGCCTTGTTCGTTCTAGCATCTTAGAACATAAAAATGATAAAAGTCTATTGTATGCAAAAGCAAGAGGTTTAAGCAAAAATCAAGTTCAAGTTCATTTGTTAAAAAATTCTTTAATCCCAGTTGTTACTTCTTTTGGAATGCATTTTGGAGAATTATTAGGAGGAGCTGTGATTGTAGAAATCCTCTTTGCTTTGCCGGGTCTTGGACGCTATGCAGTAAGTGCAATTTATAGCCATGATTATCCTGTTTTGCAATGTTTTATGCTTCTTATGACGACTATTTTTATTTGCATTAATCTACTTATTGATATTCTTTATATTTTTTTAAATCCAAAAATTCGCTATGAGAAACAAGTATGAGTAAAAAATCTTTAAAATTATACCTCCCTCTAACGGGCGTTTTATGTATCTTTTTGTTAGCAATCTTTGCACATTTGCTTCCTTATGACCCTATAGAGATTGATATTGGAGCAAAATTTGCACCGCCAAGCATAGAGCATTGGTTAGGCACAGACCATCTTGGGAGAGATGTGCTCACAAGATTAATCTATGGAGCAAGAACCTCATTATTTTCTGTTTTTGTAATTTGTTTTTTAATTTTATTTTTTTCTTTTATTGTAGGCTTTATTGCAGGATATAAGGGGGGATATTATGATTCTATTTTGATGCGTATTTGTGATGCTTTTTTTGCTTTTCCCACTTTTATCCTTGCTTTGTTTTTAATCGGTATCTTAGGTGTGGGTTTAAGTAATGTTATGATTGCTATTGTGCTAACACACTGGGCTTGGTATGCAAGAATGGTTCGTTCTTTAGTTTTAGAAGCACGCAGCCATTCTTTTGTATTAGCAAGTATTGCTATGGGTTCAAGCGAATTTCAAGTGATTGTGCGTCATATTTTACCCTCTGTATTCTCACAAATAATCATTCTTATAACATTGGATATTGGGCATATGCTTTTGCATGTTTCCGGGCTTTCGTTTTTGGGATTTGGGGTGGCTGCACCCACTCCTGAATGGGGCGTTATGATTAATGATGCCTCCCCTTATATTATGGAACATTATGAATTAATGCTTTACCCGGGTATGGCAATTTTTATTACTGTCGCTCTATTTAATCTTTTAGGGGAAGCCTTGCGAGATAGGCTTGACCCTGAATGTGAGATATTATGAAGAAACTCGTATCTTTTGAATCCTTTAGCCTCTATCACTCAAAACATACGATTTTACGTAATATCACCTATGATATTTATGAAAATGAAATGCTTGTGTTACTTGGGTCTTCTGGCTCTGGAAAAAGTTTAAGTGCTAGGGCAATTATGGGGCTTTTGCCAGAAAATCTACAAACGACTGGAGCGGTGCGATGGCATTGCCAAAGAAAGTTTGGAGTTATTATGCAAAATCCCGCTTCTTGTTTTGATTCTATCTTTACGATTCAGCAACACTTTGATGAGACTTTTTATGCAAAAAAACTTCCTATGGAATTCTCTACTTATAAAAAACTACTCAAAGATGTTGAACTTGACTCTTCTGTTTTAAAAGCCTATCCTTTTGAGCTAAGCGGTGGAATGTTGCAAAGAGTAATGATTGCTATTGCTTTATGTTCCTATACCCCTTTGCTAATTGCTGATGAACCTAGTAGCGATCTTGATATATCCGGACAAAAGGAGCTAATAGATTTAATTTATCATCTAAAAACAAAGCAAGATTTTGCGATTTTATTTATTACGCACGATTTAAATCTTGCGCAAAAATACGCTGATCGCATTATATTAATGGATAAAGGCGAAATACAAGAGCAAGGTAGCAAGAAGGAATTTTTTCAATCTACTCAAAACATTGTAAGCTCTTTTGTAAATGCGCATAATCTTTTAAATGCATCAGAAAAACATTTTAAACAGAATGTGCAAGAACACACAGATTCAAAAATTCTCTTAGAAGCAAAACATGTTAATATTTCCTATCAACGAGGGGGATTTTTTTCTAAAGAAAATCCTAAAAAAATTTTAGAAAATATTGAATTTTGTTTATACAAAAATAGAAATGCTGGAATTATAGGGGCGAATGGTGCTGGCAAAAGCACTTTAGTAAAAGTTTTACTTGGAATTCAAACTTCTCCTTTAGCAAAAATCACATTAAATGCGATTCCTATAAAACATAAAAAGGAATATTGTCGCCATATTGGTGTTGTTTTTCAAAATCCTCCTGCGAGTTTAAATCCTAGATTCAGTGCCAAAGAAGCAATCATTGAACCCTTAAAAAATCTTGGATATTCTCAAGAAGAATGCAATAAAGCTATGGAACAAATTGTAGAATCTTTGGGATTAAACATAGAATCTTTGCACAAAAAGACGATTCATTTTAGTGGTGGAGAACAACAACGTATTGCCCTTGCAAGAGCAATTATTACAAAGCCATCTGTTCTAATCTTAGATGAAGCTTTAAGCAATTTAGATATGTTGTTGCAAGCTCAAATTATTACCCTCTTAAAACAAATTCAACAACAATTTTCTCTGACTTATATTGTAATTTCCCATGACATGCGTATTATTTACACTCTTTGTGAGGATATTTGGGAGATAAAAGATGGAAAAATGAGGATTCTCTAAGTCAATGATTTCATCAAACAAAACTAATTTAAATTTTAAAATTTTGGTAAGTGTTGTTGTAGATAATATTCTAATTTTTGTTGTAAAGATTCCAAACTTTCACAATTATCAATCACATAACTTGCTTTTGCACGTTTTTGTTCCAATGGCATTTGTGCATTAATGCGTTGTAATGCTTCTTCTTTGCTAAATCCATTGCGCTTTTGCAAACGTGAAATCTGTAATTCTTGTGTCGTTGCAATCAACAAAGAATGCGCAATGGGATAATTATTTTTCTCAAAGAATAAAGGAATATCCACAAAATATGGAATCCCTTTTTCTTCTTCTTGTTTTGCAAGCCTTAAAATCTCTTGCTTAATTTTTGGGTGCAAAATATCTTCTAGCTTTTTGCGCAAAGTCGTATCATTAAATACAATTTCACCAAGTTTTTTGCGATTAATCTTTACATTTGTATCTAGGATTCTTTCTCCAAATACTGCAATAACTGCATCTGTGTTTTCGTCTAAAATTTTATGCGCAATGGAATCCGCACAAATAACCTGATAGCCATAGAGTTTAAGCAAAGATGCTACAGTGCTTTTACCACTTCCTATACCCCCGCTTAACGCAATTGCGTATTTTAAACTCAATTTTTAGCCACTCCAAAGAGTGCAGATTTTACTGCTTTTGGAAGCACAAATGCACTTAAATGCAAATTTGCATGGTAATAGCGCAAATCATCTAGCATATCCGCTCTTTGCAGTTGAATATCAGCCATTGGGTGATAAAGCTTAGAGGCAAAAATATAGCAATCCTGCAACACAGACAATGGCGCAAAAAATGGCATTTTTACACTAAAGTCTTCTAGGGATTCCAATAATGCCTTTACCTCATTCGTCTCCAATAAAATATGCGGAGATTTAAGCACCAAAATTCCATCATCATTTAGCAATTTTGCATAAGAATTTGCATTACTATTAGAATTGCAAAGCACTATAATATCGTATTTTGCACGCTCTTCTTGTGCATTTTGCTCCAAAAACTCTTCACTAAGCTGAGGGATAAGTTGGAATCGTTCTGCTTCCATCACTTCTTTGTAATGCGGCAAGAAACTAATTAAAGATTCCAAAACCTTTAAGTCAAATTGCAAGAAATCAACTTGCACTTCATCATGTCGCAAAAACTCAAACGCTAATTCTAAATTAAAGCTCCCGGCAATTAACACACGCTTAGGATTCTTATGCGAACAAACACTAAGATGTGCGAGCAATTCACTTTGCACAAAAAGCATATTTTGTAACAACAACCCTTCATCAAGTAAAGCAATTTCTCCAAAAGCTTGAGAGTTAAATAACTCTAATGTATGCTTTGAACCCTTAATCTCTAATAGTTTGCGCTCTATTTTATATTCTTGTTGAAATTTATCATTATAGGATTTTGTAACCCACATTTATAGCCTTTATAATTCTTTAAGCCTTTGTAGGCTTTTGGAAGCCTATTGTAACTTTGATAAATTTTTCTTTAAACTTACACGCTTAGTCTAACACTAAATAAAAATCCTTGCCTAAAAAGAAAATTTTACCCATTTTGTTATCTTCTTTAACAACCAAAACTTTTGTGCTTGCATTTAAGAAATGCTCAACTAGCATTGTTTCATTTTTCATTGTTGCTTCATCACACATTTTGCGTGTCATTCCTGCGTTTCCAACTTTTAAGATTCCATCTTTTAGCGTGTAAGCTCCAAAGAAATTGTTACAACCAAAACTTCCATTCACCATTCCTTTTTCAAAGCGCATACTATAATTACTGTCTGCATCGCTTTTTAGCGGAGTTACGGTGTGTTTGTAGCTGTATGCACTAATATTCCATACTTTTTGGGATTCCAAAATTTTATTATAATCTGTATCATCACAATTTCTTGCTGTATTTGTGCCTTCGTTATAGCACTTTACAGATTGTGGATTATTAGGAACAATATTATACTTTTCTTGTTTATTTGAACATCCCATCATTACCAAAGCCGTTAAACTTATTGTCAAGATTCCTAGTTTTTTTATAGTTTGCATTCTTATCCCCTTATTCTATATTTTTAATTTAAGCGCACAATATTGACTTTTGCATTTGAGCGCAATTTTTCAAAATACTCATAAATAACGTAATTTTCTTTATGCTGCATAATTTTTTGCAAAGCAATGTTACGCGCACTCTCATAAGGTAAAAGAACTGGATTGTGCTTGCCTTTAATCAAAAATGTTACATAATCTTCTCCAATAGGAAAAATCGGTGTGAATCCCCCTACTTTTCCTTGCACAAAAGATAAAACAATTTGCGGATTTAATGCCGCAGTTTGCAACACTTCATTTTCTTGTTTAACATTCCCTGCAACAACCTTTCCCCCACTTTGGATTAAACGCTCAATCGCAGCACTATCTTTGCTATAAAACTTTATCGCATCAATACTTTGCGGGATTAAAAATTCACGTTGATTAGCATTATAATACTCACGCACTTCTTTATCATCAACCGTTCTTAAACTTTCTTGCGTAATGCTTTGATACAATTTGCGCTTTAGAACTTCTTTTTTAATATCTTCTTTATAAGTCGCCCAGCTGCCACCATTACCTTCTACATATTGTCTTACTTTTTCAGGTGTTGTTTTATTTTGTTTAGCAACCCTTTGGATTTCATCTTCAACTTCTAAATCATTTACACTAAGTCTGCGCTTTTTAATCTCTTCTTCGTGCAAACGCTCATTAATTAATCGATCCACCGCAACATCTTGTGAGATTTTCTCACGTTGCTGCATTCTATAAAGCTCAATCAAAGTTACAGGATCACCATTGACAAAAAATGCTACCCCGCTTACCAATGAAGGCGCAGCTAAAGATACACTTGCCATTGTAACACTAAGTGCCATACTTGAAATAAAAATCTTCCATTTAAAGTGATTTTGCATCATAAATTCCTAAATCTAAATTTTGCGCCATTGTATCAGAATCTCTTTTGCGTTTGGCTAAATCGCGTCAAATCTTTTTAAAATCTCTTTTAAGATTCTGTCAAATTGCACAAAACTTTCCATCTCTAATCGCTCTTGTGTAGAATGCGGATTTAAGATTGTTGGACCAATAGAGACAAAATTGATTTTTGGATATTTTTGTTTTAAGATTCCACATTCTAAACCCGCGTGAATCTCTTTTAAGCAAGGATTTTTTCTTTGTGTTTGATAAATCTCCCATACTTTTTGCACCAATATATTCTCTTCTTTTTCCCAAGGAGAATAATAATCTTGAACTTTTACGCTAAATCCTAGATTGCCCAATTTTATTTTTTCTTGTTCTAAATGCTCTAACATTAGAGATTCTACATTTCCCCTACCCATTGCGATAAGATTAAAAATGATTGTATCTTTTTGCACACTTTGGTTTAGGATTCCAATATTACTAGATAGAATCGGCATATCCTCACGCATTACAAGCGCACCATTTTTAAGGCTTAAAATCGCTTCTAGCAAGAGTTTTGCGTCAAAATAATAAGGATAGGATTCTGTAATTTGTGCATTAAATTGTGTGGTATTTTTTAGGATTTTTTCACAATCTTGCAATTTCTCTTGTGGAATCGCAACGCAAAAATCTACACCAACAGGAATAGAATTTCGCTTCTCCCCTCCACTAAACTTAACAATTAATGCTCCGCTATTAACTAAATCTTTTGCTAACTTAGCACCTTCAATAATTGCATTAGGAATATTTTTGTGAATCATAATTCCACTATGCCCACCAACAAAACCTTTAGATTCTAACTTATAAAACACGCAATTTTGTGGAATCTCTAAAAGAGATAATGTAATTTCACCCTCTAAATCATATCCCCCAGCACAACCACAAACAACTTCATCAATCTCTTCACTATCACAATTTAGCATGGATTCTGCCTGTAAATTTAACGTGATATGATTTGCACCCACCATTCCAATTTCTTCATCATTGGTAAATAAACACTCAATATTCTTACAATCTCTTAATGCAAGCAACATACAAGCCACAGCTACGCCATTATCTGCACCCAAACTAGAATCCTTAGCGCAAAGATAAGATTGATGATTTTCTGTTATAAATTCTGGAATCACACTAAAATGTGCATTTTTAGAAACATACACCATATCATAATGCCCTTGTAAGCACAATTTTGGCTTTCCTTTGACACAATGGATATTCCCAGCATTATCCCATTTTACATCTGCGCCACTTTTTTGCGCATATTGTATAATCCACTCTTTCAACGCTTCTGTATGTTTACTCGCATGTGGAATCTTACAAATTTGCAAAAAGACTTCCAACGCTTCTAGATTTTCTTGATAATTATTTTGCATCATTTCTTCCTTAAATCTTTAGAATATTCTACAATTTTGCCATGAAACCTTGCATATAAAAGATTCAAAGGAATCGCAAAGCCATATAACGCACAAACTTTTGCATAATTTTCTACCACACCTTGCATTAGCCATTCTTGCATTGCTTCATAGGATTCCAACGCATAGCCAAAACTCTTTAGCAAACGATAAGTATAAGCATCTGCAACCATCACTTCACGCCCTAAAGCATAGTTTAAAATCGCATCACAACTCTCACTTCCGATTCCTTTTTGTGCAAGCAACCATTCCCTATCTACATTCCTACAAAAACTTGCATAATCCCCAAAATCTTTTAAAAGATTTGCACACAATGCTTGCAATCTCAATGCTTTTTGACGAAAGAATCCAACATTTTTCAGCATTTCTTGCAAAACTTCCAAAGGCAATTTTGCTAAAGATTCCACATCTAATACATTATGTTCTTTTAGCTTCTTTAGAGCAATCTCTACTTGTTCCCAACGTGTATTTTGCACCAAAATTGCCCCAACCACCACTTCAAAACTCAAAGCATTTGGCCACCACCAATACCTACTATCATCACTCTTATAGGTAGAATCTATACTAGGCAATAAGTTTTTGTGTTTTAAAAACTCTAATAGCGCAAAACTATCTGATATTTCCATAATTTATGATTCTCACTTTTTGCTTTACTAAAATTGTATGCAATTTTATCAATATTTTAAACGATTAAAGCATATAATTTTAAATCTACAAACACAAAGGATTGCTATGCAAGATTTTAAAAATATTCCCCTAGGGCAAAGAATTCCAGCATTTGGCTATGCAGTAAAAGACAAAGATTCTAAATTTGAAAAGTTTTCTTTCACGCGACATCCTATGGGAGAAAATGATATTGTTATTGAAATTTTATTTGCAGGAATCTGCCATAGTGATATTCATTCTGCACGCAGTGAATGGCATGATGGAATCTATCCTATGGTTCCAGGACATGAGATTGCAGGAAGAGTTGTTGCAGTAGGAAACAAAGTGAGCAAGTTTAAAGTAGGCGATTATGCAGGAGTTGGCTGCATGGTGAATAGTTGCGGGGAATGCGATGCTTGTAAAAGAAGTCAAGAGCAGTTTTGCGAAAATGGCAAATGCGTTTTTACTTATGATTGCAAAGATTGCTTTCATAATAATGAACCTACTTATGGTGGATACTCTAATAATATCGTTGTCAATGAACATTTTGCAGTTTGTGTGCCACAAGATGCTCCTTTAGAAAAAGTCGCACCTTTGTTATGCGCTGGAATCACAACCTATTCTCCCCTTAAATTTAGTAGAGTGAAAAAGGGAGATAAAGTTGCTGTTGCAGGATTTGGAGGGCTTGGAGTTATGGCAGTAAAATACGCCTTAGCAATGGGAGCTGAAGTGTATGTTTTTGCACGCAACAAAAAAAAAGAAAAAGAAGCGCAAGATTTAGGAGTTACAAAACTTTTTGATAGCACACAAGGAGTCAAAGAACGCTTTAACCTCATCATCTCCACAATCCCAACTGCATATAATCCTATGGAATATGTTAATCTTTTAAGCTTTGGCGGAGAACTTGCTATTGTTGGACTTCCACCAAGAGAAGTAAGCCCAGATATTAATATTACAAACTTAGTCTTTAACGCAGGGCGCAAAGTTTATGGCTCTCTAATTGGCGGAATGCAAGAAACACAAGAAATGCTAGATTATTCCTTAAAACACAAAATTTATCCTGAAACACAAATCATTAGTGCTGATAAAATTGATGAAGCTTATGAAAATCTAACAAGCGGAAAAGCGAAATTCCGTTATGTGATTGATATGCAAACATTAAAAGACTAATAAGGAAAACTAATGAAAAGTGGAATCTTTGAACTCATTGAAAACTGGGAGAATAACGAGACTTCTGCAATTTCTGATGCAATGGAATTGCTCGAATATGCAGATTCTTTAGGCTTTGATGAAGCATGGATTGGGGAACACCATTTTAATAATTTTACACTTTGTCCTGCACCTATTGCGCTTATGAGCCACGCTCTAGCACGCACAAAAAATATTAAAGTTGGTTCTGCTGCAATCTTACTTCCCCATTATCACCCTATTAAACTTGCAGAAGAAATTGCTACATTAGATTTGCTAAGCAAAGGACGTTTTTTATTTGGATTTGGACGTGGGGCATTCCCTATTTTTGATATTGCAATGGGAAACAACCCAACAAACAACCGCAAAATTATGCTAGAAAATGCAGAGATTATCCATAATTTGCTTTTTAAAGACCAAGTGCAATTTGAAGGGGAGTTTTTTGATATTAATCATGTTTCAATACGCCCACACCCTAAGGGATTGATTCCCTTTTTTGTCGCAAGTTTAGATGTAGAAACATTAAAAGATGCTGCAAAACGCGGTTATAACTTCTTAGGAGCTTTTACGCTTAGACTTGAACATGCAAAAGAAATTTATGAGCTTTTTATGCAAAATGGAGCAACAAAATCTTTTGAATTTGCACTAACACGTGCAATTTATATCGACAAAGAAAGAAGTAAAGCAGAAGAAAAAGCGCAAATTGGTGCGGATATTTTCTCTCAATGTATGTTGCGCGCTAATGAAGCAAACCCAACATTTGAAGCTATTATCAAAGCTACAAATTATGAAGAATTTAGGGCAGAATTTTTCAGCAAAGATAGAATTTTAGAGAATATGATTATTGGCACTCCGCAAGACTGCTTAGAACAAATTTTAGAGTTAAAAAAACAAGTGCCTATCACAACACTTTCTTTAAAATTACTTTCTTCTAAACTTGAAGATTCTAAAGAGATTTTAAAACTCTATAAAGAGCATATTATCCCACATCTCTAATGGAATCCCAAATTACAAAACTCCAAAATAGCCTTCTTGTTTGGTATTGCTCAAATGGACGCCATTCTCTCCCTTGGCGTAACAAAACGATTCCAAACCGCGCTTATGCAGTGCTAATTAGTGAAATTATGCTACAACAAACACAAGTTAAAGTTGTTTTAGAGCGTTATTTTTTTCCATTTTTAGAGAAATTTCCAGATTTAGAAACTCTAAGTCAAGCAACAGAAGAAGAAGTTTTACGCCTTTGGCAAGGGTTAGGCTACTACACACGTGCTAGAAACTTACAAAAGCTTGCAAAAATCTGTGCAAAAACAGGATTACCCAAAGAAGCAGAAAGTTTGGTTAAACTTCCCGGGATTGGTGCTTATACCGCAGGAGCTGTGGCGTGCTTTGGTTATAATCAATGCGTGAGTTTTGTAGATTCTAATATTAAGCGCATTTTAATTCGTCTTTTTGCATTAAAGAACCCTGCACAAAAGATTTTAGAAGAAAAAGCAAGGCTACTTTTAAACAAAAAAGATTCTTTTAATCACAATCAAGCCTTATTAGATTTAGGAGCATTAATCTGCACTGCAAAATCACCAAAATGCGAAATTTGTCCAATCTCTAAATTTTGTCAAGGAAAGAATCATTTGCAAGCTCTCGCGACAAAAAAACAAATGCGGAATCTTAAAAAATCTCTGTATCTTGCAATTTGTATTAAGGATTCCAAAATTGCTCTTGTAAAAAGCACACAAAAGCTATATTATGGGCTTTATAATTTCCCAGAAATTTTGCAAAAAGATTCCACAAAACTTCAAAATATCGGAATCTTAAAACACGCCTACACAAAATACAATCTAAGCGTGCATTGCTATATCGTTCCACAACATATTATTGCTAATTCCAAATTTAAGTTTTTCCCTCTTGATGCTTTAAGCACTCTTCCACTCTCTTCTTTAGCTTTAAAAGTGATAAAACTCTTAGAAGTAAAGAGTCTTTTAAAACCCTAATACACACTTTAAGATATTATTAAATTTTCCAGTTGTATAATTTCATACACATTTTAGTTAAATAAATTTTAACTTTTTGTTAATGATTTTCCCAATGTTAAAGGAGAAGTTATGCCAAAAATTTCTCGTAGAAATTTCTTAAAAAGCTCGGCTGCCATCGCCTTTGGAATCTCAAATTTAGACGCACAAATATTAGAACTTCCACAGCAAACAAATACCAAAATCACATATTTTATCAAAGATTTAATGTGTAATGCAGATTTAAATGGCATACGAGCCGACAAAATTTTGGAAGTCAATGGCGATATACGCACAATTTATAGTGATTTAAAAGTTGCCTTACAAAGTGGCGCAATCATTGGAAGCATCAGCAGTGAAGCAACCTTTTTTGTGATTAGCACAATGGCGGCAGATTATGGATTGCGCGTTGCTTACAACACAAAATCTAGTGAGGCACGCACTTGGATACTCGCACCAAAAGGAGTTATATTATGATTCTACCTATCAATGTAAAGCAAGAAGATTTTATTGCTGCACGCAATAAATTTGAAAAGGCTATTGGTAAGCAATGGGTTTTTCAAACAGAAGAGGATTTAGCGTTATACAGAGATGCTTACTCTCCACAATGGGACGATGATGATGAGCCTATTCCCTCTCTTGCATTAGCTCCTAAAAGCACTCAAGAGGTTCAAGCAATTGTAAAAATTGCAAATGAATTTAAGATTCCACTTTTTCCAATTTCTACGGGCAAAAATCTCGGCTATGGGAGTTGCGCTCCAAACCGCAGAGGCGATGTTGTTGTTGATTTGAAGCGTATGAATAAAATCATTGAAGTTGATGATAAGCGCAACTTTTGCATCGTAGAACCCGGTGTGAGTTATTTTGATTTATACGAATATGTTGAAAAACACAATCTCAATGTGTTTTTAGATATTCCAGACCCGGGTTGGGGTTCTCCTGTGGGCAATGCACTAGACCATGGTTGGGGATATACTATGGGTATGTATAGAGACCATTTTGGCTCGCATTGCGGTATGGAAGTTGTGCTCGCAAATGGCGAGGTTTTGCGCACAGGAATGGGAGCATTACCCGGTGCGAAAACCTTTGCAGAAAACAAATATGGCTATGGTCCTTATGTAGATGGATTGTTTTCGCAATCTAACTTTGGAATCGTAACAAAAATGGGATTTTGGATGATGCCAAAGCCAGAATATTATCTGCTTTTATCACTCAAAATGAAAAGGCGTGAGGATTTAATCCCAGCTGTTGAGATTCTAAACTACTTAGAAGATAGCTTTATCGTAGGTTGGCCTCTCTATCGCAGCCCGCTAAATCCACCACACGGCAAGGCTATGGATTCCGAACTCAAAAGCTATTTGACTTCTAAGAGAGGAATGCCTGACTTAAACAAAATTACAAATTACGCCTTAAAAAAAGACATTCCTTATTGGCAAATTGATATTCCAATTTATGGTTGCAAAGAAACCTGCTATGCAAATATGAATTATGTGAAAGAACGATTTAAAGTTATCAAAGATGCGAAAATCGACATTGTTCAAGAATTTGCATTGCCAATGACACTTGAGCAAAAAACTGCGATGAAACACAAAGTAAGTCTTGGGATTCCAAATATGGAGATTTTTTGGCTTAGCACAAGGGGAGAATCCTTAGAACCAAGTGATGGACATGTGTGGTTTTCTCCTATTATTCCACGTGATGGCAAAGAGTTGCTTAAATGCCAAGATGTTTATATTCAAGTTTTCCATGATTTAGGTATGGAATCTCCTATTACACCTTTTGCACACCCACGAAGTTGGATGTATCGTGCATTTTGCTTTATGCTTGCGTTTAATAATTCACGCACAGACCAAGAGCATAATCTCAAATTGCGTAACGCCTACCGCACAATGGTAAAAGTAGCAGCAGAAAATGGCTGGGGAGATTATCGCGCTGCACCGACATTCCAAGATGATGTAATGAACGCATATTCTTTTAACAACCACGCATTGCTTCGTTTCAACGAGCAGCTTAAAGATTGCATTGACCCTAATGGAATTTTGGCTCCCGGTCGTGGCGGAATCTATCCTAAAGATGCAAGAAACCAACGTTTTTCAAACAACAAACTTGATGCTGTTGCTCTAAAAAGCCTAAAACAAGGAGATAAAAAATGAAAAAACAAATCATTGCGTTATGCGCACTCACATTGTTAGGATTTAGTGTAGCTAATGCGGATTCTAAAGAATGGTTGCCAAAAGGAGAAGGCGTGGGCGTTTTTGAATATGTGCCAAACTCTCCAAAGTCTCCCGCTGCATATTCTACTATCAGCACAAAAACCTTGACCAATTCACAGAAAAAGGGACAGCAAATTTATAGTAAATGGTGCATGCCTTGTCATGGCGTAGGAATGCCCGGCACAAACGCTTTAGAAGTCACTTATCAAGGGCTAGGAGTCCCCGCACTTTTAGAGGATAGGACGGATTTAAGCGCAGATTTGGTTAGCACATTTGTGCGTTATGGCAAACATTCTATGCCTTTTTTTCGTAAAACAGAAATCTCTGATGAAGAATTAAAATTCTTAGGCGATTATTTAAGCCGCAATGTAAAATAAACCTCCCCACTTTTGGTGGGAGATTCCAAAATTAGTTATAGCTATAATTTTTATAATATAATGAAGTCGCGATCTAGAAAAACTTCTATACTTTTCCTAAAATCTTATTGATATGCTTAAGAGAAGGAGTAACAATCGCCGCAAAATAAGATTCCACTAATAATTTAGAAACATTAGAATCTTTTAGATAACCTTTTGTTCCAGCAGATAGCATAGCAATTTGTGCCACTTCTAGCAATAATGTTGCTCCCTTGCTCTTAAGTTCTAAAATTTTATGAAAAAAACTTTCACTTTCATCATAAGGTGTTTTTGCTAAATACAATGCTTCTTGTTGTATTTTGTCGCGTTGCTCTTTAATTTCTGCAATATTTTGTAAATTCCCATAAGGCAAATATGCGTTAATTCCATTTTTGGAATCTTGATATTTTTCTAAAACTGCAATAGCATTTTCTAAAAGTCCCAATACGATTCCAGATTGCATAAGCACAAATCCGGGCATGATTTTTTGAGAGACTGCATTAAAAGAATGGCTAATCACTAAAGCATCTTCTAAAAAATAATCCTTTAGCACCACCGCAAATGTCCCAGAACCCTCTAAACCTATAAAATGCACATCTTCTTGTAATTCTAATTTATCAACAACACAATGCACGATTCCAAAAATAAAATTCTCATTTTCTTGTGCAATCACACCAAAATAATGTCCATAATCTAAATTTGAAACCCAAGGCAATGTTCCATTTAGCACATATCCACCTGAAACCTTAACTGCTTTTATTTTCACAGATTCTATTCTGGCAAAAGATTTAATAGGATTTGACAAACCTGTGCCACCTAGAACTTCACCCAAACTTGCCTTTTCAAACAACTTCTTGTTATCACTATGCAACAAATACCACGCAAGCGCATTTTGACACCATACGCAAAAGCCGGTATTTCCACACACTTTAGACACTGCATAAATGGATTGTATGGCTTGTTCTAAACCCAATTCTTTTTGTTCTAAAAAGCTAGCATAAGTTCCAGATTTTCCTAAGTTTTCTAAAATTTCTTTGGGATAGAATCCTTGATGAATATGTGTTAATCTAGCTTGCAAACTCCTTAGAGTTTGCTCTAAAAGTGCTGTTTGCATTATTTCACCTCTAAATTAACAGCCCTTAGAATCGTATTTGCTACTGGAGAATACTTCGTTGCATGCGCAATTAGTGCATCTTGTGTTTCTTTATTTGCATTAGATTCTAAAATCACTTTAACGCGCACATCTGTAAAGCCTAGAGGTTTATCTTTGTTTAAATCTCCTGTTCCCCAAACTGCCGTAATGTTTAAATCCCCTTCTAATTCTAATTCTAATTTATGAATCACAATATTTTGCGCAATTGCATTTGCATGAATTCCCACAGCTAAACAGCTTCCAAGTGCCGCTAATACCGCTTCGCTAGGATTTGGAGCAGTATCATCTCCTAAAAGTGTTGGTGGCTCATCTACAATATATGCAGGTAAATTTCTAATATAATTTGCATGGCGGAATTTTCCCTCCGCAACAGTTTTACATTTTAAAGTTTTAATCACATCAGGATTCGCTTTACCTGCTTTAATCAACTCTTCTAAACCCTTTTTATCAATAGGGTCTAATCTTGTGCAACTTGTTTGAACAACTTCCATATTATTTTCCTTTTATGTGAAATTTCTAGGATAAATCCTAGAGTCTTTGGAATCTGAAAATTCCAAAGAATTTAAGATTTAAATCGAATAATCTTGCACAAAACGATAAGTTTCTAAATATTCTGCAATTTCTCTTTTTAAGCGCAAAAACTCTAAAGAATTTCTATCGCTTTTATCAACCCTTACTTCAATATCTGCTACAACCTCTCCCGGATTTGGCTTTAAGATTACCACTCTATCTCCTAAATAAATCGCCTCTTCAATATCATGCGTTACAAAAATCATTGTTGTTTTAAGATGCTGTTTAATCTCTAAAAGCTCATTTTGCAACGCATTGCGCGTAAAATTATCTAATGCAGAAAATGGCTCATCTAAAAGCAAAATTTTTGGCTGCACACATAAAGCCCTAGCTAAAGCCACCCTTTGTTTCTGTCCCCCGCTAAGTTGTGCTGGAAAACGCGTAGAAAACGTTTCTAAATGCACAATTTTTAAATATTCCTTTGCGAGACTTTCACACTCTTTAACCCCTTGTGCTTGCAATGCAAATTTAACATTCTCTAAAACATTTAACCAAGGAAGCAGCGCATAATCTTGAAAAATTTTAATACACGCGCTAGGCTTTGTTTGTTTAGCAAAGGTTTGATTTTCGATTCTAATCTCACCTGTATCAAAAGTTTCAAAACCTCCAATAATATTTAAAAGTGTTGTTTTGCCACAACCACTAGCACCCAAAAGCGTAATAAATTCTCCTTTATTGAATGTAAGATTGACATTTTGCAATGCCGCATAATCTGTATAATGCTTAGAGATATTTTTTAAACTTATCATCGCAAACCTCCCAAGCGTTTTTGTATCCATTTTTCTAAAAAATCAAACAACATAGTAATCACAAAGCCCAAAGCCCCAATTACAAGCATTGCAACAACAACCATATCAATCCGAATCAAATTGCGTCCATCAATGATTAGATATCCAAGCCCACTTTGGATTCCAAGCATTTCTCCTGCTACTAAATGAATCCACGCAATAGAAGCAGCAAGCTTAAGTCCGCTAGAAATATGCAAAAATGCTCCGGGAATAATAATTTTTCTAAAAATTAATCCCTCACTTGCTTGAAAATTTTTAGCCATTACAAGTAATGTAGGATTAATTTGCCTAACTCCTGCAATGGTTAAAAGCAAAAGCGGGAAAAATACTGCATAGCAAATCACAAAAATTGCTCCCACTTCCCCAATCCCGAACCAAAGCACAACTAAAGGCAACCAAGCAATCGGAGAAATCGGGCGTAAAAGCTGAATAAAGGGCTCTAAGACAATCTGCACGCTTTTGAATCTTCCTAAAAATAATCCAAGAAAAATCGCTAAGATTCCACCAATGATTAATCCCACACAAAAGCGCACTAAAGAATCTATAATACTTGTTTGCAATCTTCCGCTTTCTAAAAGCTCGATAAAACAACTCCAAATCTCACTCACTTGTGGCACATTAGAATCCTTTGTGGCAACTTCCCAAAAAAATAAAAACCCAACTAAAACAATACCGGATAAAAAATACAAGACTAATTTTTGCATAACTACCCCAAATACGCATCTACAAAAGTAGAATCTACAAAATCTTTAAAAGCAATCTCAAATGTATCCACTTCATAGTTTTTAATATCTTGCAAAGTTTGCTCTAAATCCTTCTCTTGTAATTTAAGATTCTTATACACAATGCGTTTATCTTGTGTTAAAAGATTTTCAAGCAATGCAGGCTTCTGTCCAAAAAACTTCAAAGATAATTTTGAGGCTTCTTGTGGATTTTGGTTAATAAAATCTGCTGTGGTAAGAAAATCTCCTAAAAGTGTTGAAACTTCATCGCTCCTTTGCTTTAAAACAGAATCGTGAAAAGCCAAAACACAGCAAATATGGTCATTAATAATCTGATGGGAAAGAATAAACATATCTGCGATTTTTAGCTCTTCTGCTTGTGCGCAAAATGGCTCTGCGACAATAAATGCGTCAATACTATTAGAATTTAGCGCAAAAATCATCTCTGTAGGTGGCATATCAATAAGTTTCACATCTTTAGGAGTTAAACCCCCTTGCTCTAGTAGATTTCCCAACAATAAATAATGCGTTGAAAAACGGCTTGGAATCGCAATTTTTAAACCTTTAAGCGCAGAAATATCTTTGTTTTGCAACACACCTTTTTTAACCACCAAAGCAGACCCATTACGATGTGCTGCTAAAATCGCTTTAATATCTAGCCCTTGTGATTTTAATTTTAAAGCAAGCGGGGTTAAAATCAATGCTCCATCAATGCTTTTACTTCTAAAGGCTTCACTTAAATCTGCCCAAGATGAAAATTTTACAGGAATAAAATTACTTTTCTTTAGTTCTTTTGCGATGATTAAGAGATGGTCAGCAATTGGCAAATAACCTATTTTTAGGCTTTTAAAATCGCTATCACCGATTTTTTCACCACTTGAGCAAGCATTTAACACTAATGCTGAAAGCGTCAAACTTGATACTTGCAAAAAATCTCTTCTTGTCATTATAAACCTTGATAAATAAAAATCATTAACTTTTGGCGTGATTATAGCATATAAATTTAAAATACATATTGTATTTATATAAATTATTAAAAGAAATGAAAAAATATCTTTTTTTGTTACTTTGTGTTACTTCTGCCATAGAGTTTTTATGATTTTAAGAGATTTAACTATGGGTTTTAGGAAATTATATTTTACGTTTTCATTATTTAATGATTTAACTTTTTTTATTACCATTACAGAATATTTTTAAAAATTTCTTAAAAAGGATAACAATGAAAACTATGACTTACTCACTTATTCTAGCAGCAGCTCTAGCTAGTGTTGCTCTAGCGCAGCCACAGCATCATTCTTCGCATTCCTCTATGCAAATGCCACATAACACTCAAGGGATTTCAGCAACTATTATACAATCTATGCACCAACCCATGATTGAAAACGCCACTATAAAAAGCGGGAGTGCTGATAGGGATTTTTTAAGCAATATGATTCCACACCATCAAGGAGCAATCCTTTCTTCAGAAGTTTTACTAGAAGTTCCTAATTTAGACCCAAAAATCCGTAAAATCGCTGAAAATATTATAACAACACAAGAAGAAGAAATTAAATTTTTTAATTCTTTGCTCAACACGGAATCTTTTTTGGAAAATTCTAATAAAAAAGCCTATGAAAACTTTTGCAATGCAAGCCAAAAAGCTATGGATTCTATGATGAAAGAGATGAATAAAGTCTATGATAATAATCCACAAAAAACTTTCTTAGCTGGAATGATACCGCATCACCAAGGCGCAGTTATTGCTTCAAAAGAGATTCTAAAAATCACAAATAATGCAACGATTAAAAAAATTGCCGAAAATATTATTAAAGCGCAAGAGCAAGAAATAGCAGAAATGGAGAATCTTTTAAAAGGAATGGAATAATAAATTCCACTCCTTACTTCATATCACTTTTATCTTCTGCACACATTGCTTTAAACTTTGCATAATATTTCCAAGACTTAATAATATCTGGACGCTTTTGTTGCAGATACTCAAGATGTTGTTCTAAAGCTTGTTCAAACTTTCTTCTTAAAAATTTTCTGTTTTGAAAATATTCCAATATATCATCAGGAGTTAATATTTTTGCTCTTTCTTCTTCTTTCTTTGCAAATAAAGCTTTAACAAACTGCCCTAAATACTCTTTTAATAATTTTTGTAAATTCACATTTTGGGATAATTCTTGAATATATTGCTCCTCAACTAGAATAACAACAGGATTAATGCTCTCTTTAAAAAATATTTTTGTAATATCTTTTTTATCCTTTTGTTCTTCATAGCAAGTTGTAATTGTAATTGGAATCCCTCCTTTTAGATTACAACTACTTAAATCATTAGTAAAACCTTGTTTTAATTTTTGAAAATCTAAAGGATGCACATAAAGCGTCAAAGGAAGCAAAAATTGAAAATCAGCTACTCTGCGCGCAAAAAATTCTTTATCGCAATCTTTTGGAATCTTAATCTTAAAATACTTTGCAAGTTTCACCATAGTATCGCGCGCTTTATCACCTATAATTTCCTTCATATCTATTTGATAAATATCCTTAATATTAATACAAGACTTAATAAGCTGGCTATCATGAAAGCACATCATTTTATCATGAATCCAAAATGGCAGAGAATCAACAACAGGCAATGATTTGATATTCATAAAAAATCCATATCCTACGCGATTTTTCAAAACTTCTGATGGACTACAAGTCAGATTAAATAAATTTCCAAAATCAACTTGTCTTCTATGACAAATATAATTTTTTAACATTTCAACAGGATCACGCACAAGGTTAATTGCAGGTTTTTGCGGAATCAGAGCAAAATACTTTTGATAATCTCCCCTAAAAGCATAATCAGAGACTAATAGGTAAATAAATGCCCCCCCCCCCGCAGCTTTAGCATTTATAATTCTTGTAAAAGCACTTACATAAAGATCTCTTGCATCAACATCATAAAATTCTTCACAATAGATTTCCACACCTCCACACTTTTTCAAAAATGCTGTTAAACCTGTCGAGCCACAACCATGACTTCTAAGAAAAACCATATCAATATATGGCAAAGGCAAATTTAGTTCCCAAGCAAGACGTGGCGGCATCTTTTCGTAATTAATCATTTCAGGATTCATTAAAGGTGGGTAAGGGTGCTTAGCATATTTCTCTTGAAACGCACTAGATTGAATCCAAGAAATAATAGAATCTTTATTATCCACCATTGCTTGAATCACAGCAGGGTTAAATCTCCCCATTTCAACCACGCCATCTAATGCTTCATATAATTCCTCAAATGCTTTTTGCATAATTGCACCTTCTACTATAAATCTTGCCATTATATAGATAAAATGCTTATTTAACTGTAAATTTCAAGGAATTGTGCTAGCATTACGCTTTATTTTAATCATAAGGAATCCCTATGCCACTTTTAGATAGTTTTAAAGTCAATCACGAAATTATGCCTGCACCTGCTGTGCGTCTTGGGAAGGTTATGCACACTCCAAAAGGTGATGAAATTTGTGTGTTTGATTTGCGTTTTTGCAAGCCAAATATTGAAATTTTAAGCGAGAAAGGAATCCATACTTTAGAGCATCTTTTTGCCGGTTTTATGCGTGAGCATTTAAATGGAGGTGGAGTAGAAATTATTGATATTTCACCAATGGGGTGTCGCACAGGATTTTATATGAGCTTAATTGGCAAACCAACTCCACAAGCAGTGCGTGATGCATGGGAAAAAAGTATGCAAGATATTCTTAAAGTTAGTGAGATTCCGGAGGCAAATTCTTTGCAATGCGGAACTTATAAAATGCACTCTTTGCAAGAGGCGCAAGAAATTGCCAAAAACACATTAGCCAAAGGAATTGGCATTATGGATAATGAAGCACTCAAACTTAATCTAAAATGACTTTAGAATCTTATTTAAAAGCAGTTTCAAAACTCAATTTATGGGCAAAGCGCTATTATGTGCTAGATGACCCTATTGCAAGCGATGAAGAATACGATGCGCTTTATCATCAAGTTAGAGATTTTGAACTGCAAAACCCCAAACATATTGCCCCAGATTCTCCCACCCAGCGCGTAGGTGATAAGGTATTAGAATCCTTTAGTAAATCTACGCATATCCAAAGAATGTGGAGCTTAGAAGATGTATTTAGCAATCAAGAAATGCAAGAATGGATAGAGCGCATTTTACGCGGGAGCAATCAGGATTCCTTATCTTTTTTTGTTAGCCCCAAATTTGATGGTGCTAGCTTAAATCTGCTTTATGAAAATGGAATCTTAGTCAGTGCTGCAACAAGAGGAGACGCATTTGTAGGAGAAAATGTAACACAAAATGCACGCACGATTCCAAGTATTCCTTTAAGTATTGCTTATAAAGGGCGCATTGAGATTCGCGGAGAATGCGTGATTGCTAAGCAGGATTTTGAAAATCTCAATCAAGAGCGTTTGCAAAAAGAAGAAAATCTCTTTGCTAATCCACGCAATGCTGCTGCGGGAAGTTTGCGTCAGCTGGATTCTAAAATCACTGCGAAGCGTAAATTGCAATTTATTCCATGGGGTGTAGGTGCTTGTGATATAGCGGATTTTATGCGCTTTGCAAAGGATTCTAATTTGCGAGATTCTAATGCACAATCTAATCTCTTTCAACACAATCTAAATCCAGATAGTTTCTTTGAACTCATGGAACAAATCTATGCTTTAGGATTCCAAAAATCCCCATTTGTAGAACTTTGCAATGATTCTAAAAGTATTCAAGATGTTTATTTGCACTTGATTAATGAGCGTGATTCTTATCCAATAATGCTAGATGGAATGGTTGTGCGCGTAGATTCTATTGCTTTGCAAGACAAGCTTGGTTTTACAATTAAAGCACCGCGTTTTGCGTGTGCTTATAAATTCCCAGCGATTGAAAAAAGAGCTAAATTATTAGGAATCACTTTGCAAGTAGGAAGAACAGGTGCGATTACTCCTGTTGCGGAGCTTGAACCTATAAGGATTGAGGGGGCAAAAGTAAGCCGTGCGACTTTGCATAACTTTGATGAAATTGCCAAAAAGGATATTCAAATCAATGATTCTGTGATTGTGATTCGCAGCGGTGATGTGATTCCAAAAATTATTAAATCTTTGCCTGCTTTGCGTGATGGGACGCAATTTATCTACCAACCACCTACTAAATGCCCAATTTGTCAGAGTGAATTATTGATTGAGGAAAAGCTCCTTAAATGCCAGAATCTTAATTGCGAAGCGCGCGTGAAAAATTCTATTATTCATTTTGCTAGCAAAAAAGCACTCAATATTGAGGGTTTGGGAGATAAAATTGTTGAGTTGTTATTTGATACGAAAAAGATTCAAAGCATTGAAGATATTTTTATGCTTAAAGCGAGTGATTTAGAAGGCTTAGAGGGATTTAAAGAGAAAAAAATTAATAATTTATTACAAGCGATTGCTGCTACGCGCGGAGTGGAGCTTTGGCGTTTTATTAACGCACTTGGAATCGAGCATATTGGCGAGGGTGCAAGCAAAAAACTAGCAAACACTTTTGGGTTAGAGTTTTATCAAAAAAGTTTTGAAGATTTTATCGCTCTTGATGGATTTGGCGAAGAAATGGCAGCTTCTTTAGAAGAGTTTTGTAAAGTCAATCTTGAACGCCTTTTAAGGCTTTTAGAGCTTATTTCTCCAACTTGCACAACACAAAATACGATTTATGATTCTAAAATCAAGGATAAAATTTTTGTGATTACAGGCACACTTCCCAAAAAACGTGAGGAATATCAAGAGCTCCTAGAATCGCTAGGAGCGAAGGTTAGTAGTAGTGTTTCTAAAAAAACAGATTTCTTACTTTGCGGAGAAGATGCAGGTTCAAAACTCACAAAAGCGCAAGAATTAGGAATAAAAATCATCAACGCACAAGAATTACAAGCATTACTAGAATCTTAAGTTTGTGTTATTTATTTTCTCCCGTCTTCTAAAACTTTTATTTTTCCATCCGATTCTATTTCACACACAACATAAGGGAGACCTTGCAAGTTTAGTTCAGCCATAAAAGAATCAGGGTCGTTTTGCTCCATATTCCAAACACCACTTCCATGATTAGAATCAATCCCTTGATACTCCCCTCCTTGTGGCATATCACTATTATTTGCATGATTTGGTGTTTTGGGTTGATTTAGCCCCCATTTATCTTCACAAATGAGCTTTGCTCCAATCATTGCTGGCACACCTGTCGTATAGCTCACCCCTTGCGCATTAACTTCTTTATAACAAGTCTCGTGATTACAAATATTATAAATATAAATTGTGCGTTCCTTTCTCTCTTTTATCCCCTTTATATAGCAGCCAATATGCGTTTGTCCTTTTGTGCGACTTGCAAGACTTGCAGGATCTGGAAGAAGTGTTTTAAGCACTTCAATAGGGACGATTTTCCCTCCCTTATGGCTAACTTCATCAATCCGTAAAAAGCCAATATTTTCTAACACTTTCATATGCGTAAGATAACTCTCACCAAAAGTCATAAAAAAGCGGATTCTTTGCAAACCTTTAATATTGCGGATAAGCGATTCTAGCTCTTCATGGTAGAGTAAATAACTATTCTTCACACCAACTTCTGGATAATCCCACTCTTTCATCAATGCCAAAGGGGCAATATCTCGCCACTGCCCATTAAAATAGGATTCTACTTTTAAGTCTTGTGTATTTGAATCAAGCTCAAAATGTTTTTCTTCTCTTTCAAATTTACGATAAATTGTATCTTGTTGCAAATCAGGATTAAGTGCTAAGTCTGTTTGCGAAACAAGGCTTTTAGATTCCATATTAGAATTTTTAGCATTTTTTGTCCAATAGCGTGCTTTAGAACTGACTTCACGCAAATTAATTTCTGGATTAAAATTTGTCGCAAACGCATAACCATGATCTCCTGCGTTGCAATCTAAAATATCAATGCTGTGAATTTCATCAAAATAATGCTTTTGCGCATACGCACAAAATACATTTGTAACTCCCGGGTCAAAGCCACTGCCCAAAAGCGCAAAGATTCCAGCTTGTTTATAGCGTGTATCAAACGCCCACTGCTCTTTATACTCAAAATGTGCAGAATCTGGGTGCTCATAATTTGCAGTGTCAAGATAATGTGTTTTTGTCCTAAGACAAGCTTCCATAATACTTAAATCTTGATAGGGCAATGCGACATTGACTACAAGTTTTGGGTGATATTTTTCAATCAAAGCAACAATGGATTCCACATTATCCGCATCTACTACATCAATTTCAATCTCGCCTAAACCTTTAAAACGAATAGAATCGGCGATTGTTTTGCATTTACTAAGAGTGCGCGAAGCAAGCACAATGTGTGAAAATACATCACGATTTTTTGCCATTTTGTGTGCCACCACACCCCCTACGCCACCTGCTCCAATTTGCAAAACCGTTGCCATATCAATCCCTTTAAGTTAAAATGCGCAAATTTTACAAGATTTTACTTTAAAAATGTAAATCCTATTTTATTTATCTGCTTACACACTATTCTTTGATTAAATACTCTTGTGTAACACAAATGGAATCATCTCCAATTGTTACTAAAGCTTCACTTTGATAACGCCCTTGTTTTTGAATCTCAAAATACTTACTCTGCCATAATCCATCTACAAGCTCTCCATTACCCAAAGTTTTATCTTCTTTTGTTGTATTTGGGCGTGTTAAAAAAAACTCAACTTTAGCTTCTGTTATGATTTTTTCATCTATTTTATCACTAATGCGCAGAAAAATTTGTCGAAAATTATTAAGATTCCTATCTTGTATGCTTTCAAAAGCAATATTATATTGCCTCAATAACCTAGTGCGCATCTGTGCGATTGCATTTGCATTTTCATCGATATATTGTGAATTTTGCTGGCACATTCCTTGTAATTCTACTGGATTTGAAATTGCTACTTTAAGCGTTAAAACAATAAGCCCAACAACAACCATTGCAAGTAAAAAAATTCCAAGTGGCCAATAGTTTTTCATCCTCTTCTCCTTAAATACACAAATACAAATAACAACAATAATACAAATAACATTACATACAATAAAGTGCGCACCGCAATTTGCACACCTTTATTTTGTTTAGGAAAACTATGTTCTAGCTCTACATCATGATATTCTGCGATTCTATCTGCAATATCCACAAAACCATTTAATAAAAATGCAGAGATATTCTGCGGAGTTAATTCATCATCTTTTTTAGGAATCAAGGAAACAATATAATCCCAATACACTTCCTTTTTATCAAACATTTTTTCTGCATCTGCACTTGCAATAATATTAATCTTCTTTTCAAACTGAGCAAAAAAAAGCAGCACATAGGGATTTTTAAGATTTCGTATGAAGAATTGTTGTTTCTCTTGAAGATTTTTACTTCCTAAATTCTCAAGGGCAACAACATATAAAGAAACTCCAGTTTTTTCATAAACTTCACTTGAAAGAATCTCAATAAAACCAACCGTCTTATCAATAAGTTGGTTTTGATTCTCTAATACATAAGGTTTGGCAAACATAAATGTGCAAAAAAATAGGGAAAGAATCCCTACTTTTAAATACTTTGACATCAATTAGCCAACAAAAAGAAGCATATCAGGAATAAAAACAACTGCAATAGACACAATAATTGCAACAATATGTGCTGCAAAAAGAACTTTTTCTAATCCACTATATTTAATCATTGCTATTCTCCTTTAGGTGCATCTTTAAAATGTTCTGCATTTGCTTTGCTTGTCATTTGCAATGTATTTGCATTTTCAATCACATAAGGATTATTTGACTGTGCTTTTTGTGTAACAACAGCAGCATACCCTAAACCAAATACAATAGAAAGCAACAACACAACTGCTACAAAATATCCTAAAAGCCCATTAACTCCGAATAATCCGTTCATATACAAACCTCCTTAGTTCTTGTCTGAATAGATAAAATGTGCTAAAGCTTCTTTCTGTTTATCTGTTAGCATTTGTGATTTGAAGGATGGCATAATACCAATATGTCCTCTTTTACCTTTCTCTAGCACTTCTGCTACGAAAGCTGGGGTTCCGTATTTGCTTAAATCTGGAGCCATACCACCCATACCCTTACCATCATCTCCATGGCAAGCTACACAAGTCGCTGTATTAAATAATTCTTTACCTTTAGCCACCAACTCAGGATATTTTGTCTTTTTTGCTTCAGAAATTTCTGCCATTACATATGCCGCAACTGCTTGATAATCTTCTTCAGTATTTAAAACACCTGGTGCAGTTTCGCTCATTGGCAACATATCGCCAAGCATATAGCCTAAGCCTTTGCTTCCTTCTTTCATTGTGAGGATAATTCCTTCCTCTTTACCCCACTCAAGCAAGTTAGCAGCAGTGCCATTCATACCCTCTGTCGTGATTCCATGACATTGTGAGCATTGCACTAAATAAAGATTTTGTCCCATTTTAGTCAATGTTTCTGCATCAATATTTTTCCACTTTTCTTCAAACTTTGCATTATATGCTTTTACTTCTTCATTGTATTCTCCAATTTGAGAATAAGAATTTAAAGGGTATCCTGCAAACCAATACCATAATGCCCAAATTATGAGCACTAAATAAGTTACACCCCAACCTATTGGAATATCATTTTTAAACTCTTTAATGCCATCCCAATCTTCTTCTGCTAGCTCGCCTTCTGCTTTGCTATCTTTCATCTTTTTGATATAACCACCTACAATGAAAATAGTCAAAGCTAAAATTGCTACGGCTCCAGCTAATCCAAGCATATTTATGCTATCGCCTAAATTAAACCATTCCATTTAGCTCTCCTTCTTTTTGTCTTGATTATTACGCTTTTCTATTAAACGATCATTTAATTCATCGTCCAAAGCAAGTCTTGCGTATTTTTCATAGTCAATCTTCCCACTTCTTTGGCTCTTATATAAGTGATAAATATAAGCATATAATAACACAACCAATAGTAAGGTGATAAACCAATACGCATATGCTTGAACTACTTGTATCGTTTCATATTCCACGATTAATTTGCCCTTCTTTTTTGACCTAAACTATTAAGATACGCAATTAATGCAACAATTTGCTTAATTTCGCCTCTCTCTAGTGCTGCTTTAACTTCTGGATCTTTCATATCCTCTGCCAAAATTTTAGCCTCTGCCAAAATTTCTGCGCGCGCAGCTTCTAAATCTCCTAGTTTTGGATTATTTTCTGTATCATAAGGCACAGCAAATACAACTTTTTGTGTATATGCTTCTGCATAAGCTGTATCTACATCTATATTTTTCTTATATAAATGCGCATATGCAGGCATAATAGAACCCGGAACCACTGCTTCTGGATCTAACATATGCTCTTCATGCCAATCTGTTGTTCTATAATCTCCAACACGGTGTAAATCTGGACCTGTTCTTTTTGAACCCCAAAGGAAAGGTCTATCATAAGCGTATTCGCCACTTAAACTATAAGCACCATAGCGGTCTGTCTCTGCTTTAAATGGACGCACAAGCTGAGAATGGCAAGCATTGCAGCTTTCTGCAATATAGATTTGACGCCCTGCAGTCTCCAACAATGTATAGGGTTTAAGATTCTCTGTCGGGCGTGAAGCCTTTGCAAAATCAGGCAGAATCTCAACCAATCCAGCAATAGAAAATACCAATAAAAATACTACCGTAAAGAAAAACGGATTTTTTTCCAACCAATGAAACATCACAACCCTCCCTTACGCTGCCATAGGCGTTGCAAATTTTGGCTCTTTTTCAAGAGCTTTGCTAGCCACAATTGTCATAACAATGTTATAAGTAAAGATAATAAATCCAATTAAATACATTGCTCCACCAATTGCACGAATTGTATAATAAGGCATTAATACAGTTACAGTATCAATAAATGAGTAAGCTAAGCTTCCAAACTCATCAGTTGCTCTCCACATCATACCTTGTGTGATTCCTGCAATCCACATACTTGAGAAGTAAAGGATAATCGCTGTTGTTTGAATCCAAAACTGAATATCCATTAATTTTTTAGAGTAAATTTCACGACCAAATAAACGTGGAGTCATATGGTAACATGCAGCAATAATTGTAAATCCAACCCAGCCTAAAACTCCATCATGCACGTGTCCTACAATCCAATCTGTAAAGTGTGCTAAAGCATTAACAGATTTGATAGATTGAATAGGACCTTCAAGCGTTGAAAGCATATAGAAAGTAGAAGCAAGAATAAGGAATTTAATAAGCGGAGATTCTTTAAGCTGATGCCATTGTCCTTTCATAGTCAAAAGCATATTAACTGCAGTTCCCCATGATGGTAAAATCAATACAACTGAAAAAATTGAACCCATTGTTTGCATCCAATCTGGAACAGTAGAATAAATAAGGTGATGGCTTCCCGCCCAAATATAAACAAACATTAAGCCCCAAAATGAGAATAAAGTCAATTTATAAGAGAAAATAGGCTGTCCTGATTCCTTTGGCAAGAAATAATAAATCACACCAATAACTCCTGAAGTAAAAACAAATGCAACTGCATTGTGTCCAAACCACCATTGCACCATCGCATCATTTGTCCCTGCATACAAGGAAATAGAATGCCAAATAGAACCTACACCTGAAACTAAATAAGTTGGAATTGAAAGGTTATTGAAAATATAGAGGGCAGAAATTGCTACAAATGTTGCAATGAAATACCACAAACTAATATAAATTGTTTGCTCACGTCTTACACCCATTGAACCAAACAAGCTAACACCCCACAATACCCAAACAACGACCACTAATAAGTCAAGTGGCCAAATCAATTCAGAATATTCTTTGGATTGTGTAAGACCTGCAAATAAACTCACTACCGCTAAAGCCATAAGCACAATATAAACCCAAAAATGCAAATGTCCAATCGCTTTTAAAAACGGATGTTCATTGTAAGAAATTTTTAATACTCTTTGACCTAGGTAATACCAAGCTGCCCAAATACCACTTAATGTAAATCCATAAATGATTCCATTTGTGTGTAAAGGTCTTAGCCTTCCAAATGTTCCAAATTCACCAGCAAGATAATTGAGGCTTGGAAACGCCATTTGAAAAGCGATTACAACACCCAATAATAATCCAACAATACCAAATGCGATCGTTGCAAAAAGAAATAGTTTTGCAATGGAGTAATCATACTCTAACGCAGTATTTGATTGCATATATGCTCCTTCCTTTAAGATTTCCCTTCAAGATTTTTACAGAGAATATTGCATTTTATAGAATTTCACATAATCACTTGCTTAAAAATAGTTAATGTTTAGCAAACCAAATCCTTAAATTTTTCAAATCGTAACGCAAAAATACAAGGATTTTATGAATTTTGCTCTAAAAATGGGGAGAAAAACACAAAATCACCCAAATTTTTTTGAGATAATCACGCACCACATTACATTTAATTTTAAACAACAAAAACACTCTTTCATCTCTTTTTGCATGCCATTCCATCGATTCAAAATTTCCCATTCCCTTTGCCAAAATCACATCAGCTTTTTTATAGATTTCTTTTGCTTCTACATTTGCTAGGGATTCTATAAATCCCGGGCTTAATACACCACTATCTATGACTTTACAAATTTTAAATAATGCAGAATCACTATTTTTCAAATCCTTTAGAGTAATATCATTAATAATTTCAGCACCACGCACAAAATAAAAAATCTTTAATGTTGGATAAAGTGCCTTAAGGGCAAAAATTAAAATCTCATCAAATTCATTCTCTCCAGCATTATCCCCAATAAACACCATTTGTTTTGCATTCTCTAACTTTTTCATAAAAGATTCCAATGCAAAATGTGCAAAATGTGCTTGTAAAATCTTTTTAGATTCTGCTTTTAAGTCAAAACTACACTGCGCTCCATAGTCAATCACATTGCCCAAAACACAAATGCGCACTGCATATTCTAAAATCTCTTTTGGACTTATTCCTTGTTTTAGCTTTTTTTCTAAGCTCTGCATAAAATCTTTTTTATACGCTCTAGCTTGCGCTATGCTTTTTGTTTTAATTTCACTATATGGAGAAGCATTGTCTAAAATCTCTGCAATTTTTTCATAAACCAACACTGCTAAAAGTGTAGGTGGAATCTCAAAATCACCACTTAGTGCGATTCCTTTTTTTAAGAAAAACTTGCTCAATTTTCCTTGCAATTTTACTTTATCTTTAATATCCAAAGTAGAAAGACTAGAAGAATCTCTTAAAGGAATCTTAAAATACTCCAAATTTTCAAAAACAGCACTCACAGCTTCTAATACATCTTGTTCTAAAGCATGATTTTGAAGTTTTGCGGTAGCACATGCTTGTTTTAACAAGCACTCAAGGCAAGCATATTGCAGATTAATAGTTTATTCCTTTGCTTTTGTATCTATCGCCTTACCCCACATTAGACGATATTTACGCTTTAAAAATTCAATCTCTTCTTGTGCAACACGCAATTGTTCGCGCAAAATTGCAATAGTTTTTTTATCATCTTCATACACTTCTTGCGTATTAAAAAGCGCATCTTTTAAAAACTGATTTTCATTTTTTACGCTTGAAATTGTTTCTTCTTTAGAATTTACAACTTTTTCATGTAGGCTCAAAATCGTTCCAATAGTTTTTTCTACAAAATCACTATCTACGGAAATATTTGTAGATTCCGCAAGCATTACAGCGTTGCCTGCCATTTTTGTTTGCACAAGTGCTTGTGTGCCGCTGTTTGCATCAATCAAAAAAACTCCATTCTCTTGCTTGCTTTTTAACGCTCCATTTGACACCATTTCTAAGACTTTTTCTTTGTCTAAATGTGCTAACGCCGCAAATTCCTCTAGCCCAATCCAAGATTCCATAATATTCCTTATAAAATAACTTCAATCTCACTAGAATCTAGCTCAACATTTTTTGCTTTCATCACGCGATCTTCTTTGAGTTTTCCCCCTAATTCTGCATCACTTAATGCTAAAATCTGCATTGCAAGATATGCGCTATTTACTGCGCCTGTCCTACCTAAAGCAACCGTTGCAACAGGCATTCCAGAAGGCATTTGCACTGTGGATAATAAAGAATCCAATCCATCTAATGCACCACCTTTAAGAGGCACTCCAATCACTGGTTTTGTTGTCATAGAAGCTACTGCACCTGCCAAATGCGCTGCCATACCCGCTGCAGCAATAAAGACTTTTGCTCCCTTTTCTTCTGCACTTTTTACATATTCTTTTGTGCGATTAGGGCTTCTATGCGCCGAACTAATAATCACTTCATAAGGCACATCAAATTTCTTAAGGACATTAATACTCTCTTGCATTACTTCATAATCACTTTTACTTCCCATCAAAATTGCTACAAATTCCACTTTTTTCCTTAAAATGCTGCTAGCGAGATTCCTAAGCCAAATAGGAATCCACCCACCAAAAAAAATAAAAAGAAATACAAAAAAACATAAATAATTGCTGGCAACAAAACAAGCCACCATGACCATTGAATCTTGCCTGCTAATTTTAAACCAATAAATAAAACTTGCAATAACACTAAAAATAAATCAAGCATTTACTTACTAATCACTTCTTGCATAAAAGATTTTTTTGTAGCCTTTAACCGCAAAATCCTTGCTCCTTCTGTTGCTAAAACCTCATATTCACAATATTCATCGCTAATTATATCACCAACTACCGGCATTCTTTCTAATAAATTAAAAACATAACCTCCAATGGTTACTTGCTCTGTATCCTCCTCAAACTCAATCCCCAGCACATCTGCTACACGCTCTAAATCTAACATTCCATCAAAAGAATAGGAATCTTCGTTAATTTTATGACAATCATCACTTTTTTTATCATGCTCATCACTAATATCGCCCATAACTTCTTCTAAAATATCTTCCATTGTAAGAAGCCCAGCAGTTCCACCATATTCATCGACAACAAGTGCGGTATGAATTTGGCGTCGATTCATCTGACTAAGAATATTAGAAATTGATGCACTCTCTGGAACAATAATCATCTCACGCACTAAACTTTCAAGCCCTTTAGCAGGATTCTCACTTAGCATAGTTTCAAGCAAATCACGCAAATGCACCATTCCAATGATATTATCCTTGCCTTCTTTGCAATAAGGATAGCGCGTATGTTTTGTTGATGTAACAATATGTATATTTTCTTCATAGGTATTATCATCATAGAGACAAATCATATCTTTTCTAGGCGTCATAATCTCTTTTGCCATAGTGTCTGAAAAACTGACTGCATTTTGGATAATCTCATTTTCAATCGTATCCAAATAACCACCCTTTAAGCTCTCTCCTACAATAATTTTAAGCTCCTCTTCAGAGTGCGCACTCTCTTCACCCTCACTTGCTGGCTTAATCCCCATTTTGTGTAAAGAAAACACTGCCAAATAATCAAAAATACGAATAAGAGGAAAGAAAAGAATCCAAAACATATGCAAAGGTTTTGCAACAAATAAAACTGCTTTTTCCGATTTGGCAATTGCGACTGATTTTGGGATTAACTCACCTGCTACAACATGTAAAAGTGTTATTAAGCTAAATGCAACCACAAAACTAACAGAATGTAACAATACGGGATTCTCGCCTAAAAAATATTTGAAAGGTGTTTCAAGCAAACGTGCAATTGCAGGCTCACCTACCCAACCTAAGCCTAGTGATGAAAGTGTGATGCCAAGCTGTGTCGCAGAAAGATAAGAATCTAGCTTGCCTGTAATCTTAAGTGCTAGTTTTGCACTCGGCACTTCGCGCTTACTTAATTCCTCTAAACGAGAACGGCGAATTTTAACAATTGCAAATTCAGAAAGCACAAAAAAACCATTCAACATTACCAAAAATAATGCAAAAAGAGCCAAAAGAAACGACTCGGTGTTCAAAAAATCTCCTTATAAAAATAGAAAGTTCCATAATTTTAACATTATTTTCTTTGAAATCTTATTTCTTTTCAAAATTAAATCACTGAAGTTTTGCTTTTTCACTTCTTAAAATTTCATAATCTTTTTCATTTTTAAATATTCTTTTTCGATGATAATCAAAATCATCACTCAAAATATCTTTTTCTTTTCTGTAATCTTCAACTTCAATCCCTCCTAAATGGCTTAATGTATGGATTAAATCATCAGTCATATAAGGCTTGTCTTTTGCTTTTATGATTACATTATAAAGTTTTGGATTTTCAGATTTAAAAGTATCTGTAACCATAATAAAAAATGGAATCTCTGCCACAAAGCGCGAGGTTACAAAATGTCCTAAAAATCCATTATGCTCATATAAACTCTCCCCATGGTCGCTCAAATAAATGATTAAAGCATTTTTATCTTTAAAAGCGTGAAAGATTCTTTCTAAAATAGAATCTGTATAGAAAATAGAGTTTTCATATTCTGCAACAACCTGTCGCATTTCTTTTGTCACTTCAGGAGGCATTGTAATATCATCTGCATTAAAATGATTAAATTCTTGTGGATAACGATATTTATAAGAAAAATGACTACCCATTAAATGCACAATCATAAAGCTACTAAATTTCTGCCCCCCCCCCGAAGCATCTATGATGAAAGGCAATAAGCCTTCATCATAGGCTTTGTTTAACAATAAATCATGATTTGCATAAGGATCTACAAATCGCGTTACATCTGCGCGATTAGCAACAGCAGATATAAGTCGCGTGTTAATAGAAGCTAATTCTTGATTAGAGAAATAAAATGTCTTATAACCACCAAGTTTAAACAAATCTACCACATTCAAGCGTTGATAAAATTTATCCTCTCCTATGCTTGCAAAATTCAATAAATAATCTAAGACAAATCTTGTTTGCGCATAAGGAGCAATCACATCACTAAATTTAATCAAATTTCCCGTTTCTTCTAGCTTCTGCATTTTAGGTGTAGTTTCTAAAGCATTTCCATAAAGGCTCAAATGATTCCTTTGCGCGCTTTCCCCGATAATCAAAACAATATTTGGCACACCATTAGTTGTTTTTACCTTATCTAGATATTGCTTGTAAATTTCTTCATAATTTGCTAAATATTCCTTATAGCTTCCAAATAAATTTTGCTGATTATGCAGTTGGGCAAAACTATGCACGATGCGCGTTAGAGAATGTTCTCTAAGCCTTGAAAAAGCTTCTAAATCTTTCTTTATATAATGTTTATTGAAAATATCCAAAATAAAAACTGCTGCAATGATGCTATATAAAGCATAAAAATTCTTTTTTTTTCTGTGCAATAATTCTTTGGATTCCTTTGCTTGAAAAATTTTAAAAAAATAAGAAAATATCAAACACAAACACACAACAGCAAGCAAAATTTTATAATCCAAATAAGTTAATAAAAACTCATAGGATTCCAATAAATCTGTCTGCAAAAGCGCATCTGCAACAAGCGCATTAAACATTGTCTTATGTGTGTATAGCAAAAATCCTTCAACAACTAAATCTATGATGCTAAAAATACTAAAAAGCCATAGAAAATATTTTGTTTTACTGCGCAACAACAAATAAGCAATATGGATAATTGCAATCTCTAAAAACAAGGATGTAAAAAGTCCTCTTAAAAGCTTTGAATAAAATCTATCTAAGCTTAAATCCCCAAAATACGCAATATAATTCCACCAAACTAACAAAATTACATTACACAAATAAATGAAAATAATAAAATTCAAATATCTCTTTAAAAAGAGGTAAAAATTTGTCATCACTCTTTTTCTAATTCTTTAATAAACATCTCATCAATACCACGACTTAAACTCATTCCAAACAACAAAATCGCCCAAGAAAGATAGACCCAAATAAATAAAAAGAGCAAAATGCTAAGCGAACCATAAAGCGTTAAATAAGCCTTATTATAAAATACATAATACACAAAACCCCATTTACAAATTGACCATAAAAGCGCGGTAATAAGTGAGCTAACTAAAGTATTTTTATTACTAATTTTTGTATTTGCTGAAATTTTAAAAAGCATAAAAAATACTGCCCACACAACAAAATAAGGTATAAGCTGGAAAAACCAAGCAATATAAGTGCTATAACCTAATTCTTGCAAATACGCATAAGCTTTTGCACTCAAATAAATAGAAAACAAAATACCTAAAGGAAAAAGTGTCATACATGTCCAATACACAGACAAAGAATCCCAAAATCCTCGCGCTTTAGAATGAAAGATTTTACCCGCAATATCTTGATAATTTTTAAAAAACAAGATGGAAGTAATAAAGGCATAAAGGAGTCCCATTCCGCCAAGCTTTGTAGAATTTTGCAAAAAGCTATCCATATAACTTAGAAAAACATCAGAATGCGTGGGAATAAAATTTGTAATGATAAGGTTTTTAAAACTTTCTAAATATTCTTTAAACTCTGGCATTGCCGCAACAAGAGAAAAAACAATCAAAAGCATAGGAAGAAGTGCAAAAATCGTATAAAAACTAAGACTTGAGGCAAAATACAGCAAATCGCCTTTTAAAAATACATACAAATAGCGCACAAGCAACCATAATTTTTCACAAACATTTTTAAATAAATCCATATTAAGCAAAGATTCAAACCACAAATTGCTTTTATTATCTCTGCTTATGCAACTATCTAGGGTATTTTTGGATTCTGATTTTATGGATTGTGCTTCCAAAGAATCTACAAGATTTACTCCTTTTGCTTCTTGTTGTTTTTGCTCTAAATCTTTCTCTTTAAGGGATTCCACTTCTTCAATAGCCTTTATTCACAACTCGTTGCGATTCCATATCCATAAGCTTTAATGCGCTCAACTTCTTCTTTTGGAGTATTACCTTTTGTCGTTAGATAATCCCCTAGCACAACAGCATTAATACCACATTCAAACAATGCCTTTTGGTTATCTCCAAACACGCGCTCTCTCCCGCCTGCAATCATTAATCGCGCATTAGGCAAATACTCACGCGCTAGTTTTACACATTCTAGGGCTTCTTGCTCACTTAAAATCTCTTGACTTAGCGGCAATGCAGGATTTGGAATAAAAAAGTTAATCGGGGAACTATGGGGATTTAAAGTTTGGAGTGCATAGAGTAAATCTATTCTATCTTGCCAACTCTCTCCCATTCCAAAAATCCCACCGCTACACAATCCAAGCCCAGCTTTTAGTGTGTTTTCGCAAGTTTCATAGCGTTCTTTGAAACTATGTGTCGTGCAAATTTTTGGGAAGAAATTTTGGCTTGTTTCAAGATTATGATTATAGCTTGCGATTCCAGCCTTTTTAAGCTCTGCTAACGCCTCTACACTTGCGATTCCACTACAACCAATTAAATGCAAATGCAAACCACTATCTACAATAGCCCTTGCGGCTTCTGTGATGTATTCTGTGCGCTTACTATCTAGCTCCCTTCCGCTTGTTACAAGACAGAATCCTAACGCACCATTTTCACTTGCTCTTTTTGCCTCTTCTAAGATTTGTGGAATCGGCTTATATTTGTAGCGGTCAATATCGGCGTTATATTTCGCACTTTGTGTGCAATACGCGCAATCTTCAGCACAACTCCCGCTTGAAACATTGCAAATTGTGCATAAAAAAATCTCTTGCATTTTACCCCTTTATCACTTCATCGCGTCCGCTAAAACTCTGAATTTTTACGCTAGGATTCTTAAAATAAAAAACTGCAAAATCAGGATTATCGGGACTTTTATAAATTTCTCTCACAACTGCATATTTTTCAAACATTTTCTTTTTGACTTCTATATCTTCATCAAACACAGCTTCTGCGCGGATTCTAATCCAAGTCTCTTTACCATCAAATGCGCTAAGCTCAATGCCAGAAAAATTTTGGATATGCTTACAAATTCCTTTTTTCTTAGAAGTGCAAACATATAATTTCCCCTCATAATACAAAGGAGATTGCATAGGGCGCACACGCGGATTCCCACATGTCCCTTTAGTTGCCAAAAAACCTACATGATTATCTAAAAACTCTAAAACTTCTTGTGTCATTTCTTAACTCCTTTTTAAGATTCTATTTTTGCCTCTGTATCCTCTATCCTTTCCTTACAAGCAATACATTCTAGCACAGGTTTATTGCGGTATGTGCGTCTTGCCATTAAGGATTGGCATTTGGGGCAACGATGATTTGTAGGAGGAAAATTTGCCAAAAAGTCGCATTTTGGATAATTCGCACAGCCATAAAACTTGCCTCTTCTACTCATACGCTCCAATATTTCTCCCCCACATTTTGGGCATTTTACACCCTCTAAGGTTTGCGGTTGCGACTTTGCACCTTTAAGCGCTTTTGTATTTTTACATTTTGGATAACCACTACACGCAAGAAATTCTCCATTTCTTCCAAATTTTTTCACCATTGGTTTGCCACATTTTTCACATTCACCCAAGTTTTCTTCTGTTTCTTGTGGGTTAGATTCCTTTTGGATAAACTTACATTTTGGATAACCACTACACCCTACAAACTCCCCATATCTGCTACTTCTACGCACTAGCTCCTTACCACAAAGCGGACAAATTTCTCCTGTTGGAATCGCTAGTTTTTGGCTTTGGATTTTTGTTTTGCCCTCACTGATTTTTTGGATAAATGGCTCATAAAATTCCCATAACAACTGCTGCCAATCCTGCTTAGATTCTGCAATCTCATCAAGCTTTTCTTCTAAATGTGCAGTAAATTTAGAATCCACAATCTCATTAAAATGCGATTCTAACAACTCCACGACTTTAAAAGCAACTTCTTGGGGTTTGATTTGCTTTTTTTCAATGCTAATATAATCCCGCGAAGTGAGCAAAGAAATTGTCGGCGCATAAGTGCTAGGACGCCCGATACCTAAGGATTCCAAAGTTTTAATCAAGCTTGCTTCAGAAAACCTTGCAGGAGGTTCTGTTTCATTTCTTTCTTCCTTGCATTTCTCTAACTGCATCGCACTGCCAACTTCCAAAAGCGGAAGCAATTTATCTTTATCCTCATTGCCCAACACACGATAGAATCCATCAAAGATGAGTTTGCGCCCATTTGCTTTAAGCAATGCGTTTTGGCTTGCTATCCATAAACTTTGGGATTCAAACTCTGCATCACTCATTTGAGAGGCAAAAAACCGCTTATAAATAAGAGTATAAAGCTTTAGTTCATCGCCCTTTAAATACTGCGCCGCAAGCTGTGGCGTAAAATCCATAAGTGTAGGACGAATCGCCTCGTGCGCCTCTTGCGCACCTTTGGATTTGGTTGCATAGATTTTTGGCTTTGTTGGCACATATTCCTTGCCATAAGTTTTTGCAATCACAGCCCTAGCTTCATCTTGCGCGATTTTGGCAATATTTAAACTATCTGTTCTCATATAAGTAATCACACCCATAGAACCTTTATGCGTCATTACGCCTTCATAAAGCTTTTGTGCAGCTTGCATTGTGCGCGAAGGAGAGAATCCTAACTGCGAACTTGCACTTTGCTGCAAAGTAGAAGTCATAAAAGGCGGAGGAGTTGCGCTTTTACGCGTTTTATTATCAATCTTTTGAATCTTGAAATTTAATTGTTTTAAGGATTCTACAATTTGCTTTGCTTCTGCTTGATTTTGCAAACTAAGCTTTTCAATTTTCTTGCCATTAAACTCTACTAATTCGGCTTCTATGCCCTTTACCTTTTTATCTGATGTCCCAAAGGAACTTTCAATCACATAATAAACGATAGGCTTGAAATTTAAAATTTCTTTCTCTCTATCTACGATAATCTTTAAAGCACTACTTTGCACACGCCCAGCACTCAATCCCCGTTGAATCTTAGAAGCAATCAAAGGACTTAAACGATAACCTACGATTCTATCTAGCAATCGCCTTGCTTGTTGCGCATTGACTTTGTCCATATCAAGCAAACGCGGGTTTTTCAAAGAATCCTCAATGGCTTTTTGTGTAATCTCATGAAACACGATTCTGGGCAATTTTTGCGGGTCTTTTTCTATCGCTGTGGCGATATGATAACCAATCGCTTCTCCCTCTCTATCCTCATCGGTTGCGATATAAATCTCTTTAGACTTTTTTGCAAGTTTCTTTAGCTCACTCACGACTGCTTCGTGCGATGCGTCAATCTTGTATTCTGGGATAAAGGTTTGGTTTTCTATTTTGATACCAAAAGTGTGTTTGGGCAAATCACGAATATGTCCTTTAGAGGCAATCACTTCATATTGACCACCTAAAAAATTCTTAATCGTTCGTGCTTTTGCTGGGGATTCCACGATAATTAAACTTTTCAAATCTTTTACCTTAATTTAGCATTTAAATTTTTCTAATCATACAAAAATTTATACCAAAATTTCAAGATTCTTTAATGATTTTAAAAAAATAGCTAATGGAGTGATGGGGGCAATAAATGCTGTTTGTAAGAAAAAAAGAGCGATTACCAACCATACAACACTAAGATGAGAAAGATAAAATAAAAAGATTTAAAGCAAATTTGCAGAGTGGAAAGAAAACTCTCCACGCACGAAAGATAACTAAGCTTTGAACTCCTGCAATAATTCTTTGACATAATCAATGGCTTGATTTTTCCTTGCTTGAAAATGCGCCTCACTTTCAGTTTCTCCCATATAAGAACCTCTTTGGATTGCATAAGGTTCTTTGATGATAGAAATCTGCTCTTCTAGCATTTTTACTTTTAAAGAATTTGAAGCATTTTCAAAATTCTTCACTCTTTCTTCTATGTCCCAATAGCTAATATTTTGAGCATAATTTTCCCTAGCACTAGCTACAAACATAGAAGCTGATAAAAAAGTATTGACTGATAATTTTTGCTCTTTAGTATAGTTCTTAGCTTCCATATCTGCGCTAATTTTATTTCTAAAATCTTCATAATCACGAATACTATTAAGATTATTTCTATCCGTAAAGTTAATTTTTTGCGGATAATTAGGTGTGTAAGTATTGTTTGCGATTTCCATACCTACCTCTATTTAATGTAAATACTCGTGCTCATAGAATTACCGGGTGCATTAGTTTTTGTTATATCCTGCAATAACTGACTTAAAAAATCAATCGCCTGATTTTTCCTCGCTTGAAATTCTGCCTTACTATATGCACCATTATAGTTGCCACCTTGCTGAATAGTATGCTCATCTTTAAGAGTAGCTATATTTTGCTGTATGATTGCTTCTATTTCTGCAGGATTATCTGCTTCATAGCGTTTTGCTCTAACCTCACTTAAAATTGATTTGTCAATTTTAGAAGGATCATTAATACCTTGAATCGCCATTGCTTCTTTAAAAGCGTTAGCAAACTCTGCTGAACTAGCAAGAAAAGAGGATTTAATACTATTTTCATCATCAATTTTAAAATAACGATTATGATGACTTGGACTATTTGTTGGACTTGCATTATTGATAGAAGTATCAATTTTCATAATAGTCTCCTTATTTTATTTGGATACCTGTGCTCATAGAATTACCGGGTGCATTCATCGAACGCGCTGTGTATTCAAAATAACCACTTGTATTAGCGGGTTTAGAAATATCCCATAATTCTTGCCAACCATCAATAATATTATCGCCATTCATATCAATTCCAGCATAATCATATAATGTAGCTTGATTTCCTGCAAAAGTAGCCATATCCGTATTGCTTCCACCATAACCCATTACAGCAGTTTCAACCATAAAAAAGCTACCATCATGATCATATCTTGTTTCTGTTTGATTATCATCTATATATTCACAACCACCATACTTTGTAGAACAAACATTAAGAACTAATACTTGAGTTACAGGCGGTGCAGGTCCTCTTACTGCTTTATTGTTTTTATTAGCCTCATAAGCTTTTTTCATTCTTTCTAGCGATTTATCAAATTCTCCATTAAGATATTTTTGCTTATTTGGAGAATTTGGGTCTAAGAAAATATTAACACCATTACGCGTAATTTTTTCTTTCCCCTCTATTGACGCATTATCAGCAGCATTAGCAATACCACAACCTAAAAGACTAGCAACCGCGACACTGATTAAAGATTTAATCATATCTTGCTCCTTTTAAATTTTATTCACACTTTTCTATAAGCAATAATGATTCCAAAATAATATTTTAAGATAGAGACATATTCATCAAAAGAAAATCCTTATAAATTTCTCCTCCCACTTGACTTTTTGCAAAAGCGATAAAATGATTATTTCTAACTCTTGGTTTGTTGTATGCCAAAGGCTTTTTAGTAACACAATCAAGAATCACTCCGCCCGCTTCTTCTAGCACAATCTCACAAGCTGCCATATCCCATTCGCTTGTGCCATTAAAGCGCGGATAAAGGTCTGCTTTGCCCTCTGCAAGCGCACAAACTTTAAGCGATGAGCCATATTTTTGCACTTTTAAATTGTATTTTTGCAGAAACTCTTGCGTTTCTTTTGTGCTATGAAATAGTGAATCACAAGCGATAATTTGCTCCTCTGTTGCGATTCTCTCCCCACTTAATTTTTGCTTATTTGCTTCTAGCCACTTTGCATTAATGCTTTTAGATTCCAATGCCTTTTTGAAATTTTCCACTGCATAAGTAAAACTGCCAAAGCCCTTAAGCGCAATATAAAGCTGATAAAATGCAGGTGCATAGACAACACCTAGAATCGGGCGGTTTTTATGGATTAATGCGATATTAATCGTCCAGCCACCATTTTGCGCCAAAAAATCTTTTGTGCCATCAAGAGGGTCAATAAGCCAATAATAATCTAAATCCTTGCGCTCTTCATATTCTAATATCGCCTCTTCAGAACAAATTTGATAAGGAGAGTTTGCTCGCAATTCTTTTAAAATTCGCGCATTAGATTCCAAATCCGCCTTTGTAATTGGGGAAGAATCCTCTTTTAAATCAAAATCTTCTAAACCATAATATTTTAAAACAACTTCCCCAGCCTCTAACGCAATCAAAGCGGTTTTATAAAGTAAATTTTGCAATTTCTATCTCCAAATCACTTTTAAAATCAATCTCACACCATCCGCCTTTAATCTCCACTGCTTTAGCATTATCAAACTCATCAATCAAACCTTGCAAAAAGCTTGTCATATACATATTATTAAAATCCTTGCCATCATAAAGGGCATTTCTATCTAATCTATCATAAAATTCTAAAACTTTGGGCAAAAACTCATAGCTAAACTTGAAAAGTCCGATATATTGCCCCTCTATTTCCTCATAACTTTTAGGCTTCTTGCCAAGCTCTTTTATTTTGCCTTCTTGAATCTTTAGTGTTTCGGCATCATCAAGCGGATTCTCAAATCTCTTCTCCCACAAACTACGCCAATCTTTATCCACAACAATCGCCAAAGGAGCTTGTGATTCCACCAATGTGCGCGCAGTTTCTGCTCCATAAACAATATCCGCATAAGAAATTACTAAATCCTGCTTTTCTCGCACACAAGATTCTAAAAAACCCCTTGCACAAAAAAGCGTTTGCACCATATTTGTTTTATCAAAATTAGTATTTTGATAAATTTTTTTTATCTTAAATTGCGATTCTACATATTGCTTTAAAACTTCAAACAAATATCCTCCAACAACTGCAATTTCGCTAATCCCAGCTTCTTTTAATGCACTAATCTCATAATCAATAAGCTTTCTGCCTTTATATTCCACCATACATTTGGGATTGTTTTGAGTTAATGGCATAAGCCTTGAGCCAAATCCCGCCGCTAAAATGATTGCTTTCATATTTTTCCTTTTAAAATTGCATCAATCTGCCTTATAATAACCTCTTCTGAATGTCCGACATTATAGACTACACTATCCCTAAATTCCATAATTCTTTTATAATCTTGTTTTAAGTTTAAGTTATCAAATACCATTTTAAGCTCCTTTAGGCAGCGACAAATCCCCCCCCCCCCCGCAGTAATGCTTGGAAAATACCTAGCCATAGGAGATTGGAATTGCAAAGGTGCGAACAACACACTAGGACGCAAAGTGCTAAAAGAATAAGTAAATGCTGTCGTAGAAACATCACTTAACAACAAATCACTAAAATTGCAAAAATCATTTCCCATTTTTTCATCAAATCTCACGCGCGATTCATTTGCCCATTTGGATTTGATAAGTTGATAAAATGTATGATTGTTTTGAAAGTTCATAGGATGTGCGCGAAAAGAAATATTATAAGTTGTATTCTCCAATAACCACTCAATCAAACTATTTTCAAATCCCGCAAAAAGATTCAAATTCATATTATCATTGCTACAATAACGCAAACTAGGTGCATAAGTTATTGTATTGCTTGGATTGTATTTGTAGTGAGAGATTGCAACATCTAGTTTTGGATAGCCATTTAACTTTAGTGTTGGACAAAGCAGCTTTGAAAGCTTTAAGAGCAATCGTTGAAGGCACTAGGATATAATCTACAACTGCCACCGCACCTGTTTGCTCTATCAAGCTATGAGGAAAATACACTCGTGAGGCAGTTTTGCTTAAAAATTCTCTATCAATCCTCCCATTCTCATAGCCGACTTGGTCTGCACTCAAGATTAAATCAATCCCACTAATTTCGGTATTTAAATAATACGACTTCCCTTGCTCTATAATGCGCCAAGGAAACAGCACATTTGCATGTCCGCTCCTTTCAAAATCATCATTTAACTCCCGCTCAACAATAGTAATAACATTGTATTTTTCCTTAAGTTTGCTAATTAGATTTCCATAATGTTTGCGATAAGTGGGATAATAGGAAATGACAAGGATATTCTTACGACTTTTGCTTAAATGCGATTCTATCTTTGCTTTGCTCATTTGCACAAATTGTTCGATTTGCGATTCTATATTCATAGGGCAACCCCTTCTAATATTTCTTTTATTTTTGGGGCTTTTAGGGCTTTTATTGTTTGATAATTTCTTAAAGATTCTTTTAATTCTTTGCAAGAATGGACAGGAATTGCGCAATTTTCTAAAAGTGTGAAATATTTATCATTCTCAGGATAAGAAATGCTATGGAATCCAAATAAGCACAACAAGCCGGGATTCTGCGTCCAAAGCACGTATTTAAACACCAAAGAGGACATATCACTTACCACAACATCAATAGTTTTTGGAGCAACTTTAGCGCTTTTTACCAAATCTCCAAAAATATTCAAAATGGATTCTACAATCTTTTTATCACTCTTAGAATGTGGCAAATAAACCACTTCTGCATTTTCTAACCCCACTAAAGATTCTAATACAAAACTATCAAATCCACAAGCTACATTTCTATGCAAATCATCACTAAAGCACCGACTACTTGGCGCATACAAAATCTTCATACTCTCTCCTTATTAAACCTTGTTTGCCTTTACCATCTTAAACCATTCTTGAAAAATTGCATCATTTTCCATACCATTTGCACGTTCAATATGCCACATTAGCCCAAAAATTGGCTTAAGCTTATGGCTAAAAGCCTCTATACTTTCATCTTGAGCCTTTGTTAAACATTGCAAAGAATCCCCTAGCGCGGTGATTCCATAACGATGAAAAGAATTAACAATAAAGCTTTGATTTTTAGAATCCATAACTTGATGATTGCCAACATGCCCACTTAAAAGCTCTAAAGCCGAGCCAAAATACTCTGCGATTCTTTGTGTGCCACGACAGATTCCAAGCAAAGGCATAGATTCTTGCATACAATGTGCAATGATTTCGCCCTCATAATCATCACGCATTTTAGAGATAGAATTAAGATTATTAGGATTGGGGCTAAGCGAGGATAAATCATTGCCACCGCTTAAAATCACTCCAGCTAATGATTCTCCCAAAGCTTTAGCATAAGTTGCAAAAGGAATCGCATAGCTTAAAGGCAATGGCAAAAACCCGCATAAATGCGTTTGAAAAAACTCGCCCCATTCACAGCTTAAAGCCTCCCTAATCTCAACATAACTATCGTTTTCTATAATGCGTTGGGAAATTGCAATAAACTTCATAAAACTATAATCTGCCCACTTTCACAATCTAACTTAATGCGTTTAGAATTGATGTATTTCTCAAAGGCTTCTTCTCCTACACCAATCGCAGCGGGCAATCCAAGCTCACTTGCCCGAATCGCCATATGAGAATTTGCTCCACCATAGCAAGTAATTAAACCTGCGATTTTTTTGGTAAAAAGATAATCAAATCCCGGGTCAGCGGATTTAATAAGGACGATTTTACCCTCCAATTCACTCTCGCAAGTCTGCGCTACGACAGCACTTACAGATTTTTGCGTGATAAAATTTGGCACAATTTCTTGTTCAAAGAAACTAATAATTTGCTCTTTATTAATAATCAACATAGGAAGTTTAAGTGCTAAGGTTAGAGCATATTCTTCTTTGTGTCGTTTAATTTCCTCCAAAAAACGTTCTTTTGGGTTTTTAGAATACAAAGACGCATAAAGATTCAAAATATTTGAAATATCCAAATGCACCATTTCTTCTTTTGGGATTCCATAATACTCCCCAATTTCTCCAATTAACACAAGCGCACGAGAAAGCAACTTGCTAAATTCAAATTTCGCATATTCTCTTCCCTCAATGGCTTTTTTCAAAAATTCCAAAAATTCTTGCGCACTAATCTTTAATCCATGCTCACTTAATAGCACATCTAAAGATTCTAACTTTTCTTTGGTTAAAGCAAAATGGGATTCCTCTAAGCCTAAATTTTGTTTGGAATCCAAATCAAAGTAACTCTCAAAACTTTCATCATAACGCGGGCTTAGGAGATTATAAGTGCTAGGACGCAAATGTCCAAATTCTACTAAAAACTCTTGCTTTGTTTTAGTGTCCAAATTTGCAACTTTTAAGCTTAAATTTTTACTCACTGTGCTTAAAGAGTTTAGAAAATCTTGTTTATCTTTGGGCGTAAAAAATCCAATTTCCACAAGAGAATTCAACAAACTCACCGCGACAAATCCAGCCCTTGCAATCCCTGCAAAAGGCAAAGTTCCATATCTCTTACACGATTCTAACAACCAATAAATTTTATCCAAAGCGGGTAAATTAGAATCCTCTAATTCTTGATAGATTTTTTGAAGTTTTTGAATCTTTTTTAAATCTTTTAAATATAAGCCTTTTTTAGGATTAATAATAGAATTTGTCAATTCTAGCAAAGCAAATTCTAACCGCTTGATTTCATTTTCATTAAAACCTTTATCAAGCAATTTTTTAAGTTTATTAGGAAGATTCAAATCATAGCAAGAAAAGACGATATTAAACTCTATCTTATCGTGAAATTGCGGATTTGCTTCCAATGTATCCAAATAATAATCCACAAGCTTAGAAGCAATTTTTTTGTTTAATGCCTTAGGGATAAAAGAGTTAAACGACAAACGCACATCAATATAGGGAATCCCCAAAAAAGAATACATTAAAGGGTGTGAGCGCAAGGCTAAATACCCATAATTATCCCTTTGATATGCCCAAATACTATCTGTAATGATTTCTTTATACAAACTTAGTGCTAATCGCTTTGGCTTCAAACCTAGAATCTCTGCGGGATTCCAATCAGGCATTACACCAAAAATAGCGCGTTTTCCATAAATATCGGGAGTTTGCTTCTGCAAAGAAACATAACGTTTTTGCAGGCGTTCCAAAACACCTAGCGGCAAAGATTCATAAAGGTTTAATTTTGCTTTTATGACCAAAGGACGCACTTGCAAACAATACAAATCCTTATCATCAAATGCAAACTCCACATCTAAAAAAGGGCAATCAAATAAGACTTCTAATTCTTTGAGCATTTTTAGGATAGATTGAAGCTCTAAATCACTTGGTAATTCCGCGTCTTTATGCGTAAAAAAGCTTAATCCCCTAGCACTTCCATCAGTAATTGCACTATTAGAACCGCTTTTGTCGTATTCAATGCAATAATAAGGCGCAAGAGTATCTTTATCTGCACTTGTCGCTACGCCACATATTTTAATATTTGCCAACATTGGCTGGATTAGAATCTCATCATCAATACTTGGCATAGATTCACCGACTTTTATTAGACTTGTTTTGAGATTCTCCCTATCTTCTAAAGCAACATTTGCGATACTTAAAAATGCTCCAGCATTAGAGGATTCTACACTATCTTCACTTTTAGAAGAGCTACGAATAATTAAACGCGTTTCAGCACTATTTTTAGCAAGTTTAGCAATAGATTCTAAAACTTTATTTTCATCTGCTTGCAACTCTTTTAGACTTGTAATAACTAATGGCAAAACCTTTGCATTTTTTAGATTTTTTAATTGCAAAAGGTTTTGCGCTTTAGAGATGAATTGTAGCTTTTGCATTCCTTGCCTTTTTGATTATTGTGGATAGCATTATAGGCTATTTACACTTTTTAAATCTTTAGAAATACTAAGAATCTTCCTTGTTCTCACCACAATAAATAAAGGCTTAACAAAAGGAATCACATTAAACCTTTCTAGCACTCCAACATCGTGTCGTGTATTTAATATCAAACTCTTTTGGCAAGGATTCTTGCATCTTTGCAGTGATTTTAGTAAAAATCTCTTGCCCCTCTTTAGTTTCCAAATCCCAATAAGGATTTTTCACACTTCTCCACGCATTGCAATAGTTTTCTAAACTTTGGTGAAAATAAAAATCCTCTTCCACATAAATAATATTGTCAAACAACTCTTTATGCTCTTCTAATATCGGTCTTTGGTCTTCTCTCCTCACACCTCGCGTGTAGCTTGGCACGATTTCCATAATCGCATTTTCTGCTGCTTCTTGAATCTTATCCTTCAAATCCCGATGATTCCACATACACGAAAAATAACTATTTGACTTTAGCAATCTATGTGCTTCTTTAAGAGCCTCTACCCTATCCATTACATTAAAACTACTACCAAAAGTTACCCAATCAAAGCTCCCGCTCTGCAAAGTAGAATCCACACCTGTTGCGCGCACCCACTCTATTTTTTGTCCCTTAGTGCGCTCTAATCCAATCTCACGCATTGCGTCATTTGGCTCGACACTCACCACTTCACAACCGCGCTCTAGCAACATAATACTTAGATTCCCTGTCCCTGCGCCAATATCTGCTACTTTTAGATTCTTAGCTCCATTAGATTGCGCAAGAGTTACTAGCATATCAATTGTTTTTGGTGCATAATTTGGACGATAGCTATAAAATTTTGCATGTTTTGTATAATCCCAAACTTGTTCTACGATTTTTTCTTTTGTCTGTTGCATTGTTGTTCCTTTTTAAAAAGCCCAATGCAAACAAACAAAAGAAGAATTAGATTCTGTTAGATTCCTCCTTACGCATTATTTAGACTTTCTCGCTGTCCATGCGCGGATTTTATAAGGAATCTCCAACACTTTCAAGTGAGAAATTTTGGATTCTATCATTGCCAAAATCTCTTTCCATCTTTGTTCCCCTGCTTGGGCTTGTATATCATTTACAGAATGCCAAGCTCCAAGATAACGTTCTTTGTCCATTATCTCTATATAATCACATTCCATAAAAAAGCAATCTGTAAAATCCCCTGTGGAAACGAGGATTTCTTCCCATTTTTTGACATTTTGCGCACCACTGCTCACTCGAGCCAAATTTGGAACCATATTCTTAATTTCTTGTTCAATCTCATAAAATACAGAACCTTCTAGGAGATTTCTAGGATTCCAAATAGCTGTAAAATATTTGCCCCCCCCCCCGCAGGTATCAGAAGATTTAGAATCTTTTAGGATTCGTGCAAATTCAGGCAACGATTTCTTAGGGTCTGTCCAATGGAATGAGCTTGCCATAATCACCCAATCTGCGATTCCACTTGACACATTTGTTTCTTCTCCGCTTCCTTTTTGCCATTTTATATTTGTCCCTTTGGTATAGGCAATCCCTTCTTCGCGCATATTGTCATTTGGCTCTACGGCAAGGACTTGTAGTCCAAATTCACTTAGCATTTTGGTAAGCTTCCCTGTGCCTGCACCAACTTCTACGATTTGTAGCTCTTCACGCGCTTTTTGCTCATCATTAATACAAGCAATCAGCTTTTCTAATAGCATAGGGCTATAAGCGGGGCGATTGTGATAATGCTTCGCCACTTGTGTAAAATCACCTTGTTTCATTGTTTTCCTTTGATTTGATTTAAAATATCCTGCACTTTTTGTTCTAATCCATTTTGGGTGGAATTTTGCAAAATTATATCGGCATTTGGCTTAATATAAGGAATATCCACACCTACGACATTTTGGATTCTGCCCTCTATTGCACCACTATAAAGACCTTTTTGATCTCTTCTTTGTAATTCCTCCATAGAGCATTCCACATAAATTTCTAAATAATGCTGCAAAGTTTTACGATTATATGTGTAGATTTCATCAAATAGCGAAATTGTTGTTACTACAACAACTAATCCTTGTGAGCTTAGAAAATGTGCAAATTTTGAGCGTTTGAGTGCAACTTCGATTCTACCTTGTTTATCGTATTCAAAATGCCCCAACAAATCACGCAATTCATCGCCATCTAAATACACAATATTTGGAATCTCATTTTTAATCGCTTCATATAATGCTTTTCCAATCGTGCTTTTACCGCTCCCAGCTAGACCGCAAAGCCATAGCACAAGCCCATTGCCATTTTTTACCCACATATTGCTTCCTTGACTGCTTTAATCACTGCCAAAACTTCCTCATCTTCCAAATGTTCTCCCATAGGCAAAGATAGAATCTTATCTTGCCATAAAGAAGCATTTTTACACTCGGATTCCACAACATAAGGCTTTTTAGAAAATGCGGGTGTATTAGGAAGCGCAATAGGATAATGCAATCCTGTTTGAATCCCAGCTTTATTTAATGCTTCTATGACAGCGGCACGATTTTCACAGCGCACCACAAAGAGATGCCACACACAAATGCAAGATTCTTTGACTTTTGGTAAAACAATGTCTTGAGAGTCTTTAAACCCTTCCAAATACAGCTTTGCTACCTCTCTGCGCCTTGTATTCCAAGATTCCAGATGCCTCAATTTCACGCGCAAAATTGCAGCTTGCAGATTATCAAGTCGCGAATTTCTGCCCACAATATTATGTTCATACTTCTTTAACCCTCCATGATGAGCGATTTCCTCGCAATGGCTTAGCAACGCAGAATCCCGACTTACAATCGCCCCTCCATCACCATACGCGCCCAAATTTTTACCCGGATAAAAACTAAAAGCCGCAATATCGCCAAAACTTCCTACGCATTGTCCTTTAAATTTCGCTCCATGTGCTTGTGCGCAATCCTCAATTACTTTCAAATGATGCTCTCTTGCCAATGCTAAAATTTCTTCTATATTTGCAGGGATTCCATACAAATGCACGACCACAATCGCACGCACATCAGGTGTAATCTTAGCCTTTAAATCCGCAATATCTAAGGAATAATCCTCTCCACAATCCACAAACTGCACCTTAAGTCCATTACGCACAACTGCTTCTGCGCTTGCGGCAAATGTATTTGCAGGCACTAATACCACAGAATCTTTAGGTAAATGTAATGTTTCTATCGCAATTTCAAGCGCGTCTGTGCCATTAGCAACGCCCAATGCTTTGACTTTGCCATCAGCACTTATAAACTTGCCAAACTCTTCTTCAAACGCGCTAACTTCACTCCCGCCGACAAAAGCACTACTTTCAATAACTTGAGCAATGGCTCTATCCACTTCTTCTTTGATACTTAAATATTGCTTTTTTAAATCCAAGAATTTTATAGCCATACAACACCCATCTTCCAAGCATCACAACCCGCAACAGAAGGTTCTTTATAGCTTTTAGATTCCATAATTTCTCTCGTAATCTCCACCCAAGCCTCTTGCATTCCAACGCTCCAAGCAATATCATCAAATAACATAACCCCCCCCCTGCACATAAAAGGTGAGATTTGTTTAAAATAAGCTAGTGTTGCTTTTTTATCATGATGTCCATCAATAAAAGCAAAATCAATCGGCTTGATTTTATCTAGCAAATTTGGCAAAACGCTATCAAATCTTCCTACCGAAACTTCTATATTTTTGAGACCAAATTCTCTATGATTCTCTTTTGCAATCTCTGCAACACTCTTGCTTCCCTCAATAGTATAAATTTTAGAATCTTGCGCAAAATAACTCATATAACTAGAAGAAAATCCACAGCAAGTGCCAAGCTCTAAAATTACTTTTGGTTTTAATGCTTTAAAAATCTCAAAAATTTCTCGTGCTTTTTCTTTCTTTACCCCAATTTTTGCTAAATTATGCAATGAAACCTCACACACTACGCCCTTTTCCATTTCCTCTTTTGTGCGTTTATCTTGCGGACTTCCAGCACCATAATCCACAACCTCAATCTGTGCTTCTGTATTTTTAAGCACTTCGCGCCTAGATTCCACAATCTCTACAATCTTTTCAAACTCCATTAAAGCTCCCTTATAAATTGCGCCGGATTCCCCGCATAAATTCCTTGTTTTATAATATTTTTTGTAACAACACTTCCCGCACCAATCACTACACCATCACAAATTTCAACAGGCAAAATCGTAGCATTAGAACCAATGCTGACATTATTCCCGATTTTAGTGTGTTTATATTTGCTCCAATCTCCACCCGCAGGTTTGCCCTCTTGAAACAAATCATTAATAAACATAACTCCATGCCCAATAAAGCAAGATTCTCCAATCTCCACAAGCGAACAAATGAAGCTATGACTTTGGATTCTACTTTTTGCGCCAATTTTCACATGACTTTGAATCTCTACAAAAGGACCGACAAAAACTTCATCGCCAAGCTCACATTCATAAAGATTGCAAGGCTCTACTACTGCCACATTAACTCCCATTTTTACATCTCTAATCTTGCTTTTTATCTGCTTGAACGAAGTAAAACTTCCTTCCTCTAATGATACAATAGGGTGGTTCAAATCCGGGCATTGCTGTGGAGCGGATAATTTTTTCAATTAAAGCCCCCCCCCCCGCAGGATAGCAAAGAAATACATTTCAAATTCTCAATCTCTGCTCTTGTGTGAAATTCTCGTCTGCTAGCAATAATAGAATCTTGAGGAATAAGAGAATATTCTCCACTTAATATTTTAGGTAAAGAATCGCAAAAGAGCGCAAAAGCGTGAGCATTAGCCAACTCCACTAACTCATCTACAAAGCAATCTTTAGGGATAAAAAAACGCGTTTGAAAGGCTATATCGCCATTATCCACCTTAGCTTCCATTTTATGAATACTCACTCCAAACTCTTTATCTTCATTAAAAATAGCAAATGAGAATTGATTGCACCCTCTATATTCTGGTAAAGGTGCTAAATGCAAATTCAGTGCAATTTCTTGTGCGCATTTCAGAAGAGACAATGGCAATACCTCGTGATATTGCACACTTAATAAAAGTTCAAATTCCAATTCTAACAATTCATTAATATTATCTAAGATTTTAATTTGCTTAGTTTGACAAAACTTTCTAATCGCATCACCTCTAGGTGCTGCACCAACTGCTAAGATTTGATAATCTAATTTTTCTTGTTGATAAAACAATTCTTCTAAACATTTTGCGCCAAGCTCTTTGCCGCCCAAAAAAATAATTTTTTTCATTCTTTATGTCCTAGCTTGCATTTTTGTGGTTGGAATCGTAAAAAGACTTCTTTGCCTGTTTCTATGGATTCATACATTGCGATAATTAGCTCTAAACTTTTGCGCCCTTCTAACCCATCTACTAAAGCCTTAGTGCCATTTTGAATAGAATCCACCACATGTAAATAATATTCTTTATGCCCAAAACCATACACATTAGGAGGATTGACAGAGTATTTTTCCATAACTTCTTTATCGGATTCTATTGTGTTAGTAAAATTCCAATGTCTAATTTCATTCACAGCAAATCCGCCAATCTCCACACTCCCAAATTCTCCTAAGATTGAAATGCTCCCCTCTAAATCCTTTGGACGCGTAGCAGTCGTAGCTTCAATGACACCTAAAGCACCATTTTTAAATCTCAAAACCGCTACTCCTGTATCTTCAGTTTCTATATCGCTTAAAGCTGTGCGACTTTTGGCAAAGACGCTTTCCACATCGCCTAACATCCACTCAAGCAAATCAATATGATGACTTGCTTGATTGGTAAAAACTCCGCCATCTTGCGCCCAAGTCCCACGCCAAGAATCTTGTTTGTAATACGCATTATCTCGACACCAACGCACGCGCACACTTCCCATTACAAGCTTGCCAAATCTCCCAACTTCTAGTGCTTCGCGCAGTTTTTGCACCGGCAAATTATAACGATTTTGCTTCACAACAAATAGGCGAATCCCGTTTTTATTGCAGGATTCTATCATCTTATCTGCATCATCTAGTGTCAAAGCCATTGGTTTTTCTACAATAATATGTTTTTTATAAGGTGCGACTTCTAAAGTGTTTTTAGCGTGCATTCCGCTAGGAGTTAGAATCGCAACCAAATCAATCTGCGCTCCACAAGCCTTCATCATAGAATCTAAATCCGTAAAATAAGGCACTTGATATTTACTACCAAAAGATTCTGCTCTTGTTTTGTCAATATCACACACGCTTACAAGTTTTGCCCCCGCAATTTCACCGCTACTTAATAATTGCGCATGACGCACTGCGATTCTCCCGCAACCAAGCAATGCCACACCTAACATTATTTTGCCTCCTTTAAAATTTGGGATTCTATTTTGTCAATAATGGCATTAAAATTACATTCTCCTTGCACAAAATAGCTTTGCGATTCTATTTTTTTGCCTAGCATTTTTTTAGCAATTTCTAAAATCTCCTTGCAATCTTGCGTCCAAAACATTAATTGGTTTTTGATTAAATATTGGTCATGGACCAACCAAATAGAACGCGTTGAAATTGTCGGAATCCCATAGCAAACTGCTTCTAAATTCATCGTCCCACCACCGCCGATAAATAAGTCAATAAAGGGATAAAATTCTTCTGGTTTTAATTTTTCTTCTAAAATTGTTGCGACTTCCCCAAAATCACGTTTTAACCTATCTTTTTCATATCTTGGCATAATTACAATATTCGCATTAATTTCTTGTTTTAAAAGTGGAATCACCTCATAGATTGTTGGCACTTTTTCTTTGACATAGTGTGCTTTATATTCTTCCTCACGCACAAGAATCGTAGGTTTATTACTATCTAAGCCATAGCGGATTCTAAAATCATTTTTAGAATCTTTTTTGATAGCATTTATCCACAATGCCACATCAATAAAAGGATAAGGAACAATTTGGTTTTCATCTAATGCAAAGCGCAACATAAGCTCTTTAGGAAGTATAAAAGGATAAAAAAAGAGTTTAGAAAAAGGAAGTGTAAGGCGCGCTACTGCGGTAAGTTCATTAGGACATTTCTCATCTCCGGGCTTAGCAAATGCAGGCGTATCATAAATATTAACAACCGGAATCCCAACCCCAAAGCTAACCTGCACGCTATCCACCACAGCACCACAAATTAGCACCTTTGGCACTCCACGCACTCTAAATAAATCCAAAATTTCTTTTTGGCGAAAGATTCTTGCTTCAAATTTCTCTAAAAGTGTCGCTCCCCCATATTCCCCAAGCACAATATGTGGAATCTTGTGTAATTCTAAAATTTCTTTTGCTTCTGTATAATGGGGCGCATAACGCGTTGTAACAAGAATCTCATAACCTCTTGCTTGCAACTCTTTAATCATAATTGTAAAAAACATTGCATATTTTGGTGTTGCCACATCAATCCAAATCATTTTCTTGCCTTTAAAACCTCAAAAATTGCTAAACGAATATCAAAAAGCGAAGTCGCATTATATCCTAAAGTTTGCATTAGACAAAACTCGGGCGCACTAAAACCTATCTTATCTTTCCTCCATGCTAACCCTTTGCTTCCTAGCTTCTCTAAAAGCATGCGTAAAATAAACTTGCTATATCCTTTTTGCACTTTGCAAGATTTTGCGATTTTAAAGGCAAATTCCACAACGCGAAAATCCGTAAAAGGCGTGCGATTCTCAATCCCAAACACCATTGCATTGCGGTCTTCATAGCGCAGGAGATTTGGCAGATTAAACGCTATTGTATCTAGCCAAAGCCCTTGCGTAAAATCAGGTTGGAATCTTTTTAACAAATTATCTAAAGGTGGAATAGGGAATCCCAACTTTTCTAATTTCTCTATTTCCTTAGCATTATCTTGTGCGAATAATTGAAGCTTTAAATCCTTTTTCAAAGAGCATTTAAGCCCAAAATTATATTCACCAAATGCACTATTTCCATAGATTTTTAAACGTTCTTCAAACTCTCTAAAAACATCAAAAATATATCTCCCAACATGGTGATAATATCCACCAAAAAGCTCATCTGCGCCTTGCCCTCCAAGACTTACTTTGCAATATGGTGCAATAGAAGCAAAAAGCAAATATTGTGAATAAATAGAAAGGCTACGAAAAACCTCATCTTGAGTATAACAAAGTGCTTTAAAATCTTCTTTGATAGAATCTAAACTTGGGTTAATAAATTCTATTTTTTGGTTTAAATCCTTTTGAAGTTCTCTTGCATACACGCTTTCATCGCCTTGTGCATTATCTTTGAAATTTAAAGCAAAATAACGACAATTCACCCCCACTTTTTGAATCAAATGCGCCAAAATAGAGCTATCTATTCCCCCAGAAACGCAAAGAGCCATAGGCACATCAGAGCGCAAACGCAATTTTGTAGCATCAAAGAGCAAAAATTCTAACTCCTCCATAATCTTTTGAAAACTTTTATTATCATAAGTTAAGTAATTGATTTCTTCAAAGTTTGGTTCAAATTCCCAATATTTTTGGAATCTTAAAGACTTATCACCTAATTTACCACCTAATTTAAATTTGGCAAAATGCGCTTTAGGAAAAGAAAAAATATCTTGATAGATTGTGCGATTCTCACTTCCATTGCTAAAAAGCAGCCATTTAGAAACTTCTTCTAAATCAAAAGGAGAATCTTTTATCGCCAAAAACGCCTTAATTTCTGAAGCAAAAAGAATCTTATCTCCATGGAATTGATAAAACAAAGGCTTATTTCCTAGCCTATCTCTAGCCAAAAATAACGATGAATCTCTCTCGTCATAAATCACAAAAGCAAAATCACCATTAAATTTATGCACACATTTTTCTTGCCAAGCCACAAAAGCATGTAGTAAAACTTCCGTATCGCTATGGGTAAAAAACGGAATCCCTAATGCTTCTAGCTCCGCTTTTAACTCTAAATAATTATAAATTTCTCCATTAAAAACAAGCTTTAAATGCGGACAATAAGGAGAAGTAAAAGGCTGATTTGCTTTTAAATCTAAATCAATAATGCTCAAACGATTATGTGCTAAAGAAAAGATTCCATCACTAAAACTTCCGCTAAAATCAGGTCCCCTATGCACCATCGCTTGTGATGCTTTTTGGATAATTTCTAAGGGATAATTCCCCCCACAAATACTACACACTTTTTATCATTCCTTTGTTTTTTAAAGTTGCAAATACTTTTTTGGCAATCATAGCATTACCTTTTGCATTGCAATGAATCCAATAATGCGTAAAAAGCGATTCTTTGCTCTCTGCAATGATTTCATTTAAATCAAAAATATAATCTAAATCTTGCACTTCTTTTTTGAATCCTTTTATAATATCAGGTATTTGTGAAATCATTGCATTTTGGTAAGCAACTGCGTGATTTAAAACCTCTATTTCTTTATGCCGCATAGCTTTTTCTTCTTCGCTCCACTTTAACTTGCAAGGCAGTAAAGGCTGGATAAAGGCGACAAATTTGCCCCCCCCCCCCGCAGACAATAGACTTAAATTGCTCTAATCGCATTTTCATAGCCGCATTAATAGCATTAAAGGAAATATTTGTATTGACTACTTTTCCCATTTCAAAGAGTAAAGGCATTTCACTTTGAGAAGTCTTTTTATAATCTCCTTCTGCCCACCAAGTGCCATAAAGAATCTTATGTCTTTTAACTAAAACATCACAATCAATTAAGCCTGAACGAAAATCCGTCCCCAAAAAGAAACTAATAACAAGCTCGGGTTTTAGCTCAAAACATAAAGCATTATAAAGCATAAGCTGTTCATAAACCGTATAACCTGTAACGCCAAAATTTAAAACAATATAAGAATCCCCAACTTCTTTTTGCAAAAACGCAGTGATACTCTCTTCATAAGGCAAATATTCTACCCTTAAAGCACTATTCCCAAAACAAGCAATTAATTTCACATTTTTAGGACGATCCTTGATAGCTTCAAAATCAATTTTTTTAACAAAATAAAAATCTTTATCTTCTGTTTTATCAAATGAAATTCCCACACTAAAACCCGGATAAGAAATATGACTAGGTTTAACAAGAGCACTTAAATAAATCTTAGAAAATACATTTTGATTGGGAATTAATGCATCAATCTTACTTCTCCATTCTAATAAACTTTGAGAGTTAACAGCTTTTGTTTTAAAATAATGCTCTTGCATTGCTTGTATTTTCTTATGAAAATTCGGCATATCTTGTGGTTCTTGCAACCATTCTTGCAATATTTGTTCTAAATTTGAAAAATACTCTTGCAACAAAAAACTCATCTTATTCTTATAAGCATAAGTTTGGATAAACTTGATTTTGTTTTTTGGAAGATTCAAACATTGAAGTTTTTGAAAAATCGTATCACGCATTTCCTTTTGCACACAGCAGATAAAATAAATATCAAAATTCACAGAAGCAATATCTTTAGAATCCATATAAGTATCGTCTTGTGTAAATGCAAGGTTGATTCCATCATCAACAACCCTACATTCAAAGCCCAATTTTGAGCATAATTCAAGCATACTCTGCCCACTCCAACCAAATCCATAAATCAATACTTTTGCCATTTTATTCTCCTTTATCTAAAATCACTTGCGCGATTGTCTTTATCTCTGATTCACTTAAATATGGATTCATCGGCAAGCTTAAGACTTCTGCACTTGCTAATTCCGTATTTGGAAAATCACCTTTTTTGTAGCCCAAATTTGCAAAGCATTCTTGCAAATGCAAACCAAGTGGGTAATGAATCGCGCTTGGGATTCCATTTTGTTTTAACTTCTCTTGCAAAGCTTCCCTTTTTTGCGTGCGAATCGTGTATTGTGCAAACACACTTTTTCTACCCTCTAACACTTTTGGAAGAATCACATTTGACCCCCTTAAATATTTATCATAAGTTTTAGCAACTTGATTTCTACGCGCAATATCTTGCGCAAAACTTCTAAGCTTTATCCTCAAAATCGCCGCTTGTATTGCGTCTAATCTTCCTCCAATTCCAATATATTGATGAATATATCTTACTTTTTGTCCATGTAATCGCAAACTTGCAATCTTTTTAGCCAAGCTTTCTTCTTGCGTAAAAACTGCTCCTCCATCACCATAACAACCCAAAGGTTTAGCAGGGAAAAAACTTGTCGTAGCAATCGTGCCAAGACTAGAATCTTTCTTTTGATGAAATTCTGAACCAAAACTTTGCGCACCATCAATAATTAACTTCAGATTCTCTTTTTTGCAAATTTGCTCAAGTTTTTCTATATTCGGTGGTTGCCCATAAAGGCTAACTGCTAAAATCGCCTTTGTTTTGGGAGTAATTGCGTTTTTAACCAAATCACAATCCAAATTATAATCTTCCAAAGATATATCCACAAAAACGGGCTTAATCCCCAAAAGCGCAATCATCTCCGCAGTTGCGATAAAAGTAAAAGGTGTCGTAATCACTTCATCGCCCGCTTTTAAATCCAAAGCCATTAAAGCAAGCAATAACGCGGAACTTCCGCTTGAGCAAGTAATTGCATATTTACTATTTGTAAATTCTGCCAATTCTTGCTCTAAGGATTCCACCTCATCTCCCATAATATAATTTGCATTGCGACAAATTCTTAAAACTGCTTCTTCAACCTCTGCTTTATGCTCTAAATGCGCTTTTTTTAAATTTGCAAAATCAATTTTCATATATAACCTCCAATCTTTCTTCTACCAAACGATAGCGCGTTTTATCATAACTATCAATAGCGATTCCTTTGCTATCAAATTCTAAGCGCAATCCCGCCTTATCCACCCAGCCAATCTGCCTTGCAGGAACTCCAACCATTAGCGCATAGCTAGGCACATCACGCACGACAACACTCCCAGCACCTACAAACGCGTATTCTCCAATACTAACACCACAAACAATCGTTACATTTGCGCCAATAGATGCGCCTTTTTTTAGCAAAGTCTTTCTAAATTCCTCCCTACGATTAATAAAAGCGCGCGGATTATTCACATTTGTAAAAACCATAGAAGGACCCAAAAACACATCATTTTCTAGCTCCACTCCCTCATAAATACTAACATTATTTTGCACTTTACATCCACTGCCAACACGCACATTAGGACCCACGACACAATTTTGCCCAAATGAGCAATTCTCCCCAATCACGCTTCCACTTAGAATATGACTAAAATGCCAAATCTTACAACCTTTGCCAATTTGCACATTTGTATCAATCACGGCACTTTCATGCATAAAATAATCCATTTGTATTATCCCTTACACATTTTCTCTTTATAGGTATTAAAATACTCCAACATTGTCTTTTCTTCCAAAAGCTGCATTCTTTTTGTGCTTTCACAAAAATCAATATCTTTAAAAGGATTCTTAGGATTTTGCAAATGATATTCAAAATTTGCAAGAATTGCGATTTCATTTTCGTAATGTCGTCTTGCAAGCGTTTGCAAAGAATCACTTGGATAAATTGGAGTTGGCACAACTGCTACGACTTCCCCACAATCTACATTTTCATCAATATAATGCAAAGTTACACCAAGTGGTTTATCCTTCAAAATTGCCCACTTAAAAGAATCTAATCCCCTAGAATTAGGGATTATTCCCGGATGAACATTTAAAATCTTTTTCCCTTTTAAGCAAGCATTAGACAATATCCCGCACCCTGTTACAAGATAGATTTCACATTCATTATCAATTTCTTCATCACTTTGACAAATCTTAAAGGGGATTTTCCACTTTTGCGCAATCTCTTGTGCATTTACCGACTCACTTTGTTTTGGTCTATGTGAAAATAGCACCACTTTTTCGTCTCTGCTAACAAAAGGCAAAGAATAAATCACAAAATCCCCCCCCCCCCCGCAGATTCAATAAAAGCTGATTTAAAACTTGTTCAGTTTTTAAGTGTGGTGCTTGATAAGTGATAATGCCTATTTTCTGAAATCTTTGCATTTAAATCTCCTTCAAATGAGTTAAAAAAGGATGATATTCACCTTTTAATCCTATAATTTCAGCATTTCTGATAGTATGCACGATTTCTATGCTCCTTTTTGCTTCTTGCAAGCCAAAACCTCTGCCCTTTAAAATCTCTTTATAGGATTCTGTATGCAAATCCGTAAAGCCATCGCTAAATTCAACTTCCAAGCCATCAACGCTGATTAGCCTATATGTTCTTTTGCCTTGTTCTAGCGCGACTTGTGGCAGCACAGAAGCATCAACAGACAAAAACCACCTAACCCTAGCATTTTTTAGCTCCAAGATTCCACTTGCGCTACTTGCATTGAGCAAATTTACGCGACTTTCTTTAACATCGCCAAATATCCAAGACAACATATCAAAAAAATGCACACCGATATTTGTAGCCACTCCCCCACTTTTAGTAATATCACCTTTCCAAGAGATAAAATACCACTTCCCGCGACTTGTAATATAAGTCAAATCCACATCAAAAACTTTATTAGGATTCTCTTTTAACGCGCTATCTATTCTTGATTTTAACTCTAAAATGCTCTTATGCAATCGCAATTGCAAAATATTATACACCCTCTTACCGCTTTCCTTTTCAATCACTTCCAAACCTTCAATATTCCAAGGATTCAACACCAAAGGTTTCTCACAAATCACATCTGCCCCATTTCTTAACCCAAAACGAATATGGCTATCATGCAAATAATTTGGTGAGCAAATAGAAACATAATCAAGCCCATTCCCTTTGCGCCTTAGCTTATCGACATGCCTATCAAATCTTTCAAATTCTGTAAAAAATTCTGCATTTGGAAAAAAGCTATCCATAATCCCCACACCATCATAAGGGTCTAACGCACATGACAAAATATTTCCTGTCTCTTTAATAGCCTTTAAGTGCCTAGGGGCAATATATCCTGCCGCTCCAATCAAACCAAACTGCTTCATTTAGACCTCCTTAAGTGTTTGCAGAATCTTATAACTTGTATCCCCATTACCATAGAGATTCTTATCAAATTTTATTCTATTATCGGCAATTTTAGAAAAAACATTAAGAATTTTATCTTTATTTGCACCAACTAACACATTATACCCGCATTCTACAAGCTCTGTCCATTCTGTTTCATCGCGCAAAGTCATACAAGGTTTTTTAAAAAAATATGCTTCTTTTTGCAAGCCACCACTATCTGTTGCCACTATTTGACAATTTTGCAACATCCATACCATTTCTAAATAACTCAACGGCTCTACAAAACAAATATTATCCACTTTTAAAAAGCTTTTTTCTAAAATATTCTTTGTCCTTGGATGTAGTGGAATCACAACTAAAACTTCCTTAGAAATTGCATTTAATGCTTGAAAAATTGCTTGCATTCTCAAAGGATTATCCGTATTTTCCGCTCTATGCAATGTGCATAAAATAAATTTATTTGAGAGTGCAATATTAGGCTTTTTTGCCATTTTTTGATAATGCAGTGCAACATCAAGCATAATATCACCGCTTTTAATAATTTTGCAATCAAAACCCAAAAAGCCCTCTTTCACTAAGTTATCATAAGCTTTTTGCGAAGGAACAAACAAAATCTTAGAAATCCTATCGGTTAAGATTCTATTAATCTCTTCTGGCATTTGCATATTAAAGCTTCTCAAACCAGCTTCAATATGCACAATAGGAATCTGCAACTTAACACTTGCCAATGCTCCTGCGAGTGTAGAATCTGTATCACCATATACTAGGGTAAAATCCGGTTTTTCTTTGCACAAGACTTCTTCTATTTTTTCTAGCATTCTGCCCGTCATTGCGCCATGTGAAAGTCCGCCAATACCCAAATGATAAGCAGGGGTTGGAATCTCTAATTCTCTAAAAAAGGATTCGCTCATCTTTGTATCATAATGTTGCCCAGTATGCACAATAACTTCTTGCATACCGCCATCTTCTAAAACACTTCTACTAAAAGCTCCGGCTTTAATGAATTGCGGTCTTGCTCCTACTATGCTAACGATTTTTTTCACAAAATCTCTCCTAATTTTTAAAAACTTAATAGTATTTGAATTAGCAAAATAACTTAAAGGGGATTCACGCTTTAAGCTTCACAAACCCTCTCCAAAATCCCCAACAACTTCTCCCCCTCCCTCTCTGCATTAAGAATCTTTGCAGTTTGGTTTGCATTTTCTTTGTAGTGCAAGATTTGTTCTTTTGTAAGTTTATTTAATTCTTCTGCCATAGATTGCGGGGTAAAGTCTTTTGAAATGATACCTAAATTGTATTGTTTGACTAATCTTGCCATTTCAGGATTAGGACCTATTGCTATGGCAAGTCTTGCTTGGATAAATTCAAAGAATTTATTAGGCAAACACATTTGCAGATTATAAGTAGTAGGAGGAACTAGGAATATTCCAATATCATAATCCAAACTAAAAGGAATAATCTCTTCAAAAGATACAGGTGGGATAATACGCACATTTTTTCTGTTTTCTGTCATATCTTTTAATATTTGAAAATAATCTTGATGATAGGTTGCAACAAGCATTAAATCCAAAGAGAATCTACTATCTACATAATCCATTGTTTTTATCATTTCTTCAATGCGCCTATCTGGAGAAGCTTGACCATGGTGAATCAATCGGATTTGATTAGGATTGATAAAATGCGTCGGGAATGTCGTAATATCAAACTCTTGAGTGTTAATTTTCATAATATCTCCTCTATTATCCCTAAAATTTTCTCTCTCTCCCTCTCTGCATTTAGAATCTTTGCAGTTTGGTTTGCATTTTCTTTATAGTGTAAGATTTGTTCTTTTGTGAGTTTATTTAATTCTTCTGCCATAGATTCTGGGGTAAAGTCTTTTGAAATGATACCTAAATTGTATTGTTTTACTAATCTTGCCATTTCAGGATTAGGACCTATTGCTATGGCAAGTCTTGCTTGGATAAATTCAAAGAATTTATTAGGAAGTGCATAAAAGCCATTATAGTTTTTGGGTTGTAAGATATAAAAACCTATATCATAAGTTGAACTAAAAGGAATAATCTCTTCAAAAGATACAGGGGGAATAATACGCACATTTTTTCTATTTTCTGTCATATCTTTTAATATTTGAAAATAATCTTGATGATAAGTTGCAACAAGCATTAAATCTAAAGAGAATCTAGAATCTACATAATCCATTGTTTTTATCATTTCTTCAATACCCCTTTCTGGAGATGCTATTCCATGATAAATGAGTTTGATATTTTTGGAATCTTGGGCAAATAATTGGGGGGGGGGGGCAAAATAATAAGCTGCGGAAGTAATCACTCCACATTTAATACCATAGTTTTTTTGATATTCTTCTGCAAACCCTTGATTAACAGTATAGACATAATCTGCTTTGGGAAGATAGGTTTGGCAAAGATAATGTTTATAAGGAGCAAAATAAAATCTCCACCAAAAAGAATGTTCAAACTCCTTTGGGGCGTATTCGTGCATATCCACAATCACTTTTGCATTTTTTTTATATTTCAATACAAGCGGTAGAGATTCTTCATTGTGCGCGATAATAATATCAAACTCTTTGTCTTTTAGGATTTCCTCCGCACTTTTAACTTGAGGGAGATTCCAATACACATGTTCATATCGCCTAAACAGCAACCAAAAACGCTGGATTAGTTTCATCTTAAGCGTCCATTTTGGCTTTGGAATCGTAAGGAATTGCACTAAACTATCCACAGGAGCAACATATCCAAGCCCAAATAACTCATATTTTCCTTTAAGAGATTTGTATCCTCTATATGTTCTAGGATTTGATGAATGATCATGAAAATCAAAAATTAATAACTTTTTCATCAATCCGTAACCCAAAAATAAGAATGCGGGAAGAAAATATCAAAATATTTCTGCTTCAATAAATATAGTTTATGATTATTAGCATACTCTGTATAATCTTTTTTAGGAGTTTCCATAATTTCCTGCCATTGAGATAAAGTAAGTTGCAACTTATCAAGCACAAACTCCAAATCTTTAGCTAAAGCCTCTTCAGAAAATGGTTTTAAGCGGTTTATAGCCTCGTCTCTAGTCATCTCTCCCGACAAGATACTGCTAGAATAATAAGGCTTTCTAACATCATAACCAAATTTTTTCATCAAAAAATAAGATTGAAAAAATCTAGTCCAAATGGATTCATCGTGTTTTTCGCCATAATTTTGCCAATCATAAATTTCACTCAAAGTAGCAACCGCTTGCTTTTTGCTATAATTAATATAGTTCAGCGGCGAAATAACCTGCATTTTTTTAATAAAAGGGTAATAAAAATAGTACTTAAAAAATCCTGCTATTGGAAATGTTTTCATAACCCCCCCCCCGTACCTTTTATAAATATCTTTCATTTGGATAGAATCCATACTAGAATGCACCCAAGAGATAGGAAATATAGATTCTGTGGCTAGATTAAATCCACTTAAGACATAGCGAATATTGTTTTTTGAAGTATATCCATACACGCTAGCAAAAAACGCCATATCTTGTGGAGCATCACAATTTGCCACTCCAGAGCGCAAAAACGCTACTTGGAGTTTTCTCATCTCCTCCCAATCAATAGTAATTGTATGCAAAGGAATCTTAAGCTGATTGACAAGCTTTTGGATATTGTCATTGGCTACTTTCGTATTCCACCCAGCATCAACATGCACAGCCAAAATGCGCAAACCATAATGGATTTTCATATAATGCAACAAATACGAGCTATCCACACCACCACTTAAACCAATAACTGCGTCATAAGCTTGATTTTTGCATTCTTTTTTGATTTGCGCAATTTTAGCATCTAACTTATCTTGAGTGCATTTTTGTATTTGTGGTAACACATAGCTATCAAATTTATGGCAATGGTTACATACCCCTTTTTCATCAAAATAAATTGTTGCATCTGTTGTATCCATGACGCAACGCTTACAAACTTGGTATTCCATCTTTGCTCCTTTAAAATTTAAATCAATCTACTATTTTTATATTGTTTTATATGGATTCCAAAAATTTTAAAATTTTCTCCCCCTCCCTCTCTGCATTAAGAATCTTTGCAGTTTTGTTTGCATTTTCTTTGTAGTGTAAGATTTGCTCTTTTGTAAGTTTATTTAATTCTTCTGCCATAGATTGTGGGATAAAGTCTTTTGAAATGATACCTAAATTGTTATATCTTTTTAAATTAATTCTATTCTCAACCATAAAAAATCTACTAATATTACACTCGCAATAATATTATATTGTTTTTTACTCAATATTATTATAATTTAATGTGCACTCAATTTGTTTTGTAACTTTTAGCATACATATCTTGCAATCCCGCTTCTTTTAGCATACATTCTTTAATTAATGGGTTATGCTCAACCATAAGAGAAGGAATCCCGAATGTTAATATATATGATTGCAAATCTTTCTTCACATTTTCTATAGCTTTTCCATAACTCCATAAGACATGATTATCTAAAGGATCTAACCACCACTCCTTTGGAATATCATCATAAATAAGTCTTAGAAAGCATTTAGCTACACTCTTTGGGCTCCATTCATTAGTTACAAATTGATAGGCACTCTCTCCAATCTTTTTACGATACTCTTCATTTTCTATTAATTTAACAATTAATTCTCCAACTTCATCTGGTCTTCCACTTACAACAGGAGGTATCTTCTCTTGATATGGAAAATTTTCATAGAATTCACCCATATTGTAACTGGTGATAATTACTGGCTTTTTAAAAAATGCAGCTTCTGTTCCAAATCTAGCCATATAACCACCACCGGAATACAACTGATCGACAACAAAATCACAAGTTGCCACATGATACAAAACTTCCGCATTCTTCATATCACTAAGTAAAATAAACTCAATATCATATTTGCCTTTTAATTTATTCACCTCACGAATGATAACCTCACTACCTTTTGCTATTTTATTTGTCGGAGCATGCACAATCTTAATACTTCTTTTTTTGTGATATTCATTTGGAATACAAATATTTTTAATATCACCACAATCAGTTGCGATACCGATGTAACGATAATCAATAAAAGATTTTGTTTGAAAATGCGCAACTGCATTGTAACTAATTATATATGTTGCATACTTTTCAAGCATTTCAACTCTATATTTTGTTTCTTTTGTAAGTAAATAAATTTCTTGCATACTTTTTCCATAAAAAGACCCATTTAAATAAGGTGGCCTAAAATCAGAACCAACAACATAAAAAATCACCTTTTTTCTAAAAAATTTTAAAATTGGCAATTCCCTATATCCAAAAAACCTAGAATACGCCACCATGATAAACACATCATACACATATAAACACCGCACAAACAACATAAGCCTAGCTAGAAAAAAAACACTGCTAAATACATATTTTAAGATTATATGAGTCTTATATTGTCTGTATTTTTTAATAGCATATTTTACAAAAGAAATATTCCAATTTTTTATAACCAAAGATTCTGATACCCCAAAGGGGTAATCCTCTAGCAACACAATATCATTTTGGATTCCAAGCTCATCAAAGCCCTTCTTAAGATTTTGTAGAACATTCGCTATTTCATTTAAACCAAGCAATATTCTCATGCTGTTTCCTTTCTCTACGATTACAACTTTTTAGAATTTCATCATATGGCATTTTATCACGAATTATTAATGAAAATTATCCCGACATCAAAAATACAAAATCTATTCCTTATTTTATTAAACCGTCTTGTTTCATTTTTGATACAACATTATTTTCATACATCCAAAAAATTATATCATCCGAAAGAAAAGAAATCTCTTTTGGCACTCTAAAATGATGCTCTCTAATCCCATAATTAATTACAAAGTATTTTTCTTGTAAATATCTTTTTGTAATACTTTTAAAACAAGCAGAAAATAAATCACAATGATAACAAAGACTCATCATTTCCTTATCTTTGTTTATTAAAAGATTATGATTATATTTTACAACTTCATCAAATGAATGATCTTTCAAAGAAAACTTATCTAATTTTTTCTTAATATATTTATATCTATCTCCCATTCCACAGCAACTCAGAAAATTTCCATCGACCATTATAGCATAGTCATATGCTCCACATAATCCATGGATATAGTCCAATCTTTCAATAGGCATAACGCTTTCATTCTTTATTCCATCATGAAAACGTTCAACATCAGTAGTAATTGCATTTACATTTTTACTTTTAAAAAAGGAAAGGACTTCTTCTTTTTCTTCAATATTTTTATTTTGTTGAACAAAATGAACTGCTGTATATATCCCAGCTTCAGTTGTTAAAGCTGGAGCGTTAATGGCAGTTTGATAAAATTTATCATTGGAGCTACGTACATATGAATATGTATCTTTACGCACAGAATCAATACTAAAACGCATTTCATCAAACCCAATATCTTTCAATTTTTGCACAACTTCCTCAGTAACCAAAGAACCATTTGTTGTTGTCGATACTCTCATTCCTCGTTTTTTAATATAACGGCTCACTTCTTCCCAATATGGATAGAGAAAAAACTCTCCTTCTGAAGACATACTAATCATTTCAATCCCATAATCAGCCATTTTGTCAATATATAATTTGGCTTCATCTAATGGCATATCTTGGGGTTTAAGGCTTGGATTATCATTAAAATATTTACCATTGTAACCTTCTCCATGAAAAGGACACATAGGACATGCATAATTGCATCTTGAAGTTACTTGTAGGTATATTGATTTTGGTTTTGCATATTTTAAAATATGTAAAGCAATTCTTTCTATTAACTCTTTTTCTAAAGTAGCAGGAATCTCCCCCCCCCAACACGAACTTTTCTCTTCCCAATAATCATTTGAAGTTACCAGTTCTCCATAAGGATAAAAAAATTCTTTTTCAAACTTGCTAGATTTATTATAATTTTCACTCGTTACGCAAAAGGATAATCCTTCTTTACGCCATTGGTCAAATAATTCTTTTAAAATAGGTGGTGTCATTATGTTCCTTTATTAAATTTTACAA
>NZ_JRPB02000008.1 GCF_000765695.2 Helicobacter sp. MIT 11-5569 | reverse complement strand
TGTGAATTTTGAATTCTGTTTATTCACCATTTCTCCTTTATCATAGAAAATTAAGATAGGCTGCAATTTTATCTAAAAGAATCTTATAAAGTCAAGTGGGGGAATAAAGATTTTAAAGTTTTACAATTTTTGCGCCAAAACCACCCGCTTTTGGTGGGGCGTCTTGGAATCCTAAAACTTTTGGGTGGGATTTTAAAAAATCTCTTACTACGACAGAGAGACGTCCTGTCCCGATTCCATGATAGATTAGCACTTCATCAAAACCGGCTATTAGGCTATTAGAGATAAACTCATCTAACTTTTCTAGGGCTTCTTCAGCGCGCATTCCATGTAAATCTAGCATTGGTGAAGCACTTTGTGGAGCTTGGATATTGATTTTTGTTGTGGGTAGATTTGGAATATTTGTGCTTGCTTTTAGCTCGCTAAAGTGTGCTTTGATTTTCATTCCAGATTCTAGCTCCACTACTGCGCTTTGTTTTTGACAACTTAGAATGATACCGCGCATATTGCGATATTTTACGCGCATTCCTTGTGTGAAAATCATAGAATCTTTTGGTTTAGATGTGGAATCCTGCTTAATTGCTTTTGCTTTGTTTAGTAATGTATTTGCGGTGTTCATTGCTCTGTGTTTATCGCTCGTGCTTTGCTCTTTTATCGCCATTTTAGCAGCTTTAATGGCGTCTTGATAGGTAGATTCTAAAGAACTTTGCAGTTTGTCAAAACGCTCTTTTAGGGCAATTTCTTTGTCTTTTAGATGTTGGATTCTTTGCTCTAGGGTGTGGTTTTTTTCTTTTGTAGTTGCGATTTCTTGGCTAAGCTGCATTTCTAAGCGCGAAGCATTTTCAATCAGCGCATTTAGCTTTTCTTTGTCTTCTCCATAAAGAGTTTTTGCGCTTTGGATTAGAGATTTTGGGATTCCATAACGCAGCGCGGTTTCAAAGGCGTAACTTTTGCCGATTGTCCCATCTAAAAAGCTAAAAGTTGGCATTTGCGCTTCTTCGTCAAATAGGGCTGCTAAAAGTTGCACTTTTGGATTTCCTGCCATTAGGGCTGCTAGGCGTTTATGGTGCGTGGTGATGATGATTTTGTTGTTTTTTTGCATAAGATTTTCTAGCAAGATTTTAAAAAGGCTTGCAGCTTCATCGCTATCTGTCCCTAGCTCTATCTCATCTACACCGATGATTCCATCGCTTTGCTTTAGAATATGGCTAAACTCTAGCATTCTTCCACCAAAAGTGGAGATGTCGTTTTTGCTATTTTGGGGGTCTTCAAAAATAAAATCTAAGTGCTTGAAATTTCCCACACTTGATTTTGCAGCGTTGATTGGAAGTGGGATAAGGTATTTTGAGAGAAAAACCACGCTTAAAATGGATTTTAAAAGCATTGTTTTTCCTCCCGCATTTACCCCTGTTATCATCAAAACTTGCCCTTTAAACTGCAAAGAAATGGATTTTGGATTTTTTAGGGCTGGGTGCTTAAAGGAATCCAAAATAATTTCTGTGGTATTTGGCTTTGGGGCTAGAAACTCTAAATCCTTTGCCTTTGCAAAATATAAGCGCGCTTGGTAAGAATCAAAGCGGTCAAATTCTTTGTTGATAAAGTTTAAGAATAATAAATGCTTGCTAAAAACGCTAGAAATTTCGCGACAAATTTCAAAGAGGTGGGATTCTTTTTGGTTTTTTAGGGCTGTGTATTTGTCTTTTAGGTTTGCGATATTTTGGGGAAATACATAAAAGAATCCCGAAGAAGAGCGGTCTAGGATTTGCCCTTTTAGGACATGGTGGAATCCTGCTTTAAGTAATAAGCATTCTTCATCGTTAATGAAGTGGATTTGCCTATCGACTAAATAGGGGGTGAGTTTGTTTTGGTTTAGCGTGCGGGAGAGCTGCTCGGCAATTTCGCGCTTTAGGCGTTCAAGGCTTGCATTTATAGAATCTAATTCTAAATAAATGCCACTCTTTAAATCTCCATTTTCTAAAAAGGATTTTGCAATGGGTAGAATCTGCTCTGGGATTTGGATTGCGTTGAACCATTCCCCTAAGATTCCTTCGCATTTTAGGCTTTTTAGATACAGAAAATAGCGGATAATTTTGACAAATTCAAAGATTTCATCAAGCTTTAGATAGCCAAACTTTTTTAACAAAGCAAGTTGGGATTGCAAGTTTTTAACTTCTTTTGGTGGTGCGAAACTTAATGTTTCAAGGGCGTTAATGTAGCGCAAATGCACTTTGGTATCGCCTTGTAAAACAAGCTCTTTTGGGCGCGCTAAAAAGCTTTCAAAACTTTTGTAATACTCTATTAAATCTAATGCCTCAAGCTTTTGTCGCATACTTTAAGGCTCTTTTCTATCACAAGCTTTTAGTGGGATTATCGTGTGTTTGTTGCTCTCTTCTTTGCCTTTTAGAGTTAATGTGCCACTGATGAAATTAAAGGTTTTGTTGCTCGCTTGTAGGGTTTGTGTGCCGACTTGACAAAGTAAAGCTTCGCCTTGTAAAAAGCTCTGGACTAGTTTTGTTAAATGCTCTTCGTTTTTGTCTTGATGATAGGTAAAGATTCCAATACCTATTGCAATACCTAATAATGCAATGCCAACACCAATGCGCATTTTGTAGCTTACGACATTGTATTTTGCTAAAAGCTGGGTGAGTATTGCTAGCAAGATAATTGCAAAGGCTACAATCACAATAAGGCGCGCCATTAAATCCCTCCTCGAAGTGCATAGGTGAGATTCCCTGCGTTAAAGCCTACTAGGATTCCTTGTTTTAAACGCGCAATTTGTTTGTTGTTTTTAAATAAACACAAAGCATCGCCATCACGTTCTACATTATCGGCAAAAATAGGATTATATCGCGCAAAGAGCTTCGCAAAATCCACCGCAATAGCATTTTCACCCACAGCATACACAGGCAAAATCACTAAGGAATCCACACCTTCAAAGCATTCTACAAAGCCTTGCAGATTGTCTTTAATGCGTGAATATTTATGCGGCTGCCAAATTGCAACTAATTGTTTTGCGTTTGTTAGCTCTTGGTATTTTCTAAGGGCTTTTAAAGTAGCGGTGATTTCTGTGGGGTGATGTGCGTAATCATCAATAATTATGCACTCGCCTTCTGTGAGAATATCAAAACGTTTTTTGATTCCACAATAATTTTGGATATTTTTTCTAATCTCATTTAAAGGTAGAATCTGTGAAGCTGCTAAGATAGCAAGGGCTGCGTCAATAGCGATATGCTCACCTAAGCCATACACGCTAAATGTCCCATAGTCTTTGTTGTTACAAATTAACTCAAATTGTGTCTTTGGCATATTATTTTCTACAATATAGTGGATATTGTGCAAATCCTTGCTCGGATAAAAACGCACGCAAGTATTGCCCAAATCTTCTAATGTGCCCAAAAAAGAATCTTCGGCATTGATAATACAAATCTTTGCAAGAGCTAAAAAACTTTTATAAGCTTGATGAAACTTCTCTAAGTCGTGTTCGTAAGTTTCCATATGCTCTGGTTCGGCATTTGTAACAATCGCACAAGTGGGATTGCACTCTAAAAAGCTTTTATCAGACTCATCTGCTTCAAAGACAACGCGATTACTACTTAAAGCGCGTGTGTTGGAGTGAAACTCTTTGCTTTCTGCGCCGATTAACGCGCTTGCGTCTTTCAAGATTGCGCTTAGAATCGCAGTTGTTGTGCTTTTGCCATGCGCGCCAGCTACTGCAAAAACTTCTTTGTTTGCCAAAATCATTTTTAGCGATTCCTTGCGTGATAGCACGGGAATATTTTGCGCTCTGGCTTCTTGCACTTCGATATTATCTTCTTTGATAATCGCAGAGTGAATCACCAAATCTTGCCCACAAATCGCGTCTTTTGTGTGCGGAATGCTTACCTTGATTCCCATTTGCTTTAATTCTTTTGTAATACAGCCCTCTGCCACATCAGAACCGCTAATCTCCACGCCTTGTGCGCGCAAAAATTTCGCTAAAGCGGAGATTCCAATCCCTCCGATTCCAATAAAATGGATTCTTTTAATGCTTATATCCATTTTGCAATCCTTAAAAGCGCGTCTTTGATGATTGTCTCTTCATACACTAAAGCTAAGCGCACGAAATTGCTTCCGGGATTCTTGCCTTGTGCGTCTGTGCGCGATAGAAAGCTTCCGGGCAAGACTAAGATATTTTCTTGTTGCAAGAGATTGCGTGTAAAGGCTAAATCATCATCAACAGGTAACCATACATAAAAAGTCTCGCTAGGAATAGGCAAATTTGGAATCTTTGGGCTAAAAATTTCTTTTGCTAGCTCTAAGTTTTTTGCATATTGTGCGCGTGAAAATTCTGTGTGCTTTTCATCATTCCACGCAATGCTTGCTGCTTTTTGCAAAGGTAAAGGAGAGGCACAACCAACATAAGTGCGGTATTGCAAATATTCCTTTAAAATTTCAGAATCTCCGGCAATAAAACCACTTCTAAGCCCGGGCGCGCTGGAACGTTTAGAAATAGAATTTAGTGCTAAAATGTTTTTGAAGTTTGTATTGCCTACTGCAACGCTTGCTTGTAGGATTGACGCGGGTTTGTCTTGGCTATAAATTTCACTATAACATTCATCATTTAATAGTAAAAAGTCGTATTCTAATGCGTATTCTACCCATTGCTTTAGCAACTCAAGCGGCATTGTCGCCCCTGTTGGGTTGTTTGGAGAATTTAGAATCACAAAATCGCATTCTTGCATTTGCTCTTTTGTTAAGCTTGGCATAAAATCATTTGCAGCAATTAAAGGCATATAAATTGTTTTTGCTTTTGCTGCAATGCCTGCGCCTTCGTAAATTTGATAAAAAGGATTTGGGTGCGCAATCACTGGGGATTTTTTGTTAAAAAGATAGAATTGTGGGAAGTTAAAAAGCACTTCGCGCGTCCCAAAAGTCGGGATTAGCTCATTAGGCTGTAGTTCTACATTAAATCTACGCTTTACAAAATTGCGCATAGAATCCTTAACATACTCTTCGCCCGCAGTTTTTGGGTATTTGTTTAGCAAATCTACATTTTCTTTTAGAGCATTGCAAATGTTTTGTGGTGTGGGGAATTGAGGCTCGCCAATGGTAAGTGTGATACGCCCTGCTTGCGTGGGAATATCTTTAATGAGTGCTTGTAATTTTTCAAAAGGATAAGGTTGGAAATCCATTATTTTTTCCTTTTTGTAGATTTTTTGTTAGATTCTTTTGAAATTTTGCTGTTTCTCTTATTTTGGGGCTTTTGTCTGTCTTTAAAATCTTTTTTGCGATTCTGCCCTTTTTCCCAATACTCTTTTTCTTCTTTGTTTCTGTTGCTGCGATTGCCTTTATCCAAGCTTCTTTTATTCGTGGTTCTTTTATTTGCATTTCTTGGACTTTGTTTATCTTCTCTTTTTCCCTTGCGCCCTTCATTATCAAGCTGGAGTTGTAGTGCATTTAAATCTTTTTTGTTTAAACCGATTTTATTTGGTCCTAGCACTTTGGAATCTTGAAGCACCATAGAAAGAAGCTTGCAAACAAGTTGTGTCATATCGGCATTACCGCGCATTTGCTCATAAAGGCGCAATGCGTCATCACTGATTTCGTGTTTTAAGATTCTTTCTAAAATATTAGAATCTTTTTTGTCCATTGTATCTTGAATGCTTGGAATCTCATAAAGCGCAATGCTTGCCTTTGTGTTTTCTTTAATGCGGCGCAATTCTTTAAACTCTAAAGGGGTTGCTAATGTGATTGCCACTCCTTTTTTACCCGCTCTACCTGTGCGTCCGATACGATGCACATAAGATTCTGGATTTAGAGGGATATGGAAGTTAAAAACATGGCTCACACCGCTAATATCAAGCCCCCTAGCTGCAATATCTGTCGCGACTAAAATATCAATGCTAGAATCTTTAAATGCTTTTATGGATTTTACGCGGTCTCTTTGGTCCATATCTCCATGCAATGCTCCTGCTTTGTAACCACGCACAAGCAAGCGTTCAGAGAGAATATCTGCTTCTTTTTTCATGCGCGTAAATATGATTGCCCTTTGTGGCATTTCGCTATCAATCAAACGCACGATTGCGTCTTCGCGCTCTTGTTCATTGATGATATAGTAACGTTGGGAAATGTCTTGATTAGTCGCATCATCGGGCGTTACTTTAATGAGTTTTGGATTGTTTAGAATCTTCTGTGCTAGATGTTTGATTGGAGTTGGCATCGTAGCGGAAAATAGCAATGTTTGGCGGTCGTTAGAGAGATAAGTAAAAATCTCTTCAATATCATCTAAGAATCCCATATCTAGCATTTCATCAGATTCATCAAGCACAACAACACTTGGATAAAAATTCTTTAAACGCTCATTGCGCAAATGGTCTAGCAATCGTCCCGGAGTTGCAATAATGATTTGGGGACGCTTTTCTAAAAGCTCAATTTGACGCTTGATTGGCTGCCCACCAAAGAGAGAGACGGTTTTAACTCTATTGAATTTTCCAAGCTTAAAAATTTCATCACTGATTTGCATTGCAAGTTCTCGTGTTGGCGTAACAATTAGCACTTCAATACTTCCATCATTTTTTAGATTATTAATGAGTGGCAAGCCAAATGCCGCAGTTTTTCCTGTGCCTGTTTGCGCTTGAGCAATCACATCTAGCCCATCTAAAATAATTGGAATCGCTTCTTTTTGGATTGGGCTAGGCTCTGTAAAGCCCGCTTCTTTAATCCCTCTTAAAACATTCTTTTTAAAACCAAAACTCTCAAAACCTTCCCCTATGTCCCATCTATCAATCTGCTTTTTCATAATTCCCTTTTTGTTTGACTTAGATTTACTTTTAAAACTAAGCTGTGATTATAGCATTAAACGCGTTAAATTTAATCTGCAAAACCAAAACGATTTTCTTTGATAGAGCTTGGCAAAAGTGCAAATTTTGCATTTTCATTTATTTTTAATGCTTTTGTTTCTTTGATTAACTCATTTGGATTTTTCCATACATTTTCTGGGTCTATATAAATGCGGTCAAAACGCATCTCATTAACCATTGCAAAATAGACTGTATTTTTGTAAGCAGTTTTTACGACATTAAATTTATTTTGGCTTAGAATTTTTACCTTAATTTCTGTCGCACGCTTTTCATTTGTAGAGATAATCAAAAAATATTTCCTATGTTTTTTACAGATTGTATTAACATAGCGATATGCCAACGCGTCTTTTTCATTTAGTCGGTCTTTATTTAAATGCTCCATATATTGTTCTACAAAATAAATAATATTTGGAACGCGGTCATTTTCTGGAATCTTAAAAAAACCTTTAGAAAAGGCAACAGATTTTATAATTTTATGATAAATCTTATCATCTAAGATTGTTACACAAATATCTAATCCGCTTTTGACTTTTTTATAAATTCTTGTATAAATTTTTTGATAAAGCTCAGAAAAAGATTTTAAATAATGGGATTCAAATTTTTCTTTCATATCTGTTAAGCGCGCAGAAAGCCCACTATAATATTTTTCTGCTTTTAACATTTCTTCTAATTCTTTTTTGACTTTGTTTAATTTTTGTGTGTTTTTATCAACATCTAAATTCGCTTGGATTCTGCGCTCAAGCAACAAAATATCACTTTTTAGAGCATTTGTGCGTTTTTGTGCTAGATTTTGACTATCTCTTGAATTATTCATTGCTACAACTAAAGCTTGGTAATGGCATTGTTTTAGCAAAAAAGAATCTTGAAAGATTTGTTTTAAGTTTAGGTTATTGTAGCGCGAAAAATCCGAAAAAGCGGAATCTAAACGCGTCATAACGCTTAATTCTCCGATAAAATCGTCCTTCGCTATGGTTTTATCATTAAAGAGTAGATTATCCAATGCCTTAACCCCAAAACGTTTTAAATGTGCATAATCAAACAAAATCTCATCTTTAGTTACAGGTAAATCGTTTAAAAAAGAAATTGCTAAAAACTCTTGATGAAAGTAAGTTTTAATCGTATCTACAAGTTTGATAGTGAGCGGAATTTCTGTAATTTTTGTATAATCTGTGCTTTTATAGATTTTCTGCACGATTGCATCACGCGCATTACTTTGAAGTGTAAATAACTCTTCATCAGTATCATGACGCCAAAAATCTGCCTCGCTAATCATTGTATTTCCGCCAAATTCTTGAAATTTTGATACCTTACAATCTGTGATTTGGTGTGTTTCATTACAGCGAAATTCTACATACATTCCAACCATAGGCATTACTTTTTTATCATGCCAAGCTTCTTTATTAAAATCAAAAAGCATTTTAGAAGCATTAATAACAACACCCTTACCATTACTATTTAAATAACGCACTATTCTTCCATGCATGCATTCTGCCTTTGATACATTGTTAAATAAACTTCTTGCATACGCGCTTCTAGCTCTTCAAACCAATCTGGATTCTCTGGAGTAAAAGATTCTAAATACTGCACACTAAAGGGAGAGTTTTCAAAATCTAGCTTTTCAAAATTTAAACTCTTGCGCGTTCCGCAAAACACCACTGGTTGCACCTTTAGTTTAAAATTTTCTACTAAAAATTTTGCACCACTTTTAAAAGGAAGTAATTTCTCGCCACCTTTTGAACGCGTGCCTTCTGGAAAAATACACAACATTCTTCCTTGCTCCAAACGCTCTTTTGCTTCTCTTAGCAAAAATACAAGCTCTTTTTTGCTCTCACGATTGATTAAAATCATCTTTGGTGCTTTGAGTGCATGTCCATATAAGAAAACTTCACCTAGCTCTTTTTTAGCAATCCAACATAAATTATTGGGATGCACTGCTTCAAAATAGATAACATCCATAAAACTTTGATGATTCATAATAAGAATCTGCGCGCTTGAGTCAAGACTGCCTTGCGTAGTAACTTTGATTCTAAAAAGTTTGAAAAATAGCAGAGCCATAAACTTACGTATCGCACGGTGTGAGGTGTTAAACACATACATACACACAATCACAAGAGGCATTATTAATAGAATATAAAGCAACGCGCTATAAGCTCTAATTTTGGATATCATCTTTTTTTACCCACCCGATATGTTCATCTTCTAACAAGACTTTATAATAATTATTACGATTCCCTAAAATTTCAGCCTTTGTTTCATTTTGTGTCGTTAAAACAATCGTAGAATTAAAGGTTGGTTGGATTCTAAGAGCGACATTTCTTTTAAGCGTTACTTCACTTTTAAGCGTTAGAAAATACAATAATGCTATTAGCGCAAGAAACGCGAGCAAGAGAAAAAGGATTTTACGCTTATATAAATAAAGCCCAAAAAATAGTAGCGCAAAGAAAATCATTAAAGAAATTTTAAAGAATTGATAATTATTTTTTGGTTTAATATCACTTTGTGTGCTAACTCTGTCTTCACTTGCAATATTTGGAATTTGTAGAGTTTGGTATTTGGAAGTTTGCGTATTAAAATAATCAAAACTAATTGTCGTTTGATGCTTTGGAACAATCACATAATAAAATGCTACTGCTTGTTTATAGTTGCCACTTTTACTCTCAATGCCTTGCTGTTTGTAACTCTCAAGGTGAAAATCAAAGAGATTCCCCATTACACTTTGCAGTTGCAAAACTGCGAGATTTTGCGTAGAATCATAACTCGTAATTTTGGTGTCCAAAATTTCAAGATTCTGCGCTAAGACTTGAGAATACATACCTTTGCGTTCTAATTTAATAGCTCTCCCAACACTTCCTGCAAGGCTTTCGCTGATTAGCCCATCAGCAGTATTAACATTCACTTTAATGCTAGGAATTGCAAATTGAGAATGTTTTACCTTTAGATAAAAGGTGTTTTTCAAACTAGAATCTTCTGTATTTAATACCCATTCTTCTTTTGGATTTAACACCTCAACACTATTTTTTAAATTAGAATCCTCAAAAATAAATTCTGTATTGATAGTAGAATATTGCGTAAATATAAGCATTTTAAATTCTAATGCAATCACCTGATTCACATACAAAATATCCACCAAAGGAGTCAAAGCCTCTAAATAAATGTTTTTTACCAAAGGATTTGAAGTTTGGGAGTTTTGCGAAACATTCTCTTGTAAGATAGAATCCTGCATAGCATTTTGTGGCGTAAAATCTTGCAATTCTTCTGTATTTGGAATCTCTAGTGTGTTATTTTGGGATTCTGTATTGTCTAAATTAGGAGTTTCTTCAATAGTATCTTCTATCACTGCATTTGGCAATGGAATCTGCGGACTAGATGTATCATCTTGAGATTCCAAATTCTTAGAAAAAGATTGCGTTTCTAGTGGTTCTAAATATTGCAACTCTCTATCTTGTTGCGGATTTAAATCTTGCACATCTTCTATGTTTTTAGAATTCTCTGGGCTTTTAGGATTTTCTGGAAAAAGGCGCGTTTCATTTGCAAATAAACTTCCATAAATCCCAAAAATCCATAAAAAGGTAAATAAAATTCTCATAAAACTTTCAAAAATCCTTCTAGCATTTTCAAGCCAATATCTTGTCCTAAAACCTTTTCTACTGCGCGTTCTGGGTGTGGCATAAGCCCAAAGACATTTTTTTGTTTATTGCAGATTCCTGCGATATTTCCTAGTGAGCCATTAGGATTTTCTACATATTCTAGTAAAATTTGTGCGTTATCTTGCAAGGATTTTAATCCATCATCATCAATATAATAATTCCCATCCGCATGCGCGATAGGAATCCGCACAATATCGCCTTGCTGGAATTTGCTTAAAAAGATATTGGTATTATGAATAACTTTAAGGTTGGAATCTTTGGAGATAAAATGCAAATTTGTATTGCGTTTCATCGCGCCGGGCAACAAACCACTTTCAAGCAAGATTTGGAATCCATTACAGATTCCAAGCACATATCCACCATTGTTTGCAAACTCTACCACCGCTTTCATAATAGGAGAAAATCGCGCAATTGCTCCACTGCGCAAATAATCTCCATAACTAAATCCTCCGGGTATGACGACTAAACGCGTATCTTTTGGAAGCTCTGTTTCTTTATGCCATACAATCTTCGTTTTAGCACCAAGCAACGAAAAGGCATATTCCATATCATATTCACAATTTGTGCCTAAAAATTGTAGAATCGCAATCATAATTTATATCTTTATTTGATAATTTTCAATCACTAAATTTGCAAGGAGCATTTCACACATAGATTCTACTTCTTTTTTTGCTGCTTCTTTATTATTGTTGTTAATTTCTAGCGTGATGACTTTTCCCACTTTCACATCTTCTACGCCTTCAAATCCTAATGATTTCAAAGCGTGGTGAATCGCCTTTCCTTGTGGGTCTAAAACCCCTTCTTTTAAACCTACAATCACTTCTACTTTCATCGACAACCCTTAATTTAAGATTCTCTTTAAAATCTCTTCATACGCCATTTTAACATTGCCTAAATCTTGTCTAAAGCGGTCTTTATCTAATTTTTCTTTTGTATTTTTATCCCAAAATCTGCAAGAATCTGGCGTAATTTCATCAGCAAGTAGAATCTCTCCGCTAGAATCTACACCAAATTCTAATTTAAAATCTACCAAAATCAGATTCTTTTTATCAAAAAATTTTCTTAGCACGCCATTAACTTCACGTCCAATTTTGCGTAATTCATCTAATACTTCAACAGATTTAACACACTGAAGAATCAATGCGTGTTCATCATTAATAAGCGGGTCGCCAAGCGCGTCATCTTTGTAATAAAATTCCACTAAAGTAAAAGGCAAAGATTCTCCCTCTTTGATTCCTAAACGCTTGCTTAATGAGCCTGTTGCTACATTGCGCACAACTACTTCAATCGGAATAATTTTAACGCGTTTGCAAAGCATTAAATCTTCTGCTATGGTTTCTACATAATGCGTTTTAACACCATTTTTCTCTAATAATTTAAAAATCTCTGTTGAAATTTTGCAATTTAGAATCCCTTTACCCTGTTCGCTTCCCTTTTTCTCTGCATTAAAGGCAGTTAAATCATCTTTAAATTGTGAGATGATAAGATTTTCATCATCAGTTTTAAAAAGCTTTTTGCCTTTACCTTCATAAAGCATTTCTTTTTGCACTGCTTGCATTGCTTGCTCCTTATAATACTTTAAAGACCTTCAAAACATCAATTGCACTTTTTAACTGAATATCCTCTAGGACTTGCTTTTGCGTAATTGTGTTTTTTGGATTGCTTGGCGTTTTCTCTTTTTTATTATCCACTTTAGCAAGCTCACCTTCTAAGTGTTTTTGTAAATCCGCCTCTTTAATACTAAACCCACTATTTTCATCTGGCACGGCACCCGGAGCTACTTCAATATCTGGTGTTACACCTACTGCTTGAATCGTGCGCCCACTTGGCAAATAATATCGCGCAATCGTTAAACGCAAAGCTTCTTTTTTCTCTGTTGGCAATATAACTTGCACACTACCTTTTCCAAATGTCCCTTCGCCCACTAATACACCACGTTTATTGTCTTGAATCGCACCTGCAACAATCTCGCTTGCGCTTGCGCTTCCATTATTGATTAGCACAACAAGTGGAATCGCAGCATAAGGAGTATTATTTGTCGCGCGATACACAATATTTTCATCTTTGATTCTACCTTTTTGAGAGACAATGATTCCATCTTTGATAAATAAATCACTTAAGCCCACTGCTTGATTTAACAATCCTCCGGGATTATTACGCAAATCTAACACAATTCCATCAATTTTTTTGTATTTTTTGAGCTCTTCATTAACGCGTTGTGTTATGTTTTTATCAAAAGAAGTAACACGCAAATACACATAATCTGTCTCTGCAATACTTTTTGAATAAACAGATTCTACTTTAATATTATCACGCACAATATCAAACACTAAAGGCTTTTGTTCATTTTTGCGCACGATTGTTAGTTGCACCTTTGTATTTGGTTTTCCGCGCATTCTATTAACCGCTTCATCAATACTCATATTAAGCGTGCTTTCATCATTAATTTTTAGGATAATATCCCCACTCTTTAGCCCTGCTTTATCGCCCGGAGTCCCTTCAATAGGAGCAACAATGGTTAGCGCATTGTCTTTTAGAGAAATTGTAATTCCAATGCCTCCAAATTGCCCATCTGTTTGAATCTTTAAATCCTCAAATTTTTTCTCATCTAAATAAGCAGAATGCGCATCAAGGTTTGAAAGAAGCCCATCAATTGCCTTATCTACAATTTCATTAAGCGTTAGCTCATCGACATAATATTTCTCCACCGTGCCAATAACTTTACGCAACTTATTATACGCATCAAGACGCGATTCCTCTTCTGCGAAAACAAAACTTTGCAATCCTAGCAAAGCCACACCGACAAGCAAAAATACTTTATTTAAGCCTAGTTTATTCATTTTTACAACCTAAATTTAGTTTTTAAAACTTTGTGATTTTAACGCAATCTCACTAAAATAAAAATTATTTTTTATTGATTTTATCATCGTGAAAATCTGATATATTTCTTCCTAATGCTAGGAATATAAAATTATTTGTGAATATACATTCTTATCATATCAGATTCTCCATTTACAATACACAAAAACTCCCAACCATATCTTTCATAAAATCCTATATGGTCGCTAACAAGCATTCCAAATAAGATTCTTTTGGAATGCCCCATTTACTGCAAAACCATTCTGCTGCTTTATTCTTTAATTCTGCTCTTTCCCTTAATGTAATGATTTGATATTCATGCATCTTGATTTCTTATAAATCCAAATTTATTCAGGAATATTTCGGATTCTCTCTAAATCACCGCTGCATAAGACTTCAAGATTCTCAAAGATTTTTTTAGGCGACCAATCCCACCATTTTAGCTCTTGCAAATAGGCAATAAGTGCATCATCAAATCGCTTTTTGATAATTTTGCAAGGATTTCCACCTGCAATATGATACGCAGGAATATCTTTTGTTACAACTGAATTTGCTCCAATAATAGCTCCATTGCCAATATGAACACCGGGCATAATTGTAACATTTTGACCAATCCAAACATCATTACCAACAATCGTATCACCTTTGTATGGCAAATCATCTAAAGTAGGCGTGCATTTTTCCCAGCCACCTCCCATAATATTAAATGGATATGTTGTTATGCTATTCATTCTATGATTTGCGCCATTCATTACAAATTCAACGCCTTTTGCAATGGCACAGAATCTTCCTATAATGAGTTTATCACCAATAAATTCATAATGATGCGTTACATGCTCTTCAAATTTTTCTGCACCATTTGTATCATGATAGTAAGAATATTCGCCAACTAAAATATTAGGACGCGTAATGACATTTTTAATAAAGCATATACTTTTAATTGCCTCATTGGGATAAATAACATCTGGATTTGGTCCATATTGCATACGCAAAACCTTTCTTTAAATTTAGGGATTATTTTTGTTGCGCAAATGGATATAAAGCTGCAAAACTTCCAAGCTAGCAGGCGTTATACCACTAATTTCGCTTGCTTCAAAAAGACTTTTAGGGTTAAATTTTTTGAGTTTTTCAACTACTTCTAAGCTTAATCCCGGAATCCCATCAAACACAAAATCTTGTGGAATCTTAATGCTTAACATTTTATCCATATTATCAACCATACTTTGCTGTTTTTGGATATAGTTAAAATATTTTGCTTCAACCAAAATCTCTTCCAATGCGCGTTCAGAATAGCTAGAAAAAGGGCAATTTTCCACTTCTTGAATTTTAAGCAATTTATGCAAATCAAAACTACGGCGTCCAACAATTGTTCCCCAATTTGTCTTATCGCTAATTTTCTCCTCACAAATAGAATTTAAAAATTTAAGCAAAGCAGAAGTTGGTGTAACAATAGTATTTTGTAGCCACTCCAAACCCTCTTTAATCGCTTGCTTATCCTTTTGCAATTCTTTAAACTCTTCTTCTTCCATAAGTCCTAAATGATAAGCAAGTTCTCCAAGCCTAAAAATCGCATTTCCCTCACGCAAAAGCAGGCGATATTCCGCACGCGAGCTAAACATTCTATAAGGCTCTTTTGTGCCTTTGGTAACCAAATCATCTATCATTACACCAATATAAGCTTCATTGCGTTTGAGCGTAATCTCTTCTTTGCCTTGTGCGCTTAAAGCTGCATTAATGCCTGCAAAGATTCCTTGCGCCCCTGCTTCCTCATAGCCTGTTGTGCCATTAATTTGTCCTGCACAATAAAGATTTTTTAGTTTTTTTGTCTCTAGGGTGTGCCTAAGTTCTGTGGGATTGATATAATCGTATTCAATCGCATAGCCATAGCGCACAATTTCTGCATTTTCTAAACCTTCAATCGTATGAATCATTGCTTCTTGCACATCAAAGGGAAGCGAGCTTGTTAGTCCATTAATATAATATTCATTTGCTTCTAATGTTTGTGGCTCTAAAAAAAGCTGATGACGTTCTTTGTCTGCAAAACGATTAACTTTATCTTCAATGCTTGGACAATAACGCGGTCCTATACCTTCAATTTGTCCTGTAAATAAAGGTGCGCGGTGAAAATTTTCACGAATAATAGCATGTGTTTTGGCATTTGTGTAAGTTACATAACAAGGAAGTTGAATCGGGTTGAATGTATTTTCTCCAAGTTCTTTTTGGGTTTTTTTGCTAAAAAAGGGTGCGGGCATATCTCCATAATGTTTTTCTAAAATCTCAAAATTAATGCTACTTGCTTTAATCCTTGCGCAAGTTCCTGTTTTTAATCTTCCCACATCAAGCCCTAGAGTGCGCAGGTTTTCTCCTAGCTCCATTGCGGGAGGTTCGCCAGCACGCCCATTATTAGAAGTGTTTTCCCCGATATGAATTTTTCCACGCAGAAAAGTTCCTGTTGTTAGCACAACTTTTTTAGCATGATACACTTTACCAATCGTTGTTTTCACACCCACAACAGAATCTTCTTGCAGCACTAAAGATTCCACAATTTGTTGTGAAACTTCTAAGTTTTTTGTATGGTAGCAAAGATTCCGCGCAATGATTTTATAGCGGTCCATATCAATTTGTGCTCTTGTTCCACGCACTGCTGGACCTTTTGAAGCATTAAGCGTGCGAAATTGGATTCCACTTTTATCAGTAATATAGCCCATAACTCCGCCAAGCGCATCAATTTCTTTCACCAAATGTCCTTTGCCAAGTCCGCCAACAGCAGGGTTGCAACTTGCTGCCCCAATTTGTTCGACAAGCATTGTTAAAAGCAAGGTTTTACAGCTCATTTTAGCCGCTACAACGGAAGCTTCAATCCCCGCATGTCCCCCGCCTATCACAATCACATCATATTCCATCTTTACCCTTAAGGATTACAAATTTTATAGAATTATAATCAAAAGACATTTAACACACAAGATTTATAATGGATAGTAAGCTCTGTATTTTTAAAATCTATTACAATAGTTTTCTTCTTTAAAAATCTAATTCATGCGTTAAATTTTTAAATTTAATATCTTCTAACTGCTTTTTAATATGCTTATTTTCTTCATTTAAAGAATCAAGTTGTGCTTGCAATTGGATAATATTGCGGCTTGCATAATAAATATTGTTGCGCATATAAATCTTTGGGACAAATAAAAATAAAGCCAAAAACATACATGCAAAAACTAAAAGCACCATTTTAAAAGGAATCTCTCTAGTATTAAAATCCACTCCACTAAACACTGCTTCCTTTTCATCGACACCTAAACTTGTATTGACACTCTCTTTTAGATTCTCTTTTTCTAAAATCACACTATCAAAAGATACTCTATCTTCTTTGGATTCCATTAAAGGTTTTTGTAAATTTTCTTCTATTCTTAAATTTTCTTGCCATGGGTCCTCAAATCTAAAATCACTAGGGATATTTTCTTTGGGGTTTTGCTGCGTAAAATCTTTTTGCTCTTGATAACGTTCTTCCAAAAAATCTAAATTCTCTTCTAAAAACTTATTGTCTTTTTTAAACAAGCGTTCAAATAAGCTACGCTTTGGAATCTTATCTTTTTTTATTAAACGCAAATTTTCATAAGATTCCACAATTATCCCCTAAACTCAAAGCTACGCAACTTTGCACTACGTGAGCGCGGATTCTCTTTTAGCTCTTTTTCATCTGCACATAAAGGCTTTTTATAGAGATTTTTGCCTTTTCTATGCTTCTTGCCACAAACACAGCGTATCACAGAAGAATCGCAAATGCAATCCTTTTCCCATTCTTTAAAATACTGCTTAACAAGTCTGTCTTCTAAAGAATGAAAACTAATAATACTCACTCTTGCTCCTTTATTTAAAGGATTTTCACTCAAACATTGCAATAAACGCTCTAATTCTCCTAATTCATCATTTACAGCGATTCTTAATGCTTGAAAAGCTTGCGTTGCTGGGTGGATTTTAGGATGTTTAAAATGCCTAGCAATCAATTCGCTCAAACTTTTTGCACTATCAAATTTCTCAATTTTACGTTGCTCTACAATTAAACGCGCAAGTTTTTTATATTCTCTAATCTCTCCAAAATCCCTAAAAATACGCTCCAAATCATTTAGTTTGTAATGATTGACAATCTCTTTTGCGCTTTCTTGACGCATTTGGTCCATTCGCATATCAAGATTAGGAGAATCAAAACAAAATCCACGTTCTTTATTATCAAATTGCATTGATGAAACACCAATATCCGCTAAGATTCCAACAATCCTTTGTTTTAAGTTTTTATCGCTTAACAACTCTTTGACTATAGCACTATAACGCCCATCTCTAAAACATATTCTATTACCAAATTTCTTTAAACGTTGCATGCTAAAGGCTAATGCGTCTTTATCTTGGTCAATACCGATAATCTCTAAGTTTGGATAAGCTTCTAAAAGTGCGCAACTATGTCCCCCAAATCCTAATGTGCAATCTAGCAAAACTCCCCCTTTTTGCACTTCTTGTGTATCAAAAGATTCTAAGACTTGTTCTAATAAAACAGAAATATGTGGAATCTCCATAATCCCCCTACTCTTTTGCGCGCGTAATAGATGCACATAACTTTGTAAGCTTTGCTTCTAAATCTTCATAACCGCGGTCTAAATGATAAATACGATGAATTCTAGTCTCTCCTTTTGCAACTAATGCAGCAAGCACAAGTGCGCTAGAAGCACGCAAATCTGTCGCCATTACATCAGCACCAATAAGAGGGCTTACTCCATTAATTGTTGCTGTGTTTCCGCGCAAACTAATATTTGCTCCCATTCTTTGTAATTCATTGACATGCATAAAACGATTTTCAAATAAACGCTCTTCAATAATGCTACTTCCTTCACATTGCGTTGCAAGTGCCATAAACTGCGCTTGCATATCCGTTGGAAATCCGGGATATTCCGTAGTTGATAGCGCAAAGGCATTGCGTTTAGTAGCTGGATAAATCGTAATGGAATCTTGATTATAAGTTAGCTTAAAGCCAATTTCTTCAAACTTTGCAATAACTGCTCCTAGATGACTAGCTTCTATGCCATGTAAAGTAATTTGAGAATTTGTAATCGCCCCTGCACACAAATAAGTTCCCGCTTCAATACGGTCTGGAATCACGCTAATCGTATTTGGAAGCATTAAACCTTCTTTATTTGTGCCATAAATTTCTATGGTATCACTTCCAATTCCGCTAATCTCCACACCGCTATTACGCAAAACTTCACATAACTGCACTACTTCAGGCTCTTTTGCAGCATTCATAATTATTGTTTTCCCTTTTGCCATTGCAGCAGCCATTAAAATATTTTCTGTGCCAGTAACGGTAATTTTATCAAAATTAATGATTGCACCTTTTAACCCTTCTTTTGCATTTGCAACAATATAACCCTCTTCAATACGAATCTCTGCTCCCATTTTTTCTAAAGCTTTAATATGCAAATCCACAGGGCGCGCACCAATAGAACAACCTCCGGGCAAGCTCACAGCACAATGTCCAAACCTACCAAGAAGAGGACCTAAAACCAAAATTGAAGCGCGCATTTTACGCACAATATCATAAGTCGCTTTTGTGCTGTTTTGCGCTGCAACATCAACATTTACAATATGTTTATCAAATCTTTCTACGCTGCAACCTAACATTCTTAGAAGCTCAAAAAAAGTTTCAATATCCACAACATCAGGAAGATTTTGCAAGCTTACAGAGTTTTTTGAAAGCAAAGTTAAAGCAATAAGCGGTAATGCAGAATTTTTTGCTCCTGTAATATTAATTGCCCCATTTAAACGCACACCACCTTGCAATGTTAGGTAATCCACTTTTTCTCCTTTGTATTATTTTTTGCCTTTACGTTCTTCACGATTCTTTAATGCAGAACCAATTACTGTTTCAATTTCTTTTTTATAATTTGGATTTGCCTCTACAAAGGATTCACGACTACGCACAACACGGTCAATATCCATTTTTGGACATTTAGAAAACGCAGAAACAAAATCAATGCAGCCTTGATATTCTTTGCTATCTTTTGCTGCATTACCAAAATGCAAAAAATACTCTTCAAAAGCTTTTAATGCTTCTTCTAATTGTTCTATACTAGATTCTTCATTTTCAAAAACAGAAATTAAATAATCAATATTTCTTAACTTTCGTTCATGTCCTTTTAAATCGTCCAAATATGCTTGTATGCGCTCATAAACAATAAACACCATTGTTAGCAAAAAAAATGGGAGTATTAAAAGGCTGACTAGAAAAAAAACAAAAAGGTGAAAAGTTAGATTATACATTAAAACATTTCACCTTTTAAAAATTTTTCATAAAAGATATTAGTAGCCTTAACAAATCCATCTACACTCCCACAATCATAGCGCGCACCTTTAAATTTATATGCTAGCACCATTCCCTTTTTGCATTGCTCTAAAAGTGCATCTGTGATTTGAATCTCTCCATTTTTTCCCGGTGGCGTATGGCGTAAAATCTCAAAAATATCCGGTGTTAAAATATAGCGTCCAATAATTGCTAAGTTGCTAGGTGCTTTGTCTTTGGAAGGCTTTTCTATCATATTATCCACCACAAAAACATTTTCATCTATAATCCTACCCGCAATCACACCATATTTACTAACATCCTCCATATCCACTTCTTCAACCGCTACAATAGAGCAACGGTATTTTTCATAAATTTTACACATTTGGCTTAACACACCAAGTTCTGCGTTTTCACATAAATCATCACTCAAAACCACTGCAAAGGGCTCATTTCCAATTAGTGTTTCTCCACACAAAATTGCATGTCCTAAGCCTTTCATCTCCATTTGTCGCGTATAAGAAAAGCTACAAACTTCTAAAATATGGCGAATATTTTTTAAATAACTCTCTTTGCTTGTGCCTTTAATTTGGTTCTCTAACTCATAACTAATATCAAAATGGTCTTCTAATGCCCTCTTACCACGCCCAGTAACAATTGCCATATTAAAGATTCCAGCTTCTATTGCCTCTTCCACACCATATTGAATCAATGGTTTATTAACAATAGGCAACATTTCCTTTGGCATTGCTTTTGTTGCTGGTAAGAAGCGTGTCCCATATCCTGCTGCTGGAAATAAACATTTTCTTATCATTATTTCTCCCTTATATTAGCTCCCATAAACCACTTTGGTATAAGGCATAAAAATGTGCAGCCGTGCGTGGATTGCGTGTTCCTTTTTGGCTAGCATATTGCATTGCCTTTTGGCAAATTTTATCCCATTTTTGTGGCAATTTTGAGTTTTCATCACTAAAATAACTCTTTAAAACCTCTAAATATTCCCCGCTTCCTTGCGTGTAAAAGCCAATACACAAAGGAAAACGATCACTTAAGGCAATCTTATCTTCATTGCCTTCATAACCAAAAATTTCATTCTCCTCGTGAAATTCTGGAAGTAGATGCCGTCTGTTGCTTGTCGCATAGACTCTGATATTTTTTGGCAAGGATTCTAATCCTCCTTCAAGCACACTTTTTAACCCCTTATAATTTTCATTTTCTTCAAAACTCAAATCATCACAAAATACAATAAATTTATAATTTTTCTCTCTTAAATCATCAAAGATTTCAGGCAAAATTCCCAAATTCTCTTTATCAATCTGCAAAACCCTTAATCTATTTTTTGCATATTTTAACAATAATGCTTTTATTAATGAGCTTTTTCCGCTTCCTCTAGCTCCCCAAAGTAGCACATTAACACCCAAATCTTGCTCTAAAAATGCTTCTGTGTTTGCGCATAATAAAGCAATTTCTTTTTCTAATCCTATAAAAGACTCTAAACTTTTAGATTCTACATTTGTGATTCCATAGATATACCCACTCTTGCGATAAATTCCAGCAATGCAGTTTTCTAAATCCCACTGCATATTAGACATTTTTTGCCTTTTTATTTTTTGTAGTTTTGCTTTGTTTTGCTTTGTTTGAGGTTTTGATTTTGGATTCCTTATTTTTCTCTATTTTAAGGGCTTTTTTTGGTTGGATTTTATGCACAAATGCCCCTTTGATATAAGAAAAACTAACTATTCCACCCTTGCTTAAATCCCCAAAAAGCATTGCATCGCTCAAGATATTTTTAATCTCTTTTTGGATAACAAGCCCAAGCGGGCGCGCTCCAAGCTCTGCATTAAATCCTATTTCTGCTAAGTGCTCTTTTGCACTTTTTTCTAAAATCACCTCAACAGATTTATCTGCAATTTGCAGATTTAAATCTGCAATATTCTTATCAACAATTCTTAAAATTTCTTTATGTGAGAGTGGATTAAAAGCAATAATCGCATCAAGACGATTTCTAAATTCTGGAGAAAAATTCTCTTTAATCGCACTAGAAAAACGCAAACTTGTATCTTGTTTAAATCCAAGCACAGGAGATTCTTTAGACCCAACATTAGAGGTTAAAATCAAAATCACTGAAGAAAAATCCACACTCTCACCATTATTATCTGTTAATTTTCCATAATCCATTACTTGCAAAAACACATTAAGAATATCAGGATGCGCTTTTTCAACTTCATCTAAAAGCAGCAATGTATGGGGATTTTTCTTAATCATTTCTGTTAAGATTCCACCTTTTTCATAGCCCACATAGCCAGCTGATGCTCCAATTAATTGTGAGCTTGAAATTCTTTCCATATACTCACTCATATCCAAACGTTCAAAATTAATACTAAGTGCCTTTGCAATTTCTTTTGCAAGTTCTGTTTTACCAACTCCACTAGGACCACTAAAAAGAAAAGAACCAATCGGTTTATGTGGCATTCCTAATCCTGCTTTATTACGCTTTAATGCACTTACAACTTCTGTAATTGCATTATCTTGCCCAAAAATTCTGCCTTTTAAATATTTTTCCAGATTTTTTAGCACGCTTTTATCATCTTTTGTTGCTTCAATCTCTGGAATCTTCGCCATTTTTGCAACCATTTTTTTAATACTTTGCAAACTCACCTTGCCACTTTTTCCATCTAATTTATAACTTGCACCTACTTCATCAAGAACATCAATAGCTTTATCTGGCAAAAAACGCTCATGTAAATAACGTATGGACAAATCAACGATTAGCGCGATTGCTTCACTAGAATAACTAACATTATGATGTTTTTCATAATGCTTTTTAACACCTTCTAAAATTGAAATACTCTCTTCGCGACTTGGTTCTTTAACTTCTATTTTAGCAAAACGGCGTGAAAGTGCCTTATCTTTATCTAAAAATGAACGATACTCCGCGTAAGTGCTTGCCCCAATGCAACGTAATTTACCATTACTAAGCATAGGTTTTAATAGGTTACTAGCGTCCATACTTCCACTATTTGTAGCTCCCGCTCCAATTAACATATGAATCTCATCAATAAACAAAACCACATTACCTAGCTCTAAAACTTCATCTGTCAAACTTTTAATACGTTTTTCAAAATCCCCTCTATATTTTGTCCCTGCTACTAATGCTCCCATATTTAACAAATACATTTCCGTATCTTTTAAAGGACTTTGTGCGGCAACCATTTTTAATGCAAGCCCTTCAGCAACTGCTGTTTTGCCAACTCCCGGCTCTCCAACAAGTAAAGGGTTATTTTTCTTTTTACGCAACAAAACTTCAAAACAACGGCGAATCTCCACTTCCCTTCCTACCACGGGATCAATCTTACCTTCCCTCGCCATTTGTGTAAGATTTGTGCAGTAATTCTCTAATGCAGATTCTTTTTTTTCGCCATTGTATTCTTTATCCCCCAAAGATTCCTTTGCTCTTGTATAGGACTCGCTAGAAAAACTTTCTTGATTCTCTGTAATGTATTCTAAAACATTCAGACGCGTGATTCCTTGCGCGCTTAAAATTTGCGCACAAAATGCCTTTTCTTCCTCTAAAATCGCTGCAAGCAAATCACTAACTTGTGCTTGCTGGCGTTGTGCTCCCTTTACATGCCCTATCATTATCTCAATCACACGCGTAACAGCTAGTGTTTCTTGTGGCATTACACCTTCTTCATTTTCTTTAGGATAAGATTGTAAAAATTGTTTCAAGTAACGCTCTACCTGTTTTTTCATAATCTCAACATTTCCCCCACACTCTTCTAAGGCTTTAATGATTTTTTTATTTCCTAGAAGTGCGTAAAAAATATGCTCTAATGTTAAATACTCGTGTCCATGCGCTTTTGCTTCTTTTTGTGCTTTTTGTAAAACAATATTTAATTCTTTGCTAATCTCAAACATTTTAAATCTCTTATATTTTTTCTAAAATTGCACGCAAGGGATATTGCTTTTCCTTAGCCATTTTACGCACTTGAGCAGCTTTAATTTCTGCAATATCATAAGGATAGATTCCACATATCCCTTTTCCATTATGATGAATTTGTAACATTAAGTTCAATGATTCTTCAAAACTCTTATGAAAAATGACTTGCAACACTTCCATTACAAACTCTTGTGTTGTGTAATCGTCATTTAACAAAATTACACGATAACGGATGGGTTCTTGAATTTTTTCCAATGTTTCTACAATAGGGTCAATTTGTGCGTCTTTTGGCAAAATATTCCTTAAGTTTTAAGATAGCGTAAATTATAACATTTTTTAATAATTTTTTCTTTATAACTAGCAGTAAATTTTAGCCTTTTCATTTTGAAGTTTTGCGCGTAAAACTGCTTCTTTTATGGCATTTAGATAGCTCTTAGATTTTGCTTTATTTTGATATGCAATATCAAAGGCTGTGCCATGATCAACAGAAGTGCGAATAATAGGGAGATTAAGTGTAATATTGATACTTTCTTTAAAATACAAAGTCTTAAGCGGAATCAATCCTTGATCATGATACATTGCCACATAATAGTGCAAATGCTTGCCGACAAACGCAGTATCAGGCACAAGCGGACCAATATACACTTCTTTACCCAAGCTTGTATTGACAAAGGTAATTGCTTCTCTTATGGCATTTTCCTCATCTCCTAACACACCAAAATCTCCAGCATGCGGATTTAACCCCAAAACCCCACAAGGTGTTTTTAAAATATGTGGCGCAAAAGCAAATAAAAAATTTTTTAAAGATTCCACTTTAATACGTGCTGAAATTTCCTTTAGCGCAATATGATCACTAAAAAGAGCAACATAAAGTTTTGGAGAGCCTAGCATCATAATTGCTTGACTTTCCTCTTGTTTTTTTAGTTGTCCATTTTTTTTTAAACTCTCTTTTAAAATATCACGCAAAGCTTCTGTATGCCCAGCGTAAGGAATCCCTGCTAACTGCCATGCTTTTTTATGAATCGGCAAAGTTACTAATGCTTTTGTTTTTCGCTTTAGTGTTAAATTTAAACCTTGCAAAAAACTTGCATACGCATAAGCTCCGCTATCTTTATTGATTTCTCCAGGGATAATCTTTGGGAGTTTTATTAAAGGGGATTTGCAAACTAGAGATTTTGGAATCTTGAGGGATAATTTTTTAGCAGCACTTTTTAATAAATCTTTATCCACGCAATACACAGGATTGCAAAGCTTGCAAACTTTTTTATGATTCTTTAATAAAATCTCTAATCCCACTCCATTTGGGTCGCCAACACTTATTGCAATTTTCATTTAATAACACGCGCCTTTTGTATTTAGCTCAAAACTTAACTCGCGATTAGGCGAAGGAATAACAAGCTTAAAGTCCATTGATTCTTGCTTTTTTAATGGAGTTTTATAAATCTCAATATGCGAATATTTAGGATTTATCTTATGTTTTATGCGCTCAAGTCTTTTTAAGCCTTTTGGAATCAAATCTACCTTAACCACACAACCCCTAAAATCTAATAATCCTAAGTTTTTAAAACTTCCTTCCACAAAATACACTGCATCGTATTGTAAGCTTTTATTATGCGTAAGTGTAAATTCTATCTTTTTTAAATACGATTCCATAATACTTTGGTAAATAAAGGGTGAAACAATAACTAATGCTCCGCTTGATAAAAATAAAATAAGAAAAATAAAAGCGCGTGCGCGCAAAGCAATACTTAGTAGAAAAATTAATAAAATACATAAAAAAATACAAATTAGCACCAAATAATCAGGTAACGCAAAAAAATGCGATATATCTAAGAGTTTTAGTAGATACCCTTTTATTCCTTCCATATCGAAACACTCACACTATTGCCTTGCATTTTTTTCATCAATTCCACTTAGCCCAAAACGCCTTAAAATCTCTTGTTTAACTAAATCAGGAGAAATATCCTTATATGCCAATCCAACAAGAGAATGATAAAGTAAATCCGCTGCTTCATAAATGATTTCTTTGTTATTATTATCCTTAATAGCAAAGCCAAGTTCTGCTGCTTCTTCAACAATTTTTTTTGCAATCGTATTTTCACCCTTGTAATAAAGTTTTGCAGTGTAAGAAGTTTTTGGGTTTGCATTTTTTCGCTCTAATAAAGTGTGGTATAAAGCATCTACTGCCCCATAAATCACAGATGAATTCATTTTGGATTCAATCTTTGATTCTATCACAAAGCTATCCAAGTCAATCGTGTTAAAAAAACAACTTTTTTCGCCTGTATGACAAGCTACACCTTGTTGTTCTACCTTTAAAAGCAAACTATCTTTATCACAATCCAACGCTATAGCGTGGATTTTTTGTGTATGTCCGCTTTGCTCACCCTTTTTCCAAATGCGTTGCTTAGAGCGCGAAAAATAATGAGCAAATCTACTTCGCAAGCTTAACTCCAAAGCTTCCTTGTTCATAAAGGCAAGCATTAAAACAGCTTGCGTTTGATAATCTTGCACGATAACAGGAATCAAACCATTGAGTTTTTCCCACGCAATTTGTTGCCAAATCTCTTGCACTTCAAGAATCCTTATTGACTTACAGAACTTGCGCGTTGATTATCTTTAGAATCTAGCCAAATATTTGGTGTTGCACCACCGGGCGTTAAGAAAATCTTTGCATCGCGATTATTTTGCAAGGCTTCGTTAAATTTCCCTTGCACTTCAATTTGTCGTAATTGCAATAAGGGATTATTCAAACTTTGACTAATTAGGCGGTTTGCTTTTGCCTGTGCATCTGCTTCAATAATCGTTGCATCAGCAACCCCTTTTGCAAGGGCTGCCTTTTTCTCTGCTTCTTGTTTAGCACGTTCTACTTCATATCTTGCGCGCTCTGCTTCTTGACGCGCAACTTGCACGCGTTCAATTTGTTCTTTAATCGCAATTGGCAAAACAATTTCTGTTAGCTGGATAGAGACAAGTTCTACTGGACGATTTTCCAAACTATTGATATTTTCTCTAAAGCGTTGGTCAATAAGGGTTGCAATTTCGTTGCGTTTTGTCGGCAACTCCTCAGCTGGAAAACTTCCTACAACATTGCGCACAATTTCACGAATCACAGGAGTAATGATTCTCTCTTCCCAATTTTGCCCCCATGTTGCAATAGTTTGAGGCACACTTAAAGGGTCTAAACGATACTGCACAGCAAGTTCTACTGATACAGATAAACCCCTAGAATCCAACACGCTAATTGCTTGGTTTCTTAAGCTCCCCTCATCGCGATTGCGATAGCTTGAAGTCTCCACACTTGTAAATTCTGCGATTCTAACTTTTGTATTCACCGCAATAATCCTTTGAATGCCCGGAATAAAAAAATGGATTCCCGGTTGTAATGGCGTAGGGTCAAACTCCCCTGTGGTAATTTTCACACCCACTTCCCCACTATTAATAATCGTAAAAGGCTTGAGTAAAAAAAATAGAATCGCCAAGATGACAACAACATAAATTCCAGCCATTTTTTTACCATTTGGCATACTGAAATTTGGCATTTTTGGAGTTTGGAATCCGTGATTTTTATTTCCTCCGCTATCTCCACCATTTCCATTGTTGGAATTATTATCATTTGGGTTTTGATAATTTTTGTTTTTTTGTCTTAAATGTTCATTTAAATCAATCGGCATAAACAACCTTTTATTTAATATAAGTAAGCCAATGGGCAAATTTTTCATTGCGTCCATAAACAACATCAAAAAATGCACTTTGAAGCTTGTGTGTCATTTCACCGCGTCTGCCATTACCGATAATGCGCGCATCTAGCTCACAAATAGGCGTAACTTCTGCCGCAGTTCCAGTGAAAAATGCCTCATCAGCAATATAAACTTCATCGCGCGTAATATTGCGCTTTTCTACTTTGATTCCTAAGTCTTTGGCAATATGTATCATAGAATCTTGTGTAATAGATTCTAATGCGCTATCATTTGGAGGTGTAATTAAAGTCCCATTACGCACAATAAAAAAGCATTCTCCGCTACCCTCTGCAACCATTCCATTATCATCTAACAACAAAGCTTCTTCATACCCGCATTCAATCGCTTCAAATTTTGCCATTTGTGAATTTAGATAGTTTCCACAAGCCTTTGCTTTACCAAAAAGTGATTTTGTAGAATTTCTAACAATAGATGCAGTTTTTACGCGGATTCCTTTTTCTAAACCTTCATCACCTAGATATGCTCCCCATTCCCAAGCGGCAATAGCTGCTCTAACAGGAGCGTTTTTATGATACACTCCCATTACTCCATAGCCCAAATAAATTAAAGGACGCAAATAAACATTGCTATTAAAAGTATTGTCTTTTAAAACTTCAATTTGTGCATTTTCAAGCTCTTCTTGAGTATAAGGAACATTAATCGCAACAATTTTGGCAGAATTTAAAAGTCTCCTAGTATGTTCTTTAAGACGAAAAATCACCATACCTTTATCAGTTTTATAAGCTCTAGTGCCTTCAATTACACCATTTCCATAATGCAAAGTGTGGGTTAGAATATGAACATTTGCTTCTTTCCAAGGAACCAATTTCCCATCCATCCAAATTGATTTTGCTTCATTCATAATAAATCTCCAATTTTAACACTTAAAAGTCTGTAATTATATGGTCGGAGTAGCGGGATTTGAACCCACGACCTCACCCACCCCAAGGGTGTGCGCTAGCCAGACTGCGCTATACTCCGAGTAGCATTCCTAAAAACAGAAGTGTTATTATATATAAAAAAAGATTAAAAGAAAATACTGAAAAAGATTTATATTTATGGTTTTTTTACAAAAAAATCAAATCTCAAAATACAAAAAATTCTACTTTTTTAGAATTATCCCAAAGATTAAATTTCAAGAGAATTTTAAGCAATTACTTTTTTGGTGTTATTAAACTTAAAATTCCCAATTTTGTGCTTTTTGCAAAATTTCTTTTGCGCCCCTTTTTAAAAAAGATTCTGCCAACTCTACTCCGATATATTCACAATCTTTAAGGCTAGAAACTTCACTCTCTACATTTTCACGCAATATCTCACTTCCATCTGGCAAGCCTAGAATCGCACGCACTCTTAAACTACCATTTTCAAACTGCGCATTAACCCCAATAGGCACTTGACAACCCCCATTTAAAGCACGCACAAAAGCTCTTTCACAACATGTCTCATGCACTGCATTCTTATCATTTAAAAATTCTAAAATCTGCACACACGCACTATCTTTTCTACACTCAATCCCTAGTGCTGCTTGTCCCATTGCTGGAATCATAAATTCTAAAGGAGTAATATGGGGGATTCCTTCAAGTTTTAAGCGATTTACTCCAGCTTGCGCTAAAATAATTGCATCAAATTCACCATTTTCAAGACGTTGCAAGCGCGTTTGGACATTTCCACGCAAACTTTGACAATCCAAATCATTCCTTAAAGCATTAATCTGCATCACCCGTCTTAGCGAAGTTGTGCCAACCTTAGCCCCCTTTGGTAGGGATTCTAAATTTTCATATTTAAAACTCAAAAAACTATCCCGCACATCTTCGCGTTTTGTAATTGCTGCTAATCCAAGTCCTTCGATAAAATCTACAGGAACATCTTTTAGACTATGCACTGCTAAATCAATACTTCCATCTAAAAGCAACATTTCAAGCTCTTTTGTGAAAAGCCCTTTGCCGCCAATCTTTGCCAAAGGAACATCAAGAATCTTATCACCTTTTGTTTTTACAATCTGTAACTCCACCTGCATTTGCGGATAATGCGATTCCAATAAATTTTTAATATGATTTGCTTGCCAAAGTGCTAACACACTTCCACGTGTGCCTATGGTTAGCTTTTGCATGATTTTTCATCCTTTTCTATGATTTCTACATCAATAATATCTGTTGAATCCTGCGTATTTTTAGGATTTTGTGTAGAGTTAGATTGCACAAAAGGTTTTACAAACATAAAGCCCACTGCGCTAAATTGCATTAAGATTCCAATAATATCTGTGAGTGCGCCGGGCAAAATCAACAAAATTGCTCCTAGAATTCTAAAAATATTTGACCCAACAAAAGCCTCATAGCTTAACTGCCTATCTCTAAGGCGTATTAAAGCGTCATTTACAAACAAACGAAAATTTACCAAAATAAAGAATCCCAAAAGTGCTGTGATAATAATCTCTAGCACAAAGCCCAAAACACCTATAAAATCAATGACTTCATAGCTTACAAGCACTTCTAAAAAAAGATATAAAAAACCTAAAATTAATGGCATGTGCTAACTATCTCCTTAAGCTGCATAATAAGCTGTGTAAAATCTGCAACTTTCAAAGATTCCTTTTTTAAATCCTTGCGATACACAAGCTCAATTTCTCCATTTTCAAGCCCTTTTCCAACAACGATTCCAAAAGGGAATCCAATAAGCTCAAAATCAGCAATCTTTACTCCATAACGTTCTATTCTATCATCAAGTAAGCATTCAATCCCTTTTGCATTTAATGCTGCGTAAATCTTCTCTCCCATCTCTAATTGCGCAGAATCTTTAATATTTGATACCATAATATCTACACAAAATGGCGTTGTTGCTTGCGTCCAAATCATTCCTTTTTCATCATGGTGTTGTTCAATAATTGCAGAAAGCAATCTTGAGATTCCAATTCCATAACAGCCCATAATAAAAGGTTGCGCTTTTCCATTCTCATCTAAAAATGTTGCTTCCATTGCGCTAGAATATTTTGTCCCTAATTGAAAAATATGCCCCGCTTCAATCCCTTTGGTAAAATATAATTTTCCACCTTTACTTTCTCCACATACAGGACACAAATCCCCTGCTTGCACTTCTACTAAATCTTTGTATTCTAACCCCTCAAACGCGCCTAAATCCACCCCGACAAAATGATAATCTAGCTCATTTGCTCCACAAATTAAATTTTTTTCATCTTTTAATTCAGAATCAAAATAAATATAAGGGCTATTTGTAAGATTGCGCAATGCAAAAGGACCAATAAAACCGGGAATCAAACCTGCCTCTTTAATCTCGTCTTCACTAGCATCAACAAGTTCATTCGCCCCCAAGACCACATTAAGTGCTTTTGTTTCGTTAAGATTATCACTCCCGCGCAAGAAAAAATACACAAGCGCGCTCTTCCCCTCATCAAAAAGTGCTTTTTTTACCACTGCCTTTAGCGTCCAAAATGGAGTAATCTTAAAAAACTCCGCTAAAGCTTCTATGCTTTTAATATTTGGTGTGTGAAACTTCGCGAATTCTGCTTGCGGAGCTTCAGTTTGAGAGATAATCTTAACACGCGTTGCTGCCTCCAAATTTGCTCCATAACTGCAAGAATCACACACGCAAAGTGTATCTTCCCCACTATTCGCTAACACCATAAATTCTTTACTTCCACTCCCACCAATTGCCCCACTATCAGCAAAAACAGCACGAAAATCAAGTCCTAATCGTGTAAAGATTCTACTATAAGTTTGCTCCATCACATCAAATTCACGCTTTAAATCTTCAAAGCTCGCATGAAAACTATATCCATCTTTCATAATAAATTCACGCGCACGCATAAGCCCAAAACGCGGGCGTATTTCATCGCGGAATTTAAGATTGATTTGATAAAGATGCAAAGGAAGTTGTTTATAGCTTTTTACATTTGCTTTAACAAGCTCTGTAATAACTTCTTCATGCGTTGGTCCTAGCACAAAGGCATTATCTTTTCTATCATTAAAACGCAATAATTCTTTACCATAGCGTTCAAAACGTCCGCTTTTTTGCCAAAGTGAAGCAGGAGTTACAAAACCAAGCGCAACCTCATTTGCCCCAGCATTATCCATTTCTTCTTTAACAATATTTTTAATTTTATCAAGAACACGTTTTCCAAGTGGTAAAAAGTTATAGATTCCACTTCCAATTTGCTGAATAAATCCACCGCGTATTAAATATTCATGACTTTTTAAGACAACATCTTTTGGAGCTTCTTTAAATGTTGGGATAAATAACTTTGAAAATCGCATAGTTTTCCTTAAGATTGGGGTATGGCTTTATCTTGCGCATATTCACATTTGTAAGATTCTAACATCTTATCTTCAAACTCTTCACCAAACAAAAAACGCAGACTTTCTACTACGCTATCACCTTTTGGCGTATTAGAAACAGACCTTAGATTAACCGTTAAATGGTGCAAAAATGTGTTAAAGGCATTGTGCAAAGTTTTTTCGATATTCTTTTCATAATCTTTTGGCAAATAACCTTTTGCGATTCCTTTTTGTAGCTCTTTTAATGCGGAATCTTTAGCTAAAGCGCGGATTGTTTTGATTAATGGCTCAACATTTAATGTTTGTAGCCAATTAAAAAATTCTTGCGTAGAACGCCCTACAATTCCATAAGCAATTTTAGCCTGCTCCTCTCTTAATGCTAAGTTTTTGCGCACAATATCTTCCAAATCATCTACTGCAAAAATTTGCACATTAGGTTGTGTGTTTGTAATATCATGCGCAATATCGCGCGGCATTGCCAAATCAAACCAAAAACGCTTCCATTCTCTTTCCACTACCATATCCGCTGTAATAATTGTATGCGGGGCACCTGTAGCACTAAAGAGAAGTGGAATCGCATTAATATATTCTCCCATATCTTTGAAGCTTTCTACTCTAATTTTCGCATCAGGATTTCCTTCCAGCACACTTTTGCAAACATTTTCTGCATTTTGAAAATCACGATTCATCAAAATTACTGCACAATTTGCATTAACTAAATGCTTCGCACAAATCGCACTCATCTCTCCAGCACCAATCACCAAAGCCTCTTTTCCTGATAAACTTCCTAAAACTTCCTTTGCTTTTGCAACAGCTGTGCTTGCCACAGAAACGGAATTTTGAGAAATGCTTGTCGAGTTTCTAACGCTTGCCGCACAGCGAAATGCAAAATGGATTGCGCGCGATAAATACAACCCACAACAACCAAGCTCATAAGAAAATTTAAACGCATTTTTAAGCTGTCCAGCAATTTGCGTTTCTCCTACAACCAAACTATCTAATGAACTTGCAACACTAAATAAATGGTGAATCGCACTGACATTTTCATAGCTATCGGCACGCTCTTTTAAGTCTTCTAAAGTTATTTTTGAAAAATTACTCAATTTATCCAATAAAAACTCTTCAGCTTTTTGAATATTTTGCACATTTAAAATAAATTCTATGCGGTTACAAGTAGATAAAATTACCGCTTCTGCAATAAATTTATTATCGACTAAATCCTTTAAAAATTCCTTTGTTTTAGGGTCTTTTATGTCCAAACTTAGCTTTTCACGTGTAGAAATATTAGTGTTTTTGTGAGAATAACTTAAAATATAATAATCCATACTTCCTTCCGCCTAAAAATCACGATCTATCATCGCGTGCATAATTTCAATGAGTTTATCACAAGATTGATTAGCAATTGCTTCAACACCAACTTTTCCAAAATGTCGCGCAAGCCCTATACTCTTTGTAATCGCACCACTTGTATGTAATTGCTCTAAAACCCATTCTTGCTCCTTTGCTTCCAAATCTCTTTTAAAAGCCTTGCGCAAACGTATTTTTCCTGCATCATCTAAGAGATGATACAAATACAAATACGGCAGCGTTGTTTTGCCTTCTTTAAAATCGCTTAAAGCAGGTTTTCCTAAATCTTTAGAATCTGCAACAATATCTAAGACGTCATCAATAATTTGAAATGCCACACCAAGACTACGTCCATAAATTTGGAATCGCTCTGCATCTTTTTCATTTTTTCCTGCCAAAAATGCTGCTGCATAGGCAGTTGCTTCTATCAAAGCTGCAGTTTTGTGTTCTATCATTGTTAGATATTTTGCCTCATCATCATTAAATTCTTTTGAAAGCTCAACATCTTCCATTTCTCCAATCGCAAGAGTAGTAACAGCATTTGCAATAATACGCGGAATCAATGGATAAGTCTTTTGAAAAGTCGTAAGCTCCCCAAATGCTTTAGAATACAACACATCGCCTAGCATAATTGCATTTTTATCACCAAATAATGCGTTAATTGATGGTTTATTACGCCTTGTTGTTGCATTATCAATCACATCATCGTGCAATAAACTCGCACTTTGTATCATCTCCACAATCGCACACAAACACACAGACTCTTCACTTTCTGCTGCAATGTTTAAGGCAAGTTTAGAACGCAGCATTTTGCCACTTTGGAGATTTGCGCTAAGCTCTAAAACCAAAGGTGATTGTAGCTCTTCTAAAAATTCCTGCACCTTTGCTTCAATACGCGTTAAAGCCACCATTTGGAACTTTCCTTTCATCAATAATATTAAAATCTCGACTGCCTTCATAAATATAAAATTTTAATGTTGCAATCTTTTTTGTGCGGTGATAATCTTTAAAACACAGCATAAAAAATGGCTCTCTTGTATAATAACGTTGGTCTGCTTTAAGCAGCGGAATCTCATAACAAGTGCGTTGATAATCTTGATAAAGAATGAATTGGTGCGGAAAAGAATCGTAGTTTAAATGCACAACCAAACCTTCATTTTTTAACAATGTCCAACGAAAAAATAGTGTCTTTTGTGCATCATTTGCTTGCAAAGTCAAAACATAAAATTCATCTTTTTCAAGCTCTACAAAACGTTCTGCTTTCCATTCTGGAGGGGCAAAAAGTGGTGAAACTCCAAGAATTAAACCAACAAAAATACCCAAAAACAATCTAAAAAAATACATACTATTCGTTTTGCGTCAAAATATCTTGCATAGAAAGAATCGCTAAATCCTGTGTTTTATGATGAATCTCCTCCGAACTCTCCTCGCTATTTTGCAAATATGTTAATTCTTCTTCCCACATTTCTCCTAAGCGTTTCTCTAGCAAAACTTCCATTGCCGCTTGTCTTTCTAACATACGTGTTAGCTCTTTTGTCGCAAGCCCACGTGAAGCATGAAAAATAATATCTATCCACTTATCTTGTGGCAAACCTTCTAAAATATGGTCCATTGTTATTCCTTTAAAGTGATTTTAACCGTGTTAATACTGCATTTTGGTGCGCATCAAGCCCTTCTGTATGCGCTAAGATTCCACATTCTTTACCAATTTGCGTAATTCCTTGTTTTGAAAAAGAAATAATAGAACTCTTTTTCATAAAATGCTCTGTTGATAAGGGAGAGAAAAACTTCGCACTTCCACCTGTTGGCAAAGTATGATTTGGTCCTGCAATATAATCTCCAATAGGTTCAGGTGTATTTTCTCCAATAAAAATTGCTCCTGCGTGTTTGATTTTTGGCAAAATCTCCAAAGGATTCTTCACTAAGACTTCCAAATGTTCTGGAGCAATTTGGTTCATTAATTCCAAAGCTTGTTCTAAATCTCTTGCAACAATAATTGCGCCACGCTCATTGATAGATTTTGAAGCAATGTCTTTACGCGGCAATGTTTCTAAAAGCTCATCAATGCGTTTTGCAACTGCTGTTGCAAATTCTGCATTTGTGGTTATTAAAATCGCACTTGCCATCTCATCATGTTCTGCTTGTGAGAGTAAATCCCATGCAACAAAATCTATATTACCTGCCCCTTCATGTAAGATTCCAATCTCGCTAGGTCCTGCAATCATATCAATATTAACTTCGCCAAAAACAAGTTTTTTAGCTGTTGCGACATAAATATTTCCCGGTCCTGTAATCACATCTACTTTTGCGATTTTATTTTTTCCGCTAACTCCATACGCAAGTGCTCCAATTGCGCTTGCGCCACCAATCTTATATGCTTCTTTGATTCCACAAAGATACATTGCAGCAAGCAACAACGCATTAGGTTTATTTTCTGGGGTTGGCGTGCAAACTACAATCTCTTTAACACCTGCAACAAGTGCTGGAATCGTATTCATCAAAAGCGAGCTAGGATAAGCAGCTTTGCCACCGGGAATATACAATCCTGCTCTATCCACAGGTGTTACTTTTTGTCCTAAGATATTGCCATTTTCTTCAAAATCTAGCCAAGTTTTTGGTTTTTGTTTAGCATGGAACGCATAAATACGCTCATAAGCAAGCTGTAAGGATTCTTTTAAAGTGGAATCTAAATCTTTGTATGCATGCTCCATTTGATTTTGCATGATTTTCAAATCTGAAAAACTTTTGGGATTCCAACAATCAAACTGCGCAACTTGAGAAATTATTGCTTCTTCTCCTTGCGTCTTAATTGCATTTAATAATTCTTTAACGCGTCCTTCTACATTAGAAATATCCATTGCGCCACGTATTAAAAGTGTATTAAATTTTTCTACAAAATCACTCTCGCTACTTTTTAATATGGAAATCATTTTCTATCCTTTTCAATAGGGCTTGTATTTTAGCGATTTAATGTTTAATTTAATTTTATAAACACTACTTTATGATTTATCGAATTGATGAAATTCTGCTATACTTTTTGCTTTAGTTTTGTAAATAAAAGAGAAATAATGAAAATCTATGATAGCCACAAAAAAGAAAAAGTGCAATTTGAGTCCATAATCCCTAATGAAGCGCGTATTTATGTATGCGGACCAACTGTGTATGATGATTCTCACTTAGGACACGCAAGAAGTGCAATTGTATTTGATTTATTACGCAGGGTATTGCGTGAGAATGGCTATAAAGTTACTTTTGTCAAAAACTTTACAGATATTGATGATAAAATTATTAACAAAGCAATGCAAAATAACTGCTCTATTGAAGAAATTACACAAACTTACACCCAAAGATATTTAAATGAAATGGAAGCTTTAGGCGTATTACGCGCAGATATTGAGCCAAAAGCAACAGAAAATTTAGAAAGCATGTGTGCAATGATTCAAATTCTTCTTGATAAAGGAATTGCATATCAAACACCTAATGGCGATATTTATTTATCTGTGAATAAAGACAAAGAATACGGAAGTCTAAGTGGCAGAATTGCGGAGTTAGAATCCCAAAGTCGTGTGCAAAATAGCGAACAAAAGCACGATAACAAGGATTTTGCTCTATGGAAAAGCTATAAAGGAATCGGTGATATTGGCTATGATTCTCCCTTTGGTAAAGGGCGTCCGGGTTGGCATATTGAGTGTAGTGCGATGATAAAGGCACATTTAGCCTTGCAAGGAGAATATGCGATTGATATTCACGGAGGTGGAGCGGATTTACTCTTTCCCCACCATGAAAATGAAGCCTCACAAACACGTTGTGCCGATGGACAACATCTTGCAAAATATTGGATGCACAATGGCTTTGTAACCATTAATGGAGAAAAAATGGCAAAATCGCTAGGCAATAGCTTTTTTATCAAAGATGCTCTTTTAAATTATGATGGAGAAATTTTGCGATTCTATCTTTTAAGCACACATTATCGAGCTGGATTAAACTTTGCAGAAGAAGATTTGCTTGCGTCTAAAAAAAGGTTAGACCGCCTTTATCGCTTAAAAAAACGCCTTGTATCTCTCAAAAGTAAAGATTCCACAAATGCGCAAGATACATTTCAAAAAGAATTTTTAGAAGCTTTGAGTGATGATTTAAACATTTCAAAAGCTCTAAGTGTGTTAGATGACTTTATTACAACAGCAAACGAACAATTAGATTCCAAACAAAATGACAAGATTTCATTAATGAAAGAAAATCTTAATTTTGTCTCTAAAATTTTAGGCATAGGAGCAAAAGATTGTTTTAAATATTTTCAGCTTGGCATTAGTGAAGCATTTAAAGCTGAGATTGAAGATTTAATAAACAAGCGTGCAGAATTTAAAAAAGCAAAAGACTTCCAAAATGCCGATAAAATCCGCGAAGAATTGCGCCAAAAAGGTATTGAAATAATGGATACACCTGAAGGTTGTATTTGGGAGAAAATTTAAGGAAAAAAAGTGGCTTTAGAACATCTTGATTTAATTGGACTATTTGTAATTGCCTTTTTGGGAGGGTTTGGACATTGTATTGGAATGTGCGGAGGAATTGTTTTAGCTTATAGCGGAAAGCTAACAAATAATACAATCACAAGCAGAGAAAAACTTATTGCTTATCACACATTATATAATCTTGGACGCATAACAACTTATGTTATTTTAGGGGCGATTGTTGGCGCACTTGGAAGCATGTTTAGTATTAATGCAACACTGCGTGGCTCTCTCTTTGTCTTTGCAGGAATCGCTATGATTTTAGCAGGACTTTCCTTGCTTGGCAAAATCACCTTTCTAACAAAACTAGAACACTCTATGCAAGCCTCTAAATGGTATCAAACAAAATTCCAAAATACTCTTAGCTTAAAAACTCCTTTTAGCCTTTATTTATTAGGGCTTTTAAATGGTTTGTTACCCTGCGGATTTGTGTATGCTTTTCTTTTTAGCGCAGCTGGGTTTGCTAATATCCTAACAGCAATGCTTATTATGCTAGTTTTTGGAATCGGAACTTTACCATCACTTTTTTTGCTTGGATTGCTGACAAATACAATGTTTAGCAAGCCGAGTTTTAGAAAAATTCTAATGAATCTCTCTGCTATTGCTATTATGATATTTGGAGGACTAATGGTGCAAAAAGGGATTAAATTTCTACAAAATCCACAAATGGGTAATAAAATACATATGAAAATTGATGCAACTAATGCAAATGGTAACAATCAACACATGAAAAACCACGAAACAGCGCAAAGCAATAAGGAATCGCAAATGGACACTAAAGAAGAATCCCATTAATTTTTTATTATGTTTTATGCTTTTAGGATAGTTTTTTTAAATTTATAAATAAAAAGTCTATTATTTAAGCCAAAATTACTTATTATTACGCTTTATGCAAGTTTAGTTTTGGAGTTGTTATGAATCTTTTTAGGCTCATCCGCCCACTTTTTCCGACCATTATTGTTGGTATTGAAATTGATAATAAAACTTGTAATGTTGTGGCGCATTTCTATAAAGGAGGCAAACTCATCTCTAGCCAAAACAAAGAATTCCGCACAAATCCGGGTGAATTACCAATTCAAGCTGTGCGCTATATCCAAAAAATTCATGCCAAAAATCCCTTTACTTATACTTCTGTGCTTTCTTACTCTATTATTCAAGGAGTCTTAAACACAGACAAAGAGGAAGAGTTTAAAAACTTCGGTGTAAATTGTGCAGAAGTTGCTTATAAACGATTTGATAATAATTGGTCTGTTTTTGTCTCTAATGAAGGAATCGCGGAAACCAAAAAACGCTTTTTAAGATTAGGAGCGGATTTTGTAATTTCTCCTTTTTTAGTGCTTTATCATCTTGCTAAAGATACTTTTCAAGACACTTGTAAGCTTTATGTGCTTTTCCAACGCTCTAACATCACAATGCTTGTAACAAAGAAAAATTGTGGCGCACTTTTTGGTGGGTATTACATCCTTGAAAGCGAAATTGACGCAGAATTGACCGTGGTTAGAAATTCTTTAAGCGAAGATGAAGATGATATTCAACAAACAGATATTGAAAAAGACTTACAAGATGAGCTAAGCGGCATTGAAGAAGTTGATTTAAGCAATGATGCAAATGATGATGAACTCATAGAAGTCTTAAAGGGTAATGATACAGATGCTCCAAAATCAGACGAAGATCAAGAAAATCGTGAAGATTTGAACGATTTTTCGCGTGTCAATACTGCTGCAAAATTTATACAATCAGCACTTAATGAATTTTATAGCAACGCACTTTATGATAGTGAGTTTGTTAGTGAAATCGTTATTTTTAACCCCCACGATATTAAACAAGAAACACTACAACAAATCCAACAAATTACAATGCTTGAAGTCAATATTTTTAGTTGCGATATTGCAAAAGAATTAGCTAATTTAGGTTATGATTCTTATCAGTCTTTTAAAGCAAAGGGGCAAGTATGAATTACAGCTTCACACAACCGGGTAAAAAGACATTCTTTAAAAAAGTTTCACGCATTTGGTGGGGCTATATTTTTTTAACACTCTTTGTCTTTGCTGGATTTGTTGCAATTCTAAAAGTGCAGGGATATTTTATGCAAAAAAATACACAACTTGCCTCTCAAATGCAAAGAACTCTTTTAGAAGAGATTAAAGAACTCCAAGAACATTTAATTGTTGAGCAAGAAAAAGTGCAATTCATAGAATATGTTTCGCATCAAAATATATTACTAAAAGAGAGTATAGAGAATCTCTTTGATTTAATTCCGGAGCAAATCACGCTTAATAAAATTCAAATGGAACAATACCAACTTACACTCTATGGAACAACACCTTCTAAGCAAATTTATACTTTTTTACTAGAAGTGCCTTTGCGTTCTATATTTCACCAAAGTCGCGCAGATTTTTATATGCTACCAAATGGTTGGTATAACTTTGTATCTGTAAGTAAGCTTGAGGATATAGAACAATGAAAACATTTTTTGCACAAATTGACTGGATTCGCAATACCTTTTTCTTTATTTTTTATTTCTTTTTAGTAGCTGGAATCTTTTTGGGAGTGATTCAACCTGCCCTTGATACATTTCGTCAAACCAATGCAAAATATCGCAAAGAACTCTATGTGCAAAAGCAAATAGAAGCACAACACAGCGCAGAACTCAAAAAACTTCAAGACTATCAAGCTCAAAATGCACAATCTTTAGGGTATTTCAAACATAGAATTACGCAAAACGAAGTTGAAGAAAAACTAAGAATTATCTTTGAAAATTCCGGAGTTGTTACTGATGGAAGCCCAGTGCAAGAAGGAAAATATTTTAAACAACGTTACATTATTAGTGGAAAACTAGAAAATATTACTAAATTAAAAGACGCGTTAATTCTCACAAAAACTCTTCCTGGAATCACTCGCTTTAACTTTCCTATTCATATAGAAAGAGAAGATGACAATATTGTATTTTCTTTCCGACTTGATACATATTTCAACTAAGAAATAACGCAATTTCATCTCCTAAGAAATAATCTTTTGCATACACTCTATTATCTTTTTGATAAAGAACCTTTTCTCCTAAAAGTAATGCTAAATTTTTTGGATTTGGAATCTTATTAACCTCCACCCCCACGCAAGAACGGAATCCCAAAAATAAATGTTCTAATTCCTTATCTTTTGTTGTTAAAACTTCTTTTTGTTCGCTAAACTTTTCTAAAAATCTTTCAATGCTATTTGGCATACTCGTGCGCACATCATTGATACAACCAACAGCCCCAGCCCCGATTCCAATATAATCTCCGCCTTTCCAATAGTGTAAATTATGCGCAGAAATTCTCCCATAATTACTCACTTCATAATGCAAAAATTTCTCCAAATGCGCCGCGACAAAATGTCCTATGCTTAAAAATCCACCAAACTCGCCTTCAAAATACTTTTGAGATTCCATATACACTTGCTCTTTTTCTTTATAAAAACGACTACCGGGCTCAAAACTTAAATGATAAGCTGAGAGATGCGTAAGAGGCAAGTCTAATACAATTTTTAGCTCTTTTTCCAAAAGAGATTCCGTGCATAAAGGCGTGCCATAGATTAAATCAATACTAAGATTATTAATCCCTGCTTTTTGTATTGCATCAATAGCAATCCATGTATTTTTATTATTATGCTCTCTCTCCAAAAAAGCAAGTTTTTGAGAGTCAAAACTCTGCACACCAAGACTTAAGCGATTCACGCCTAAACTTCGCATATCATACAACCAATCAAAACTTAGATGATTAGGATTTGCTTCTATTGTAATTTCTGCATTTTCTTCTAAAAAAGGCAAAAATCTATCAAATACATCATTATACAAATGCGATTCTACAACGCTCGGCGTCCCCCCGCCAATATATACAGAAATAATTTTAATCAAGTTGTTTTCTTGCAAACTTTTAAGTTTATCCTCTAAATATTCACTAATCTTTTGCATATAAATAGATTTTAAATGGTTTTTATCTGTTTTGGAGTTAAAAGCACAATATCCACATTTACTATCGCAAAATGGAATATGCAAATACAAACCAACTTCTAAAATTTCATTATCCATTTTTGATTTGTTTGACTTCATTAAGGCGTTGGTTTAAATTTTCAAACCAAAGTTTATATTGTTCTAATTGCTCTTTTTCTTTTTCATTAGGTTGATTTAATATCAAAAGCCCGCGATAGCTTCTGTTAAACTCTTCTACCATCCATTCTAAGCGCAAAAACTCTTCTGGGCTCAAACTTCCATCTTTTAAGATATTAAACGCGTCTTGTTGATTCTCTTTTGATTGTTTTAAAAAATTTTGAATATTTAAACGTTGTTTTGCTTGATTTGCAACTGCAAATGCCAAACGATTATAAGGATCTTCCTCGAGAGCTTGTATAGCAAGCGCATGCGCTTCTTGAAAATTCCCTTTTTCTAGTTCTTTTTCTGCATCTCTACCTAATTGATAAGAGGTTGAAAAATACACGATTCCAACTAAAACACAGATAAGAGCAATACTAATACCTAAAAATCGCATACATCTTCTTCCATTTTTTCTTTCAGATAAGCCTTTGCTTCCTCTAATTCCATAGATTCTAACATAAATGGTTCTTTTATTACACACACTACCTTGCTAAAAGGTTTTGGAATCTTAAGTTTATCCCAACTTTTGAGCTCCCAAGCATTGCTAAAAAAAGTTCTAAGAACCACCACAGGAACATTCGTTTTCTGTGCTAAAAATACCACACCATCTGCAATACTATGATAAGGACCACGCGGACCATCAGGAGTAATTGCAACATACTCATTATTTTCTATTTTTTTAACAGCATGATACAAAACACGGGTTCCACCTTTTGAACTAGAACCCCTTAATACATTAATACCAAAATAGCTTATAACATTACTGCTAATTTCGCCATCAAAATGCTTACTGGTGAATACCCAAACTTTTTTTTTGCTTGCATACTTCTCAAACAAAAATGGCTGCAAAAGTAACTCTCCATGCCAAAAAGAAACAACAAAAGGTTCATTATTGCTAAATTTTTCCAATACTTTTTGAGATACTCTAAATTCAAAACGCACAAATACTACAAGAAGACGGATAATCCCCACAAGAAAAATGGGCAGAATCTTTGCTAAAATTTTATATTTTATCTCTCTAAATTTCTTTTGTTTTACCACATTAACCTACGCTAACTTACCTATTAATTGTGCGCCCTTAACTTCTGTAATTCTCACATCACATAAAGACCCCACAAAGCTTTCTTTATCCTTTATACGCACAAGCTTATTTGTATCACTGCGCCCCTCTAGAAATAAATTTTGCATATCAAAACTTTCAATTAACACCTGATGAATTTTTCCAATCTGTTTTGCGTTATCTTCTGCTAAAATCTCTTTATGTCTATCTTTTAGGCGATTTAAACGCTCTTTTGCAATCTCTTCATCCACCAAATGCACTTTATCTTCTTCTAGCCAATAATGCGCTTCAGTATGCGGACGACTTGAATAAATGAAACTATACACTGTATCAAAACGCACTTTTTCTAAAACATCTAAAGTCTCTAAAAAATCCTCTTCGCTTTCTGTGGGAAAACCAACAATAATATCCGTCCCAATGCTAAGTTGTGGAATCAAAGAGCGCATTTTCTCAACACGATTTAAAAACCACTCTTTGCTATACCCACGTTTCATTTTTTTCAGAATCTCACTAGAACCACTCTGTAATGGCATATGGATTGCTTTACAAATCTTTGGATTCTTTGCAAATTCCAAAATAAAATCATCATCCATATGTAAAGGGTGCGGCGAAGTAAAACGGATTCTCTCCAACCCATCAATCTGTGAAATCTCATGCAACAATTGTGTGAAATTTATTGCTCTATGCGGGCTTGAAAAACGCCTACCATAATTATTAACATTTTGCCCAAGTAATAAAATCTCTTTTGTTCCACTATCTACAAAGCGTTTTGCTTCTTGCAAAATCAAATCTGCTGGGATTGAAATCTCATTTCCCCGCGTATGCGGCACAATGCAATAGGTGCATTTTTTATCACAACCAATAGAAATATTAATCATTCCTTTTAATGCAGAGTGATGATTTTGGCTAAAAACATAAGTGCTATCATCATAATCAATATCCACCCAAGCCACGCGTTTTTGGTGGATAATTTGTGAAATCTTAGAAACATTACGCGCACCTAAGACAAAATCCACCGACTTAGAACGTTTTAGAATCTCATCACCTAAATGGCTTGCCGTGCAGCCACAAACACCAATTTTTGCATCTTGTTTTTTAACCTTTGCATATTGACCAATTTCTGAAAAAAGTTTTTTCTCTGGTTTTTCACGCACTGAACAAGTGTTAATTAATATTAAATCTGCTTCTTTTGGATTATTTGTTAATGCGTAGGATTCTTTTTCTTCAAGCTCTGCAATAATGTGCGCACTATCGCGTTCATTCATCGCACAACCAAGAGTTTCAATGTAAAGTTTTTTTGACATACTTATAGCACGTGAATCTCATACATATAATCGCCTTCATCTAATCCGTAGCGAACTTCTCTAAAATATGCACGCTTTCCTTTTTTCTCGAAATATTCTAATAAAGCTTGCATATCTTTATGGGAATTTTCTTTATCACAATAAAAAATGTCAGATTTCTTTTCTTCTAGCATCTCTTCTAACTTTTTAACTGTTATTTTTGCTGGTTTTTCATTAATATGTGTGCGTGCTAATTTAATATCCATTTTTTACCCTTAACTTTTTTAGAAAAATGGATTATTATATAGATTTTTTACTTAAAAAATAATTTTAGTTTGCCTAAAATTACAATTTTTAAGATTCTTTGCTTTAAAGAATCTTAAAGAAAATTTAAATTAAAATGCGCAATTTATTAAAACTCTTCAATCTGCAAGTTTTTTAAGGATATATTTTGGAAAAAATACTAGATATTATAGAAGGAATCGCTTATGAAAAAGGGCTTCCTATCGAAAGTGTTACAGAAGCAGTTAAAGATGCGGTGATTAAAATTGCAAAAGAAAGCTTGGATTCTGAAATCAACTACGATGTCGAAATCGACAAAAAAAACAAAACTTTACATTTATACCAAGTCATCAGTGTTTGCGAGGATTCCAATACATCAGATTTAAAAAACTCTATTCCTTTAAGTGAAGCCAAAAAACACGATAAAGAAATCAAAATTGGCGATGAATTACGTTATGAATTAAGCTTAGAAGATATGAGCAGAAGTGCTGTAAATGCTCTCTTTAGGGAGCTAGAATTTAAAATTCAACGTTTGATTGAAACACAGCTTTTTGACAAATACAAATCTCAAGTTGGAAAAATTGTTAGCGGAAATGTTGTACGCACAGACCATTTAGGAAATACTTATATTGAAATTGATGAAATCCGTGCGATTTTACCCAAAAAGAATCGCATCAAAGGAGAAGAGTTTAACGTTGGGCAAATTGTTGGGGCTGTTTTAAAGCATGTCGGAATTGATCGCCAAAATGGTATTATGATTGAGCTAAGCCGCACAACCCCAAAAATGCTCGAAGAGTTACTAAAATTAGAAGTTCCTGAAATTAAAGATGGCGATGTTGAAATTGTAAATTCTGCTAGAATCCCCGGAGAAAGAGCAAAAGTTGCCTTAAAAACTACATCAGCAAAGATTGACCCTGTGGGAGCAACTGTTGGGGTTAAGGGAGTTAGAATTAACGCTGTTTCAAAAGAATTAAAAAATGAAAGTATTGATTGTGTAGAATTTTCTACTCAACCTGAAATTTATATTGCACGCGCTTTATCTCCTGCGCTTGTTATTAGTGTTGTTATTGAAGAAAAAAAAGCAATCGTTAGCATCACTAGCGAACAAAAACCAAAAGCAATTGGAAAAAGTGGAATCAACATTCGTCTAGCCTCAATGCTAACCGGTTATGAAATTGAGCTAAAAGAGATTGATAACTCAATACAACAAAACACAGATGACACAACACAAGAAATACAAAAAAATAATATTGATATTTTATCCTCCCTCTTTAAAGAATAATCAAGCGTATAATTTACCACTTTTTAAAGGTTTTTAAGATAGAATCGTAAGTCTTTTAGTTGTTTAATATTTGGAATAGGATTTTGGAGTTTATATGATTGGCTTTATGCAAAAACACAAAAAATACTTGATGGTGATTATTTGGATTAGTTCCTTTGCATTTTTGGGAGCTGGATTTGTAGGTTGGGGAACTTATAGCTTCTCTAAAACAAGCAATGCTGTTGCTGTTGTTGGCGATAGACAAATTACTATTGATAGACTTCAAAGAGAATACGCAAGACTCTATAATGTCTATAATCAACTTTTTAATGGCACTTTAGATGATGAACAAGCAAAAAAACTAGGAATTGAAGAGCAAGCACTCAATACATTAATTTCACGCGCCTTAATGCTAAATTACGCATATGATGTTGGTTTGCGCGTTAGCCACGAAGAAATCATTCATACACTCACTACAATGGATACTTTTCAAAATAACGGAAAATTTGATGAAACAATTTATAAACGCTTATTAGCAGACAATCAAATGCGCCCAAAAGACTTTGAAGAGGAGCTAAGTGAAGGCATTTTACTCCAAAAGCTTGATGCTCTTTTAGAGATTCCACTTACTCCATTAGAAATCCAAACAATCGGCGAAGCAGTCTTTAGCGAAGACCATCTTAAAATTCAAATTTTAGATCAAGCTTCAATTACTTTTACTCCTTCTGATGAAGACATCAAAAAATACTGGGAAGAAAACAAAGATATTTACCAAACAGAGCGTGGATACGAGATTTTAAAAGTTTCTATCTCTCCAAATTCTATTCCATTTGATGATGATACACTAAAAAAACATTATGAAGATTTCAAAAACCAATTTCTAGACGAAAATGGACAATTGTTACCTTTTGAAAAAGCAAAAGATAAAATTATTACACACTATCAATCCTCTCAAGCAGAAAAGGAATCTCTAAAAGAATATATTTCTTTGCGTAAAGGTGAAAATAAAAAAGCGGAATCTTTGATGATTTATGAAGGAGATTCCAATTACGAAACAGATTTTTTAAATCTTCTTAGTCAAGCAAAAGAACAAGAAACTCTAAAACCTATCAACACAAAAGAAGGGTTTGTTACAGTTAAAATCCAAAAGATTATCCAAAGCCAACCAAAAAATTATGAAGCTGCTAAAAAAGATGCCACAGAAGATTTCACAACTTTTAGAAAAACTCAACTCTTAGAAGAAAAGGCGGTTGCTCTACTTACAGATTTTAAAGGTTTAGATATTGGTTATGTTTCGCGTGATAATAAGAACGCTTTATCAGGATTAAATGCGCAAGAAAGTCAAGATTTTATTGCACAACTTTTTAACAAAAGCGAAGCAAAAGGTTTTATTTTATTAAAAGATAAAGCAATTTTATATGAAATCCTTGACCAAAAATTAAAAAATTCTGATATAATCACGCAAAATTTAGACTTCTTAAAACGCAATGGGATACAAGTGAAGTCTAGACTTGTCGAAATTGCATTTATGGAACATTTATTAAATATTTATAAAGTTGTTAAGAAAATTTAGGGCGCAATGAGAAATGGAAGATAACTATACTGGGAGTAAGGATTTGGAACAAACCATCTTAGGAATTGATATTGGTTCTACAAAGATTTGTGCAATTATTGCAAATTACAAGGATGGGATTCCACATATCATTGGAACAGGATTCCGTAAATCACTAGGACTCAAAAAAGGCTCTATTACAAATATCGAACAAGCAAGTCGCGCGATTAAAGACGCACTTAATGATGCAAGACGTGTCGCTGGAACAAATATCAATAAAGCTGCAATCTCTATCTCTGGAGCTTATACCAAAAGCACAGATAGCTCTGGAATCGTCAATATTCCAAATAATGAAATTGGAATCAAAGAAATTAACCGCGTTATCCAAACTGCACTTTATAATGCTTCAATCCCTAGCGAATATGAAGTGATTCACATTTTACCCTATAACTTTAAACTTGACGATCAAGACTTTATTGATGATCCTATGGGAATGAGTGGAAGCAGACTAGAAGTCTCTGTGCGTATTATTGCTGCACAAAAGTCAAGTTTAGGCAATCTTAAAAAAGCAATCAAAAGTGCTGGCGTTGAGATTGAAAATATTGTGCTAGCTTCCTATGCGTCTTCTATTGCCGTGTTAAGCGAAGATGAAAAAAATCTAGGAGTTGCTTGTATTGATATGGGGGGAAGCACTTGCGAACTTATGGTTCATGTGGGAAATTCTCTGCGTTATAATGATTTTTTAGGCGTTGGCTCAAACCATATCACAAACGATTTAGCAATGGCTCTGCATACACCACAAAGTGTTGCTGAACAAGTCAAAGTCAAATATGGTGGCTTTCCAAAAACTTTAGAAGATACAGAGAATCTCATTGAGATTCCAAGTATTGGTGGAGAAGAAAGCGGAAAACATCAAGTTGCACTAGCTACAGTGCATAATGTCGTCTATGCGCGCGTAGAAGAAACATTAATGATTCTAGCAAAATCCCTAGAACGTAGCGGATTAAAAGAGCAGCTAGGAAGCGGGGTTGTGCTAACAGGAGGTATGGTGCATCTTGAAGGTATCAGAGACTTAGCGGCAGCACTTTTTAATATGCCTGTGCGTCTTGCAAAACCTGCGGAAGTTGATGGATTATTTACAGATTTGAAAGGACCAGAATGTTCTACTGGAATCGGATTAATCCTTTATGCCTCTGGAAAATATACAAATTATGAAATTGATTCAGAAAAAAGAATCCGCTATCGCAATGAAGAGTTAGAGGATGAAACTTTAAATTTTCACAAAAATATTCCTTTGATAAATTCTTTGCAAGATAAACCACAAAATATTACTAGCCCTGTAAATAGCGTTCCAAAAAGTGCTGCGGATATCAAGCAGGATTTAAGCAATATTACAGAAATTAAGAAAATTCCTACACAAAATGGCACTTTTTTTAGCCGAATATGGAATAAAATGACACAAATGTTTTAGAGATAAACTTTAGAAGGAGCCAAGATAATGTTAAATATTCAAGAAGCAAATCTAAGTGCGGGAGCAAAGATTAAGGTTATTGGTGTTGGTGGTGGTGGTAGCAATATGATTGACCATTTGATTAACACTGGCACCTATGAAGGAATTGAATTAGCTGTTGCAAATACAGATGCACAAGCAATCAATAGCTCGAATGCACCAATTAAAATCCAACTTGGTGCAAAACTCACAAAGGGGCTTGGCGCGGGAATGCGCCCACAAGTTGGAAAAGATGCGGCATTAGAAAGCTATGAAGAATTAAAACAATTTTTAGAAAATACTGATATTGTTTTTATCTCTGCTGGACTTGGTGGAGGGACAGGCACGGGAGCAGCACCCGTGATTGCCAAAGCAGCAAAAGAAGTAGGGGCATTAACAGTTTCTATAGTAACAAAGCCTTTTCGTTGGGAGGGAAGACAACGTGCAAAACTCGCAGAAGAAGGCTATTGTGAATTAAAAGCAGAAAGTGATTCTATCGTTGTAATCCCCAATGAAAAGCTCCTCTCCATTGTAGATAAAAATCTTGGATTTAAAGATAGCTTTAGAATCGTTGATGATGTGCTTGTGCGTGCAGTAAATGGAATGAGTGGTGTTATTTTGTCCCATAGCGCAGGAGATATTAATGTAGATTTTGCTGATGTTAAAACTGTAATGTATCACAAAGGTATGGCTCTTATGGGTATTGGGGAATCTAGCGGTGCAGACGCCGCAAGAGAAGCTATTAAAATCGCAATTGAATCTCCATTGCTTGATAATATGTCTATTAATGGCGCAAAAGGTGTATTAGCGCATTTTTATTTCAATTCTGATTATCCATTGGCTGAAATCTCTAATGCAATGGAGATTATAGAAAGCAATATGGACCCAGAAGCAGAAGTTATTTTTGGAACAACAACAGATGAAAATATAGAAAGAGATAAAGTAAGGGTTACAATTGTTGCCACAGGATTTGAACGAGAAGTTTCTCAACCTACATCTAATACTCCAGAAATAAACAAAGAAGATAGCTCCACACTAAAACTTGTAAATCCAAAGGATATGAGCCAAAGAATCAATCAACAAGAAACTTTGTTGAACTCTACTAGAAAGAAAGTTAGCGGTGGAGAATTTACAAGTGATGAAGTCCTAGATATTCCTGCATTTTTGCGCCGTCAAATGGACTAATCGCATAAGCGCAAAGGCTTATGCGTGTAATGATTTCATATAAGAATTAATAGAGTTAATCCCTTCCTTTTTTGCCCATTCTAAAGACTTTGAAACAAACTCCCAATTAATATGGCTAAAGAATTTTTCCAAATATGCTGGGCGTGCGTTTCTATGGTCAATATAATAAGCATGTTCCCACACATCTACAACCAATAATGGAATCAAACCTTCTGTTACTGGAGTTTGCGCATTGCTTGTTTGCTTAATTTCTAGCTTACCATTGTTATACACAAGCCAACACCAACCTGAACCAAACAAAGTTGTTGCTGCATTTAAAAATGTTTCTTTAAACTTATCAACACTTCCAAAATTAGCATTTAACGCTTCTTCAAGCTCTGCACTTCTTGCACTCGCATTTGGAGTAATACAATCCCAATAAAAATCGTGATTATACACTTGCGCAGCATTGTTAAAGATTCCACCTTGTGCTTTTGTTACAATTTCAAATAAACTTTTGCCTTCAAACTCACCTCCAGCTATAAGATTATTGAGATTATTGACATAAGTTTGATGATGTTTTCCATAGTGAAATTCACAAGTTTCCTTGCTGACAAATCCCGGAATCTCTGCAAATGGTAATGTGCGTAATTTAAACATAGTAATCCTTTTTAATTTTAATTCAAAACTTGAAAGTTTTGCAAAAAGATTCTAACGCACAAAAGTAAAATTTACACTTTAAATTCCAAATTTTAAATTTAGAAAATACTTTTTAACTTCTCTATAATCGTATTCTTTGTGCTAAAATCATTAGGGTTAGATACGAATAAATGCGCATTTTCTCCATAAAACTTGGCTTTAGGAGCTTCATATAAACCAAAACGCCAATCAAAACGCGGTTGCAAAATTACTAGAGTTGGAATCCCGCATATTAACGCTAAATGTGCAGGCGAGCTATCAATTCCAACAACACCATCTAAATTTTCCATCACTTTATAAGTATCCAGCCAATCCTTAAAGCCTACACCAGCATTCTCCACACACTCTGGCAATACAAAATCACCCACCTGCAAAGATACAAGTTTGACATTTTCTAATTCTAATAAAAAGTTTAAGAAAAATTCTAAGCTAAAATTGCGCGTATTGTTCTCTTTAAGCGCAAAATCTGTATGCCAAAAAAATCCGATTCTTTTTATTTTTCTTGATTTTCTTTTGTTAGTAGGCGAAATAATCGGTGTTTTTAGTGTAACAATTTTTTCTAAAGTATCAAGTCCTAAAAAAAGGGGTAAAGAAGTTAAAGGCAATGCAAAGTCAAAATCTTGTGGAATCCTATCTAAAATTTCTAAATTTGCAAAACAATTCTCTTTTGATAGCTTTGCAGAAAATAAAGGATACAAAGCACTTTGTGGAGCAAAAAGCACTTTTTTAGCAATCTTACACAATACTTCAAACACCCTACTAAACATTAAAGTATCTCCAAAACCTTGCTCACAATACACAAAAATTTCTTTATTGGTAAAAACTTTAGAATCTTGCAAAAACGCATTCTTCGCAATCTGATAATATTCTTGCGAAAAAGTCGTATTTTTAGCAAATGCTAAACGATTTTCATAAAACTCTAGCCCTTCTTTAAATCTCTCTTGTCGCATTAATAAATAAGCAAGATGAAAAGCAGCTGTATTTGCTATATTTTTAGGAGCATTTGGAATCGCAAAGATATATCTATAAGCCTGCTCTGCTTGTGCATAATCCTTTATATATTCTAAAGCATGCGCAAAGATAAACCAAAATTCTGCATTTTGTAAATTTTTATCTTGCACAGAATATAGAATCTGCGCAGCTTTTTGTGCTTCTTGCAAAGGAGATTCAAAAATTCTTAAATAGGATTCAGCAATTCTTTGCGTTAAGATTGTATTTACAAAATTTTTTAAGTTTAAAATTTCAGGATTTTCAATCAGAGTCTTTTGTGTCTTTTGCATATTAAAGCGCGCGGTTAGCGAGTCTTGTGCAAAAGTCTGCAAAACTTCTATTTTTGGAGTATTTTTTTCTAATGCTTGTAGTTTTTGATTGATAAAAAAATAACAATCTTGATAAATTCCCAAAGCCTTTTTGGGTATAAATTCAAAATATTCACCAAACTCCAACCATAACTGCAAATCATTAGGATTATTTTTCAGCAAAATCGCATAAATATTTTCAACTTCATTATAGGTATTTTGCCCCTTATATGCACGTAAAAGTGCGTGTAAATATTCTAATTTCAGGGGATTTTCTACACCCATAAACGCATTTAAAAGCTTAATAGCTTCTGCATAGTTTTGTTGGATTATCAATGCTTTTGCTAAATTTAAAGTCCAAAAGTAAGAATTTTTATGCCAATGATAACTTTGCGCACAAAATTCTAAAGCTTGGGGAATCTCTAACTTTAAAGCACTTAGTGCGGCAAGCTCAACAAATTTTTCTTTTAGATTCTCATCTACAACTTCCAAACCCTTTAAACAGAGCTCAAAACAAGCTTGATAATTTCCTTCAAAATAACGCATTTGCGCTTGGTCTAGCATATTTTCCCCTATTTTAATGATGCGATTCTTTGTCTATAATCCCCGCTAAAAACATAACTTCCTGCTACAACAATATCAACGCCCGCTTCTCTTAAAAGCTCAATATTAGCATCACTCACCCCACCATCGACTTCAATTAAACAATTAGGATTCCGTATTTCAATCTTATCTTTTAAGCGTTTGATTTTCTCTACCACATTTGGAATAAACTTTTGCCCACCAAAACCCGGATTCACGCTCATTACAAGCACCATATCAATATATTCCAACAAATACTCAATACTATCAAGCCCATTATGTGGGTTTAGCACCACAGCAGGATGGATTCCTAAATCTCTAATCTTTTGTGCGAGACGATTTGCATGCTTTTCTTCTTCAATATGAAAAGAGATAAATTCTGGCTGAAAAGGTGCAAACAAATCTACAAAAAAGCTATTATTTTGCACCATTAAATGAATATCAAGGGGTTTTGTAGCTGCCTTTGTTACAGATTTTACGACAACAGGACCTAAGGTAAGATTTGGCACAAAATGTCCATCCATCACATCAATATGCACAAAATCGCAATCTGCTTCGCAAATTGCTCTAACCTCTGCTTCTAAATTTCCAAAATCCGCTGAAAGAATACTTGGCGCAACAAGCATAAAAAACCCTCCAAACAAAATCCTGCAAAATTGTAGCAAAAAAACTTACAACTTTACGCAATGATTCTCTATCATTAAACATAAATTAGGCTATAATAAAAAAAAAATACAAGGAATTCATATCGTGGTTGAACTTCACACAAACGCAACTTTAGAAAAAGATTTAGATTCCATTTTTACAAGTATTCAAGAAGCAAGCTTAAAAATTTATACCATACTACAAAAAAGCTTGGGAGAATACACGCAAAACACAAATGCTACAGGGGATACCCAATTACAAGCTGATGTGCAAGCAGATTTAATTTTGCAAGAAGCATTTAAAAATATCCCTTGCGTGCAACAAATTTGTAGCGAAGAGCAAGAAAAATCCATTTTACTCCACAAAGAGGGCTTATATTCTATTGCTTATGACCCTCTTGATGGCTCATCACTTATGGGGGCAAATTTAAGTGTAGGAAGTATTTTTGGAATCTATCAAGGCGATTTTCTGCCACAAAATCTCGTTGCAAGCGCATATGTCGTCTATGGAATGGTAGTTGGAATCGGATTTGCTTCTCTTTTAAAAGAAGGTGTAGAGTATTTTGCCTATGATGGCAAGGAATTCCATTTACAAAAATGCTTGAGACTTTTAGAAAAAGGTAAATTAAACGCCACAGGTGGCACACAAAAAAATTGGGATAAAGCGCACAAAGAAAACATAGAATCGCTTTTTAATGCAGGTTATCGCTTGCGTTATAGCGGTGGAATGGTGCCAGATTTACACCATATTTTAGTCAAAGGAGGAGGATTATTTTCTTATCCTGCTACAAGTGATGCGCCAAAAGGCAAGCTTAGAATGCTTTTTGAGGTGTTTCCTTTTGCATTTATTTTTAAAAGGGCTGGAGGTAAGGCAGTGTCTATCCAACAAACACAAGAAGAAAAAATTGTTACACCACTACTTACACTTACGCCAAAACATTTACACGACACAACACCTTGCTTTTTTGGAAGTAATTGGGAGATAGATTTTGTTAGCAAATAAAGTAGAAAATCCAATAGAAAATGCACTTAAGGACTTAAAAGAGTGTCAAGCGCAACAAAAAGTTACAAGCTGCATTCTATGCAATCACGCAACAAATTGTGATAAAAAAGAAGCGTTTGAGCAAAAAACGCTACAAAATCTAACTGAAAAACAAGAATCCCTAAAAGCTTGCCAAGAATCCAAAGGATTAAGCAGCTGCTTAAATTGTGCAGAGCTTTTAGACTGCGCTGTGCGTAATAATTATGTAAGTGCTGTGTATTTAAGCATGAATAAAGGGAATGGAGGAAGCTTTGAGTTCTAAATTTTATATTACATCACCAATTTATTATGTTAATGATGTGCCACACATTGGACATGCTTATACAACAATCATTGTTGATACCCTTGCAAGATTCCACCGCTTAAAAGGTGATAATGTATTTTGTCTAACAGGCACAGATGAACATGGGCAAAAAATAGAACAAAGTGCGCAAAAAAAAGGACAGAATCCTAAAGAATATGTAGATTTTATTTCTCAACATTTTAAAAATCTTTGGGATTATTTTGGAATCCAATATGATTATTTTATCCGCACTACAGATTCTACACACCAACAAAGTGCGCAATATGTATTTTTAAAAATGTATGAAAAGGGAGATATTTATAAAGGAGAGTATGAAGGGAATTATTGCATTTCTTGTGAATCCTTTTTTGCAAAATCACAATTAGTTGGCGAAAAAGGTTGCCCAGATTGCGGAAAAGAAACAACACTCCTTAAAGAAGAAAGTTATTTTTTTAAGCTAAGCTCTTACACAGACAAACTTCTAAAATTTTATGAAGAAAATCCAGACTTTATCCTACCAAAATCAAAATATAATGAAGTGATTAATTTTGTTAAAAATGGGCTAGAAGATTTATCCATCACACGCACAACATTTAATTGGGGGATTAAACTCCCAAAAGAGCTAATCTCTAAAGATTCCAACAATCAAAATCATGTGATGTATGTTTGGCTTGACGCGCTTGTGAATTATCTAAGCGCGTTAGGGTTTCATAATGACTTGCCAAACAAAATGGATTTTTGGGCGGCGGATTATCATATTGTTGGCAAAGATATTTTACGCTTCCATGCTGTTTATTGGCCTGCTTTTCTAATGAGCCTAGAACTTCCTCTTCCAAAGCATATCGCAGCACATGGTTGGTGGACTAAAGATGGTGCAAAAATGAGCAAAAGCATTGGCAATGTCGTAAATCCTAAAGAAATTGTAGAAGCTTATGGAATCGATACTTTTAGATATTTTGTCTTACGAGAAGTGCCTTTTGGGCAAGATGGAGATTTTTCACAAAATGCACTTATAGAACGCATTAATGCAGATTTAAGCAATGATTTAGGAAACCTTTTAAATCGTCTTTTAGGAATGGGAGCAAAATACTTCAATAACACAATAAAAGCTGATTTAGCACAGCTAAAAACGACTTATGCACAAGAACTAGAACAAACGAATGGGATTTTAAAAAATTTAGAATCCTATATGGATACAGTGCAAATCAACCGCTATTTAGAAGAGATTTGGAAGCTTTTTAGTCTTGGAAATGGAAGTATTGCCAAAAAAGAACCTTGGCAACTAATGAAAACAAACAGAAGTGATGAAGTCGCTCTTTTGCTACTCTTTATTACAAATTTATTACTAAAAGCTGCACTTTTTCTGTATCCTTGTATGCCAAAGACTGCAAATGCGATTTTAAAAGCTTTTAATCTGCAAGCAAGTGCAGAAAATTTTGCACATTTTATTACCCAAGAAAATCTTTTAGATTCTGTAATTTTAGAGCCAACTCCAGCGTTATTTCCCCGCATTGAAGAAAAATTATTACAAGATTCCAACATAAAAGCAGAATCGCAAAATTCATCTAAAAAGCTAGAACCTTTAGAAATTTCAAATCCTATTAGCAAAGATGATTTTACAAAAATTGATATTCGCGTTGGAACAATTATAAATGCAGAAATCTTGCCCAAAAGTGAGAAACTTTTAAAGCTCCAAGTCGATTTAGGCGAAGCGCGTCCTCGCCAGATTCTAGCAGGCATTAAAGCATATTATGCACCGCAAGATTTGCTTGGAAAACAAGTTTGCGTGCTTGCAAATCTAAAGCCTGCAAAACTTATGGGGGAATTAAGCGAAGGAATGATTCTAGCAGCAAAAGATGAGGAAGGGCTTGCCTTTATCACGCCACAACACAAAAGAGAAAATGGAAGTCAAATTAGCTAAGGAAATGTTATGAAAGAAATACAAATTGGTGTCAATGAAATTGTAGAAATAGCTTTCGGAACTTTATTAAACAAACCTAGTATTTCCTTTTTTCACCAAATTTGCGACCAAAGCAGCAACATAAGAAGAGGAGATTTATTTGTCGCAACCAACAAAGACAGCGCACAAGCTCAAAAAGATATAGAAGAAGCTGTGCAAAAAGGAGCATTTGGAATCCTTTTTAGTGGCAATATTGCAATGAGCGACCAAGAAGTTGCATGGATTAGCGTTGAGGATTTAGAGCAGTCTTTAATGCGGATTTTACGCCACTATCTTATCATTAAAAACAAAATCTTATTTTTACTTAACAAAGATGAATATGAAATTGCCACACAAATTATCACACAAAAAAAAACTTTAGAGCATTTTTGCGGGACCTTAACAGGATTAATCCAAAATATCATTGCAAGTGATGCGGCATTTTTCTTATATTGCAATACAAACTTAGACTTAAGCACATTTCCTAAAAATCAGCAAGAAGTTAAAACTCTATTGCAAGAAAAAATCGAAGAAAATGAGCTTCCCTTTGCGCTCAACTCTTATTCTCTTTTTGGAATCAAAATCTTTTATAAGAGTGCTGATTATGAGATTCCACTACCCAAACTCTTTATTAGACCGCTAGCACGTGTTTTGCAACTTTGCGAGGATTATTCCATCAATGTTCAACTAGAAAACTTTACGACATTATCCAACTTTAAACCACTCTATTTAGACGAGCGCGGCACAATCGCAAAGCCCGGAACAACAAATAAAGTTTTATTAGCTTCTCAAGATTCCAAACTTTATGAACAATATTTGGCATATTTTACAATGTATGCAAAATGGGCGCATTTAATGCTTTTTATCCCAAAAGTCTATCAAGAGCTTTACGCGCCCTATGCAGAAGTCATGCCTTATGCAAATCAAGATGAGTTATTCGCACAACTCATCAAAGAAAAATATAATTTCGCACTTATTTTAGGAGTAGATACACAGCTCTTAGAAATGCGATTTACAAACCAAATTGTCGATACAAACTTATTTGATTACACAAAGGAATAATATGAAAATCGCAGTCCCAGTTTTTGATGAAAATCTACAAGTCTTCAACAATACCGGACATACACCTTTTTTTGCTATTTTTGAGCAAAATGGTGGAGGAATGTTTAAAAAAATTGATTTTATTGAATTACGAAAGAATCCACGCGGCGATGAAAGCGCAAATGCAGGCTGCTCACACAAAGATAGTGATATGAGCGAAGAAGAGCAAATTGCACACAAAAATGAGCATAATATTCTAGGAGAAATTATCCAAGATTGTGCTGTTGTGCTTGTGAAAAAAGCTTGTCAAAACACAGCAAAAGTCTTTAATGAGTGCGGTATCAAAGTGTGCAAAATGGATAATAACTGCCAATATGCAAAAGATGCACTCAAATATATCAAGCTCTAAGCAGAGTTTATCTCTCTGCTAGAATCTGCATTTTAGAATCTTTTAATTCTACATAAAGTTCTTTTTCTCCACTAAATCTATAACTTGGGGCTTTATAATCTTCATAAAAAGAGATTCTAAATAAATGCCTATTTTCATTGTTTGGGTAAGGTGAAATATTTATTTTAGAAAATAAAATTTCTTTTCTTTCTTTTCTAGCAAAAATTCTACGCTTATTTTGTTCAAACTCTGCATATTTCATTCCATCAAAACGTGTAAAATCCTTGCCATAAAATTCTAAATATTTATCTACATCACTCCCTTTCCAAGCATTTTTCCAAATATACAAATCTGCAAGTAAAACGCTCAAATCCTCTTTCTTAACTTCTTTTTCCTTATTTTCAAAAGTTACTAAAAGTGATTGGCGATAATTAATCATTGCATCAACACTACTTAACTTTTCATTTTCAATAGCAATGCAACCTCGTGTATTTAAATCTTTACGATTCCCATCTAAAGGCATTCCATGAATCCAGATTCCATAACCTGTGCGCTTTTGTAACCTATCATAAAGATTTGGATAATTTGTGCTAAAAGCAAGAGGTCCATAATATTGGTCTAGCCCTGTAAGACGTGCATTAAGTGTATAAACACCAATAGGGGTTGCTAAATCTCCTTCTTTTTCCTTATGCCCACTCTTTGAACCCACTAAACTATTGACATTTAGCTTTTCATTCCACTTTCCGTTATTTAACACATAAAGTTTAAGTGTTGGTGCATCTTTAGTCGCAATAAAAAGATATTTTAAATCCTCATAATACCCAAAACGCGTATCTTGCTCCTTTAATGCCTCGCTCCAAAAACCACGTGTTTGCATAATAGAATCTATTTTTTGCTCAATCGCATTTGAGCCACCTTTTTTATAGAGCTCTACCCATTCTAAATCACTTGCGCTTGCAAAACTAATCATTAGACATAAACCAAAAATTTGAAAAATCTTCATATGCTTCCTTTTTTAATCTTCGAAATTATAACCCATTTTTTTAAGATTTTCACGCTCTTTGCTCCAACTAGGCACAACTTTTACAAAAAGTTCTAAAAATACCTTTTGCTGCACAAAGTTTTCAATACTTATTCTTGCTTCTTTTCCAATACGCTTTAAACTCGCTCCTCCCTTGCCAATCACCATTCCCTTTTGACTCTCCTTATGCACGATAATTGTAGCCTTGATATGATGCACATTTTGCTTTTCTTTATACAATGTGATTTGCACATCGCTTTCATAAGGCAATTCCTCACTTAAATTTTCAAAAACTGCTTCGCGGATTAACTCTTTTGCAATTTCTTTTGTTGTATTTGGACTTAAAATCTCAGGGTCATAATAATAGGGATTCTGCGGTATAAACTTTACAAGCACTTCTACAACACGTTTTAAACTTCCTAAATCTTTAATAGAAATAGGAATGAGTGCTTCATAACAATCTTTAAATTTTTCATATTTACACATTACTTCAAAAAGCACTTCTTTGGAAACAGAATCTGTTTTAGTTAGCAACAAAATATGTTTTTTATTTTGTGAGAGTTGTAAAAACTCTTCATAAAAGCTAATTTTATCTGTTATAGGAGCTAAAAATAGCAAAATATCGCAATCCTGCAATGCTTTCATCGCTTCTTTTAGCATATATTGATTGAGCAACTTCTCTTGTTTATGAATCCCCGGAGTATCCACAAAAACAATCTGCGTATTCCCCTCCATAAGGATAAGATGCATTCTTTTGCGCGTTGCATTTGCCTTATGAGAAACAAGAGCTAATTTTTCCCCTAAAAGCGTGTTTAAAAAAGTGCTTTTCCCAGCATTTGGACGTCCTAAAACAGCAACAAACCCAGCTTTTGTAGAATCCATAGATTCCAAAGAGTTTTTAGATTCTATGGAGATTTGCGATTCTGTATGGTTAAGATTTGTAGTGTTTTTAGAGTTTATCAAAAGAATCCTAGATTATAAAATATAACGTGCAATATCAGAATCCGCAACTAAAGATTCTAATTTTTCTTTGACTAATTCTTCTGTGATTTCTACTTCTTCACCCTTATAGTTTTCAGCCTCAAAACTAATCTCCTCAATCACTTGTTCTACAACCGTGTGAAGTCGTCTTGCGCCAATATCTTCTGTCTTTTCATTTGCGACTTGAGAATAATGCGCTAATGCGTGAATTGCTTTATCACTAAAAGATAAGCGCACATCTTCAACACCCAATAACGCCTCATATTGACGCAATATAGAGTTTTTTGTCTGTGTGAGAATCTTATAAAGTGCCTCTTCATCTAAACTATCAAGCTCTACGCGCAAAGGGAATCTTCCTTGTAGTTCGGCTATCAAATCACTAGGCTTACTTAAGCTAAAAGCACCTGCTGCAATAAATAAAATATGGTCGGTTTTAATACTGCCATATTTGGTATTCACCACACTCCCTTCGACGATAGGCAACAAATCTCTTTGCACACCTTCTTTGCTAGGGTCTTGACGTTGTCCGCCATTGCCACTTACTGCGACTTTATCAATCTCATCAATAAAAATAATCCCGCTATTTTCTGCGCGTTTTAAACCCTCATGTTTAATCGCTTCTAAATCTAGCAATGCTTCACTTGCTTCAACTTTTAAAAGCTCCTTAGCTTCTTTAATCGTTACTTCTTTTTTGGGATTCTCTTTTGGAGAAGCGATAAAAACTTTTGCGATTGTTTCTTGCACCTTTGCAAACTCTGCTGGCATATTTCCATCTTCAATTTCTAAAGTGCGTTTAGGCACTTCAATTTCAATTTTTAAATGGTCCATTTCATCATTTTGCACTTTAGTGCGCATTTTATTTGCAGCATTTTCATATTCTTCAATTTTTTGCTCACTCGCTCCTTTTGGCAAGGGTGGAATCAGCTTTTCTATAATTTTATCTAACACATATTTTTCAATATCTTTTGTGCTTTTGTTGCGATGCTCTTCTTTGACTAAATTAATAGAAGCCACCACCAAATCACGCACCATAGATTCTACATCACGTCCAACAAATCCAACTTCTGTATATTTGCTCGCTTCTACTTTGACAAAAGGCAATCCCATAATTTTTGCCATTCTTCTTGCAATTTCGGTTTTTCCAACACCTGTTGAACCAATCATTAAAATATTTTTTGGCACAACCTCATCTTGAATCTCCTTTGGCAGCTGTAACCTACGATAGCGATTCCTAAGTGCTATTGCAACAATTTTCTTTGCTTTCTTTTGCCCAATGATATATTCATCTAAATAACTCACAATTTCTTTTGGTGTCATTGCAAATAATTTTTCCACTTTGATTCCTAAAGTTCTAAAATTTTAATATTTTGATTTGTGTAGATACAAAGCTCACCCGCGATTTTTAAGGATTCTAGGACAATATCTTTGGGTTTTAGAGTGCTATTAAATCTATCAAGTGCGCGTGCAGCACTTAATGCGTAGTTTCCTCCGCTACCAATTGCTGCGATTTTGCCATCTTCTGGCTCTACGACATCACCTGTTCCGCTTAAAATAAAAATGCGTTCCTTATCTAGCACAATCATCATTGCTTCTAATCTTCGTAAATACTTATCTTTGCGCCATTCTTTAGAAAATTCCATCACAGATTTTAGCAAATCCCCTTTTTTGTTTTCTAAAATCCCTTCAAACATATCAAAAAGAGTAAAAGCATCTGCTGTGCTTCCTGCAAATCCACTTAGGATTTTGCCATGATAGAGTGTGCGGATTTTTGTCGCATTGCCCTTAAGCACGCAGTTTCCAAAAGTAACTTGTCCATCACCGCCAATCACTGCGCCTTTATCACTTTTGTAAGCTAGAATCGTGGTTGCATGAAACATTATTGCGCCTCTACATCAACTTTTAAAGTCGCATAGATTCCATGTCCTAGTTTAATTTCCACTTCATAAACACCTGTGGATTTAATAGGGCTTTTCAACTCAATAGTTTTTTTATCAATTTCTATGCGATGCTCTTTTGCTAGAGATTCTGCAATATCCTCTTTAGTGATTGCTCCATAAAGTGAGCCATTTGCGCCTACTTTTTGAACAATTTTTAGAGTAGTTTCAGAGATTTTTTTCGCCGCCATTTCCATTAAAGACTTTTCCTCTGCTGCAATCTCAGCTGCTTTTTTTTGTGCCGCCTTGTAACGATTAATTACTGCATTAGTCGCAAAATCCGCCATTCCTTTGCCGATTAAATTTCTTCCATAGCCATCTTTAACTTCGCAAATATCGCCCTTTTTTCCTAAACCTTTCACATCTTGTAATAATAAAACTTTCATGCTTTCTCCAACAATCAATATAAACTTAAATTTTATCCATTTTTTATTCAATTTGAGTTTAAACTCTATAATATGGCAAAGCGACACAAAATGCCTAGTGCATAAACCTAAAATTACTTCGTGCTAGCATCTGCTAAAACAAACGCATGTAAGACTTTTGCACCATTAGCCTCTAAACATTCCTTTGCTTCAAGCAGTGTTAAACCACTTGTTATAATATCATCTACTAGCACAATCTGCTTGTCTTTAACTGCGCGCTTTAAAATAAAATTTCTTGGATTTCTTTTTCTAAATTCCAAATCTTTTCCTGCATAACTCACAGAATTACTAGCATGTAATGTCTTATACATAGGGTGCAATCCAACTTGTTTTAAAGCACGCAAAAAAATTGCATTATGCGCATAACCTTGCTTGCTAATTTTATCATCAATCCCCACAGAATAAGCATTATAAGGCACTTTGAGCTGTGTTTTTAAAACTTTTAATGCTAACTGCGCAAGAGATGCGTAAATCTTACTACCAACCACAGAATACTTCGCATGTAGCAACATATCCACACTTCCATATTCAAAAAATCCATAGACTTTAAAGCCTTGTAAATCTCTACAAGTTGGCTCTAATGGGATTAACTCCAAACAATCTTTACAAAGAATCTTAAAAGAGAATTTTCCACATAATAAGCAGCGCATTAGGAATTGATAAACTCTACAATCTGCGTAGTTATAGAATCTCTAGGCAAACTTGCATTAATGCTTAGCGATTCCACATTTAAATGCAACATTGTTTCTTTTAAACGCTCTTGAAGCTCCAAAAGATAAGCAATTCCTCTTTGTTCAATCTTATCTTTACCTTTTTGGCTTAGGCGATATTCTAGTGTTTGTTTATCAACCTCAAGCAAAATCGCCTTATTAGGCAACATATTATCCATGACAAAAGCATTAAAAGATTCCAATAATTGAAAATCAAAACCCTTTGCATACGCGATTCCAGAAATCAAACTTCTATCACTAATGAGCAATTTATCTACATTTGGCGCAATCACGCTTGCGTAATGTTCTGCCCTATCTGCTAGAAAAAGTAGCATTTCTGCTTTAGAGCTTAGAATTTCAGTTGTTAATAAAATCTCTCTAATTTGCTGCCCAAGAGGTGTTGCTCCGGGTTCAAAAGTAAAAATCGCATTTTTAAAAATTTCTTTTAAAAGTGTAATTTGCGTGCTTTTACCCGCAGTATCAATCCCTTCTAATGCAATATACATTAAAACCCCTTATCCAAATGCACGATATAATCTTTAACACTTTTTGGCACAAGATGTGCAATCTCTCCCTTATGTGTAAAAATAGAACGCACCACCGTTGAGCTAATAAAAGCATTTTGCAAAGAAGGCATTAGATAAATCGTCTCTAGCTCTTTATTTAAAGACGCATTTGCATATCCCATTTGTAATTCATACTCAAAATCACTCACCGCTCTAAGCCCACGCACTAAAATCTTAGCTCTTTGTTCTTTTGCAAATTCAGCAATGAGATTTTCAAAAGAATGCACACAAATCTTTGAAGCGATATTTTGAGATTCCATAATAGCTAGATTTACCATTTTCACACGCTCTTCTAAATTAAAAAGAGGGTTTTTGCTGCTAGATTTTGCCACTGCAATAATTAGCCCATCAAAAAGCTTGCAAGCACGCTCAATCACATCTAAATGCCCATTAGTAATTGGGTCAAATGTGCCCGGATAAATTGCAATCTTTGGCATTATGCGTAACTCCAAGAAAGAGAATTTCCAGTAAAAATTGGCACAATGCCATTAATCTCTTGTGGAATCTGTGTGGCTTTTTTTATTAATGTAACAATTTTGGAGCTTTTAGGCAAATCATAAATCCTTTGTGCGTTTTCACTCACAAAAGCTTGAAGATTTTCTAATTGATTATGCTTATCAAATAATTCTGCAAGCCCTAAAAGCGCAAAAGGCGCGCTAAAGATTCCAGCAGCTCCTTTCGCATTTTCTTTATTTTCTCTTAAATGCGGAGCGGAATCACTACCAAAAGAAAATTTACAATGCGCATTTAATGCAATTTGCAAAAGCACATCGCGGTCTTTTGGAGTTTTTAAAATAGGCTTGCAAAAATAATGTGGATTTAATCCCCCACCAATAACATCATCTAAGCACAAACTGATATGATGTAAAGTCAGTGTTGCAAAAAGATTAGAATATTTTTCTACAAGTGCGATAGAGCGCGCATCACTTAAATGTTCAAAAATAATTTTTAACTGCGGAAAAGTCGTGGCGAGCTCTACAAATACAGGATGAAATTCCGCTTCACGCTCCATTGAAAAGCCATTACTCTCTCCATGTATGCTTAAAATCAATCCCAAATCCTGCGCATATTCTAAAATTTGCAGAATCTTATCATCTAAAACCCTACTCACACCACTTTCACTTCCTGTTGTAGCACCTTTTGGATAGAGTTTGATAAATTTTATTCCAACTTCTTTAGCACGCTTTAAAACCCCTTTATCTAATCTCTCTGTAAGATATAAAGACATCAAAGGCATAAAATCATTTCCATTGCATGCTTTTAAGATTCTCTCTTTATAGCCCAAAGCTAGCTCCACGCTATCAACTGGGGGATTTAGATTTGGCATTACAAGTGCGCCACTAAAATACTGCGCTGTATATTTTGCAACCTTTTCTAAAAGCGGTGTATCCCTTAAATGCAAATGCATATCATAAGGGGATTGTAAAATAATTTTCTCCATTTTTATTCCTTTATATGCTCTAATAATTCCAACAAAACTTTTTGATACAGCACGCAAGATTGCTGGCTTTTTGCTTCAAATCGCGTTACAAGCACGGGTGTTGTATTACTCGCACGAATTAATCCCCACCCTTCTTCAAAAATTACGCGCACACCATCAATACTAACAATATCCACAATTCTTGGAAAATTTATAGGAAGTGTATTAGGATTTTTTAATACTTCTTTTAAACGCTCCACAATAGCAAATTTTTCATTTTCAGTAGTTGGAATCTTAATTTCATCTGTAGAATATAAAGAAGGCAATTTCTCTAACACTTTATCAAACCCCATACCTTCTTCATACACAAGCTCCAAAACACGCAATGCTGCATAAGTCGCATCATCAAAACCAAAATATCTATCATTAAAGAAAATATGCCCACTCACTTCAAATGCCATATGCGCATTTGTTTCTTTGAGCTTGACTTTTAAGTTACTATGCCCTGTTTTATACATGATACTCGTGCCAATCTTATCAATACTTTCATACATATTAAGTGAGCATTTAACTTCACCAATCACCACAGGATTTGGAATCTTATAGGCAAAAATAATCGCTAATTCATCTCCCTTATACACTTTATTTTCATTTGGAGTATATTTCACAACTGCAAGCCTATCCCCATCGCCATCAAAGGCAAATCCAATTCCCTTAGTTTGCTGCACTTTTTTATGCAAAAATCTAAGATTCTCTTCTTCACTAGGGTCTGGATGGTGATTTGGAAAATTCCCATCAGGTTCTAAAAATAACCCTTCATAGCCAATTTTTAAATGCTCTAAAATCTTAGTAATTCCAACTCCAGCGATTCCATTGCCACAATCTATACTAATAGGAATCTTAAAGCCTTTTAAATGCGAAAATTCCTTGCACATAAATGCAACATACATCTCTAGCACATTTAATGTTTTAATGTTTGAATTTTCTGGAATCTTTTGTGTGACAACATCAAAATCAAGCGCGTAAAAATCTTTTTCTAATGCGTAAATTGCTTCTCCAAAAAATGGTTCTTTTAAAAGCGTGATTTTAAAACCATTGTATTGTGGAGGATTGTGCGAACCTGTAATCATCACACTTCCATCTAAATGCAAACCCCCTTCAAACTCGCAATACAACGCAAAATAACCCACCGGCGTTGGAATCTCCCCTAGATTATAAGGGGTTACTCCACTTGCTAAAACACCATCGCAAAACCACTTAAAAATTTCTCTTGAATGTGTGCGCGCATCAAAACCAACGCCCAAAGTTGCTCCGCCTTTTTTACGCAACTCCTGCCCAATTAAATATCCAATACGCACAACATTTTCTCGCACCAAATCTTCCCCATAGATTCCGCGAATATCATACTCTCTAAAAATTGCTAATTTCTCCATATTCTTTCCCTAATTATTTGGATTCTAAAACTTCCACACCTTGAATATACAATCTATGCGCTTCTTTGGCATACAAAATTAAATGTTGTGCTAAAAATGTATCAACTTTTAGTAATTTAAACACTGAAAAATCCGAAAAATTCCCTACTTTTAACTCTCCTAATGGCAATGTAGAATCCACAAATACATTACGCGTAACGCTTAATAACAGCTCCCTTGCTAGGAATTCTAAAGGCATATCTGCATAAGCAAAAAGTGCGATTCTTAGCTCATCTAAAAGCGATAAAGAATCATTAGAGCTTTTGCCATCTGTGCCAAGACAAAATGGAATCTGCGCTTTTTTAACTGCTTGTAAATCTAAATATTTATGATTTAACAAACGATTAGACTTAGGACAAGATATAATCTTCCCTTTTTGTGCTTTAATCCTTTCTAAAATCTCTCCATCTGCTTCCAAACAATGCGTAAAATACACATTTTCTATCCCATTAAAGGCTTGTAAAAATTCTTTTGCAGAATAAAAAGTTTGCACTTCTTTATGAAAAAATCTCTCATAAAACCCTTTAAAATAACCACTGCTTGACTCTAGCCATTCCTTTTCTGCATAAGATTCCAAAAAATGCACGCTCAAAGGTAAATTTTCTTTTTTTGCAACATCAAGCACTTTTTCTAGCAATTTTGGATGCACAGAATAAGGGGAATGCACCGCAACTGCTGGAATAAAACGCGCGCTAGCTTTACTTTTGGAATCCTTTAAACGCGCTAAGAAATTTTGATACAAAAAATCTAATGCTTCTATGCTTGAACCAATTGCTTCATTAAAATACATTACGCGCAAAGGAGAATTGGCTAAAACCTCCAAATCTGCTCCATGGCTTGAAATTGCTCCTATAAAACCTACACCGCTTTTTAAGCATTCTTGCAGACTTTGTTGCATAGCATTTTGCAAATCGCCTTGCATTAACACCTCTCTTTGTGTTAGCACACTATCTAGCCATTCTCCAAAATCTCCAAATTTTAAGATTCCAGCATTTTGGCTAAATTCTAAATGCAAATGCGGATTTGCTAGAGCTGGCGTTATCGCACAAGAATCATAATAAGTGCATTGTATGCCTTTGTATTTTGCACATAAATTTTCATAGGAATCTATTTCTAGGATTCTTTGTGTATCAAAACAGATTCCACCTTTTTTAATCACGCTAAATGCGCTATCACATAACACAACAAAATCTGCACCAATAATTTGCATTATGGCTTACTTTCTAAAGGTGCATTTAAATTAATATCAAGCTTATTATATGGAATCTCAATCCCTTCTGTGTCAAAACGTATTTTGACTTTTTGTAACAAATCAAGCTTTGCGTTAAGCACTTCCTCACTATTCACCCAAAAACGCACCATAAAATCTACACTACTTGCATTTAATACATCTACTCCAATAAGGGGCTTAGGGTCTTTTAATACAATTTCTTCAGCATTAAAAATCTCTTCTAAAATACTCTTTGCCTTATCCAAATCACTTGTATAAGATACGCTAAATATTAAATCCAAACGGCGTGTTGGATTTGCATTCACATTAATAATCGGCGCAGAAACAATCATAGAGTTTGGCAAAATCACAAGTTGATTGTCCAAAGTTGTAATTTTTGTTTGAAACAAATTGACTTCTTGAACCCTGCCTGTAATCGAACCAAGCGTAACAACATCTCCCTTTCTAAAATGCTTTAACACGACAATTAAGATTCCACTTGCCAAATTTGACAAGGAATCCTTAAGTGATAAACCAATCGCCAAACCCGCCGTTCCTAATACTGCAATAATAGAAGTTGTTTTTACGCCAAGATTTGTAAGTGCTGTAATGATTGCCAATACCAATATCCCCACAAATGCTACATTTTTTAAAAATCCACTTAGAGTTTCATCTTTTGTTGTTCTAACAATAAACTTTGCAACATATTTTGAAAAAACTTTGGCAACATAATAGCCAATAATAAGGATAAATAAAGCACTGACAATATTTGGCAAAAATCCAAAAAACCAATCAATAAACTTATCCCAAATTAATAGTAACTTTCCTTCCATTTTAGTCCTTTATTCTTGAAGCATAACCTCTTTACCGCCCACAAAAACCCTCTTAACCTTTCCATAGACAATCCAATCACAATAAGGGGATTCCATATCTTCAATCGCTGTTGTTGCTTTTGGGTCAAATAACACCAAATCTGCATCATAACCCTGTGCTATTAACCCTTTATGCGCAAAGCCCAATACGTTTGCTGGGTTAAAACTTAAGATTCTACTAAATTCACTAAGTGTTAAATGCTCTGTTTTGACAAGAAGCGTATAACAAAGCCCCATAAAACAAGAAATCATATCTACACCAAACGCCGCCTCTTCAAAAGCTAAGTCTTTTTGTGCGAGTGATTTTTCTGACTGCAAAGAAGTCAAAAGTGTAATATCGCCTTTTTTAAGACTTCTAACTAATTGCTTACGTGTAGATTCAGATTTTAGTGGGGGTTTAATTTTTGCAGCTGTATTGTAGTTGCTACATAAATTTTCAGTTAATAAAAGATGATGAATAGATGTTTGTAAATGCAACTCCACTTTTTGATTTTTTTCTTTATTTAGTGCGGCTTTTAGTTGTTGAACAATCTCAACACTGCGTTGCGCAGCAATTGCTAAAAACACTGCCTTAACACCCATAAAACGCGCCATCTCACTCATTTGTGCGACTTCTTTTGTCTCACTTAATGTTGGAATCGCTGGTAATCCCAATAATGATGAGAGCTCACCATCATTCATTACGCCATTTGCGCTTAATGATTCATCTTCACAAGCAAAAAACATTGGCGCATCAAACATTTCTGCAAACTCGCATGCGCGTCTTAGCAAATTGCCATCTGTATTTGATTTTGCAAAAATCCCTTTTGCTCCTTTTTTATAAAGGAGCGCAAGCTCGTTTAATCCTTTTTTGGATTCCGCATTAACAGCTTCTGCGATTCCAATAATTTCTGCTTTGAATTCTTCTTTAATAGCATTTAATAACTCTAATCCTAGCTCGCTACTTAATGTAGGTTTGCAATCTGGCATTAAAACTGCTTGTGTAATACCACCCATTGCAGCTTTATGAGAAAGTTTTAACAAATTTTCCTTACTTAAGATTCCATTGCTAACACGCGTATTTAAATCAATTGCGCCCGGTAATAAAACAAGATTTTCCGCATCTAAAACCTCTTCACCATCTCGTGGCAAAATACTTCTAATAGCCTGTGTAATCTTGCCATTTTCAATGCGCACATCCCCTCTTTGCTCTCCATTTGCATCACAAATCATTGCTCCTTTGATTATCATACGCACCCTTACTAAAATAAATTTGGCAATTATGGCAAATTTCAAGCTAAAATTTAATAAATTTAAAAATTTTTATCTCCTAATTATATTCTACTAAAATTACAGAAACAAAATAATCATACCCTAATTAATTCTATAATTAGTCCTCTAAGTAATATTCCACCGTAGAAACAACGCGCACATTTTTAATATAAGGTGTATTTTTATCGCGGTCTGAAATGCTAAACTGCCCTTGTGTTGCTCTTTTTATCTTGCCCAACTGGCTTTGAGAATCTTTAGCAAACTTTGCCGCTGCTTCTCTAGCATTAAGCGTTGCTTCTTCAATCATTTGGGGCTTTATTGCATTAAGTTGCGTATAAATATACTCCACTTCGTATTGATTAATACGAACCACAATTCCATCCATACCAAGCTTCACGATTTTTTCTAACGCTTCTCTGCCTTTTTCTACATTTTTTGTATAAATTAAAACTCTCCCAGAACCCACATAACGATAAGTTGCCTTTTGATTTTCTCCATACAATTCACTTAATCTGTCATTAACAGTAGGTGGCGCAAAGCTCATATCTTCTTTTGCTAAACCAAGTTTTTCTAAAAATTCAAAAACTTTTTCCCCATCTGCTTCTAATTCCTTATATAAAGCGTTTAAATCATTATTAGCGCGCGAAAATATAATTGGAAAAATCATAACATCTGCTTGCACTTCTTTTTCGCTAAGACCTTTAACAATAACGCTACGCTCGCCTGATTTAAAATCTTTCATCACTCTATCTGCGCTAAACCCCAGCACAACACTGCTCACTACTAAAGCAAAGCCTAAAAGCAACACACTAACTTTATCCATAGCACATCCTTAAAAATTGCTGATATTAAATTTAGATTCCAAAAATCTATTATGTATTCTACCTAAAAATTTCTCAATTGTTTGATTATGGTATCCCCGACGCGATTTGAACGCATGACCTCACGATTAGGAATCGTGTGCTCTATCCAGCTGAGCTACGAGGACATTGATAAGAGATTAAGGTGATTAAAAGCCCCCAAAGGGGACGAAGAGAGAATTATTTTTTGCCTTTTTTAGCAGCAGCAACTGCATCTTTAAGACCTTTTCCAGCCTTAAATTTTGGCACGAACTTATCTTGTGTTTTGTATTTTTTAGTTGTTCCTGGAACTGTCCCCTCTTTTCCTTTTTGAAGAACTGTTTCAAACTTACCAAAACCTACAAGCTCAATGCTTTCTTTTTTTGAAAGTGCTTTTTCAACAGCAGCAGTAAATGCACTAATTGCTTTTTCAGCTTCTTTTTTTGTTTCAAATTCTCCAACTTGTTTTACCAAGTCAACAAATTCTGATTTGTTCATTTTGAACCTCCAAATTGAATTTTAGTTAAAAACGCATTATTCTAGCACATTATTTGGAATTTTCAAGACTTTTAGACAAAAATTTTTGAATTTATTGTATTTTTATGACTTTTGCGTAAAAAATTTTACTATAGTGATTCCAATTTTTAACCATTGCCACTTATGAACTTGTAAGGAATTTTCCACTAATATTTACGATTACTTTAAAAATTTAAGGAGAATCTATGGCATTAAAAGTTGCAGTAAATGGAACAGGGCGCATTGGTTTATGTGTAAGTAAAATTTTAGGAGAACGCACAGATTTAGAGCTTGTTGCCATTAACACAACAATGCCTATTGATACGCTCGTGCATTTATTGCGCTACGATTCCGTGCAAAAAAATAGTGAAATTGAAAAGTTAAGCGATAATACAATTCGAATCGGAAAGCAAGATAATATCCAAATCATCAGCACGCGTGATATTAAAGAAACGCATTTTGGAAAATATGGCGCAAAACTCGTGATTGAATGCACAGGTGCTTTTAATGCACAAGACAAAGCAAGTGCGCATCTTTATGATGGAATTGAGCGCGTAGTGATTTCTGCTCCTGCTACGGATACACCAACTTTTGTCTATGGCGTTAATCACACAAGCTATCAAGGCGAACAAGTGATTTCTAATGCAAGCTGCACCACAAACGCCCTTGCTCCTATTGCAAAAGTGCTACACGATAATTTTACGATTCTAAGTGGTTTAATGACGACAATCCACAGCTACACAAATGACCAAAACCTTTTAGACTCTAAACACAAAGATTTGCGCCGCGCAAGAGCCGCAGCATTAAATATGATTCCAACTTCAACAGGCGCAGCAAAAGCTATTGGGCTTGTAATGCCTGAACTTAAAGGCAAGCTTAATGGTTTTGCAATCCGTGTCCCAACACCAGATGTAAGCGTAGTCGATTTAACCTGCATAACACAAAAAGCAGTTAGCAAGGATTCCATTAATACAGCCTTTGAAGAAGCAGCGAAAAGCAATTTTAAAGACCTAATCTTAGTCGATTATGAACAGAGAGTTTCGGGAGATTTTATTGGTAGCACTTATAGTAGTATTTTTGTGCCAGATTGCACCGTAGTTGTCAATGATAATCAACTCAAAGTTGTCGCTTGGTATGATAATGAATGGGGCTATTCTACGCGTCTAGTAGATATGGCGAGCTATGTAGGGCAAAGTATTTAATGATTCATTTATCAAATACTTATCAAAAATTTTCACAAAACTATTCTAATCTTTTTGAAAAAGATAATTTAGATTTATTCTTTCAAAAAGTCTTGGTCGAGCGCAATAGCCAACTTAGCGGCTATTATGATTTACCTTTTAAAGATAATCAAGAAATCTTTGATTATCTAAAACGTAATGCAGAATTTTTAGATTCTATCAATAACGTTATTGTTGTCGGTATTGGTGGAAGCTCACTAGGGACAAAAGCTATTGATGCCCTACTTTCTCATCAAAATAATCGCAAAAAAATTAAATTGCGCTTTTTAGAACACACCGACCCTATTATGATTCAAAAAGATTTGCGCCGTATTAAATACGAAGATACGCTATTTATCGTTATTTCAAAATCTGGATTAACAATAGAAACAACTTCACTTTTTAAATATATTCTTGCGCGCTTTTCCTTACTTAAAAGCGATAGAAAACATCATTTAGCTGTTATTACAGATTTAGATTCTCCTTTGCACAAATGGTGTTTGCAAGAACAAATCCAAAATATTACTATTTCTCCAAATATTGGCGGGAGATTCTCTGTTCTTAGTGCTGTTGGCTTACTCCCTTTGGCAATTTTAGGCTACGATATTCAAGCAATTTTACAAGGAGCAAAGCAAATTAGCGACAATTTCTTCATAAAACGCAAAGATAACATTCTTAAAAAAGCACTTTTTCTCACTAAAAATGAGACAATTTATCCTATCAATGTGCTATTTTCTTATTCTAGCGTATTCCGCGATTTCAATGCTTGGTATGTGCAACTTTGGGGAGAATCATTAGGCAAATTTGATACCTATCAACAAAAGCGAGGCTTAACTCCTATTGCACTTATTGGAAGTATTGACCAACATTCCTTTTTGCAGTTGATTATGCAAGGACCAGCAAACAAAACGGTTACATTCTTAAGTGTGGAAAATCTCTCACAAAAACCCCTTTATATTCCAGATATTAGCCTACAAGGTTTAGAAAGCACAGATTTTGTCAATCAAACTTCTTTTAATCGACTTCTAAAACTACAATGTATTTCTACAAAAGAAAGCATAATGTCCCAAAATGTGCCTGTTGATTCTATTATTTTAGATACGCTTAATGAACAAAGTGTGGGTGCATTGGTGTTTTATTATGAACTTCTTACTTCTTGTGTAGGAATCTTGTTACAAATTGATACATATAATCAACCCGGTGTCGAGTTTGGAAAAAAGATATTAAGAGAAAAATTTACACACTCTTAATTTTTTTTGCACTTTTTTTACCATTTTATACGTTACTTATTACAAAAAATCTTACAATTAATACACATCTAAACACAAAGGTAACTCATGGATTTCATTCAAAGCATTAAGGATAAAGCAAGAGCGAATCTAAAAACTATTGTTCTTCCAGAAACAGAAGATTTGCGCACACTAGAAGCAGCACACACAGCACTAAAAGAGGGAATCGCAAAGATTATTTTAATTGGTGATGAAAATGCTATTAAAGAGCGTGGAAAGGGGCTAGATTTAAGCAAAGCAACTTTTATCAATCCTCAAAGCTGTGACGCATTAGAATCCTATGTAGAATTATTTGTAAAACTCCGAGCACACAAGGGTTTAAGCGAAAAATCTGCACGCGCACTTTTATTAGAAAATCCTCTTTATTTTGGCGTGGCTTTAGTCAAAAGTAAAGTTGCTGATGGAATGGTAGCGGGTGCTGTAAATTCCACCGCTGATGTTTTGCGTGCGTCTTTACAAATCCTAGGAACAAAGCCAGATTCCAAACTTGTTTCTGCCTTTTTCTTAATGGTTGTTCCAAATTGTAACTATGGAGAAAATGGAATCTTTATTTTTGCCGATAGTGGTTTAGTGCAAAATCCAAATCCACAGGAACTAGCCTCTATTGCTATTGATTCTGCAAAAAGTTTTGAATCCCTTGTCGGAAAAGAAGCTGTTGTTGCAATGCTCTCGCATTCTACAAAAGGAAGTGCGAAACACCCAGATGTCGATAAAGTTATCGAAGCAACACAAATTGCAAAAGCACAAGCACCAAATATTGCGCTTGATGGAGAATTTCAACTTGATGCAGCAATTGTTCCAAGTGTCGGTAAATCTAAAGCTCCAAATAGCCAAATTGCTGGTCGTGCAAATGTGCTTGTATTCCCAGATTTAGATGCAGGTAATATTGGCTATAAACTTGTTCAAAGACTCGCTAATGCAGAAGCTTATGGACCTATCACACAAGGAATCGCAGGCGCAGTCAATGACTTATCACGCGGTTGCAGCAGTGATGATATTGTTGGCGTAATTGCTATCACCGCATTACAAGCACACCAAAATTAAAGGAGAAAAAATGGATATTTTAGTTATTAATTGTGGAAGTTCTTCCCTTAAATATCAGCTTATTAATACAGAAACAGAAGAAGTGCTAGCTTCTGGGTTATGCGATAGAATCGGAATTGCAAATGGGCAATTTAGCTACAAACCAAGAAGCGGAGATAAAACAACGCAAAATGTGGATATGCCAGACCACGAAGTGGCAGTGAAACTTGTATTAAACGCGCTCATTAATCCAAAAGATGGAATCCTAAAATCTTTAGATGAAATCAAAGCAACAGGACATAGAATCGTGCATGGCGGTGAGCATTTTACGCAATCTGCTCTTGTCAATGATGAAGTAATCCGCCACATTGAAGAATGCGCAGATTTAGCTCCACTTCATAATCCCGCGCACCTACTTGGAATCCGCGCTTGTCAAAATTTAATGCCAAATAAACCTATGGTTGCAGTTTTTGATACAGCATTTCACCAGACTATGCCTCCACGCGCATATATCTATGGTTTGCCTCATGAATATTATGAAAAATATAAAATCCGCCGTTATGGATTCCATGGAACAAGCCATAGTTATGTCTCCAAAAGAACGGCAGAATTTTTAGGAATTCCATTAGACAATTCCAAAATTATCACTTGCCATTTGGGTAATGGTTCAAGTATTTGTGCAATTGAAAATGGAAAAAGCATTGATACAAGTATGGGTTTAACTCCACTTGAAGGACTTGTAATGGGAACAAGAAGCGGAGATTTAGACCCAGCAATTATTGATTATATTGCACAAAAAGAAAATATAAGCACCAAAGAAGTCTTAAATATCTTAAATAAAAAATCTGGTGTTCTTGGAATCTCTGGATTATCTAGTGATTTTAGAGATTTATTGGCAGCCGATGAAGGAGGAAATTTAAAAGCACGCTTTGCTAGAGAAGTTTTTGCTTATCGTGTAGCAAAATATATTGGTTCTTATACAGCAGCATTGACAGGTGTAGATGCGATTGCATTTTGTGCTGGTGTGGGTGAAAATGCAAAATTCATTCGCGGAAAAATCGTTTCACATTTACAATTCTTAGGAATCACACTTGATGAACAAGCAAACCTTGATACAGTAGGCAAAGAAGGAATCATCTCTACAAAAGATTCTAAGGTTAAAGTTTGCGTGATTCCAACAAATGAAGAATTAATGATTGCGCGTGATACACGAGCTCTAGTTTTAGGAAAAACCCATAATTAAACTTAAATCCTACTTCAAGCTTAAGCCATTGAAGTAGGATTAATTTTTGCGCACGCTTCTATATATAAACCTCATCAATTCCAAATAAGTATCAATCAACAAAATATGCTTTGACGCTATAACCACGTTTGTTTGCTAATTGCAAACTTGGACCTTCAAAAACAGTAGCATTTGGAATTTTTTCATTAATAGAACGGATTGCATTCCATGCTCTAAAACTTGCTAAACCCTCTTGTTTAAGCTCTGGAGAAAGCCCACGATAAGGATTTGTATCTACGATTCCTTGCACTTCAAAAGCAACAACGCGTTTATCATTTTGCAATTCTTTATCTACTTTTGTAGCAATAGATAACAAACAGCTTTTTGGAATATCCCATTTTCCAATTTCCATAGAAAAACACTCTGTAATAATTTGTCGTTTTGGTTTAATGGTGTAGCGCAATTTTGCCGTTGTGTTTTGTTTAGAATCTTGAATTTCTTTAACAGAAGTATTTAGCCCTTCTAAAGAATGTGCAAGGTTTTCTAGCTCACGCTCTTTTTGATAAAGCGCGTTCTGCAATCGTCTAATCTCATCATCTTTAGCATAAGTTGCAACCATATTAGAATCTTGTGTAGAATCCAAAGTAGAATTTTGCATAACCCCTCCCAAAATATTTTGAGCTTTGCTAAGGAGTGCTTGTCCGCTGGGTTGATTTAAGAAGTAATATCCACCGCCTAAAATTAATAGAATCAGCACAACAATGAGTGTCAAAAGAGGCAAAAAGCTACTCTTCTTGATATCTTGAGAGCTCTCTACTAAAACTTCTGGTAATATTTCTGATTTTCTGGATTCTACTTTTCTTGAAAACTCTTGAGTTTGTTGATTATTTTTAGATGTATCAGACATTTTCTCTCCTTATGCGACACGTTTAAAGTTAGTTTTAATATTTTCATATGCCTCATTGATTAAGCGAAATTTTTCAGCATAGCCATCAATAATTTTTTTATCTTGTCCATAAACATTATCTGGGTGATAGGTTTTAGCAAGCTCAATGTAGCGATTCTTCACACATTCAAAATCATCATTATAGCCGCACCCTAAAATTTTATAACTTTTTTTAAGCAATTTTTCTTCTTTAGTTAAATATTCCTCAAAACATTCAAAAGTATTGTGTGTCTTAAAAGTCTCATAATCAAAGTCCAAGACAATATTATGGATAATTTTTACAGAAATTGCCCCAATAAGCTTCTCCCAAAAATAAGGGCTAGAAGAATCTAAAAAAATTTCTTGTTTTGTGTAGCTCAGTAAAAACTCTCTAAAAAGTGAGCTTAAATAACGTCTAGCAAGACGATTTGGGCGGCTTAATTTTAAGCAAACTTGAGAATCCCCAAAAGAACTTTGGATAATTTGCAAAGAAACAACAATATGTTCTAACACCGCACGATTTTCTACCATTTTAATACGAATAGGAAGATAACTACTATCAATAATCCTTTGAAAATCTGGATTCCCTTTTTTTGCTTCATCTTGCATTGCGACATGGTAAGCCCAATTCAAAAAATAATCCTTTTTATAACGTTCTCCATCGTCTAAAATAAGCACAGAGCTTGATAAACGATATGCTTTGGAAAAATGTTTATAAGCAAAATCTACCGCACGTTTTAAAAACTGCGATTCTTTTTCAATGCTGATTTGAATGTATGGCTCTAAGAGCTCTACCTTCATTACATTCCTTTGTTTTTAAATTCCTAATTTGTGCTATTTCTAGCACTTTTCAAGATATTAAAGCAATTTTGGTTCCACCTTTTCAAAGTGTTAGAGATTGCGCTTGAATTTCCTTTAGGTTTTGTAGAATTTTATCCACTTCTTTCTTAAGCATAAAAGAAACTTGTGTAATTAGCTGGATTTTAGATTCTGTGGTTTGCTCGCTTCTCTCTAAAAACTGCGCATAGGCTTTATTTAAGGAATTCATTGGACCAAAAAGTCGTGCTTGAAATTGCTCAAAACAAAACGCTTCATTGAGTGATTCACGCACATTTTCAAGCGTTGGATTAAAAAGTGCAAATTCTTCTTGATTTTCTTGATGTTTAGAAATTGCGTTTTTAATTTTTAAATCAAGTCGTGTTAGCGTCAAATCAATAGCATTATTGTAATTTAGGGACAAAAAATTACTAAGCACATTAAGCTCACTACGCAAAAAAGAAGTAACAATAAGAGCATTATTATTAAAATCTGTCAAAATATTTTCATAGCAATGTTGCGCAAAATGGTATAAATTTTGCAAAGATTGGCTTTGTGGAGCGACAAGATAAAGTTCAAGGGATTTTGGAGCAGAATCTTGCCAAGTGGAAACTTTTTGCGCTAAAGAGTTTGTATTTTGGTGGATAGAATCTATAAACAAATCTAAGAAATTTTTGATTTTTACGCTAATGGCTTTATAATCTTTAACAAGCTGCGTATCTTGATTTTGCAAAGCAATACGGATTTTTTCTAAAGGCAGAATCGTAACTTCTTTGTTTTGCGTTGTGGATTTTGTGCCTAGAAAAGTCTTTTTACTTTGATTAAAATCAATACTTTGTTTTTCTAAAGCATTAAAAATCTTTTGTGCTAAACTATCAAGCAGCATATCTAAATTTAAATACAATTCATTAAAAATCTTTTGTTCTTGTGCTTTAGAAATGCCACATTTTTGGGCAAATTCAATATTACTTTGCTGCAAAATATTTTGAAGATTTTTGTAATTTTGGTTAATTTTGTGATATTGCAAATGCAAAAGAACATGCATTTCTTTTAAACGTTTAAGAGTGCTATGCGATTTTGCAAGATTAGCTTTTGGCTTAATCGTTTGATTTAAAAAATCAAAGATTAAAGGCATATTGGAATCTTGCATTAAATGTTTAAAATCCTCTTCTTTGGAAGATTGTGCATTGATTTTTTCTTGAGTATCACAAAAAAGCGCATTTAATCTTTGCAGAGATTCTTGAATACTTAGAGTGGAATCTGTGCGCTTTAAGGCAATATCTTGAATGCTATGCGTTAAATTCAAGAGCGAAGTTTCAAAGAATTTTTCTTTGGTATTTAACCTTGCCTTTAAAGCAAGTCTAGCAGAGATTGGAATCACACTAGAAAAAATTCCCTCAAACGCGCTTTTTGCATATTCTACACTTGTTTGAATTTCTTCCTCATTTTTTAGACGATCTTTTTGGTTTAACACGCATAAACTTTTTTGTGCAAAATGCGAGCTAAAATCTTTCAAAAGTGCTTTTTCACTATTTTTCCCTGCATTATCAATCAGCGTTAGCCAAATGATTCCATCAACTTGTTCTAAGACTTTTAATGTCGCATGCGTATCATCAGAATTTTGAGAATTAAAGCCCGGAGTATCCAAAAAATTAATCTCTTTTAGTAGAAAAATCGGGGCATACAAACAAAAATAATCAATGTTTTTTGAATTTTCACGTGTGAGTTTGTGTAAAAATTCTACATTTTGTAAGACTTTTTTGCCATCTTTATAAAGAATCTCTAAAATATAATCCTCTCCATAGCAAATTTTACAAACTTTTGAAGTAATGGGCGTAATGCCTGTGGGCAAAATATCTTGCCCTAAAAGCGCGTTTAAAAATGTGCTTTTGCCACTTGAAAATTGCCCGATAATTGCAATTTGCATAGGTTCTGTGCTTTTTTGCTCTAAACTTTCAAAAAAACTTAGATTATAATCATTGGAATTTAATCGATTCTGACAACGGACAATAAGCTTTTGCGTGGGAGATTTTTGCTCAAATTTTTCTTGTAAAGTTTTGCAATCTTGAATATAGGATTTAAGCATCATTTCCCCTTGTTGTGTAGTATTGTAAAGCATTGAGAGATTGTAAGTTTTCTTCTAATAAATGCACCATTTGCTTTAGTGTTTGTTCGCGCTCTTGTTTTTGAGCGGTATTAGAATGCAGATTATTAATTGCATTTTGCAAAATATTTTCTTTGGATTTTAAATCTAACTCTAATTGTTGTTGTGCAGTATTTAAAAGACCTTCAAAGTGCGTAATATACTCATTTTCTAGCGCATTACTTTGATGGATTAAAGCACTAATAAATTCTAAAAATCCTTCTTTAAAATCTGTTTCAAGAGTGCTTTTTAATGCGTCTTTTTTATTTTTATTAAAAGATTTTGCAGTTTTTATTACTCTATTTAGAATCTTAGCCTTTGTTTTTTGCAATAAAATGGGGTTTAGATGAAGATTAAAATCTTTTTTTTGCACAATCTCATCGTCATTTTTCAAAATACTCTCCAAATGCGTCTGAAGTTGTAAAGAGAGTTGCGTAATTTTCTTCTCAACACTTTGTGCGCTAAAGCGTAAAATCTCGCTCAAAAGGTCTTTTAGCCCTAAATCTAGCAAATATTCTAAACGCTCATTGCTTGGGATTCTGCCTTTTTCATATTCATAAATAATATCAGCATACACACGCTCATTTAAAAGGTTTTGGGCATTTTGTAATTTTTGGTCAAGCTGATTTTGCAGAGTTGCTGAAAACTCTTTGCATTGCAGTTTTGCAGAATCTAGCGCATTTTTTGCAGAATCTAGCGCATTTTGACTCTGTTCTTTTTCTTTTTTTGCATTGATGATTTGCGATTCCACTTCTTCTTCTTTAGCAAATAACAAATTTTGCTCAAGCAAAATTGCTTTTTCAATATCATGATACACACGCTTAAAGCCTTGCGCACATAGATAAATAATATCTTTTGCTTTTGTGCTATTTTTTCCTAAAAGTGTTTGATTAAGATACGCAATTAGCGCATTAAAGTTAGAATCCTCCAAATTATAGCCCAATTCTTCTGCCTTTTTAGGGTCGCTTTGACAAATTAAAGCAGGATAACTTGCAAGAGCGATAAAATCCAAACGCTCAAAAAGAAGTTCTATATCGCTATTATTTTGGGAGTTTTTAAGTGCCGCTTTAATGCTTTGTTTTGTATAGTCTAAAGCTGCTTGCAAGTCTTTTTGCTCAAGCAAATCTGCATGTGTGAGCAAAATAAGGATTCTTGATAAATTTGCATTTTGCAAGGCTTGCAAAATAAAATCTCTATCAATTTGTGTGGCACTTTGTGCTGCATTCATTGCATGGATTAGCAAATCACAATTTAAAAGATAATTTTTTGTAATTTCTTCACGCTGAATAATCGGGTCATCAAGTCCCGGAGTATCCACAATATCGACATTATTTTCTAAAAATTTTAACGGAGTAAAAAGAATCGTTTTTTTAATCAAATTACAAATTTTACTTGGGTGATTTGCAGAAGTGTATTTAGGAAGCTCATCAATAGAGATTTCTAAAGTGTATGTGGAATCTTGCACATATTCTTTAAAAGCTACGTTAAATTCTGCATTGTTAAAGAGTGCTAAAAGCGCAGATTCTTCCATTGTTGATTTCAAATCTTCCCATTCTTGCGTATTCCAAAAACTCACGCGCGCACTTGGAGTTTTAGCATATTTTAAAATCGTAAGGCTTGCAGTTTCTGGAATCGTAGAGCTTCCTAAAATCTCTTTGCCTAAAAGTGCGTTTAAAAGTGTGCTTTTGCCAGAGCTTAAAACTCCTGTAATTCCGATAGAAAAATGCTGATTTTGCACTTTTTGCAAAAGGGATTCCAAAGGGGCTAAATTTGAAAGCAAATATGTAAAATCTTTTGCAATGTGCGTTGTTAGCACATCTTTTTGTGATTGAAGAATTTTTAAACTTTCATCTAAAAAATCTTCTATGAGTTTTTGCGAGATTGTTTGTTTGGAATCTTGAGTGGAATCACTTGCTTCTTTTTGTGCAATTTTTGTTGCAATGATGGCATTAAAATATGCTTTAATAGAATCTAAAACTTCGCTTTGTGTGAGATTTTCGCGTTCTAAAATTTCAAAATTTAAAAGTGTGTTTTTAAGAATCTCTTGTGTGGCTTTTGGTTGCTTTAAAAATGCCTTTTGCACATTTAAAAGCAAAGTGTATTGCACTTGCAAAATTCCTTTAAAGCTTAAAGTTTTGCAATATTTCTCACAAAGTTGCTGGAGAGTTTCACTCTGCCAAAAAGTGTTAAAACCTTGCATATCAAGGCTAAGAAAAATTGCTAAAATTTCGCTTGCGTTACTTTGTTCTAAAATGTGCAAATTCCCCAAAGGGACGACTTCTTTATAGTAATCTTGAAAATGCTCTTGAAATGTTGTTAGATTTTGTTCCATTAATTTCCTTTAAAGATTTTACGATAAGCATAAAATAGCCACGCACTCCCAAATAAGATTCCACTTAATGCAAAACACAAAACTTCCCACCCAAAAGCTTTATATAAATAGCTAGGCAATGTTGTGCCAAAAGTCCCACCTGTGTAATAAAATGCTAAATACAACCCATTTGTAATGCCTTTTTTCTCTCTTTGAAGACTATTAACAAAGCCTGAAAGCACAGAGTGAGCGATAAACATTCCAATACAAAGCACAAAAACAGAAAAAAACATCCACCAAAAATCTGGAATCAACATTAATAGTGGTGCTGCACCAAAAATAATAAATCCTAGCACAATCGCGTTTAAAGAACCTTTTGCAATTTTTGTGATATAACTTGCAAGAAGTGCTGTAACAATCCCGATACTATACCCTGTGTATAAAAATCCAATTTTTGCCGTAGAAATATTTGGGTCAATAGCTTTAATTTCAAAAGGCATTAAATTTAGCGCACCTTGAAAACAAAATAATACCAAAAAAGCACCCATATAAAGCAAAGCGTAACGCTTATCTTTCAAAAAATCTACAAAAATTCTTGGTGTAATCTTCGTGTGATTTAGCTTAGTGCTTTTAGGAAGATAATACGACATAAACGCAACACCTAACGTCATAATGCCCAAAAGTGCAAAAGTTACCTGCCACGAAAAAAGAGAAGTAATAAGCCCACTACCTATACGCGAGAAAGCTCCCCCAAATATAGTAGAAGCAACATAAATACTAATAACTTTTTGCATATTTTGTGTATCTAGGCGTGTGGCTGTTGTTAGTGTAGCTGTAAGTGCTGCTGGAATGATTAAAGCTTCTAAAATGCGTAAAGTCAAAAAGGTGCTGTAATCTTGCGCAAAACAAAGCAAACACTGAAAGATTCCAATACAAGTTAGTGCAGTCGTTAGAATAATGCGCGTATCAAATTTTTCTAGCAAATATCCATACACAATAGGTGCAACAGCAAGAGCCAAAAGCACAACAGATGTGAAAAGCGTAACTTGCGCAATAGAGATTTCAAAAATTTCTGCCAAAAGTGGTTGGATAGGCTGCGTAACATACAGACTAGAAATTGTAACCATTGCACTTAGCACAACAACAAGTAAAGTGTAGTTTTTCAAGCGTTTAATTCCTTTTCGTTTAGATACAATTTTAGGACAAAAAAGTTAAAAATATTGTAAAGTTTGTTCTTCTTAATATTTATCCAAAAAACGCTATTAAGTCAAACTACAAAATTTGATTCCTATTAAGTTTTTATTAGTTTTTACGATATTATTCTATCAAGATTTTTCATAAAAGGCAGGATTCCCAAATGGCAATTTCATTTCAAAATAATCTTTTTAACAATTCTTTTGCAAACGCATTTGACAATCTCAAACCAAGAATCGCTAAAGGACGTGATAATGGCGAGAAAACAGAAAATAACAATGCAAAAGCAGGCACGCAAGATTCCAATGTAACTACTATCAGCGACAAATCTAAACAAAGCGTTTATAATATCAGCCCGGTAATGGATAAAGGTATGAGTGGTTTAGCGAACTTAATCCTAAAAAACCTAGATGACGCAATCAAAGCCGGGGATGATGAGTATGTAAAATCCACGCTAGATATGATTGTAGCAAACTCCAAACTACCCGTTTCAGCCGCAGATGCTCCAGGAGGCTCTAAGGGTGTGGCATTTACATAGGTTCTATTTTTAATGTTAGTAGTTTTGAATTTACAGAAAGCATGACTTATAGCCTAAGTTATGATAGCAAAAGTGGCGAATACTTGGAAACCTTTGAATATTCTGCTACTTTTGTTGCAAGTTTTAATGCAGAATTTTCTGATAAAAATGGCAATAGAGTAAAAGCCCAAAGCCAACTTGCGCTTGGCAAAAACTTTGCACACCAACTCACAAACGGACAACAAGAACGCATCTCTGCCCTAAAAAACTTGTTAGAGGGGCAAACCTTTAATGTGGATTTTGATGGAGATTTAAGTAAAATTGGCGAAAATCTACAAAAAGCATTAAATAATATGCTTTTCTTATTTGAAACAAATGGCGATTCTAATGCCTTGCAAAATCCACAAAAACAAGATGTATCAAGCAATCCGATGCATTTGCTTTCTAATCTCAAAAATCTACTAAATTCTAACCTTGAAATGTTTGTTGGAATCCCAAAAGAAAACCAAAACAATCCTATTGTTTCAGATTGGCTTAAAAACCAAAATGCGCTTACAATCTCTGCTTCTTATGAAGAGCTTAATGCACAATGGGTAGGTAAAAAGCTTGATAACTCTAGTGTATTTTTTGGTTCAATGAGTGCGACAAGTGCGTCTTTTAGGTTTGAAGCATGATTAGTTCTACAAAAATGAAGCTTTTACAACTTGCTATTTTTAGACTAGATAGCGAATTAAGGTGGGATACAAGGAAAGCAAAAACAAGAGAAAAAGAAACAAAGAGTGAGATTCTTTTAGATTATAAGGCGTTACTTACATTAAAAACTATAATAAAACAAATATGATATAATTCCAAAAGCATTAATTATGAAAGGCTTTTATGACCCCACTTACTACAAGTGATACTGTTGTATGCCCTCACAATGGTAAAGTAGTTTTAAAATCCAATAATGGTAGAAGTCTAGTGATTAAGGATTCTATTAAAGCTATTACCAAAAATGACTTACTGAACGCAAATATAATTGGCTGCACAAGAACGGTTGCGGGAGTAAATGCTCCTTGTGTTAAAGTTGTAAGTGTTGAAAGTATTTCTCATTTATTAAATATCAATAATGATGATATTGTTCTTTGTGAAAAATTATATTTAAGTTTAAGTGATACAGGTTTCCCTCTATCTTTGCAAGGTAAAGCCTTTTTAGAAGATAAAGTAAATATTAAATAGTGGGGTTTTGCGTTCCCCCAACTTCTTAAAGGATAATCCCAATGATTCCAAAGGACACCCAATGAATCTTAATTCCTACCTCACCCTAACAATAAATCCCACCTCTTCTCCTTCTGTCTCCTTTAAAATCACAAAAGCCATCA
>NZ_JRPB02000007.1 GCF_000765695.2 Helicobacter sp. MIT 11-5569 | reverse complement strand
TCTAACATTTTTATTTTAAATTATTTTTTGTTAAATCTTGTTGTTTGAAAAAATATTTTTTTATAATATTTAGTTAGATGTTACTTTTTGGGATTTTATCTATTAAAAATCTAAAATACTTTATAATTTATACATTAAGATTAGATTTAAAGGAATCTCTATGCGAAGTGATATTATCAAAAAAGGACATCAAAAAGCCCCACACAGAAGCCTATTAAGAGCAACAGGGCTAAAAGATGAGGATTTTAATAAACCATTTATCGGTGTTGCAAATAGCTATATTGATATTATTCCCGGGCATTTTTTCTTAAACAAATACGCCCAAATCATCAAAGATGAAATCCGCAAAGCTGGTGGAGTGCCATTTGAGTTTAACACAATCGGCGTTGATGATGGAATTGCAATGGGACATAGCGGAATGCTTTATTCTTTGCCAAGTCGCGAGTTAATCGCTGATTGTATAGAATCTGTAATGAATGCGCACGCCTTAGATGCGATGATTTGTATCCCAAATTGCGACAAAATCGTTCCGGGAATGCTTATGGGTGCATTGCGAGTGAATGTGCCAACAATCTTCGTTAGTGGCGGACCAATGCAAGCTGGCAAGCTTGATGATGGCACGATTTTAGACCTTAACTCTGCGTTTGAAGCTGTGGGTGCGTTTAATGAAGGTAAGATTGATGCACAAAGGCTACATGAGATTGAATGCAAAGCTTGCCCTGGTGGCGGGAGCTGTAGCGGAATGTTTACTGCAAACTCTATGAATACACTTTGTGAGGCAATGGGTGTCGCACTGCCTGGAAATGGGACGATTCTAGCCCTTACTAAAGAGCGCGAAGAGTTATTGCGTAAAGCCGCACGCAGAATCGTAGAGATTGCTTTGGATTCTGCTAAAAGTGAGCAGTTTAGATTCCGCAATATTCTAAACGCTAAAGCTGTGCATAACGCCTTTGTCGTGGATATGGCAATGGGTGGTAGCACAAATACGATTTTGCATATGCTAGCAATCGCCAAAGAAGCAGAAGTGGATTTTGGATTAGAATCTATCAACCAAATCGCCAAAAATGTTGCACATATCGCTAAAATCGCCCCTGCTTTAAGCTCTGTGCATATGGAGGATATAAATCGTGCTGGGGGAGTTTCAGCGGTAATGCACGAAGTGGCAAAACGTCAAAATTCTGCCTTGCACCTTGATGCACTCACAATCACAGGCGAGACTTTGGGCGAACGCATTGCAAATGCAGAGATTAAGGATTCTGATATTATCCGCCATAATGATAATGCCTACTCTCAAGTTGGGGGCTTAAAGATTCTCTTTGGGAATCTTTGCGAACAAGGTGCGGTGCTAAAAGTCGCTGCTGTGGCAGAATCTATGAAAGAATTTAGCGGCAAAGCAATTTGTTTTAACTCGCAAGATGAAGCGATTAAAGGCATTGCAGGAGGCAAAGTTGCGCCCGGAAATGTCGTAGTTATCCGCTATGAAGGACCAAAGGGCGGACCGGGAATGCAAGAAATGCTAAGCCCTACAAGCCTTATTATGGGTATGGGCTTGGGAGAATCTGTCGCGCTTATCACCGATGGACGCTTTAGCGGGGCAACTCGCGGGGCATGTATTGGACATGTGAGCCCAGAAGCTGCAGAAGGAGGGTTGATTGCCCTTATTGAAGATGGCGATGTTATAGAAATTTCTGTTTCACGCGGAAGCTTGGAGCTTAAAGTAGATTCTGCGACTTTGGAATCCCGCAGGGCAAAATGGAAACCGATTCAAAAAGACATCAAAAGCAAATGGCTCAAACGCTACTCGCTTTTGGTTAGTAATGCTGCAAATGGTGCGGTGTTGAAGACGGAGCTGTGAGGGGGTCTAAGTAAGACAATAAGCAAGCGAGGGGGATAAATGCCAAATATTCTAGCTTTTGATGAATTTTTAAAGACATTGCAAACTACCAATAGAAGTTTAGGCTTTTTTGTGGATTGGCAAAAATGTTTAAACAATAGAGATTCTATAAGTATTTATCTCAACCATTTAAACTTTTTGTTGAGTAAAGATAAACAAGAAATGTGGAAGTAAGAAAATGGCGAAAATTAATAAAAAATCTTTAGTTTTAGAATCTTTATTGCAATATTGCAAAGAAAAGAATAATTTTATTTTTCATAATGATTTAGTTAAAGAAATGGCAAAACAACATAATTTTGGGAATCCTTTTGATGCAACAAAGCTAGATTCTAGTGATAAATTGCCACTTTCTTTTAGAGAACAAAATATTTGTTTGCTTCATTTAGGAGGAGGCAATCATCAATTTATTAAGGGTATAGAACTACTCTATCACCCCTTTGAAGCAATACAAACTTCTATAAATTGGAAATATAAAAAGAGTTTGCTTAATGAATATAATGATAGTGAGAGCAATATTTTAAGCGTGGCAAATAATCAAAGAATCTTACACCATTTTTTATTTGGAGAAGATTTAGAGTTTGAGAATCTAGGGATTGAAAATCGTCCCAAAACTTACTTTCCCCACCGCACAAAAACAACTTTAAAATATCAATTTGGAGATATTCTAATTAATGCACAAAACCAGCAAATAGAAATTGACTTAACAATAGAATATAAAGGACTTATTGGAATATTTGAAGCAAAAAATGGAGAACCTAAAGATTTTAATATTTATCAAATTTATCACCCTTATCTTTATTATTATAATTCTGGTTTAGATTTTAAACAAATTATTTGTGTATATCTTGTGAGAAATGATAATAATCTTAAATTATGGGCTTATACTTTTAGTAATCCTACACATTTAGACTCAATACAATTCTTAAAATCTTGTGAATATATCCTAATAAGGTAGGCAGTATGGATTTCAATAAACTTTACAATAATGATGTTTTAGAAGTTTTAAAAAGCATTCCAGATTCTAGCTTGGACATGGTTTATGGTGATCCTGATTATAATGTGGGAATCAATTATAATGGTTCAAAATATACGCAAAAATGGGAAGATTATATTGAATGGTATTGTGAGTTAGCTAAAGAATCTATGCGTGTGTTAAAGCCAACAGGAAATCTTTTTATGATGAATTACCCTAAACAAAATGCTTATTTAAGAGTTAAATGTTTAGATTCTATTAGTTATGATGTGCAAGATTATGTATGGGTGTATAATACTAATGTAGGGCATAGCAAAAGGAGATTAACCACTGCACACAGAAGTATTTTACACGCAACTAAGAGCAAAGATAATCATTTTTATAAGGATAATATTGCACTTCCCTATCAAAATCCAACAGATAAAAGGATTTTACAAAGATTAAAAGATGGGCATAGCGGTAGAATGCCTTACTCTTGGTTTTATTTTGATTTGGTTAAAAATGTAAGCAAAGATAAGACTTTTCATTCTTGCCAAATACCGCTTAAGCTTGTAGAAATGCTTATTAAATCTTGCACAAATGAGGGAGATTCTGTGTTTGTATTATTTGGTGGAAGTGGTGGAGAAATAATGCTGTGTGAGAATCTTAAAAGGCAATGGATTAGCTGTGAATTACATAAGCCTTATTATGAAATGATACTTGATAGATTACAAAATCAAGGGCAAATTAGAGATGAGTTTAAGTTGCCAAATTTTCAAAAACCTAGTATTAAACAAAATAATTTGTTTGCAATGCAAGGGGAATAAAGTAGATAATAGAATCTAAATTTAAGGAGAACAAAATGGCAAATTATCAAAATTTCAGCATGAGAATATAAAAAATATGATTTCAGTAATTTATAAAAATGAAACCAAGTAAAGGAAAAAACCAATGCCAACATCTGAAAATTTCAAAGATTTCACGCTTGAAATGCTTAGCAACGCATTGCAAGGCACGCAATATCGCTTTAGTGCTAAAAAGATGTTTGGAGAATATTGCATTTATGTGGCTGATGACTCTGCAATTGCACCCAAACCGATTTTCTTGCTTTGCGATGAGACGCTTTTTGTTAAAGAGCATAAGATTTTGCAACCTCTTTTAGAATCTTCTCCTAAAGGCTTCCCATATCCCGGAGCAAAAGAATCCTATATTCTTGATATAGATTCTCCCCAAATTTTGCGCGAAGTTGTGCTTACTCTTGCTCCGACACTGCCAAATCCAAAGCCTAAAAAGGTAAAGGAAAATCACTAAATGTTAAAGGAATATAAAATGACAGATGAAGAACCAAGAGAATTATTCAAGGAGTTGCAAAAGCATTGGGATTTAGAAAAAGTTAAGAATATGACTTTAGAGCAATATACAGGAATTAAAGAAGAAGGTAACGATAGAGATGATTTTACTTATTGGATTGAGAGCAAACTGGATAAACTAGGAAGCATATGGGGTGGAAGCGCATTCAAATTTGGTATCTACAAAAGAAAAAATCAAGAAGAAAAAGAGGATAACAATACATATAGCTATAATGCAACTTACGGATGGCTCAAAAAACTTGGAGAAAATCCAAAAGATGCTTTTGAAAAAACCAAAGCTATAATTCTTAAAATCATAGAACTTAGTCAAAAAAATGAACTTGATGAAATTGATAAAATAAAAGATTTAGGAGAAGCTTACAAATGGAAAATTGCCTTTCATTACCAAAATGTTAATGATATAAGGATTATGTGCATTTTCAAAGAAGATGTGCTACAAAAAATAGCTAAAGGTGAGAATCTCGGTGAGAATCTTAGCACAGCACAGATTCATCAAAAGCTTTTAGGCGATAAAACTAAACCTTATACGCTTGAAAAAATGCTAAATGAAAAATACATACCTCTTTGGGAGAAATATGGCAAAAATGATAAAGAGCAAGATATACAAAAATTAAATGAAGATAGCAATCAAAATAATTTGCGAGATTCTAAGATTCCGCTTAATCAAATCCTTTATGGACCTCCGGGCACAGGAAAGACTTATCATGCCATTGATAAAGCGTTAGAAATCTTAGGATTTACGAAAGATAATAATATCAACAAGAATAATAAGGTTAGTTTAGATTATGACAAAATTAAAAAAGAACTTGAAAAACTTAACATTAAACTTGATAAGGATAATGAGCGCGTTTATGCAAAAACCTTGTTTGAGTATTTTAAAGATAAAGGACAAATTGCATTTATTACTTTTCATCAAAGCTTTTCTTATGAAGAATTTGTCGAGGGGATAAAGCCTATTGTTGATGATTCGCAAAATATGACCTATGAAGTAAAAAATGGAATCTTTAAAGAACTTTGCAAAAAGGCATTAAAAAACTATGAAGATTCTAACAAATCTCAAGAAACAATTCAAAAAGAAAGCAATATTAGTAATGCAGTTTCAGATTTTTTTAATAATCTTATATCCAAAGAAACACTTCTCGCAAAAACACAGAGAGGGAGTTTTAGTATCAAAGAAATCAATAATGAGCGAATCTATATACAATCAGAGGACACAACACAAAATCTTAAATTTCCAATTACAGATTTTGAAAAAATTGTCTTAGCGGATAAAAATTTCAAATCTTCACGAGAGCTTGCATTTGAAGTCTTTGGAGAGAAAAATCAATCACAAATAAGAACCTATCAATACCAACTTTATAACGAATTTAAAAAAGGAAATTTTCAAAAAAGCCAACCTCAAGAAAAAGAGGCAGAAATTGAACTCAAACCCTACATTCTCATTATTGATGAAATCAATCGTGGGAATATTTCTAAGATTCTAGGAGAGCTTATTACTCTAATTGAAACAAGTAAAAGAATCGGAAATAATGAGGAGCTAAAAGTAACCTTGCCTTATAGTCAGGAAAGCTTTGGTGTGTCAAATAATCTTTACATCATCGGCACAATGAATACTGCAGATAGAAGCATTGCGCTTCTTGATACTGCATTAAGACGAAGATTTGAATTTATTGAGATGATGCCAAAATCTAGTGTTTTAAGCACAGATTGTGTTGGTGTGAATTTACAACAATTGCTAGAATCTATAAATAACCGCATAGAATTTTTACTTGATAGGGAGCATACCATAGGACATGCTTATTTTATTAATGCAAAAACTTTAGAGGATTTAAAAACAATCTTTGCTAAAAAGATAATCCCACTTTTTCAAGAATACTTCTATGAAGATTATGCCAAAATTAATGCAGTGTTAAATGATAACGAAATGATAAAAGTAAAAGATTCTAAATTTGATAAATTATTTAATACTAAATTTAACGAATTTGACAATGAAAAAGTGATATATGAAATTACGAACAAGTGGAAAGTAGAAAATTTCCAAAAAATCTATGATAGTAGTGTAAAACTTGACACACAAAACAATGAAAACTAAAAACACCCTTTGTATAGCTGAATGGCAGAGTTTTAGCATTGATGAGATAAAAGAAGTTTGCGATAGTCAAGAGAAAGCCCAAAAAATCTTTAGCGAATTTGTGGAGTTTGCCCAGCAAGATGGCAATCACTACTTTTTAAAATTTAAAAATTCTAAAACCCTTGTGGCACAAAATTATGTAGGCATTATCCAAACTACAAGCGGTTTTTGCCTAGAGATTCTACCTAAAACTTTTAGGACAAAGAAGAACAGTGAGGGCTTTAATGCCTATAATGAACAATCTCAAGAAAATGAGATTAAAAAAGCTAAAGAGATTCTGCTTAAAATGCTAAAATCCCTTAAAAATGCACCTTTTAAAGAAAGTGATTTTGCTAATCTCAAAGCCCAAAATTTTCCCTTGCTTGAAATTTTTATTTTAATGTTTTTAGAAGAGCTTTTAAAGCTTATAAAACGAGGTATGAAGGCAAATTATATTACAAAAGAAGAAAATCGCTCTTTTTTAAAAGGCAAACTTCTATTTAATGAGAATCTTAAAAGCAATTTTGCCCACAAGGAGCGGTTTTTTACAAGCAGTGATGAGTTTAGCGTAAATATCGCTCCTAATCGCATTATTAAAAGCACTTTAGAGTTTTTAAGCAAACAAAATCTAAGCGCGGCAACAAGCACAAAGCTTAATCAGATGCGTTTTATCTTTAGCGAGATTGACCCAAGCCAAAATATCACTAAAGATCTTAGCCAATGCCATAATACAAGGACTTTTAAACACTATTCTATTTTATTGCAATGGTGTGAAATCTTTTTAAGATATAAGACTTTTACTCTTTATAAGGGGGATTCTAAAGCCTTTGCTCTGCTCTTTGATATGAATAAAGTTTTTGAAGATTTTGTAGCAAGCGAAATGAAAAAATGGTGCAATAACACGCATTTTCAAGAAAAGAATCCACACTACAAAGAATTTATAGAAAATATAGATTTAATGGCAGATTTACATATCAAAACACAAGAAAAAAGCAAATATTTAGCCCAAAATCAAAAAGAAAAAGATATTTTTCAACTAAAACCAGACATTGTGGCTTATCAAGATTCTAAGCCCCATTTTATCGCGGATACTAAATGGAAAATGCTAGATACACAAGAGAGAAATTTTGCAATTTCACAAAGTGATATGTATCAAATATTTGCTTATCTAGCTAAATACAAATGCACTAAGGGATTTTTGATTTATCCAAAAATAGAAGAAATGCAAAATAAAGAATTAAGCTTACAATTTGAATTTAAGCCCCAAATTGCAATAGAGGATTCTAAGAATAATAGCACACTTACCATACTCTTCTTCCCATTAAATCAAGATTAGCACCTAGCTAAAGCCTATTCAAAAGAATCCCTAAATGCACAAAAACATTAAAACTTCAACTTTAAAAAACAAACTAAGACAAGATACGATAAAATTCTCTATTCAAAAAGCTTTTTTACAATGCCCTTTAAAGATTTTTCAAAGGAATCTTAATGCTTGAAATTTTGCTTACTTATATTTTAGCAGTTTTCTTGCTTATTGCGACACCCGGTCCTGTGATTGCGCTTATTATCCGCAATTCCTCTTTTTATGGATTCAAAACCGCACTTTTTACAAGCATAGGGACAAACTTTGCTTCTTTAATCTTAATAGCATTTGCTATTGCTGTGATTTTGGGTGTTTTTAAGATTTCTCCTTTTATTCTTTCTATTATCAGCCTTTTAGGTTGCGCGTTTATCTTTTATTTGGGGGCTAGCTCCTTGTATCTTGCTTTTAAAAACTACAAAAACAAATCTCATTTAGAGATTCCACAACCGCTTTACAAACAAAATCCCACAAAAACCTTTACTTCTAGTTTTTTAGAAGGCTTTGGAATCGCGATTGGCAACCCTAAGGATATTATATTTTTTGTTGCATTTTTTCCGCAATTCATTCACATTACTGATTCTATCGCCCTAAGTTTAAGTATTTTGGTGTTTGTATGGATTCTCCTTGATTTTAGCATTCTTGTGAGCTATGCCGCACTTACTCAAAAAGCTATTTTCTTAAAATATCAGAATCTTATTGCGATTATGAGTGATGTAATTTTAATGCTTGTTGGAATATTTGGGGCTTATTATTTATTACAATAAAAACACTTTTTATTGCCGCTACATAGTATTTTTGCACTATAATTTCAAATTTATAATATAAGTCCAATCAAAGGAATTTTAATGTCTCAAGCTCAACAAGCACAACCCCCAAAAATCAATGCTTTAAGCTATTTACCTGTAAGTTTTTTTGGCTCATGTATGGGGCTAAGCGCGATAAGTGTAGCGTGGCATGCAATGTCGCATTTGAGCTTGCTTTACTCCAAAGATTCTCAATACAATCCAGCTCCTATGCCACAATTTTCTTTTATCTTTCATTCTTTTGCCGATATGATTTCGCTAATTTTTGCAGCGTTTGCTGTTGGGGCTTTTCTTGCTTTAGGTATAGCTTATAGTCTAAAGCTCATCACAAACTTTGAGAGCTTCAAGCAAGAATTTCTCTCTCCTATCACGCGCCCATTTTTTGCCACAATCTGCATTGCTTTGCTACTTTTGCCTTTTGCACTAGATAGACTTGGAATCCCTGAAAAAATAAGCCTTTTTGTGTGGGCGATTGGGGCTATTTTTATGCTTATTTTTAGTGTGTATATTGTGCAATTTTGGATTTGCCAAAAATTTGAGCTTGCTCATATCACGCCTGCTTGGATTATCCCTGTTGTGGGATTACTTGATTTACCTCTTGCTTTGCCTCTTTTTTCACAATTCCACGCAATGCCTGATATTGGATTTTTGATTTCTCTATTTTGCTTAGCAGTGGGTTTTGCTTTTACAATCGTGCTTTGCACATTAATCTTTGCGCGCATTGTATTTTTTGCCAAACTTCCTGATAAACTTATGCCAACTTTGGTTATTTTCCTTGCACCCTTTGGAGCTGGTGTTGGGGCGTATATGGTATTAATTTCTATGCAAGCACTCACATTAGCAGAAGATTCTTTAGGCTTTCTTGCGATAGATTCTACACCTTATATTCTCTTTTTGCTTGGCTTATTTTTATTCTTTACCTTATTGCCACAAATTATCCAAATCAAAAAATGCTGCCCTTTTAGAATCTCATGGTGGGCGATTAGCTTCCCGCTAGCAGCAATGAGCATTGCAAGTATAAAAATCAACACAGAAATTTTAGAATTCTCAAAAGCTTGCGCATTATTAAATTCTCCATTTTCTCATATTGAAATGGTATTTTGGATTGTTTCAATAAGTCTATTAGTTTTTGTAACACTTATATTTATATGGCTTATTGGGCGCACTTTAGTTGGAATCTTAAAAGGAGAATTGCAAAATCTTGCATAAGGCTAAGGAGAGAAAGATTCTATTAAAGAATCTTTGCTTTACCTAGCGGAGTTTAGCGAGATATTTTTGTAAAGGGAGGTTATCGACATTTGCACTAAAAATACAAAATGCTTCTTCAACTTTAGCGCCTAAATAAAAAAAGGCATTATTAATAGGAGATAAAAGAGCATTGATACCATAACCATCACTCCCATCATAGCTTGACTCTTCTCCAAGTGCTGTGGTGATAATGCTAAAAGTTTTACCCTCTAGCAATTTAGGATTATCACTATGAAAAATTGCTGATAGCACTCTATCTTCCCATTCTTTCAGTAGCGAGGGTGTGCTAAACCAAAAAAGCGGGAATTGAAAGATAATTCTATCTGCCTTTTGCAAAAGCGCAATTTCAGATTCTACATCAATTTTATAATCCTTATAAGTTGTGCTAAGATTGTGGATTGTGAGGTTATTAAGCGATTTTGCAGATTCCAAAAGTGCTTTATTAACCTTAGAATCTTCCCAAAAAGTATGTGCAAAAATAAGCAGTGTTTGCATAAAATTTCCTTTATGAATTTCTCTAAAGTCTAAATTCTAGCCATTTAATGCTTTATAAAAACTTTTACTCTATAAACAAAATATCAAAATAATTTAACAGCATAAAATACAAACTAATACACAAAATCACAAATTTTATGCACTTTGCCCTTAAAATAAAGCCTCTGATTCTCTTCTCTTAGATACAAATCCTCTCCGCTTGCAGGATTAAAAAGGCAAGGATTTGGAATCTTATCTTGATGAAACAAATAATAAAACATTGCTGCCATTCCTGTGCCGCATGCAAGCGTTTCATCTTCTACTCCGCGTTCAAAAGTGCGCGCTATCACCCTATTTTGTGCAATTGTTGCAATATTTACATTTGCATTATATTTATGGCGTAAAGAGCGCAAATCCTCTTTACTTAATTCTTTTCCTTTCTCGCAAACCAAATGCGGAACTCCTGTATCAATAAGTGACCAAGTGTTACCAAACTCTAAGATTCCTTCCTTGATGACTTCCACACCGCTTAAAGCACTCTCTACCTCATCTCCATCTATTATTATATCAATCACACCTGCAAGTGTTAAGAATTTCTGCTTCTTACCAGCAATACCCAAATGATACGCATACATTGCTGCGGCACGACTTCCATTACCACACATTTTTGGAACACTTCCATCACAATTATAAAATTCCCATTCAAAATCATATTCCAAATGTGGTTTAAGAATTATCAATCCATCTGCTCCTATTCCTTGATGACGATTACAGATTCTTTGTGCGAGCTTATCAAATGCTTGATTTTGTTTTCCAAAGGTATGCGTAATAATAAAATCATTTCCACTTGCAGAATATTTACTAAAAAACATAAATTCTCCTTATTGTATTCTATAAAAAATTAAACTTTGCGGTTATCTGAAAACTCTGCTACCATTATAACTAGATTTTATTTAATAAGGATATTTATGGAATTTTTCCTCGCTTTTGTGGGCTTTGCCTCACTTATTTTAATTGTCTATCTTCTCTTGACAGATAAAACCACTCCATCGGTTGCTTTTATTATCGTCTCTGGTGTGAGTGCGGTTTTGCTTGTTTTGTTGGATACAAATTTCCATTTAGGAATCGGAAGTCTCCTCAAAGAAGAGTTTGATATTGCATATTTTACAAAAATGGAGAATCCTGTTTTTGATTTTAATGCGCTCAAATATTTTATCCGACAGGGAATCAACAGCGTAAGTTCCACTGCGGTTTTGTTTATTTTTGCAATTTTATTCTTTGGACTTTTAAATGAAGCTGGTGTTTTTAACACAATGATTAATTATTTGCTAAAATTTAGCAAAAACAATGTGTATAGCATTTGTATCTTAACGGTGGTTATTTCTGTTGTCGTCCATTTAGATGGTTCTGGAGCTTCTAGCTTCCTTATTGTGATTCCAGCGATGTTGCCAATCTATGAAAAGTTAGGAATGCGCAAAACAACATTAATGACGATTATGGCAGTTTCACTTGGAGTAATGAATCTCCTTCCTTGGGGAGGTCCAACACTGCGTGCGGCAACTATCATCAGCACAGATGCAAACGAAATTTGGCATCAATTAATCCCAATTCAAATCACGGGACTTTTATGCGCTTTGGGTATTGCGATTCTTTTGGCAAGAAAAGAAATCCAAAGAGGAGCGGGAAATATTGCAGTTGATGAGGATTTTCATCAATTAGCACTTGGCGAACATCACCAAAGTAGTCAATTCTTCTTGAATATTCTCTTGCTTTTGGTGATTTTAACTCTTTTGGTTGCAAATATTCTTCCAAGTTATTTTTTGTTTATGCTTGGATTCTGCTTTGCTTTATTTATCAATTATCATAAGTTGGAGGTTGCGCAAAAACTCATTGACAAATACTCTAAAAGCGCGATTTTAATGGCAACAACACTTTTTGGAGCTGGAATCCTCATCGGTGTTTTTGACAAAACAGGCATTATGAAAGTAATGGCAAATGTAATTTTAGAAATTCTACCTGATTGGGCATTAATCTTGATTCCCCTTATTGTAGGAATTAGTGCAGTCCCTATGGCGTTAATTTTCTGCACAGATTCTTACTTTTTTGGCATTATGCCTATTGTCGTTGGAATCACCTCTGCACTAGGAATCGACCCTATAAGCATTGCGATTATTATGGTTGTCGCTAGAAATTGTGCGACTTTTATTTCTCCTGTTGTCCCAGCAACGCTTTTGGGTTGCGGAATCAGTGGAGTAAGCATCAAAGAGCATATTAGCAAAAGCTTCTTTTATGTTTGGGGTGTTTCTATCGTTTGTCTAAGCGTGGGAGCAATTTTGGGGATTATAAAGTTCTTTTGATTGCATGGATTCCATACTTAGGCGGGAAAGGAGAATCCCGCTTTTGTGGGTTATTTTATTTTGGATTATCCAAGCAACGCGTCTAGGCGATTTTGTAAATATTGTGTATTAAAAGAGCTTGCATAAAGCGTTGCATTTTCTTTTAATTTTGCGGCATTAAGTTGATTGTAATTTTCTGCTACATCATCTTTCATTAAGCCACCCTCTGCGGCTCTTAGATTCACAACTGTATTCATGCTTGCATTAATGCCAGATTGGATTCCATTCATTGCAGAACCGATATTTGCGCGATCCATATTCACTCTTTCAATAAAATTCAAAATGCTTTGTTGATTATTCACGCTTAAACCTGAAACATTAGGTGCTTGCATATTAATGCTTTCTGTTCCATTACCTGTTACAAAGCTCATTTGCCCACTAAAAACATTTTTTCCATTAAAGGTAGCTTGATTTGTCGCATCACTCATTGCTTGTGTTAGCGCATTTGCTTCGCTTTCAATCATTGCTCTTTGTTCATTATTTAATGCAGGATTTCCAAGTGCAACAGAAAGCTCATTCATGCGAATTGCAGAATCTGTAATATTTGAAAGTGTTGCATCAGCAATTTGCATAACACCTAGCGCATCATTTGCATTACGAATCCCTTGACTCATTGAATTAGCCTGCATTAAAAGTGCATTTGCTAATGCCAAACTTGCACCATCAGTTGCTTCTAATGGACGAGAGGAAGAAATTTTCTTTAGTGCGTCTTTCTCTTCATCTTTTGCTTTGTTTAAGCTAATCAAGCTTTCATTTGTGCTTTGTGAATTTCCAATTTTCATTTTATCTCCTTGATTTTAGTTTAATTTGCATCCTTGCGACTTCCAAATCTACAAGCATTTTTCGTTCCACTTTATACCTTATTCGCAGAATCACTCACCATTTTTTCCTCCAAATATTTAGTATGGACAACACCTCTTTTAAAATCGTCATTTTGCATCATTTCTTTATGAAATGCAATAGTCGTTTTAATACCCTCTACACAAAACTCATCTAATGCACGAGCCATTCTAGCAATTGTTTCATTACGATTACGTCCCCAAACAATGAGTTTGCCTATCATAGAATCATAAAACATTGGCACTATATAACCCGCATAAGCATGACTATCAATGCGCACATTATTACCACCCGGAGCAATCCATTTTGTAATTTTTCCAGCTGATGGATAAAATTTTACAGGGTCTTCTGCTGTGATTCTACACTCCATTGCGCAACCATTAAAACTTATGGAATCTTGTTTTGGAAGTTCTTTCCCTTCAGCGACTTTAACCATTAATTCAATAATATCCAAACCGCTAACAAGCTCACTTACCGGGTGTTCAACCTGCAAACGTGTATTCATTTCCATAAAATAGAAATTTTGGTCAGAATCTAGCAAGAATTCATAAGTGCCTGCACCCACATACTTAATTGCTTTTGTTGCAGTAATTGCAGTTTGCAACAATCTTTCACGCGTTTTAGTCTCTAATGTTGGCGCGGGAGATTCTTCAATCAACTTTTGATGACGTCTTTGTAAAGAACAATCTCTCTCTCCAACATGTAAAACATTTCCATGTTTATCAGCAATAATTTGCACTTCAATATGTTTAGGTTTATCAATAAATTTTTCCATATAAATTGTGCCATCACCAAACGCACTAATTGCTTCAGATTCTGCTGCTAAATAAGCATTAAACATATTCTCTTCATTTTCTACAATACGCATTCCTCGACCACCACCACCAGCAGCAGCTTTTAAAATCACCGGATAGCCAATTTCCTTAGCGAGTTTAATAGCTTTTTCTTTGGATTCCACAGCACCATCACTACCCGGAATTACAGGAACTCCAGCATTTCTCATAATTTCTTTTGCTTTGCTTTTATCACTCATTAATACCATAACATCGGGAGTTGGACCAATAAATTCAATTCCATGATGGTTACAGATTTCCACAAAATTTTGATTCTCGCTTAGAAATCCATATCCCGGAAAAATTGCATCTGCTTTGAAAAGCTCCGCAGCAGAAATAATTGCGGGAATATTTAAGTAACTTTCACTAGATTTATCACCCCCAATGCACACTTTAGCATCAGCTAAATCTAAATAATGCGCATCTTTATCTGCGGTAGAATACACCGCAATTGTCTTTTTGCCCATTTCTTTAATTGTGCGGATTGCTCTTAAAGCAATTTCACCGCGATTGGCAATTAAAATCGTATTAATCTCTTTTTGCAAAGACATTAGAGCTTCTCCACAACAAATAAAGGAGAGTTATACTCCACAGGCTGTGCATCGTTTGGAATAATTTCTAAAATCTTGCAATCGAACTCTGCTTCAATTTCATTCATAATCTTCATTGCCTCGATAATCCCTAATGTTTGTCCCTTTTTCACTTTATCACCGACATTCACATACGCAGGAGCATTTGGGCTAGGACAACGATAAAATGTTCCGACCATAGGAGAATTAATCGTATCGCCACTAGGAGTTACTGGGGCAGGTGCAGTAGCAACAGGAGCTGCTTGCGGAAGGCTTTGTGTTACTTGAGATGGGGCTGCTTGCACAACAGGAGAAGAAACAGGAGCAACAGGAGCATTTACACTTCCTATGCCTTTTTCTAATTTAATTTTAGTTGTCTCTTGCGTGATACTTAGACGATTTAATGTGCTTGCATCAAAGATTTTGATTAGCTCTTTAATATCTTTAAAATCCATTTAAAGCCTTTTTTTAATTAATTTAACCCTCTTAAAGTAAGCCCTTAGAGAGAAAACCATGATTTACATTTGCTATAATATCACATTTAAATAAAATAATCACTTAGTCAAGGAATAAAATGGGCTTAAAGGAAGATACTTGGATTAGGGAAATGGCAACAAAGCATGCAATGATTGCACCTTTTTGTGAAAATCAAGTTGGCAAAGGTGTAGTAAGCTATGGATTATCTAGCTATGGATATGATATTAGAGTTAGCAATGAGTTTAAAATCTTTACAAATATCAATGCAATGGTTGTAGATCCAAAAAACTTTGATTCTGCTAATGTGGTGGATTTTGTGGGTGATGTGTGCATTGTGCCACCAAATTCTTTTGCTTTGGCGCGGACGATTGAATATTTTAAGATTCCGCGCAATATTTTAGCGATTTGTCTTGGCAAAAGCACATATGCAAGATGTGGAATTATCGTTAATGTAACACCTTTTGAGCCTGAATTTGAAGGGCATATCACAATTGAAATTAGCAACACAACACCACTGCCTGCTAAAATCTATGCAAATGAAGGAATCGCGCAAGTTTTATTCTTAGAAGGTGATAGAGATTGCGAAGTAAGCTATAAAGATAAAAAAGGCAAATATCAAGCACAAAAAGGAATCACACTTCCTAGAATCTTAAAATAAGATTCTTCCCTTTGCGCTTTTAGTGTTCTACTCCGCTCCAATCCATTTAAATACAATCTTTCTTGCAACACGCTCCAGAATCCTACGCAATGCCGCCCAGTGCATAAATGCACCACCAATCAAACCAATAATACTCCCTACAATAATATCCAAAACTCTAGCATGAATAATAATATCAGGGTCATATTGCATAAAATTACTAACCTCAGCTAAATAAGTAGAATAAGGAGTTAAAAACACCATTGATAAAGCATAATTACGCACCACAGTGTATTCTGCAAAAAACATTAACACCATCATCAAAAACGCAAACTCAAAAGGACTAAAAGTAAAATGCAATAAAAAATATGCCAAACTCACTCCAGCAATCGTTCCTAAAATCCTTTGAAGTTGTTTAATCCAAATTTGTTTAAAAGTAACTGCCGTCATCACTGCTGCACAACTAATCCCAACCCAATACCCTCTATCAAGCTCTAAATAACTCTGCAAATACATCGCAAATCCGACAAAAAAAGCGATAATTACAGGATCAACCACAATAACACCAAAACCAAATTCTCCAACTTTAGGAATAGGTTTAATAGAATGTTTAAAAATATAAATCACACTTAAAGAATACACAAGAACCATAATATTTGCTACCATTGTTCCAAGCGCAACAAGTCCAATCGCCATAGGATAATCCCTAACTTCAAAAGGAATATAAGTCCCAAGAATCGTAGCAAAAGTAAAGAAAAAGAATCCAGGCGCACCAATGCTAAAATAACGCACGACTTGCGCACTTACAAGGGTTACTCCAAAAACAATAAACGGAATAAATTGCGGAAAACTTTGCCCAACAAGTCCAAGCGTAAAAGAAACAATGATTCCAAACGCACAAGACATACTCAAAATCATTTTATGATAAATAGGAGTATCTGGCACATATAAAAAAATCATTGCTCCAATGATAGAAACCAATCCAAAATCCGGACGCCCAAAAAATGTTGCAATAAATAAAATTATCGCTATACCAAGCCCAGCAAAAAATGGCATTTGCCAAGATCTATCACTCTGATTCCAAGTAAAAATTAATCCAAATTCTTTTTTGACACCTTGAAACATTAAGCACCTAATTTATAAGAATTCATCAAAAACTATCTCTCTACACATTCTAAAATTCTGAGGTTAAATCCGCTTAATGCGCTATATTCAGACTCATTAATTTTAGAGTTGCTCAAAAGTTTAAAATCTCCTACGCCTAATGCTTTTAGAATCTGCGCTCCAATCCCCAAACCTTTAATATCTTTATTATTTTGTGTGCGTAAAAACACCAAATATCCCCCCTGCTCTTTTAGCTGTGTAATCGCGTCCATTAACGCGCCAAATAAACTTTCATTCTCCAACAACTCTAAATCTTCTCGCACACTATGAAATTTCACAAATGGAATCTTTGGAGTTCCAAACGCAAAGACAAAATGTTCTCTTCCTAAATGGTCTTTAAATTGTATTTTTGTAGAATCTGCACCTAAAAATTTGCAAGAAGTTTTACTTTCTATTGTAATAAGCTGCTCAAATTGCAAACGATATTCAATCAAATCTGACACATACAGAATCTTTAAATTGTGCTTTTTTGCAAACTCACTTAAAAACTTATCACCCCTTCTTGCCATTAATCCATCTTCTTTCATAATCTCACAAATGACGCTTACTGGCTTTAACCCTGCTAAACGACAAATATCCACACTAGCTTCAGTATGCCCTGTGCGCTCTAGCACGCCACCTTCTTTTGCAATGAGTGGAAAAATATGCCCGGGTCGCACAAAATCATTAGGCTTTGTGCTAGGCTTGCACATTAATTGAATCGTCAAATCTCTCTCATACGCGGAGATTCCTGTTTTTGCCTCTTTTGCGTCAATAGACACCGTAAAAGCTGTTTCGTGATTAGAGCTATTTTCGCTCACCATTGGGGGCAAGTCAAGCTTATGTGCAATTTCTTTTGTAATCGACACACAAATTAATCCACGAGCCTCTTGCGCCATAAAATTTACTTTTTCGGGTGTGCTAAAAATGCCAGCCATTACCAAATCACCCTCATTTTCTCTATCTTCATCGTCCATTACAATAATCATTTGACCATCTTGAATTGCTTTTATTGCTGCTTCAACACGTAAAATTACTTCATTTTCCATATAAAACCTTAAAATTTTTCTAAAAGCCAAATTATAGCGTAATATCCGCTAAATCAATCTTAGCAAGTATTGACAAATAAAAAAAATAGGGGTATAATTCCGACTTTTAAAAACATTGGGGTATCGCCAAGCGGTAAGGCACCTGGTTTTGGTCCAGGCATTCCGAGGTTCGAATCCTTGTACCCCAGCCACTTCTAAACTGCATAAATTTCAGTGATTTCATTTTATTAAGTTATCGCGGGGTAGAGCAGCCCGGTAGCTCGTTGGGCTCATAACCCAAAGGTCGGTGGTTCAAATCCGCCCCCCGCTACCAAAACCTTGCACCCTTTAAAGCTTTACAAAGCCTTATTTTGTTGTTACAATTCTAAAAACTTATCAATAAAGTGATTTTTATGGAATTTGTCGGTTCTGAACTTATTTCTGTCCATTTATTTTTTTCTTTTCCGTTGCTTTTACCGCCACTTTGGAATCTTTACGCCCTACTTAAAAATCCCTCGCATACACAAAAATTACGTTCTCTAGCAGTCTGTGCTCCAGCATATTACACACTCCTTAGTGCATCTGCATTTAGCGGATTTGTGATTTGGGCAATGTTAGGTTTTATCGTTACATTTAAAATTCTTTTAATGCTTGTTTTATGGCTTGTAATATTAGTCGCAGAAATCAAACGCCATAAATACCAAAAACGCATTTTGACTGAAGCAGACGCAGCAAAGCGCGAACAATTTTTCCGCTTTGCAAAAATAAAATACGCTTTAGATTTATGCGCTTTTATTCTTTTATTGCTTTTTATGGTCAATTAAATGCAATTTATCTACCATAAATGCGCTGGAGATTCCACAATTTTACTTGATGGAGAGATTTATAACCATCTCTTCCGCTCACGCAGAACACGCAAATTAGAATCCCTAATCTTATGCAACCTAAAAGACTGCAATGCTTATATCTATCAAATCAACTCTCTTGATAAAAAATGCGCCACACTCCAGCTCATAAACACACAAAAAATGGAATCCAAAACACCAAAAGGGCATTTGATTTGGGCGATAATTGACCCCAAAAATATAGAAAAAGCACTTCCCTTCTTAAATGAACTTAATTTAGCACGCATTACATTTTTTTATGCAAACTTCTCCCAGCAACATTTTAAAATCGATATTGAACGCTTAAATAGAATCCTAGAAAATTCTTGCATGCAATGCGGACGTCTCACGCGTATAAAAATCGAAATTCTAAAAGACTTAGAAGAAGTGTTACAGAAATACCCGAAAATTGCTGTAATGGACTTTGGCGCAAAACCCTTAGAATCGCATTTAGAGATTCCATTTCTCATTGGAGCAGAAGGGGGATTTAGTGAAGATGAACGCAAGCTCTTGCGCTCTCAACAAACTTTTAGCGCACCAAATTGTAATATCTTGCGCAGTGAAACTGCTGCAATTTATGCAACAAGCAAAATTTTCTAACCTTTACATTGCCAAGCTAAAATTGTTAGAATCCTTACAAATGAAATCAAAAAGGAATAAAATGCGCGCTAAAAAAGCTTTTACAATGCTTGAACTTGTCTTTATTTTAGTCATTTTAGGAATCCTAGCTGCTGTTGCGATTCCAAAAATTTCCGCAAGCCGTGATGATGCGAAACTTGTTGCCCTAAAAAGTGATATTAATACACTAAAAACTGCTTTTCCTGCATATTTTCTAGCACAAGGTGAAGGAACTTTTTTAAGTGCAATCACGCTAAGTAGCGCAAATTGGACATTAAGCGATTATTCTATACAAAGCAAACTGCAAGATTCCAACCAAAATCCTTGCATTAGCGCAAAACTTCTTAACACAAATAATGTGCTTTCTACGACACCAAAAGATGTGCAATTCCTAGAAATATCCACGCAAACAAACGCAAACGTAAATGGAGATACTTGTGCAAAACTTGTTGAAAGTATTGGACTAAACGCACCTCTTAAGATTCCGCTTCTTAGCAATTCTATTGTTTTTTAAAAATGCAAAAACGTGCATTTACTTTACTAGAAATTGTCCTAACACTTCTATTAACTGGAATCCTTTTAAGTATTGGGATTCCACATTTTACAAACTACACCAAAAGCGCGTGTGCAAAAAAGCTACAACTCCAAATGCTAAATCTACGTTTAGAATTAAAAGCGCAACTCAACACACAGCAAAAAGTTAATTGGGATTCCTTATACAAGCATTTAGACTTTGATGCAAAAGATTGTCATTTTAGCAAGCAAAAAGATGGCTTTGTTATCCATCACTATGGCGCACAAGCTTACTTTAGGCTTAAAGATTCTATTTTAGAATGCCAACACACAAAGAGTGCGCAACTGCATAATGGCGAATCTATGTGCGATATTTTTTAAAATTTACATTATAATTGCGCTTTTATTAAGGAGTTTTAAATGCAAGAATTTATGGCTAATCTTGATATGTATATGCTTTTATTACTCTTTTTTGCAGCACTTGTTGCGGGTTTTGTAGATTCTATTGCGGGGGGCGGGGGAATGATAACACTTCCTGTTCTCTTACTTGCTGGAGTCTCTCCCCTTCAAGCCTTAGCGACAAACAAACTCCAAAGCTCCTTTGGAAGCTTTTCTGCGACTTTGCATTTTTATAAAAAAGGTTATATTAACCTAAAATCCAACATTCCTTTTGCAATTATCGCCTTTGTATTCTCCGCAATAGGAACAATTAGTGTGCAGTTTATTCAAACAGAATTTCTCTCTAAGATTCTGCCTTTTTTAGTGCTAGTTTTTGGATTGTATTTTTTATTTTCACCCAGCATTAAGGAAGTAGAACGCACAGAAAAACTCAACAAAGCGTATTTAAGCCTTGCGATAGCTGCTGTTGGTTTTTATGATGGTTTTTTTGGTCCGGGAACTGGGTCATTTTTTATGCTTGCACTTATTATTATTGGTGGTTTTGGAGTTACACAAAGTTTAGGACAAGCAAAACTTTATAATTTCTCAACAAATCTTGCTTCTTTAATCTTTTTTGCCATAGGCGGACATATGCTATGGGGTATAGGGCTACTTATGGCACTTGGGCAATTTATCGGAGCAAATTTAGGCTCACGTATGGCGATTCGCTATGGGATTCGTATTGTTAAACCCCTTGTTGTTACAATATCCTTTATAATGGCTGCTAAGCTTCTTTATGAGCAATTTTAATGCAGATTTTCTTACAAGGATTTTTGATTGCTTTTTCTTTATTTGCAGCAATTGGCGCGCAAAATATGTTTGTCATCAAACAAGGAATCTTAAAAAATCATATCTTTTTTGTATGTTTAACCTGCATTTTGTGCGATATTGTGCTTGTAAATATTGGAGTTTTTGGCGTTGGAGAATTTCTAGCAAAAAACAAAATTTTTAGCATTATTTTAGGCATTAGTGGGACGCTTTTTGTTTTTATCTATGGAATCTTGTCTTTGCGCTCTGCCTTTAGGGCAAACCAAAGCCTAGTTTTAACACAAATGGGACACAAAACAAGCCTTTCTAAAACGATTTTCCAAACCCTTGCACTTACACTTATTAATCCCCATGTTTATTTAGATACGATTCTGATTCTAGGTGCAGTTGCGCTTCCTTTTAATTTAGAAGAAAAAATAATGTTTAGCGTTGGGATTATTAGCGCGTCTTGTGCGTGGTTTCTATGCTTAGGATTTGCTTCTCATAAAGCAAGTGTTTTGTTTAAAAATCCAAAATCTTGGATATTTTTAAATACAATCACCGCACTCGTAATGTTTTTTATCACTTATACGCTAGCGCGCTTTTGTTTAGAACAATTACAAGATTTTTTATAAGACAGAATCTCAAAGTGTTTTTAGCAATAAACGTTCAATCTCTTTTGCTGTTTTCAAAAAAAAGAAATGGTCGCCTTCTAGTGGAAAAAATTGAGAATCTTTAATAAGAGAATGAATACGCTCTCCAGATTTTAAAGGTGTGGCAAGGTCTGCTTTTCCCCAAAAGATATAGCAAGGGTTTTTAAAATTTGCAAAAAGATTAGAAAAATCTTCATCAACAACATTTTTAAAAGTTTGATACATCACTTCGTCCATATTTTGCACATCTTTAGAGCGCAAAAGATTCCGCAAGACGTAATTTGCACCGGGCAGAATCTTTAAAACCTTTGCAAGAACGATTTTAAAGCGCACCTTTAGGCTTTTTTTTGTCGGGATTCCAGCACTGCTTAACAAAATTAGCGTTTGTGGATTTAATAGCGTGGCAACTTTTCCACCAAAACTATGCCCCATAATTGTAATTTTTAAACTCTCTAAATGCAAAGATTCCAACATCAAACGCATAATTTCCGCATAATCTTGCGTAGTAAGCGCAAATGGGGGAGTTTTTGAACGCCCAAAACCGGGCATATCAATATAATAATGTGTATAATCTTTAAAGGTATCTTTAAATGCTTGCTCCATAAGATTCTTGCTTGCTCCCCAGCCATGCAAAATCACAAGAGTTTTAGCATTTTCAATCGCGCTAGGAATTATCGTGTAAGAAATCGCAAATTCTGCTTCCTTATAAATCAGAATCTTTTGTGCCACTACTTTCCTTTTGCAAACTGAATTTGATGCAATAAGGCATAATCAACTTTGATAGCATTAGGCTTTGGCAAAGCTTTTGATAGCGATTCTAATGCAGTTTTAAAATCCTTAAAGAGATAGTTTGCCAAACTTCCTGGAACCGGATTGATTTCATTTAAATAGCATTCTCCGTCTTTAACAAAGAAATCGCAGCGTATTAATGCGCCTTCAAAGAGATTTTCATATAAACGCGTGAAATTTTCTTGTAACTTTTGTTTTAATTCTTCGCCAATTTCAGCTTCTTTAGCATTACCTGTGCGCGAAAAATCTAAATATTTTTTTTCAAAATCCAAAATTTTATTTTTCTCTGGCTCTTCAATAAAAGAAAACTGCATTCCTTCTTTATTTTTAAAGCCTGCTAAATTATATTCCTTAATCCCTGCAATAAAAGGTTCAATAATAACCTTGCTATCGTATTCAAACGCACTATCTAAAGAATATTGTAAATCCTCTTGCGATTGTGCAATATTGATACCAAGCGAGCTTCCAAGACGTGCAGGCTTGATAATAACAGGAAATTCCAAATCACAAGGCAGCTCATCATCGCGATAAAGCACACGATATGCAAGACTTTTGACACCGCGACTTGTTGCAAAAGATTTAATAAATTCCTTATCATAGCTTAATACGCATGCAGCGTTGCGCGGTCCTATATAAGGGATTCCATAAAAATCAAGCAAAGAAGCAATTACGCCATCTTCTCCATCACCACCATGGATTAAATTTAGAATTACAGGAAGATTTAATGGCTTTTCCCCAAAAAGTGTGCGCATATAGAATCCATCTTTTTTGGGATAGATTTTTTGGGCTTTTTGATAGGCATTAGAGCTAAAAAACTTAGATTGCATTTGTGCAGCTTCTATATAATAAAAATTGTGATTGGAATCCAAAAATACATAATGTTTAACGTCTGGAAATAGTTTTTTTAGAGCAATTGCGCTTACAATGCTAATTTCGTGTTCGTAGGATTTTCCACCAAATAAAATACAAAGATTCACGATTTTCCCTTCAAAATGCAAAATAAAATTTTAAAATCATACCAAAAGTTTAGAGAATTTTAAACACGCAATAAGAGTCTATACAACAACACGTGGGATATAAGCGTGCAAATGCACTAAAATTTCATAAGGAATAGTCTCAAACGCCTTAGCAAATGCGCTCACATCATTAAATACACAGACTTTTGGAGCATCACTTTCTATGCTAATGCAATCCATGCTTGCACGTGGAAGGATTCTATAACCTTCTGCAGTGTATATCTCCATTCCTTCACGCAAGCGGAATAATCCATCGCCATAGCCAATATCATACGAAGAAATGCTACCACCCTTTGTTTTGCTAACTCCACTATAGCCTATACTTGCACCTTTTTTTAGCTTAAGGCTCGAAATCTTGTTGGCATAAAGAGAAGCGATAGGTTTTAATTTTGGCTGATTTAATGCACTGCAATTATATCCATAAAATGCGATTCCTATGCGAAACAAATCATCTTGCAATTCTCTTGGCAAACTTGCATTAAATACACTTGCGCGCATTGCTCCAGAAGAGCTTAAAGAGTGAAATTGTGGGCGTGGAATTTTAAAATGCTCGCACAATCTTAATGCTTCTTTTTTGATTTCTAAAAACTCCATATTTTGCACATAAAATGCACTGCTTAAATCATCTCCATAGCCATTATGTGTAAAGATTCCTTTTAGGTGTAAATTCCGCGCTTGAATAATTGTTAATGCTTCTTGTAATTGTTCTTTAGCGATTCCATTGCGATGCATTCCACTATCAATTTTTAATGCAATATTTGTGTTTTCTGGATAGCTTTGTAGAGATTCTAAACTAGGAACACAAAAGGAAAGATGTGGAATCTTTAAGGCATTTTCTAAATCTTTAGCATTCAAAAGTGAGTTTGGATAAAGAATTGTAATATCTTTAAAAAGTGGGGCGATTCCTAGAGCTTCTTGAATATTTTTCACAAAAGCGGTTTGGATTTTTGCTTTGTTTGCTAGTGTAGCAACTTCTAAGATTCCATGTCCATAAGCATTATCTTTTAGAACAATAGCAATCTTTTCTGGTTCTTTTGGTGCTAGTTTTTGTAAGATTGTTTGGTAATTATACGAGAAATTTTTGGAACTAATTTCTAAATAAGGCATAAAAAATCCCCCATAAAGGGGGCTAGAAGTTATTTTACAGGGGGGAGCTTAGAGATATAATCTGCAACTGCTTCCATATCAGCTTCTGTTAATTTGAAGTTTTTCATATTTGCATACATAATTGCTTTTGCTCCACCATTGTCAGCTGTTCCTGCTTCATAACCTTTAAGTTGCTCAACAATTCTTGTTTTATCCATACCAGCAATAGTTACACCACCTTTACTTCCTGGTGCAACTCTTTCAGCTTTTGCTCCATGACAAGCAATACATTTTTTGAAAATCTCTGCACCATCTGCTGCCATTAAACAGCCACTTGCTAATGCTAATCCTAACAAAATCTTTTTCATATCAAACTCCTTTCTTAAGTTGATGTAAATTTCATCTATAATCATATCCTTTTATCTTAAAATAATCATAAAATTTTAAAAATTTATTTTTTTATTGTTTTTAAACATCAATCTTGCATTATTATCTTTAAATCCGTTAAAATTTCACCAAAAAAGGCAATAAATGTCTAGGATTCCTTATGATTTTACAGATAAAAATACCACTTTGGTGCATATTTGTTGCAGCGTAGATAGCCACCACTTTTTAACCCAACTTCAAAAACAATACCCAGAAAAAAACTTTTGTGGTTTTTTCTACAATCCAAACATTCACCCATTTGAAGAATACCAAATGCGCCTTTTTGATGTAGAACGTAGCTGTGCGCAACTTGGAATCCCGCTTATAGAAGGGGAATATAATCTTGAAGAATGGTTAGATGGAAGCAAAGGTTTAGAAGAAGCACCAGAAAAAGGGGAGCGTTGCGGTTATTGCTTTGATTTTAGATTACAAAAAAGTGCGCAAGTTGCACTAAATACACATTGTGTAGAATTTACAACAACTTTGCTTGCAAGCCCTATGAAATCCCAAAAAGAACTCTTTGCACAAGGACAAGCAATCGCAGAGAGTTATCATCTTGCGTTTTTGCCTATTGATGTAAGAAGCAATGGCGGCACACAGCTACAAAACCAACTTGCCAAAGATGCAAATCTTTATCGTCAGAATTATTGCGGTTGCCTTTATGCGCTAAAAGCACAACGCGAAAAAGCACAAAAGAATCCCTTAGAATTACTCTCCACTTTAAATCTTCCAAAAGAAACAAGGAATCTCCCTGCTTTACGGCTTAAAAACTTCCAAACACGCACACAATTAGAACAAAAACAACAATCTTACCAAATTGTTAAACGCAAAGTGCAATATTATCGACTATTAAAGGGATTATTACAAGTGCAAGATTGCACGATTCCAAGTTTTATTTGTAACTATTCTATGCTTAACAAACCCACAAAAGCCAAAGTAGAATTTTGGCAAGAAGGTATAGGTTATGCCAATAAAGAAGGAATCCTGCTTTTAGAATTTGACGCCTTTCAAGATTTGCTTAAAATTCAAGATTTTAACACTCTCTTACATCAAGGCTTAAGCGATGCAGAGCAGTTAAATTTGCGTTATAAACTCTACCCTAATGGCTTTTTCACATCACCGATTGTTATTGTAAATCAACGCATAGAACAAACTTTTACTTTAGAAATTAGCTATATGATGCAAGAAGAAATTTTAGAAGATTTTATTCCTACATCCAATCAATAATCTTTGTAACTTCTTGCACTTCAAAGCATTTGATATTAAGATTTTGGGTTGGCTTTTTAGGGAGAATTGCGCGCACAATTCCAAGCGATAATGCTTCTTTTAACCGCTGCTCCACATTTGGCACATCACGAATATCACCCACCAAACTCACTTCCCCCAAAAAGACGCTTCCGTTTGAGAGCGAACGATTACGAAAACTTGAAAGAATCGCAGCGACCACTGCTAAATCTGCTGCAGTTTCTAAGATTTTGATTCCACCTGTAATATTAATGAATACATCATAACGATTAAGCGGAATCTCTAATTTTCGTTCCAAAAGTGCCAAAATCATATTAAGGCGGTTAGAATCAAAACCCGTAGAAGAACGTTTTGGCATTCCATAAGCGCAGTCGCTTACAAGTGCTTGCACCTCTAAAACAAGCGCACGAGAACCCTCCATAATCACGCTTAACGCACTTCCGGGAGCAGAAGTTTTTTGAGAGAAAAAAATTTTTGACGCTTCTTTTGCGCCAACTAATCCATTACATTTCATCTCAAAGATTCCAATCTCGCTTGTATTACCAAAGCGATTTTTAAAACCTCTTAAGAATCGCAATTCACGACTAGAATCCCCCTCAAAATACAGCACGCAATCTACCATGTGTTCTAGGATTCTAGGTCCTGCGATTGTCCCATCTTTGGTAATATGCCCGATGATAAACACGCAGATTCCATATTCTTTTGCCAAGCGCATAAGCTCAAAGGTTACTTCACGCACTTGTGAGACACTCCCCGGACTTGAGCTAATATTCTCACTATACAGCGTCTGAATACTATCAATCACAACCATAGAATAATGGTGTTTATCAGCATGGATTGCTGCTAGAATCTCTTGGAGTTTGATTGCATTGAGCAAATAAAGATTCTCACAAACTGCACCAAGACGCTCGGCGCGCAATTTGATTTGTGAAGAGCTTTCTTCTCCACTTACATAAAGGATTTTTTTGCCCATTTTAGCCAAGTTGCTTGAGATTTTAAGCAAAAGCGTAGATTTGCCAACGCCGGGACTTCCGCCGACTAAATACATTCCCCCAAGCACGATTCCTCCACCTAGCACAATATCTAATTCTTGCTCACCGCTGCTAAAGCGCACAAACTCTTCTTCTTGCACTTCTGTAATGGGCAAAACTTTGCTAGGCTCTAGCGCGGATTTTGTCGCTTCAAAGGCTTTGATTTGCTCCTCTTTAAACTCCAAAAAGCTTTCCCAAGCCCCGCAATTAGAGCATTTTCCAAGCCATTTTGGGCTTTGGAATCCACAATGTTGGCATTCAAAAATTTGCGCTTTTTTCTTTGCCATTTTGCAACCTTTTAAGAATGGATTTTAATTTGGCTTGTATGTGTTGCTCTAGTGAGTTGGTTCAAAAATAGAATCCAAAATCGTAGCAATATATTCTTCTTGATTAAATGCGATTAAATCTTCCGCATTTTCTCCAACACCAAGATATAAAATCGGCACGCGCAAAGTATGAATCATACTAAAAATCGCCCCGCCTTTGCTTGTGCCATCAAGCTTAGTAACAATCACGCCATCTATTCCTCCTAAAGTTTGGCTAAAAATCTTTGCTTGCTCTAGGCTAGAAGTGCCTTGTGTGCCATCTAAAATCAAAATTTTTTGGTGGGGAGAACCTGCTTTTGCCTTATCGCAAATTCTTGTGATTTTTTGCAATTCTTGTTGCAAATTACTTTGATTATGCAATCTCCCTGCGGTATCAATGATTGCTACATCTATGTTTTTAGCAACCGCTGAAGTAATTGTATCAAAAGCCACAGCAGAAGGGTCATGTCCAATCTGTGAAGCGACAACAGGGAGATTTAGCCTTTGTCCCCAAAGTTTGAGTTGTTCAATCGCAGCAGCCCTAAAGGTGTCTCCAGCGCCCAAAATCACGCTTTTACCTTGTTTTTTATAGAGGTTTGCAAGCTTAGCAATCGTTGTCGTTTTGCCCGCTCCATTCACACCAATAATAAGACACACATTAGGCTTATCTTCTACTACTTTTGCCTGCACACTATCATAATAACTTTCTCCACGAAACAACCTAAGCAACGCAACTTCAAGCTCATTGCGACTGATTTGCTCACCAAGTGGGCTTAAAATCATCTCAAGCAAATCATAATCCATATCTGTGGCAATTAGGATTTCCTCTAAAGCTTCTTTGTCAATTTTTTTATGCGTCTTTGGGAGTAAATCACGAATATTTTGTGTGGTTTTTTGTAATGTGCTTTTAAAGATTCCAAGCATTAATGCGCCTTTATTTTAGATAAATTATGCGAAAGGTCAAACTCTATCATTTCTTCTGGGATTGCGCCTAAATAATGGATAATATAATGTCCATCTTTATCGTATAAAGCAAGGAGCGGCACACCCTCAATCCCTCCAAGCGCATTGAATAGTTTAGAGCGATTTGCATCTAATATCAAAGGCATTGTGGTAGCATTTTCTTCATTAAAGATTTGCATAATACCTTTGAAGTTTTCCACTTCTCCTACTAAATCATCTATTGGGATTCCATAAAATGAAATTTGTTCGCCAAATTGTTTTTTGAGATTCTCTAAATGTGGCAGGATTCCTTTACAAGGGTCGCACCAAGTTGTGAAAAAAACTAATATTTTAAGATTTTCTTGTTGCGTTGTAACGATAAGATTTTTCAAAATATTTTCTTTTTTGGATTCAATATTTTTAAAATTACCTTGTTCTTTTGGCGGTATTTGATTAATGATTAATGTTGTCTCATCACTGCTTTGCAAGATAAGATTCTCTAAAATCTCTGGCTTTTTCTCTTTAATGCTTTGCTCTATTTGCCCATCTTGTCCCTTTTCTTTTTCACAACCCAAAAAGCCAAAACAAAGCAACCCAAAAATTACGCTAAATTTAATCCATTTCATCATTTTTCCTTGCATAAAAATGCCCATTATAGCAAATTTATGGGCTTATTTAACAAAAAGAGATTCAAGGGGAGTCTTAGTTGCTTGAACAAATTGCGCCATTTGCTCTAATGGAATCTTAAGCTTAATGATTCCATACGCATAAGGCATAATCTCGTAAGGCTGGTAAATAAAAACAAAAGAATCATAATCAATTAAAACTGCCTTAGAAGTATAAAAAGATTCCAAATCTGTATAAGGCTCGCCTGTATCGCCTAGTTTTTTGAGATAATTTTGGTATTCTTGCCAAAGCAAGTTTTTTAGTTTTGGGTTTTGAAAATCAATCAAAGATGTCAAATCCAAAATTTCATGATTTGTTTTGGACAAAATAACACCCCATTGACTTTTCATACCATGCGCACCACCTGTATAGAGATAATTATCATGCAAAAACACGCGCAAATTCTCATCAAAATAATACAAAGAATCTCCATCAAGTTGCTCTAATGATGAAAACTTTAAAAACTCTTCCATTGCTTTTTCTTCATTTTTAATTTCAGTTTCTTCTTGGAAATCTTCTAAAAAACTCCACATAGAATCTTGCGCTATCTCCAAAAATACTTTTTGAGCATTTTTGCAATCAAACTTAACCCCATACAAAACTTCTAAAGATTCTTGAATCTTTAAATCATCAGAACAATAAAACTGCGTAGAAACTTTGGCACTAGTTGCGGGATTTCTTTTAGATTTTTTGGGATACTCATAGCTTGCTTCTTGGCTTTTTAGCACAAAGGAATCTGTAATTTCAAGGTTTAGTTTTTCGCTACTTTTAGCATTAAAAGCTTCTGTGATTACTCCATTTTCAACCTTGAAAGATAAATTTTTGCATTGGAGTGTGCCATTTTTAACCGCGTTAGATTCTCTAAATTGCGACTTTTCATCTATCAAAGGCACACAACGACCTAAAGCTTGATTTCCCGCATACAAGATTCCTTCTTTGGAATCTGCAACAAAAAGGAGGGAATATTGTTGTTTGGAAACTTTTTTGATTGGAACAAAAAGCTTGGATTGCAAAAAAGTTTGTGGTAACACAAAAGTCTGATAGCTAAAATCCATAGTAGAACCTAGCAGCACAGAAGGTGCGCTAAAATATAATATAAAAGCCCCAAAAAACGCACTCAATTTTAAACTTTGTCGTTTCATTATCAAAATTCCTTATTAAAATTAAAGATTTGGAATTCTATCATTTTTTGCCATTTTTACCTAAAATATCTTGATTTTTTTAAAAGGCGTTGCTATAATTTTGCTCTCACTTTTATGCGGGAGTAGCTCAGTGGTAGAGCATAACCTTGCCAAGGTTGGGGCCGCGGGTTCGATCCCCGTCTCCCGCTCCACTAAAAATCATAAAAGTAAAATTTCTTGCGTAGCATAAGCCCGGGTGGTGAAATGGTAGACACAAGGGACTTAAAATCCCTCGGACATTACGTCCGTGCCGGTTCAAGTCCGGCCCCGGGCACCACGAGGTGGCGACATAGCCAAGTGGTAAGGCAGGAGCCTGCAAAGCTCTGATTCCCCAGTTCAAATCTGGGTGTCGCCTCCAAATTTTAGGAGCAAGAATGCGTTATTTGAGTGCGATTCTTATCTTAGCATTTTTTGGGTGTTCCAACACATGGAGTGGAGTAAAGGAAGATTCAAAAGAAGTTTATGACTGGTCTAAAAAGAAAGTCAATCAAGGTGCTAGTTGGGTTGAAGAAAAAACTGCTGAATAATCGGGAGATGGCTGAGTGGTCGAAAGCGGCGGTCTTGAAAACCGTTGAGGGTCACACCTCCGGGGGTTCGAATCCCTCTCTCCCGGCCACAATCTATAATAAAACTCCCTAAATTAAAGATTTTAAGCTGAAATTATCTATCAGCTTATTGAAATTAAATTTGAGAAAAACAAAGGGAGAGGATAAATATGGAATCTGTATTTAAGAAACTCCGCAAATGATGCAAAAACTACATAATATCTTAATAAATAAGAATCAAGTTAATAAAATTATCTCCAACTAGAAAAACTCTCCCCGACAAGAAAAAGTAAGTCGATTAAACTTTTTGCCTTTATTGAGAATAAGAAAAGAGTATTTCAATGAGATTTGATATGATTTAAGCTACTTCTTGATAGGATAGATTTTATACTCTACCCTATCAGTTGGGTTCTATGCGTATAAAGTTTAGGCTAACTAAACTTTATCTTATTGGGAGGGTTATAATTAAGAAATGCTTATCCGTTGCGTTTTTCCATAATTTCTTTAGAAATATTACTTGGAACTTCACCATAGTGGTCAAATTCCATTGTGTAAGTTCCTCGTCCTTGTGTTGCAGAACGTAAATCTGTTGAATACCCAAACATTTCAGCAAGTGGAACAAACGCATTAACAATTTTTAAGCCCATTCTATCGTCCATAGAATTAATTTGCCCACGTCTGCGATTTAAATCCCCAATTACATCACCCATATATTCTTCAGGCACTTCTACTTCTACTTTCATCATTGGCTCTAGTAAAACTGCACCTGCTTTACGACAAGCATCTTTAAACGCCATAGAACCCGCAATTTTAAATGCCATTTCAGAAGAATCCACATCATGGTAGCTACCATCAAATAATGTAACCTTGAAATCCACTACTGGATAGCCTGCTAGCACACCATTTTGCATTGCTTCTTGAATCCCTTTATCAACAGCGGGAATATATTCTTTAGGAATTACACCACCGCTAATATTATTGACAAATTCATAACCTTTGCCCGGCTCTTGTGGCTCAAGCCTAATGAAGACATGTCCATATTGTCCGCGACCGCCGGATTGTTTAGCATATTTGCATTCTTGCTCTACGCTTTGGCGAATTGTTTCGCGGAAAGCAACTTGTGGTTGTCCAACTTCTGCCTCTACCTTAAATTCACGCTTTAATCTATCTACAATGATTTCTAGGTGTAATTCACCCATACCAGAAATAATTGTTTGCCCAGATTCTTCATCTGTATGCACCCTAAAACTTGGATCTTCTTCAGCAAGTTTCGCAAGTGCTAGAGCCATTTTTTCTTGGTCTGCTTTAGTTTTTGGCTCAACAGCAATAGAAATAACAGAGTCTGGGAATTCCATTCTTTCTAATACAACGGGTTCTTTTTCAGAACAAAGCGTATCTCCTGTCAAAGTTTCTTTTAAACCTACAAATGCGCAAATTTCACCTGCATAAACTTCTTTAATATCTTCACGCTTATTAGAATGCATTTTAAGCAATCTTCCTACGCGCTCTTTCTTGCCTTTTGTAGAGTTAAGCACATAACTTCCAGATTCCAAACTTCCACGATAAACACGAACGAATGTTAGTTGTCCCACAAATGGGTCTGTCATAATCTTAAATGCAAGTCCTGCAAATTCTCCATTATCAGTAGATTTTACACTAATTTCTTTTTCTTCATCTTTTGGATCTACACCACGAATATCTGCAACTTCTGTTGGCGCTGGCAAATATTCAACAACAGCATCTAATAATGTTTGCACACCTTTATTTTTAAAGCTTGAACCACATAACATTGGAATCATATCCATTGCCAAGCAACCTTTTTTGATTCCTGCTTTAATTTCTTCAACGCTTAATTCTTCGCCACCTAAATATTTTTCCATTGTTACTTCATCTTGCTCAGCAACGGCTTCAAGTAACTTCTCACGATATTCTTGCGCTTTATCCATTAATTCTGCTGGAATTTCTTCAATATCATATTTCGCGCCCATAGATTCGTCATTCCAAACAATTGCTTTCATATTGACAAGATCCACAACTCCTTTAAAGTTATCTTCAGCACCAATTGGGATTACGAGCGGCACTGGTTTAGCCTTTAATCTTGTAGCAATTTGGGATTCCACATTATAAAAATTTGCACCAATTCTATCCATTTTATTAACAAATACGATTCTAGGAACACCATATTTGTTTGCTTGTCTCCAAACGGTTTCACTCTGTGGCTGCACGCCACCTACCGAACAAAATACCGCAACAGCACCATCTAAAACACGCATTGAACGCTCAACTTCAATCGTAAAATCCACGTGTCCGGGGGTGTCAATTAAATTAATTTGATAATCTTTCCAAAAACAAGTTGTCGCCGCAGAAGTAATTGTGATTCCACGCTCCTTTTCTTGCTCCATCCAATCCATTGTAGCTGCACCATCATGCACTTCACCGATTTTATGGCTTACACCTGTATAAAATAAGATTCTTTCTGAAGTTGTTGTTTTACCTGCGTCAATATGCGCCGCGATTCCAATATTTCTAATTTTATTTAGTGGAGTCTTTCTTGCCATTTTTAAATCCTTTAGGATAAATAATTTGAGATTTTGTGAGTAGAGAGCCTAGGGAATCTTATAAAAAATCCCCAACAGCATATTTTACCAACGATAATGCGCAAAAGCTTTATTTGCTTCAGCCATTTTATGCACATCTTCTTTTTTCTTGAAAGCTGCACCGCGTTCATTTGCGGCATCAATAAGCTCGTTAGCCAATCTTTCAATCATTGTGCGTTCATTTCTTTTTCTTGCAGAATCTAACAACCAACGAATAGATAAAGATTGTTGTCTTGCAGGACGAACCTCAACAGGAACTTGATAAGTTGCTCCACCGACTCTTCTACTTCTTACTTCTACAAGCGGTTTTACTTTTTCTAGGGCTTTTTCAAAAGTCTCAATACCTTTTTCTTTGGTTTTCTCTTCAATCTTATTAAAAGTTGCATAAATGATTTTTTCAGCAACACTTTTTTTGCCATCATACATCATCTTGTTAATAAATTTTGTTACAACGATATTGTTATAGATTGGGTCTCCCAATACTTCTCTTTGTGGGGCTTTTCTTCTTCTCATTATTTTTTACCTCCTGCATCACCCTTTGCTTTTTTTGCTCCATATTTACTGCGTGAAACTGTTCTTTTTGCGACACCTGCTGTATCTAGCGCACCACGGATAATATGGTATTTAACACCCGGTAAATCTTTTACCCTACCACCACGAATTAGCACAATAGAGTGTTCTTGTAAATTATGTCCTTCACCGGGAATATAACTAATAACTTCAAAACCACTCGTTAATCTAACTTTTGCAACTTTTCTTAATGCAGAGTTAGGCTTTTTAGGTGTCGTTGTATAAACACGCGTACAAACCCCTCTTCTTTGGGGGCAAACTACCAAAGCTGGGGACTTTGATTTCTTGATAACCTTTTTTCGCTCTTTTCTAATCAATTGATTAATCGTTGGCACTTTTATTCCTTCTTAAAAAAATTTTAATAGAGAAAATGAAGCGGATTATATGCAAATCACACTTTATTCTCACTTAAATTAAGGTTTAAATAACCTTAATAAATATTTTGGTCTTTATGGCTAATTTTCTTTAATTTTAACCTTTTTGCCTTTGTAAATTCCTGTTCCAACTGGAATCATACGCCCTAAAACAATATTTTCTTTTAAGTCTTCTAAGTGATCGACTTTTGCAGCAATGCTTGCTTCTGTTAAAACTTTTGTTGTTTCTTGGAAAGATGCTGCTGAAATTACAGAATCGCTACCAATAGCTGCACGCGTGATTCCTAATAGCATAGGTTCAGCAATAGCTGGAATTCCACCAATGCTAATAATACGTGCGTTCTCTTCTCCAAAATGACGTTTGCTTACCAAATCACCTTCAATAAATTTCGTATTGCCGCTGTCATAGATTCTGACTTGTCTTAACATTTGAGAGACGATAATTTCAATATGTTTGTCTGCAATACTAACCCCTTGTCTGCGATAGACTTGTTGCACCTCACTAACAATGTATTTATAAAGTTCTTTCTCTCCACCGATGCGTAAAATATCTTGACTAGCAACAATACCATCTGTAATTGCCTCTCCTGCATGGACAAATTCCCCATCATGCACTAAAATCTGCTTAGACTTATCAATCAAATATTCTGCGATTCTACCATCATTTGCAGTTACAATGATTTTTTCTTTGCCTCGGATTGGCTTACCAAAGCTTACGATTCCATCAATCTCTGCTAGCACAGCAGGATCTTTTGGTTTTCTTGCTTCAAAGAGTTCAGAAACTCTTGGGAGACCCCCAGTAATATCTTTTGATTTTACAAGAGCTTTTGGAGTTTTTGCTAGAATGTCTGCCATTTCTACTTTTGCTCCATCGGCAACAAAAATAGCTGTTTTAGGGTCTAACGCATAGCGAATCAATCCACCTTTTGGAGTAGATAATACAAGTGTTGGCTTAAACGCACTCGCGATGTATTCATTAACTACCAATCTTGTTTGTCCTGTTAATTCATCTGTTTGCTCTGAAACAGTAACGCCCGGAACAATATCCTCAAATTTAATCGTTCCCGTTTCTTCAGAAATAATAGGATTAGAATAAGGGTCCCAATCAGCAATGACAATATGCTCATCACTTTGTGGTTTAGCAATCAAAGTATTTTTGCTCACATTTTGATTGTCTTCTGCTTCAATAATGGAATCTCTAGCAATATAATGACGTGCTGCTTCTTGGTCATATTCATCAGCAATGACAGCAAACAAGCCTTTTTCTGTAACTTTATCGCCTTTTTTGATTCCATGATAACGCTCTAAGTGGTCGCCTTGTAAATAATAATATTTTACGATTCCTTCACCTTTTGCAAAGATTTTTTGCGTAATTGGCGCATTATCTTCTACTTTTAACTCACTTGCATAAGCAATACGATTTGGAATATTCCAACTATCTTTGATAATATCTACAATACTACCTTCATCACGCACATAATGCCCGCTAGGGTATGGAATGTAGAATTTCCCTTCAATATTTCCTGTAACTCCTGCTAACTCATTTGGTTTTGCAACATCAGACTTTCTAAGGGTAAATTTTGCAGTTTCTTTCTTGCCAACTACTGAGACAATCACTTCATCATGCACAATATCAACTTTCAATTCCCCTTCAAAAGGAGCTTTGATTTTTGGCTCAACAAGTAAAATTGCTGCATTTCTACGATTAGAAACAATAGTTTTGCCTTCACGATTCTTATAAGTTTTTACATTATAATAACGGATAAACCCTTCTTTTTCTGCAACAACTTGTCTTTCTTCTTGACTTCTGCTGGCTGTTCCCCCAATATGGAATGTTCTAAGTGTAAGCTGAGTTCCTGGCTCACCAATAGATTGTGCAGCAACCACGCCCACAGCTTCGCCAATTTTAGAAATTTTGGATTCCCCAAGGTTTAGCCCATAGCACTTTGCACATACACCCTTTTCGGCTTTGCAAGTAACAGGTGTGCGAATGATAACGGATTTTACACCCGCTTCTTTAACCTTACGTGCTTTTTCTTCATCAATAAGAGTGCCATCACTAATTAGAATCTCATTTGTAATAGGGTCAATAATATTTTCTGCAATAACGCGTCCAAAGATTCTTTCTTCTAAAGGTTCAATTAGCTCGCTTCCCACTGTAATATCGGTAATCTCAACACCTTCATTTGTGCCGCAATCATCTGCAACAACTTTAACATTTTGGCTCACATCAATGAGCTTTCTTGTCAAATAACCAGCATTTGCGGTTTTCAAAGCAGTATCTGCTAGACCTTTACGCGCACCGTGCGTAGAAATAAAATACTCTAACACATTCAAACCTTCTTTGAAGTTTGAAGTAATTGGTGTTTCAATAATTGTTCCATCAGGTTTTGCCATCAAACCACGCATTGCAGAAAGCTGTCTAATCTGCCCTGCACTACCTCTAGCACCAGAATCTGCCATCATATAAATGGAGTTAAAGCCTTCTTTATCATTTTCGATAAGCTTCATCATCGCATTACCAAGTGCATTATTAGTATCTGTCCAAACGTCAATAATCTTGTTATAACGCTCTTGTTCAGTCAATAAACCTGCTCCAAACTGCGCTTGAATATCTTTAACTTTTTTCTTCGCGCCTTCTATCACTTTGCTTTTATTATCTGGAGCAATAATATCATCAGCTGAAATTGAGATTCCAGCTTTTGTAGCATATTTAAAGCCCAAGTTTTTAAGATTATCTAAAAAGCCTGCTGTGATTCCAACTCCACCTTCTTTATAGACATAATCAATCAATGCTGCAATATCTTTTTTCTTTAGCACTTTATTCCACAAATGCACTGGCACAAAATCAGGTAAAATGGATTTTAAAATCATTCTTCCAATTGTTGTATTGATGATTCTATCTTCTACAAAAGCACGCACTTTTGAGCTAATCTCCACTATACCTGCTTCTAATGCAATATAGATTTGGTCAATATTAGAGAATAACTTATGTTCTCCTTTTGAGTTATCTCTTTCTAAAGATAAATAATACAATCCTAAAACCATATCTTGACTAGGCACGGTAACAGCTTTACCGCTTGCAGGAAGCAAAATATTCATAGAGCTTAGCATTAAAAGCTTACACTCTGTAACTGCTTCTTGAGAAAGTGGCACATGCACAGCCATTTGGTCACCATCAAAGTCTGCGTTAAACGCTGCACAAACGAGCGGGTGCAACTGAATCGCCTTGCCATCAATTAACTTTGGATGGAACGCTTGAATAGATTGCTTATGCAATGTTGGGGCACGATTTAACATTACAGGATAGTCTGCAACAATTTCTTGTAAGCACTCCCACACTTCATTACTCTTGCGTTCAATCATCTTTTTAGCTTGTTTTAATGTTGTCGCATAGCCTTTTTCTTCAAGTTTTGCCAAAATATGCGGTTTAAATAATTCCAAAGCCATATTTTTAGGCAACCCGCATTGATCCATTCTCAAATTTGGTCCTACAACAATAACAGAACGTCCGGAGAAATCCACACGCTTTCCAAGTAAGTTTTGACGGAATCTTCCTTGTTTTCCTTTGATAATTTCAGACAATGATTTAAGTGGGCGTTTATTTGCGCCTTTAACCGCGTTTGCATTGCGTCCATTATCAAAGAGTGCATCTACGGATTCTTGCAACATTCTTTTCTCATTGCGCACAATAATTTCTGGTGCGTCAAGTTCAATCAATCGCTTTAATCTTTGGTTGCGGTTAATCACGCGGCGATAAAGGTCATTAACATCACTCACTGCGAATTTCCCACCATCTAATGCAACTAATGGACGCAAATCTGGTGGCAATACCGGCAATACAGTAAGCATCATCCATTCTGGGCGATTCTGTCCGCCAGAGACAACAAAACTTTCTACGACTTTTAGACGTTTAATAATGGTTTTCTTTTTAGCTTCAGAATTTGTTGCTTTAATTGCTTCTTTTAACTCAGCAATCAAATCCACTAAATCTAAGCCCTCAAGCAACTCTTTAACCGCTTCACCGCCCATTTGTGCAACAAATCCCGTATGGTCAAATCTTTGCGCTAAGCTTTGGTATTGCTCTTCATTTAACACATCATATTTTGCAACAGGTTTTGTGCTTTCATTATCATAAAATGCTTCACCAGCCTCTTTAACAATGTATGCTTCATAATACAATACGCGCTCTAAATCTTTCATTTTAACGCCAAGCAATGTTCCGATTCTACTTGGCAGAGAATTCACATACCAAATATGCGCAACAGGAGTTACAAGTTCAATATGCCCCATTCTTGAGCGGCGCACTTTGGAGCTTGTTACTTCAACTCCACATTTTTCGCATACAACGCCTTTGTAACGCATTTTTTTGTATTTTCCACAAAGACATTCATAATCCCTAACAGGACCAAAAATCTTCGCGCAGAACAATCCGTCTCTCTCTGGCTTAAGTGTGCGATAGTTAATTGTCTCTGGCTTTTTGACCTCCCCATGACTCCAACTGCGAATCTTATCAGGACTTGCAAGTAAAAGTTGAAATGCGTTAAAGTCGTTTGGACGATCATCTTCTTTGATGACTGCCACTTCATTAACGCCTTCTTTATTCTTTACAAAAACATTAACATCTAATGCTAAGCTTTGAAGCTCTTTTGTCAAAACATAAAAAGTTTCTGGAATTTCTGATTCTTTAACCGCTTCTCCCCTTGTAATTGCCTTATAAGCCTTAACACGTCCTTCTACATCATCAGATTTAATCGTAAGCATTTCTTTAAGCGTATGTGCTGCACCATAAGCTTCTAATGCCCAGACTTCCATTTCACCAAATCTTTGCCCTCCAAATAATGCCTTACCGCCTACTGGTTGTTGCGTTACAAGGCTATAAGGTCCCGTGCTTCTTGCATGCACTTTTTCATCAACAAGGTGGTGGAGTTTTAGCATATACATATATCCGACATTGACGCGCTCCATCATCTTTTCGCCTGTGCGCCCGTCATAAAGCTCTGTTTTACCATCTGTATCAATTTTAGCAAGCTTAAAGAGTTTTTCAAATTCTTGCGCATTAACACCTTCAAAAACTGGTGTTGCAAACTTAACACCATTGCTCCAATCTCTTGCAAAATTTAGCAATTCTTCATCATTAAGCTTTTCTAAAAATGCCTTAGCAGATTTCATACCAGAATTTTCTGCAATCTCTTGCATTTTTTCTCGCAATGCAACAACCCATTTTTCTTTTTCGCTCTCAAAAATACTAGAAATTTGCTCTCCTAGATTCTTTCCAACTAACCCTAAATGCACTTCTAAAATTTGTCCGATATTCATACGACTAGGCACACCCAAAGGGTTTAATACAATCTCCACTGGACGCCCATCTTTTGTATAAGGCATATCCACTTCAGGGACGATATTAGAAACAATACCTTTATTTCCATGTCGTCCTGCCATTTTATCCCCAACTTTTAGTTTGCGTTTTGTTGCAACATAAATTTTGACAAGTTTAACCACTCCGCTTGGCAAAATATCATCTTTTTCAATAATAGAAAGCTTCTCTTCGTGTTCTTGGCTTAAATTTTTCTTTTGCTCCAAGAAATTTGCCTTTAGTGCATCATAAGCATTTTGAATTTCTTTTGGGTAACTTTTAATCAGTGTTCCCATTGCAAAACGATTTACATTTTCTAAATCTGCTTTTGGAATCACACTGCCTTTTTTATACTCTTTATCTCCTATTTTTGCGGCACTTGTTAATTTCTCTTTAGAAAGAATAGAACCAATGCGCAAGGATTCTTCTCTATCTAGCATTAAAAGTTTATCGTGATGTTCTAAATCTAAACGTGATTTTTCTTCTTCATAAGCTGCAATTGCTCTTTTATCTTTATCATAACCTTTTTTAGTAAAGATTTTTACATCAACAACAGTTCCTTCCAAACTTGGCGGGCAATATAAAGATTTATTCACAACATGCCCTGCTTTTTCACCAAAAATTGCTCTTAACAAACGCTCTTCTGGTGTTGGCTTCACTTCACCTTTTGGTGATGCTTTTCCAACCAAAATCATTCCGCCTGTTACATAAGTTCCAATTTTTACGATTCCACTTTCATCAAGGTGCGCTAATTCTTCTTCTCTAATATTTGGAATATCACGTGTAATTTCTTCTACTCCATGCTTTAATTCTCTTGCTTCAATTTCTTTTTCATAAATATGAATAGAAGTAAAAGCATCGTTGCGGATAAGCTTTTCACTAACAACAATCGCATCTTCAAAGTTATATCCATTCCAAGGCATAAATGCTACACGAATATTTTTCCCCAATGCTAACTCGCCTTGGTCCATGTTAGGACCATCAGCAATCACTTGCCCGACTTCTACTCTCTCTCCTGCTTTTACAATAGGACGTTGAGAGAAAGAAGTATTTTGATTTGTTCTTAGATTCTTTTGCAAAGAATAATGGTCAATAAATGCTCCATTTTCATCTTCACCCAAAATATAAATATTCTTAGCATCTATTTTTTCTACGATTCCAGAACGTGTAGCTTTTGTAGCTTCCCAAGAATCACGTGAAACTATTTTTTCGATTCCTGTTCCAACCACTGGCGCATCTGGTCTAAGCAACGGCACTGCTTGACGCTGCATATTTGAACCCATAAGCGCGCGGTTTGCATCATCATGCTCTAAGAATGGAATCAAGCTTGCTGCAACCCCAACAACCATTCTAGGGCTAAGGTCAATTAAATCAACCTTTTTGGATTCCATAAGCATAATTTCGCCATCTTTTCTTACTTCAATCATTTCTTCTTTGATAGTTTGATTGTTGGTTAGAATCGTGCTTGCAGGAGCAATCACTGCGCCTTCTTCTTGTGTCGCTGTCAAATACACAATTTCATCTGTAACCTTACCATCAACAACTTTGCGATAAGGAGCTTCAATAAAGCCTAATTCATTAACTTTTGCATAAGTAGAAAGCGTATTAATCAAACCAATATTTTGTCCTTCTGGCGTTTCAATAGGACAAATTCTACCATAATGTGTAGGATGCACATCTCGCACTTCAAATCCTGCACGTTCTTTTACTAAACCACCTTCACCAAGTGCTGATAATCTTCTTTTGTGTGTAATTTCTGAAAGAGGATTTGTTTGGTCCATAAATTGTGAAAGTTGCCCACCTGTGAAAAACTCTAAAATCGTCCCTGTTATCATCTTAGAATTTACCAAATCATGTGGCATTAGCTCTTCTAAGCCTGTGCTAATTGTTGTGAGTTTATCGCGAATTGCCTTTTGCATTTTTACTAAGCCTGTGTGTAGCTCATTTGCCAAAAGCTCACCAATTGCGCGGATTCTACGATTCCCTAAGTGGTCTCTATCATCAATTCTTCCTTGCCCATTTTTGACACGCAAAAGATAGCGCACAGTTTTAATAATATCTTCATGTGTTAGCACCGTAACATAATCTGGCACTCCAATATCTAATTTATGATTCATCTTCATACGTCCAACACGTGTTAAATCATAACGTTCTGGGTCGAAGAATAATTGATGCACAAATTGTTTTGCTGCTTCTTTTGTAACAGGCTCACCTGGGCGCATTACTTTGTAAATACGAATCATTGCTAAGTCATTTTCATTATCAATCTTTTCAGTCTGTTTTAATAACTTTAGCGATTCTGCATCAGCAATAAAAGCATTAATAATAGACGCATCAACACCAACTGATAAATCATTAGCAATCACAAAATCATTAATGTTTAACTCTGCAAGTTTTTTTAGCTTACTTTCGTCCATTAGCGTTAATGTATCAAAAAGCACTTCGCCGCTTGTTTTATCTATAATAGGTTCTGCTAAATAACGATTGATAAGAATCTCTGTTGGATATTCAATCATATTTAGTTTTTCTTCTTTTAAAGTCTTTGCTTTTTTAGCGGTTAATCGCTTACCTGCTGCAATAATTAAATTTCCTTTTGGGTCTTTAATATCAAACTCCACACGCCCAACAAACTCTTCAGGGTCAAATGTAATAAGGTATTTTCCGCTCTTACATTTGATATTCAAAAGCGGATAAAACATTTTCAAAATATCTTGACGCGAATAACCCAATGCACGGAATAGAATCGTAACAGGAACTTTTCTGCGCTTATTTACACGCACAAAAAGTGTATCTTTTGCATCATATTCAAAATAGAGCCAAGAACCACGGTCAGGAATAATTTGCCCTGTATAAACAAGCTTATTAGAAGCACTTGAAGATTCCTCTTCTTTAAAAATTACCCCTGGGCTTCTATGGAGTTGATTAACAACAACTCTCTCAACGCCATTAATAATAAAACTTGTGCGTTCTGTCATCAATGGAATCTCGCGCACAAAAATACTTTGCTCTTTAATATCTTTGACGCCTAACTTCTCTCCTGTCTTTTCATCTCTCTCCCAAAGCACTAAACGGATTTTAATCTTTAAAGGAATTGAATATGTTAAGCCTCTCTCCATTGCTTCTCTAACCGTATAGCGTGGTTTGCCATACTCACAACCTGCATACTCTAAACTGATTCTATTTTGTGCATCATGAATTGGGAAAATGGATTTAAAAACCTTTTCAATCCCTGATTCACCTTTTTCTTGTGTCATCAAAAAATTATTATAACTATTTCTTTGTAATTGTAGCAGGTTAGGAACTGCAATATTTTGAGGAATCTTTGTAAAATCAACTCTCAATCTGTTTCCGGATTTTAAACTCACTGGCATGTTTTACCTCTATAATAAATGTAGAATTTTGGAAGAAAAATGAAAATGGGGACACAAAGCCCCCAAAAAATTATTTAATATCGACTTTCGCACCAGCTTCTTCAAATTTTGCCTTGATTGCATCAGCGTCTTCTTTCTTAATGCCTTCTTTAACAGTAAATGGAGTTTTTTCAACCGCATCTTTTGCTTCTTTTAACCCAAGCCCTGTTACTTCTCTTACAACCTTAATAACATTGATTTTCTTATCCCCACTATCTGTAAGAATAATATCAAATTCTGTTTTTTCTTCAGAAGAAGCAGCACCGCCACCGCCAGAAGCAGCACCTGCAACAACTGTTGGAGCTGCAGAAACACCAAATTTCTCTTCAAAAGCTTTTACAAGCTCTGAAAGTTCCATAACAGAAAGGTTACCAATATACTCTAATACATCTTCTTTTGAAATTGCCATAATTTTCTCCTAATATTTATTGCGCTTCTTTTTGTTTGCGTAAATTATCCAGCCCTGTAACAAAATAACGAGCAGGAGCAGTCCAAACGGACAACAACATACCAATAAGCTCTTCTTTGGATGGGAGTTTCGAAACAGCTTCTATATGTTTTGCATCCACGACTTCGCCTTCAAGACAACCTATTTTGATTGCTAACTTTCCACCCACAGAACTTGAGAATTTGCTAACAACTTTTGCTAGAGAAATTTGATCTTCACTCCAAACAAAAATATTATTCTCTTTTAACTCTAATCCTTCAATGCTAGAATTTTTCAATGCAATTGACGCAAGTGTATTTTTAATCACTTGAACTTTTGCATTTTGCTCTCTTGCGCTTGCTCTTAAAGATTCCAACTCTTTAACTGTCAAACCTTTATAATCACAAACAATAATTGCATTTGATGCTTTAAATTCAGCAGTTAGATTTTCAATTAGAGCGGTTTTTTCTGCTTTTGTCATCATTAACCTCCTTTCAGACGAAAGACTTATATAGGGTAATTTTTAAGCTAAAGCCCCTATAGTCATTAGTCTAAGATAAAAACAAGAATAAATTATTTCATATCAATTAGCTCTTGAGCATCAAGTGTTAAAGATGGACTCATTGTTAAAGCTAATGTTGCATTTTTAATATATTTGCCTTTAGCACTTGCTGGTTTTTGCTTATTAATATTTTTTACAAGCGCAATGATGTTTTCTTCAAGTTTTTTTGCATCAAAACTTGCTTTGCCAACTGGGGCGTGAATGATACCTTTTTTATCTACACGATAATTTACTTGCCCGCTTTTTGCATTGCTAACAGCTTTTGAGATTTCCATTGTAACAGTGCCTGTTTTTGGATTTGGCATTAAGCCTTTTGGTCCTAGGATTCTACCTACTTTACCTACAAGTGCCATCATATCTGGTGTTGCAATCACCATATCAAAATTCAAATCACCATTTTTGATTTGCTCTGCTAAATCATCATCACCAACAACATCAGCTCCTGCTGCTTTTGCCTCATCTGCCTTTGCACCTTTTGCAAAAACTGCCACACGCACACTTTTTCCTGTGCCATTAGGCAACACAACAGCACCACGAATCATTTGGTCTGCATGTCTTGGATCTACACCTAAACTTAACGCAACTTCAACTGTTTCATCAAACTTAGCAGATGCTAAAGACTTAACTGTTGCAGAAGCGGTTGTAATATCGTATATTTTCGTGCAATCCACTTTATTAAGAAGATTCTGCATTCTTTTTGTTAATTTTTTTGCCATTTCTATACTCCAACGCGTCTTTTTAATCTACAACTTCAATGCCCATACTACGAGCACTTCCCTCAACAATTTTAATTGCCGCTTCTTCTGTGTTTGCATTTAAATCATCCATTTTTGTTTTGACAATATCCAAAACTTGAGCTTTTGTTAGCTTTCCTACTTTGTTTTTTAGAGGATTGTCTGAACCTTTTTGGATTCCTGCTGCTTTTTTAATCAAATCTGTAACAGGAGGTTTTTTAGTAATAAAAGTAAAACTTTTATCTTGATAAACAGTAATAATTACAGGAATATTAAAATTTCCCATATCTTTTGTTTTCTCATTAAATGCTTTACAGAATTCCATAATATTCACACCGCGTTGCCCTAATGCTGGACCTACGGGTGGAGATGGATTTGCTTTTCCTGCTGGAATCTGAAGCTTAAGTTCGCCAACAATTTTTTTTGCCATAACTTATCCTTGTTTTTAGTTATTAAACTATTTTTTCCACTTGTGAATAAAGTATTTCAATCGGAGTGCTTCGACCAAAGATTGAAACATTGAGTTTTAATTTTCTATGCTCCATATCATATTCTTCTACCGTGCCTGTGAAGTTTGCAAAAGGACCTTCAATGATTCGGACAACTTCTCCTGCCTCAAAAATAATTTTTGGCTTTGGAGCTGCGCGATTTTGCACTTTTTCGATAATATGATTAATATCTGCTTCGCTCAAAGGTGTCGGTTTTTTGGATTCTCCAATAAAACGACTCACTTTAGGCAAAGATTGAATGGTGTGCCACAATGCTGTATCTAAATCAATTTTTACAAAAACATACCCCGGGTAAAGACTGCGTTCGCTAATTTTTTTCTTGTTGTTTTTCACTTCGATAATATCTTCTGTTGGAACAACAATATCTGTGATTCTTTCTTCTAAGTGATGTTCGCTCACTAGATTTTCAATACCACGTTTTACAGCTTGTTCGCTACCAAAATATGTTTGAATTGCATACCAATACAATGCCATAAACAAATCCTAACTTATAAAATACTAGAAACAAAACTACCGAGAATGAAATCTACCAATGCCAAGAATAGAGCAATAACCGTTACAACAAGAACAACAGAAATAAAAGCATTTCTTACTTGCTCTTTTGTAGGAAAAATAACTTTAGATAATTCTTCTTTGGATAGTCTATAATAGGTAATTAGTTTTTTCATTGCTAAATTCGTCTCTCTTTATTCCAAAATGGCAGGTCAGGAGGGACTCGAACCCCCAGCATTCGGTTTTGGAGACCGACGCTCTACCATTGGAGCTACTGACCTATAAATAATAAAAGCTAAGAAGCAGGGAAAGCACCCCCCCCCCCGCAGCACTTAGCTTTTAAGTTTTACTTCTTTATGAATTGTATGTTTGTTTAGTCTTGGGCAGAACTTCTTAAGCTCCAGTTTTTCTGTTGTGGTTTTTGCATTCTTTACAGTGCTGTAATTAATATCTCCACATTCAGAACATTTAAGTCCAATTTTTACACGATTACCCTTAGCCATTGTCAAGCCTATTCAATAATCTTAGTAACAACACCCGCACCAACAGTTCTACCACCTTCACGAATTGCAAAACGTGTTCCATCTTCAAGTGCGATTGGGTTGATTAACTCAACTGTAATTTTGACGTTATCACCCGGCATTACCATTTCTACGCCATCTTGTAGTTGGATAGAACCTGTAATATCCGTTGTTCTTACATAAAATTGCGGTCTATAACCATTAAAGAATGCAGTATGTCTTCCACCTTCATCTTTAGAAAGGACGTAGATTTCTCCTTCAAATTTTTTGTGAGGAGTAATTGAGCCGGGCTTACATAAAACCATACCTCTTTCTACTTCTTCTTTCTTTGTTCCTCTTAAAAGCACACCAACATTATCTCCAGCTTCACCTTGGTCAAGCTCTTTTCTAAACATTTCAACACCGGTTACAGTTGTTTTTTGAGTTGGGCGAATTCCTACGATTTCGATTTCATCACCAACTTTTACGATTCCTCTTTCAATTCTTCCTGTAACAACAGTTCCACGACCAGCAATCGAGAATACATCTTCAATAGGCATCAAGAAAGTTTTATCTGTTTCACGCACTGGAGTTGGAATATATTCATCTACTGCGTCCATAAGCTTCATGATTTTATCACTCCACTCACCTAAATTACCTGCCTTTGCTTCTTCAAGAGCTTTAAGCGCAGAACCTGCAATAATTGGAGTATCATCACCTGGGAATTCATAACTTGATAAAAGCTCTCTAATCTCCATTTCTACCAATTCTAACAATTCTTCATCATCGACCATATCTTGTTTATTCATAAAAACAACAATATAAGGAACACCTACTTGGCGAGATAGAAGAATATGCTCTCTAGTTTGAGGCATAGGACCATCTGCAGCAGAAACAACAAGAATCGCTCCGTCCATTTGCGCAGCACCTGTAATCATATTTTTAACATAGTCAGCGTGTCCGGGACAATCCACATGCGCATAGTGTCTTTTTTCTGTTTCATACTCAATATGAGAAGTTGCGATAGTAATACCGCGCTCTTTCTCTTCAGGAGCATTATCAATATTATCATAATCTTTTAGCTCTGCTAGACCTTTTTGTGATAGAACAGCAGAAATTGCGGCACTTAGAGTTGTTTTACCATGGTCAACGTGCCCGATTGTCCCAACATTTACGTGAGGTTTGTTCCCTCTATTAAATTTTTCCTTAGCCATAAGCCTCTCCTAAAATTTTAAGTTTAAAATAGCGGATATTCTACACTATTTTTACCAATTTTAAAATTAAGAATCGTAACATTTTCTACAATTCTATCATACCTCTTGCACAATTTACACACTTAAAAATTATGCAACCTTTGAAAAACTGGAGCCCATAAGCGGGATTGAACCGCCGGCCTCTTCCTTACCAAGGAAGTGCTCTGCCACTGAGCTATATGGGCAAAAATTCTAATAAACAATACGACATAAATTTATTTAAAAGTGCTTGCTGATTATTTTAAAGAAAATTGCAGAATCAGCTCCCAGTATGGAGCGGGAAACGGGGCTCGAACCCGCGACCCTCAGCTTGGAAGGCTGATGCTCTAGCCAACTGAGCTACTCCCGCATGGCTATGGTGGTGAGACGTGGATTCGAACCACGGAAGTCGGAGACAGCAGATTTACAGTCTGCCCTCGTTGGCCACTTGAGTATCTCACCCCAAAATTATTAATAAAAACTGGTCAAACACTGAAAAAATTTATAAATTATCTGGAGCTGGCAAAGGGACTCGAACCCCCGGCCTGCTGCTTACAAGGCAGCTGCTCTACCAACTGAGCTACGCCAGCATTTTTTACATTTTTCATAAAAATGAAGTGAGATTCTACTATCTTTTGCTTTAATTGTCAATACTTTATTCTTTAAATTCCTAAAAATTCTAATTAAGATTCCATATTTTTAGAATCTCTTTCCTAATCTTTCTCTTATCTCCCTTTGCAAATCTTTTTGAAATCTTTAAAATATGGCGAAACTTTAGCTATAATAGCAGCTTGCAAAGGTTCAAGCTTTAGAAGTTTTACACAAGATTCCAAATCTAATTTTAAACTCCAAAATGCACAATCTTTGCAAAATTTAATGAAAGGTTTTCTAATGAAAAAAAACCACAAAAATCTTTGTCCCAAAGGTTTTAGAAAGAAATATTTTTCACTTGCTGCGATTTTGGCACTCAATAGCGCACTTTTAGCGCAAAACCAAAATCTAGCACTTAATGAAAAATCAGATTCTGCTCAAAAGAATCTCAAACTTTCTATTATCCATACAGAAGAGTTTGTGGAGAATGTGGATTTTAAAGAAGAGTTTGACGCACAAGAGATTCAACAATCCAATGCTCAAAATATCTATGACTTCTTAAACTCTCATTCTCTACTTAAAATTACAACAAATTATGGCAATCCTTACACAGCAAATATTGATTTACGCGGATTTGGACAAAATGGACATAAAAATATTGCCATTATTGTTGATGGAATGCGTTTAGATAATATTGATGGCGCACCAATTTCACTAAGTAGTATCCCGCTAGATTCTATTGCCAAAATAGAAATACTCAAAGGCAAAGGAACAACCAAATATGGAAGCGGCGCAACAAGTGGAATCCTAAAAATCACCACTAAGCGCACCAAAGGTGGCACATTTAATGTAGGCTACGCAAGTTACGATACATTAAACTCACAATTTTTCGCGCGCGAAGTTAGAGATGCTTTAAATATCGGAGTATATGGACAATACCAACACAATGAAGGTGCAAGGAAAATCACGCAAGGAAGTGAGGAAAAAGACGGCAGCTATAACAAAAATGGTGGAATCACTGCATTTTTGTATCCCGATGATTCTTTAATCTTAAAAGCAAATTTAAATTATGCAAAATATGGAATCAAATACGCAAACCCGCTCACAAAAGAGCAATTCACAAACAATCCCACACAAGCCCCCTTGCCTTCTTCTTTTGGCGGAGATACTTGGACGCACCAAAAGCGTTGGGATTTAGCCTATTCCACAGGCTTTACAAGCTTTAGTGATTCTGGAATCATAACAGATGTTAATATCGGTGGCAGCAGAAACACAAGTCGCTATACTAATTTTAATAACAGACTTGAAGGAAAAGGACTTTTTGGAGATTTTAATACGCAGTTTAAAAACGATTCCTTTTTGGCAGAATTTGGCGGAGAATTGCGCACAAATGAACGCAGAAATCAAGGCACAAAAGCGCAAGTAGAATCCATACTAGCATATCTTAATGGTGAAAAATACTTTGGGGATTCTACATTAAATGCTGGAATCTCCACGCAAAGGGTAATCTCTAAAATGGGAGAATCCCAATCAGAGAATTTACTTGGTGGTGAGTTTGGATTCCACTATGATTTAAGTGCGCAAACCGCACTTTTTGCTTCTTATTCTCGCAGTTTTATCGTGCCAAATGTGGATTATCTGTTTGATTGGCAAGGTAATTTAAATCATCTTATAGAAACTGCGACTTTTGATACTTACCAAATTGGCACAAAGACTATCTTTGGAATCCACGAATTAGGGGGGAATCTCTTTTGGATTAATGGAAGTGATGAAGCATATTTTGAGCCTTTTACTTACCAAAATAAAAGCTTAGGTAAAACGCGTAGAATCGGCGGAGAAGCGAGTTTTACTACACATTTTGGCTCACAAATTTCTTCGCGTCTTGGCTATGCTTATGTGGATTCCACAATACGAAGCGACACATATCAAGGCAATGCGATTCCGGGTGTTCCCAAACACACCTTTAGCGCAAGTCTTAATTATCTACCCATTTCACAACTCAATCTTGGAATCTCTTATAAATTTGGCTCTAGTATGTATGATTATAATGACTATAATAACGCACAAGAAAAAGCCCCAAATTACCAAAGCCTAAATTTAAGCGCAAGTTACAAGCTTAAAAGTTTTGAAATTTATGCCTATGTGCAGAATCTCACAGACCACAAAAACGCGATTCTTGTCTCTGAAAAATATTATCCTTATGAGTTTGAGCGCATTTTTGGCGGCGGAATAAAATATGTGTGGTGAGATAAAAACAATCAAAAGCAAGCCTAGGATTCATCTGCGATTCTACCTTGCTTATAAACTTCTAAACTCCCTATTTTTGGGAGTTTCTCTAGGGACAATCTTTACAATCTATACCCCGCTTAGCCCAAAAATTTATTCCATTGGTGGAATCGCGCTCGCATTTGGTGCATGGTGCTTGACATTTTTTTACACAAAAATCCTAAAAGAAAAGCCCTACAAAGTGATTCTTTTAGGAATTGAGCTGATTCCCTTTTTTTATATCCTTGCCTTTTTAGCCTTTCCACATACATTTTTAGGCGCGATTCTTGTTTATATCCTTTATCAAATCACCTTTATTTTTGGCGATTATTTAGGGCGCGCTGAAACGCTCATTTTTTCAAAAAGGCGCATTTTATCCGCTTTAGATAAACGCAAGCAAATCGGCTATCTTTTAGGACTTGGAATCGCATTTTTATTTTATGCGTTTTTAGAATCCCAAAATATTATGCAAAAAGAAGTGCAAATCTACAAAATACATTTTTTATTATTTCTGTTACAATGTTGCGTATTTTTCACAATATTTTACGCCTTTAAAAAGAGAAAAAATGTCCGATTTAAAAGCAGATTATCGCAAAGTTTTTAAAAACAATCTTGAAAAAATTTATAAAAAAAATAATACACTTTTGCTTGATACTAAGATTCAAAAATCCCTAAAAATAGAAATTGAACGCTACATTGCCACCCACAAATCTAAACGCCCTATTAATATCTTATTTTACTATCCCTTGCCCATAGAGTTTGATATTAGAAAACTATTACATTTTTACAAAAAACAAAAAAAGATACAAATTTTTCTGCCCCTTATGCAGGGTATTAGTTTTAAAATTGTAAAATATAGACTTCCAATGCAAAAAAGGGCTTTTGGAGTTTATGAATCTAGGGATTCATCTTTTAAAATCTCAAAACTTGATTACGCAATTGTCCCTGTAATTGGAATCGATAAAACATTTAAACGTATAGGATTTGGCAAAGGAATGTATGATAGATTTTTTAGCACTTTAAAAACAAAACCGCAAACAATTTTTATATGCCGTGCTTTAAATCTTGCACAACACGCTATCACACAATCTTATGATTTACAAGCAAATATATTTATTACGCCCTTTGCTCTCCTAAAATTTAAGGATATAAACAATGATTACATGGGTTGTTACAAGTTCTATTCTCTCTGCTCTAGTCGCCGGCGGCGGTAGTTATCTCATTTCGCGCAAACTCTCACTTGCAAGCTCTAAAATCCAACTTGAGCAGGCAAATGCAAGGGCAAAAGCTATTGAATACGAGGCAGAGAGATTTTTACAAGAATCAAAGATTAAGGCAAAAGATATTGAACTAGAAGCAAAACTCAATGCCGATAGGGAAAGTAGTAAAATCTTAAAAGAACATGAAGCAAATTTGCTACTTTTTGAAAAGGAAAAATTAGCGCAATCCCAAAATATGGAAAGAGAAATTTGCAAAATTGAGCATGAAAAGCATTTGTTACACAAAGACCGCAATGCCCTCTTTAAAGAACAAGAATCCCTAAAAAAGCTAAAAAATACTTATAATGCAAAACTCGAAGAACTTACACAAAGTTTATCCAAAGTAGCTAACCTTACTAAAAATGAAGCAAAACAAATGTTTTTAGAACGCATTAAAGAAGAATCCAAACTAGAAGCTTCAAAAATCATAAGAGAGCAAGAAACACAAGCAAAAGAAATCGCAAAAGAAAAGGCAAATTATATTTTAGCAATGGCGACATCGCGTTTTGCAGGAGAATTTGCAGCAGAGCGACTTATCCAAAGTATTGTTTTGCCAAGCGATGATTTAAAAGCGCGCATTATTGGCAAAGAAGGGCGCAATATCAAATGCTTAGAAATGATTTGCGGCGTGGATATTATCATTGATGATACGCCAAATGTGATTATTGTAAGCTCACACAATCTGTATCGGCGCGCAATCGCGGTAGAAACAATCAACCGCCTAGTTGAAGATGGCAGAATCCAACCTGCAAGAATTGAAGAAATCTATCAAAAATGCTTCGATGAGTTTGAAGAAAACATCTACAAAGAAGGAGAACATGTAACGCTCGACTTAGGACTTAGCGGAATCCACCCAGAAATTAAAAAATTAATCGGCAAGCTACGCTACCGCGCTAGTTATGGACAAAATGCTTTAGCACATTCCCTAGAAGTCGCAAACTTAGCAGGAATCATCGCTGCTGAACTTGGTGGAGATTGTATGCTTGCGACACGCGCAGGATTATTACACGATATAGGTAAATCACGCACACACGAGTTTAAAGGCACGCATGTAGAACTAGGAGCAGAAATCGCAAGACGTTATAACGAACCTCCGGTGGTTTTAAATGCGATTCTATCTCATCATGGTAATGAAGAGATAAAAAGTATCGAAGCTGCTGCTGTTTGCGCTGCTGATGCACTCTCCGCAGCACGCCCGGGCGCGAGGCGCGAAGTGCTAGAGAATTACCTAAGACGCGTTAGCGAGATAGAAAAAATCGCCACTTCCAAAATGGGTGTTTTACACGCTTATGCTATTAATTCTGGACGCGAAGTGCGTGTGATTGTCAAATCAGAAGATATTGACGATGATGAAGCTTATGTTTTAGCAAAAGAGATTGCAAAAGATATAGAATCTAATGTGCAATATCCCGGCGAAGTAAAAGTTAGTGTGATTAGAGAAACTAGAGCCTGCGCTGTGGCGGAGTAAATTAACTTTGCTCGCATTAAAAGCTTTAATTTTTCCATCAAATTTATAAGCTGGTAAAATTCCAGAATCAAAAAAGCTAAAAACTGCTACATTTGCCCCCCCCCCCCGCAAAGGCATTTGCAAGGTTAGCCGCAACCTTTTCTGTGCCACCAAAACAACAAACATTTTCTATAACAATCAAAATTTTCACTCTATTTCCTTATTATCGGCTTTTTGTGTGAGAATATATTGTGTCATTGCGTTTTTCAATTTCGATAATTTTTATAATTTGTATTTCTCTATTTTCTGAAATTGTAGCAATGATTCTATAATCTCTAATTCTCCAACGATAACGATTATCTTTGTAATTGACTAATTTTTTACATTTGGTAGCCCTAAAGGATTTTTGCAATCTTTCAATTTATCAATAAACAATACTATTTTTTGAGCCTGATGAAGATTTTTCTTTGCAAATTTTTCAAGCCATTTTTCGACTTTTGGTGCAATCCTTAGCTCAAAATTCATCTGTATATTCCGCATTAATTTCTTTTTCTAACTCTGCTTCAATTTGCTTTTTTTCTGTTTTGCTAATTGATGCTTTTATGCTATTTAGGATTTTAGAATCTTGAACCAAAACTGCTTTTATTTGCGCTTTATTACCAGTCAAAGATTTTTTGATTTTTGATTCTAAAAATTTTTTTAAATTGAGATGATTTTCTATTTCTTGTTTGTATTTTGAGATTTTATTTTCAGTAGAAATTAACGCATTCATTAAACGTTTTTTATCCATATTTTCATACTTAGAATAATCAATATTTGATACCATTTTCTCTCCTTTTTGTTGGAAGTTTCAATTATAACATAAAAACAAATCTCACTTTATTTTGATTCTATTTTGTTTTCCTAAACAGCTCCAACCACTGCTGCATAACAATGTTTTACAAACCTAATTTTACTCTTATTTTTCTCCTTAATGCAAAAGACTTTTTAAAGAAAAATCTCTCTAACTTATCTTTAAAAGACAATCTACCTTCTATGCTTTTAATTTTGCACATAGTTTTTTGCTGCTCGTCTTTAAGTTGCGTAAGATATAAAGAAGCGATTTTTTGATTTTTATTAGAAGCATTTTGTATTGTAGATAGGACAAACTCTAAATCTTGATAATTTGTTTTGATTTTTTTCAGATTGTTTGTTTGAGATGTAGAAGCCATGTTTAACCGATAATTATACAAAACATCAGAAAGATTTAAAAATTTCTCACATTCACAAATTAAGAAAAAATTTACCATCACATCTTCTGCCATTGAAATTTTTCTTTTTGTAAAAGAATCCATTGCTTTTAAAAATTTATCTTTTTTTATTAATTTTCCAACCATGGATAAATTTGGATATTTTTGTCGATATAGCCAATTACTATAATCTTTTAGGCTCAAAAATTCTTGATGATTAAATATAAAAAGTTTTCTTCTCTTTCCTTGACAATACCTAAACATTCCAAAAGTGATATAATCAAACCCTTCTTGCAATGCAATCTCACATGTATTAAGCTCTAAAAAATCATCAGAATCCAAAAACATAATATAATCCGCTTTTGCAACTTTTGCCCCCTCAAAGCGCGCTAACATTGACTTTTGATTTTCTGCCATTTGGATTATTCTTATCCTAGAATCCCTTCTTGCATACTCTTTTACAATCTCCATACTTCTATCATTTCCACAATCATCTACTAGAATAATCTCAATTTCTTTTAAAGTCTGATTAATACAAGATTCTAAGCATTCTGCAATATATTTTTCTACATTATAAACAGGGATAATAATAGAGATTTTAGGCTGCATTTCTGTCCTTAAATATTTTATACCACACATATAAGAATCCATAATACAAGCATTGTGCAGCATTTCTTTTCTTGAACGCTTCTTTGTATTTTGCTTTTGCTTGACGATAAGGTAATGATTCTTTAAGATTCCGCTTTAATGCTTGGCAAATCTCTTTTGGAATAAAATTATCCAGCGCAGCAAACCACTCATAAGTCCTAATGACATGATAATTTTGTGGAAAATTCCTATAACACCATACAAGTAAAATTTGGTCGTCATCAAAAATATTTAAAGATGTAAAAGCCTCCAAAGCCTTTTTAAAGTGCTCTTTTAATGCTATCCAAGCTTGAATATTCCCCGAAAACAAAGAACCTATCAAAAAAACATTCATATTAAAATAAATTTCAGCAATACTATCTTTTTCATTGTCTTTTATAGAGAAAAAATTGATTTTATCATGTTCAATATTTTTCTGTGGCGTCAAGAGAAAATCAAATTGTTTAGAATCTTGATAAAATTTCCCTCCGTGGTTATATCCAAAATCAAGCCATAAAACCTGCCTGCTCACGATTCCACGCTCTATCGCATCACAAACAAAATAAGGCTTACAATACATTAAGTAGCAATATTCCGCACTTAAACATTCTATATTTTGTGGATTTTTACGCCCTTGTGTTTGGTCAAAATCTTTAAAAGTTTTTTGGATTTTCTCTAATGCACTTGTATCAAAGGATTCTAAAGGCTTGATAATCACTTGCGTTTTGGATTCTAACCCTTTTGCTTTTCTGATTTTCAAAATCGCTTCTTCATGCTCTTTTGTCGTATAGACAATTAAAGGATTTTTAACGCCAGCCCAAAATGCAAAATATTCATAATACCTTGTATAATCTCTTTTAAAATCGTCAAGATTTTCTCTTTTAATATCATAAAATGCAGTTACTATCGTCATAGATTCTATATTTTCCACATTAATCCTTGTAATACTAACTTTTACCACGCAAAACAATATTATCCACCATAGAATCTTTTAGCGATTTATGATAGGTAAGTTTATGCACTGATGATTTTTCTTTTATACTATCCCACAAAGCCGCGTCATAAGAGCTTTTTGCAAATAATTGTAGCAAATGAATCTCTGTATCATTTTGCCCTTCAAAAGAGATTCTAAAATGCGCATTTACAAGCTCAAATAGAATCTGAAAGACAAAATAATGTCTCAAAATGTTCTCATTCTCCCAATATTGCAACATTGTATCTCTTAATGCCACAACCATAGGGTTATTAGCTTTTCCCACCATAAAGCTACTACAAAATTTCACCATAAAATCTTTATCCCAACAAAAATAGCGGTAGTTAAAATTTATCCAACGCTTATAATCTTTTGGAGCATTTGGAGAGCGTATTGGGGCAAAAAAATCTTTTTCGCAAATCTCTTGTGGAATCCTGCCACTTAAAAAAATAGTCGCGTCTAGCCAAATCCCTCCATAGGTTGATAGCAACGCCACGCGCAGCAAATCCGAAAAAAAAGTTTTTGTAAATTCTTTGTTTTGCATTTTTTCAGCCACAAAAGGCGGAAAATCTATATAATCTTTTATGGAATTTTCATCTAAAATGATAATTTTATGCGTATCTCCCATATGTTTTCTAACCGAAGCAAAGCACGCTTTTACTATCTCTGGAGCTTGCTCTTCTCCTTGAAACCATAATTGCCAAATAATCTTTTGCCCTTTAAAATCCACTTTAGGTGTAAAATCCCATTTTTGCAATTTATTTTCAAAATAAGATTCCACATAATGCGCATTTAAATACTTCGCGACTTGGCTTTGCGCCATAGCTTCTTTTTTTGCTTTAAGACTTCTTCTTAAAGACTTTATAGGAATCAGCTCCGCTAAAGCATACAACAACTTACACATATTCTTTTAATCTCTTAAAACTTGGAATCAAAAATAAAATTTCTTTTTTAAATCTTTTAAGATATTTGCGCCATTTTGGACGCCTTTTAGTGCGATTAGTATTAGAATCCTGCACCGATGTTTCCTTGCCAAACACCTCATCAGTCTCTACGACAACAGGATAAAGCGCATACACATTTACGACATTATCATCACTTGTGCTATGGTCATAAGGGACAAGGATTTTTTCTAAATGTTGATACATTTTTTGCGCCCCTTTAAGCTTCCAATACAACGCATGCGTGCCAAACCCTCCCCCAACAAGTCGCTTCAAATGATAAGTGGAATCCAAAGCATAATCATAACATCTTGAAAATGGCGATTCTATGCGAAATCCATCGTCTAAATACACTTGCCGATAATGCCCAAGTAATAGCAACTCCAAATCTTTAGGAAAATCTTTGCGCAAACTTAAAAGATATTCCAATCTTTCATCAAACCACGCATCATCTTCTAAGATTACGCATTCTTCTAATCCAAGTGCAAACATTCTCTCAAACGCTTTTTTGTGGCTTAAAGCACAGCCTATTTCTCCTTTTGATAGAGTTCTTCCTAAAAGATTCTGACTACCTGCGGGATTACTTACATTTGCAATAACGCTTTCATCTAACTCTTTGCCATTTACTGCATCAATAATCTCAAAATCCAAATGATATTTTAAGCAAAGATTTGAAATGTATTCCCTCCTTTGCGTTGCAGCTATTAAATTAATAACAAAAAATTTCAAACCCTGCATTATCTAGCCCTTAAAATCTCTAGCACAGCCAAAGGATACAAATAATGCTCTAATTGATGCACGCGCTCTTCATAAGATTCCAAACCTTCCTTATCTTTTTTGGCAATTACCCCTTGTGCTATCAACTCCCCACCATCTAGCTCATCACTTACAAAATGCACACTAACACCGCCAAGCTTCATCGTGCTTTCATAAGATTCCTTGATTCCATGCGCTCCTTTAAAAAGCGGCAAAAGCGATGGGTGGATATTAACCGCTCTTATCGCATTTGTAAAAACTGGGGTTAAAATACGCATAAATCCAGCTAACACGCATAAATCTAACTCCAAAGGCTCTAAAATCTCTACAAGATTTTTATCAAACTCTTCTCTATCTTTAAATGCCGCACTTTCTAAAACTTGTGTTTGTATTCCTAGATTCTTAGCGCGCACCAATCCATAAGCGTCTTTTTTGTTACTCAAAGCTAGCACAACTTCAACCTTAAAAGAATCCCCGCCTTTAATAAATGTATGATGGATTCCACCGATTGAATACTCGCTAGAACACTGCAAGGCTTCATCTTTTACACCAAAGCATTGATTATGCAAAGCTTTGATTAATGCTTCTAAATTACTTCCATTACCACTAAAGAGAATCGCAATACGTTTTACTTGCATACTTTGTTCTTAGAAAAAAGCTTTGGGTGTGTAGCTTTTAGGTTTTCAATATTTTGCAAAATCTCCTTAACCCCATATTCCACACTCTCTTCATCAAGATTATCAATATACGCATCTAATGCTTCTTGAATACTCTCTTCTTTTGCTCCGCTTAAAATTAACGCTGCACACAGCATATCACTAAGTTGAATTGATAGCTCTTCAACTTCTTCTTCTAGCTCTTTTATTCTTTCCATTTTTACTCCTTATGATTCTAAAATATCTTGTATATTTGCTTTAATATCTGCATATACAAAACTTTCTTTAAACCCATCAATCTTGCCCCCGCTTGCATTAGGGTGTCCTCCACCATTAAAGCATTTTTGTGCTAGCAAACTCACATCACAAGCATTATTTGCACGCAAACTTACATTCCCTCTAGTGCTTATATCCATAAAAAAATCAAATTGCGTATTATGCTTTAAAAATAAATTTGCTAGCACAGAAATATTCCCAATACTATAACTCAAAAATCCCCGATACTGCCCCCAATACACACTGCAAGATTCCGCCTTTTGGCGCAATAACTCACATTGATAATACGAAACCAAATTATCTAGCGTATCACTTAACAAACTTCCTTTTAAAAAACATTTCTTCATCTCTAAAATCGCATTATCTAGGAGAATATGCCCATTATTTTCTTTTAGAAATTGCGCACTATTTCTTAAAAGCTCTAATTTATACTCCCTATCTGTATCATCAAACATAAAGCGATTAAGTTCTTTTGCTTCTACAATTAGACGCATTGCTACCTTACCAAACTCAAAGAAAGTTGTATTTTCTAACCACAAATCAATGCTATTTATCATATCCACCATAGGTTCTAGCCAAACTTTTATGGAATCGCAAAGCCCATAACGCTCTAAAAGTGTATCATACACAATTTTTGTCGCACAACGTTTTGTATCTAAGACATACCAATCATATTTTTGTGCGCATTCTTGCCCACTTTTGTGGTGGTCTAACAATTCAAAACTAACTTGGAATCCCTCTAAATTTAGCTCTAATACAGATTGTGAAAGCTTTTGGCACTCTTCAAGTGTTAGATTTAAATCACTCACTAAGATATGTGCTTTACTTCCTGTATCTTGGAGTTTAATCTGCTTATAAATCTGCTCTAAGCGCGCAATAACTTCCTTTCCATAATTTGCATTATAAAAATACAAAATAGGATTCTCAAAAGCATTTTTATAAATTTCTTGACTAACCATTTGGCAGCCATAGCCATCTAAATCAATATGGGATAAATGATACACTTGCATATTCTACAACCTTACTAAACTGGAAAATCCACTGCTCCTAACACTTCGTATTTCGTCTGATAATCAATCTCTGCAACACTTAGAGTAATCATATCGCGACCAAAACCATATTGCTCTATAAATGTTGCAAGTGGTTTTCTAAGCACCATTGGAACTCCACCAATAATCGTAGGCACAGCCCCTAAAGAAACACCCTTTTGGCGCGCGACACCAATCGCATCAAGCAAGCTTTGTGATTCTGTCGGGCTAAGGCGCAAACGCTGCCCAATTTTTTGTCCATCTGGCAATCGCTCTAACAAGAATTGTTCAAGTGTTGGAGAGAGTATGAAATAACGCAATGTTCCATCATCGCTTTGAAAATTATATGTAATTAAACGTTTTAAACATGCTCTTACATATTCTGTAAGAGTCGGTAAATCCCCTTTATACGCAGGGTATCCATCAGCAATTGCTTCTGCAATACTTAGCATATCCTTAATAGGAATCTGCTCGTGTAGCAATTCTTTTAAAATATGTTGAATCACCCCTACACCAATCCCTTTAATCTCTTCAGCAAGCACAGGATAATCTTGCCCTAACTTTCCAAGTAAATTATGCACTTCTTGACGCGTTAAAAGCTCTTCAGCATGCTGTTTGATAAGCTCTTGAATATGCGTGCTAATAACTGTTGCACCATCAATTATTGTATAGCCTTCAATAATTGCATCTTCTTTTTTATCTTCATCAATCCAATACGCATCTAATCCAAACACGGGCTCTTTTGTAGGGATTCCATCTTGTAACTCCCCTGCAAACCCACTAGATGCTATGGCTAGATATTTACCTACCATAATTTTGCCATGCCCAATTTCAATTTCTTTAAGAAAAATTTGATACTCATCAGGAGGCAAATCTAAATTATCTCTTAAATGCACCATAGGCACTAAGATTCCATATTCTACTGCCATTGCTCTACGCACTTGACGAATCTTATTAATAAGCTCTCCACCTTGTGCTGGGTCTGCAAATTTAATCAACTGATACCCAAGCCCAACGCGCAAGATTTTTACCTTTAAAGCATTATCAATCTCTGCTTCATCACGCTTTCTGCGCTCTTCTTCGCTTTCTTGTGTTGGTTGTTGTTGTGCAGCAGCTTTTGTGGCAGCTTGTTGTTGTGCAGCTTTACGCTGTGGCAAATCTTCTGCGTCTATTACATCTTTTGCCTTGTTATCTTTTTTCATTTTATTCAAAAGGGATTCCACATATTTCCACACTTCCCCATCTTTTTGCTTGCTTAAAAGCAAGGCAAGGCTCAAAAAAAGCAAACCTACAAACCCGAGTGAAAGCGTTGGCAAACCCGGAACCATTGCAAAAAGCAATAAAATACAACCCACAATTAATAATGTTTTTGATTCATTAATCAGCTGGTCTATAATTCCAGAAGCAAAATTATCACCCTCTTTGCTAAAACGCGTAACAATAATACCTGTAGCAGTAGAAACGATGAGTGCGGGAAGTTGAGAAACCAACCCATCGCCAATCGTTAGAATCGTAAAAGTTGAGGCAGAATCCGCCATTGTCATATCTCTTTGGAAAACTCCAATCAGAAATCCCCCAATAATATTAATAAGCGTAATGATAATACCCGCAATTGCATCACCTTTAACAAACTTATTCGCTCCATCCATTGAACCATAAAAATCCGCTTCTGCCGCAAGCGCATCACGTCTTTCTTTGGCTTCTTCTTGTCCAATGATTCCAGAGTTTAAGTCTGCATCAATTGCCATTTGTTTTCCCGGCATTGCATCAAGTGTAAATCTTGCTTTTACTTCAGAAACACGCGTAGAACCATTTGTTACAACCATAAAATTAATAATAACTAAAATAATAAATAAAATAATCCCAATGACATAATTTCCGCCCACGACAAACTGCCCAAATGCAGCAATAATATCACTCACCGCCGCAGGTCCTAGATGCCCATTACTTAGAATCATTCTTGTTGTTGCGATATTTAAGGCAAGACGAAAAAGTGTAATAATTAGCAAAAGTGTAGGAAAGGCTGAAAAATCTGTGGGCTTTTTGACATAAAGGGCAATCAAAATAATCAAAGCAGAAAGTGCAATAGAAATTGCTAAGAAAAAGTCTAATAACCCACTAGGAAGCGGAACAATAATAATAGCTAAAATAGCGACAATAAAAAAGACGACTGTTAAATCTTTTGAGCCTGTCAAAAATCCTAAAAAAGGTGCTATTTTACCTAGAAGCGAAGTTTTTTTCTCTGCCGCTGCCAAATCTACTCCAAAAACACAAGAATTAATCTGTAATTCTAATAGTTTTTGCCCTATAAAATCAAGAAATTTGCATAATTTTAGCGGATTTTTACTTTTTTATGTTAGAATTTTCGCTTTTAATTTTATACCAATCAGGAGGTCAAAATGGCTCAAGATTCGGCGAAAAAAAGAGAAATTGTTTCTGCTTTTGCTAGAAGCCCTAAAGACACAGGTTCCACAGAAGTTCAAGTTGCGCTACTTAGCGATAGAATTAAATCTTTAACAGAACATTTAAAGGTTAATAAAAAAGACCATTCAAGCCGTTTGGGCTTAAGAAAACTTGTTTCTCAAAGAAAAGGTTTGCTAACTTACCTAAGACGCACAGACTTTAAACGCTATGCAAGCTTAATCGAAAAACTCGGCTTAAAAGATAGAGGTTAATCTCTACTAGAGCGCAAGCTCTAGGGATTCCTTTGCTGCTGTAATTATCTTTTCATCTTGACTTAAATCTACCCAATGAAATTGCTTACCGCTTTGATTTTCTCCGCTTAATAAATCCCCACTATTGCGATATTCTAAATCAAGTTGTGCAATCTCAAATCCATTTTGTGTTTTTGCAAATGCTTCTAAACGTTTTGTAGCTTTTTGTTTGGTAAATAAAAAGCAATATCCCTTTAAGCCATTGCGACTTACTCTTCCGCGCAGTTGGTGTAAAGTCGCTAATCCCAAACGCTCCGCACCAACAATCACAATCGTGCTTAAATGTGGCAGAGAGATTCCAACTTCAATCACCGTAGTAGCAAGCAAAATCTTTCCTTTTTTTCTAAACTCTTCTAAAACTTGTTCTTTATTTTTATCCTTACCATGCGTGCTATACACATTCTCAAAATTCTTAAACCAAAACTCTTCGCCCTCTTTTAAGGCAGTGTAATTAAAATTTTCGCTCTCTTCAACCAAAGGATACACGATAATGATTTGATTATCCTTTTGGATTTCTGCCCTAATATGTGCCAACAAATCTTTAAAATCATTTTGATGAATAATCTGTGTTGTGATATTTTTCTTAAAAGGCGTGTCTTTAATAAAGCTAAAATCTACAAAATTTGATGCAATCATTGCTTGTGTGCGTGGAATCGGGGTTGCAGAAAACTGCAAAATATGCGCGCGTTTAGAATCTTTGGCAAACATTTTTTCCAAAGCACTTCTTTGCGCTGTTCCAAAGCGATGTTGCTCATCAACCATTACCAAAACCCTATCACTCAAATCTTGATAAAGCAATGCGTGCGTGCCAATTAAAAAATCACATGCTTTAATATCGCCTACTTTGCTACTTTGTGTCAAAAGTCCAATCTCTAATGTTTTTGGCAAAAACTTCTTTGCTTCCTCAAAAAGCTGTTTTGCTAACACAGAAGTTGGAGCCATTAACACGCTTTTGTTAGGATAAGCAATCAGCACAGAAGCTAGAATCACAATTGTTTTACCACAACCCACATCGCCTACAATCACACGTCTTGTAGCAAACTCACCCTTTAAAGAATCTTGGATTTCTTTAATTGCCCCTCTTTGCCCATATGTCAGTGCAAAAGGTAGAGATTCTATCCATGCATTTATATCGCTATTTAATGCTTTAAGTGCTTTGACATAACGTTTTTTACCGCGCAGAAGGCGCATATGTTCATAAATTTCAATAAATTTTAATGCGTCTAAATACTGCCCAAAAAATCCGCCATTTGCGCTAAATTCCTTTAAAAATGTAAAATCTGGGTGATAAATGCAGACAAGAGATTCTAAAATCTCTAAAGGCACATTGGGATAAAATATTTTAAGAGATTCTAATTCTACAGACTTCCCAAAAGTCCTAAATACAAGCTCTTTACCTGCAATTGCACCAAAATTTAGCACAATTGTATTAGTGGTTTTTAGAATCTTTGGTTGGATTAGAGAAAGTGAGATTCCATATTTTTGAAGTTTTCCGCTAACAATAAGAGTGGTATTAGGTTTAAATTGACTTTTATGATAAGGTTTTGGGTGAAAAATAATAAGCTCTAACTCACAATCAAACTTTGCGCAATAGCATAAGATACGCGCAGGATTTGAAAATCTGAAGTTTAAAATCTCAACTTCAAGCACAACATTATGATTAATGCTTAATGTTTCGCTTAAAAATGTATTTGTGTAGCCTTTTGGCAAGACTTGCAAAATCGCCTCAAAGGGCGTCTTGCCATATTTTTGCCAAAACTCTGCCATTCACCTAATCTTTATCCTTCAAATCTGCGCTCACCACTGCAAAGCTAAGGTCTTTTATCTCGGTATGCGCTTTAATGTAAGCATTAACATCTTTAAGTTTTAGGTTTTCAATCTCTTTTAACACTTGCGCATTAAAATCTAGTGGAAGATTATCGTAATAATTCATATATGCTGTGCCTAGACGTTGGGATAATGTTTCATTACGCAATGGCTCACTTCCTAGCAAATAACGTTTTGCTTCATCAAGCTCTGTTTGTGTGATTCCATTTTTGACAAAATTATCCACCACTTCGACAACAAGTTTTTGTGCATCTTTTTCATTTTTTAAGCTAGTTTGCAAATAACCAAATGCGTAAGATTGCCTATTTGTCGCACTTAAGCGCATTACCGCAGAATACGCTAACCCTCTTTTTACGCGCACTTCTTCCATCATACGACTGCCAAACCCGCTTCCGCCTAACACAAAAGAAGCCACCTTGATATAAGCTAATTCTTTTTGCAAATCCTTAACTTCAAATGGCGCACCAAAATAAACATAAGCTTGTTGCGTATCTTTTAGAATACGCTCATAGCTTTTAGAAGCATTTGCTTCTCTTTTTGTAATCTTGATTTTTTTGCCTTTTGGAAGTTTGCTCAAAGCCTCTTTAAGCTCTTCAGCGATTTTATTAAATTCTACATCACCACCTACAACTAAAATTAACGATTCTAAATTGACATAATTTTTATAAAACTTTTCTATATCGTCTAAACTAATCTTTGCAATAGAATCTTGCGTTCCACTTAGTGGATACTCTAATGCAGTGCCTTTAAAAAGCAAGGATTGCAACAAACGATTTGCCTGATAATCATAGTCGTTTTCTTTCTCCAAAATCGCAATAAGCGCATTTTCTTTAACTTTATCAAGAGTAGCTTGCGTAAAATTTGGGTCTTGCAATAAATCTTTCAACAAAAAGATTCCATCTTTTTGCACACTTTGCATTCCACTAAGGGTGAAGCTTAGTGTTTCAAGCCCACTTCCAGCACTTAAAGAAAGTGCTTTTTCTTCTAATTTTTGTGCAAACTTTGTCGCGCCTAATTTCTTTGTGCCTTCATTTAATGCAGAGCTTGTAATATCAGACAATCCTAGATTCTTACCATTGCTCACCCCTCCAGCACCCTTAAAGATAAGCTGCACATAAAAAAGGGGCAACTGCGCATTTTGCTCATAAACAATAGGAATCTCTACACCATTTACCTGCAAACTTTTCATTTCAACTGCCATCAAACTCCCCTTTATCACCAAAAGACTCAATATAAATGCAAATATTTTTCTCAAAATCTCTCCAAAATACTATACGCTGTATCCCTTTTAGCTGGAATCTCTCCTATATCACGGATTAAGTTAATCATTTCAGCTTGATTCATAGAATTTCTAGCTCCAGCTGCTGCTACGACATTTTCTTCCATCATCGTGCTTCCTAAATCGTTCGCGCCAAAAAGTAATGCTAATTGCCCAATATATGAACCTTGCGTAACCCAACTACTTTGGATATTTTGAAAATTATCCAAAAAGATTCTACTACAAGCAAGAAGCCTTAAATAGCGGTTTGAAGAAGCTTTATGTAGATTTGGCATTTCTTTTTGCAAAGGAGTAAAAGCCGGCTGAAAGCTCCATAAAATAAACGCCCTAAAGCCATTTGTCGCATCTTGTAAATTGCGGATTCTCTCCCAATGCTCTACAATATCTTCATCGCTTTCCACGCTTCCAAACATCATTGTTGCTGTGCTTTTGATTCCTAGTTTATGCGCTTCTTTATGCACTTCAATCCACTCATCAGAATCCAACTTCTTAGGCGCAATCACATCACGTACTTTATCGCTTAAAATCTCCGCACCAGCCCCGGGAATCGAAGCCAAACCACATTTTTGTAAGCGGCTTAAAACTTCAGCAATAGAGATTTTAGAAATTTTTGCAATATAATTAATCTCAATTGCAGAGAATCCATGGATTGTAATTTGGGGGTATTTTTTAGCAATATGGCTAACTAAATCCTCATACCATTCAACTTTTAAGCTCGGATGCACGCCACCTTGAAAGAGAATCTGCGTACCGCCAATCTCTAGCAATTCTTCAATTTTCTTATCAATTTCTTCAAAGCTTAAAATATAAGTATCTTTTTCATCTAAACGACGTTTAAAGGCGCAAAACTTGCAATCCACCCAACAAATATTTGTGTAATTAATATTTCTATCCACAACAAAAGTCGTGATATTATCAGGGTGTAACTGCTTTTTGATTCCAAAAGCGCGTTCGCCTAGCTCTTTAAGCGAAGCATTTTGCATTAAATCTAAAATCTCATCTCTGCTAACACGCGGTAATTTCACCTTAACAATGGCATTTTGCTCTTTAGAATTCTTAGCAAAAACATCTTGTAAATTTGAACAATCAGACATTAGAATCTCTGCCCCATCGTAAATTCAAAGGAAGAAGTTTCATCGCCGACTTCATCATCCAATGCTTTTGGGAATATGAAGTTAATAACGCCAATTGGAGATACCCACTCAATCCCTAAACCAACAGAACTTCTTGTCATATCTTTAAATCCGTCATTTCCAATCATTCCATAATCATAGAATCCAGTAAAGCGCATCTGCACAGTTTCAAAAGGATTATAACTTAACTCTACAGTATTATAAAAATACTGCTTACCACCAATTCTTAAGCCAAACTCATCTCTTGGGGTAATAGAACGACTTTCATAACCACGCACGCTATTAATACCACCTAGATAAAATTTCTCACCAATTGGCAAATATCCTTTATCTTGCACATAACCAGCCTTTGCACGGTATCTAAAGATTAAATCTAAATCCACCCAATCTTCAGCCGACTTATAGAAGTTAAAAGTTCCTTGATATTTAATAAACTCCGCATCTCCTCCAACACCAGCATATTCCATGCCTCCAGTTGCTCTAATCCCATTTCTAGCAAAGAGATAGGAATCTGTGCTATCATAGCTAAGTCCGGGAATGATGGAAGATTTTGTGTAACTTCCATAGTAATATTGGCGATACAATTCCTCAAGCGTTGGGCTATCAAAGTCTTTTAGTCTTGATTTTTGAAAACCATAACCCAGCGTTAAATCCAACTCATCCCAAATTCTTTTACCCCCAACAATACTAAATCCAGTCGATGTTTCTGTATAGTCGTAATTTTCGTAATCACTTTGATAAATATCAGTCGCCACAGAATAATCTGTATCTAAAATTGCCGGATTATAAAGGTTTAAACGATAAGATGTAGAAACTTCACTCTTATCTAAATATACACCAGCTGTTAATCCTGTTCCAAAGATATTGCGGTCTTTTACAGATATGCTACCCATTACCCCATCATAACTTCCATATCCTAAACCAAATGCAAATTCTCCTGTTTTGCCTTCTTTAACTTTAACGAGCAAATTTACATTCTCTTCATCTACACGCTCTTCTTGAATATCCACGCTTTCAAAGTTTCCTGTACGCATAATGGCGTTTTTAGAACGTCCAATTTTGCTCATCTCATATTCTTCACCGGGAGTTAAAAGCACATTTCTACGAATGACACGATCTAGAGTTTTATTATTTCCAGAGATAATAACATCTTTAACGCGCACTTTTTTGCCTGCTTGAATATAATACACAATCCTAACTTCCCCATTTTCTGGATTTTTATCTAAATCTGGCATTACACGCACAAAGGCATATCCTAAATCTCCAATCTTGTAACGAATGGATTCTATATCTTGTCGCATTTTTGCAACATTATAAACTTTTCCCTTTTCTAACTTTAACCCATTATATAAAGAATTGACTGCGATAACATCTTCTTCTAATACAATCTCAACATCAGAAACCCTATAACGCTCTCCCTCATTAATATGATAATCAAGCACCGCATTATAAGTTGTGAAGTCTGTTTTCAAGAATGGCGCACTAACATCTGCATCTAAATATCCTTTTTGTAGATACAAATCACGAATCCTTAAGCGGTCTGCGTCTAACTCGTTGATTTGTAACTTTCCACTATTAAATCCCCACATCCAGCCAATAAAATCTTTTTCTTTGTTAGCCGTTGCTGCTTCTAGTCGTGATACAGAAATCCTATCTCTTCCGTAATAATTTGCTCTACGGATAATAATTTCTTCCCCTTTGTTGATTTCTAAAGTAACTTTTAGTGCATTTTTTGAAATCTCTTCTGTTGTTACCTCAACAACACTATCATAATAGCCTTGCGTTTCTAACAAACGAATAATTTGACGACGCACATTTGCAATCTTATTTTCATCATACACATCACCTTTTTTTAACCCAATCTCTTTGTCAAGTTGTTGTTGCTCTTTACCTGCCCCATACCCGCTTATAATAAGACTCGCAATCACCGGTTTTTCTACAAAATGATAAGTTAAGATTCCATTTTCTTCTGTAATCCAAACATCTTTAAAATATCCTTGCGCATAAAAATCACGCACAGAAGCATCTACGCGATTAATATCTAATGGCTCACCTATGCGAACTTTTGCAATTTCATTTGCAATAAGTGGAGAGATTGCATTTAATCCCTCATATCGAATCTCTTTAATAATTGGTAATTCCGCCGCCTGCACATTCGCAGTTAAAAACGCTACTGGAGCTAATAAAGAAAGGGGTTTAAAAAAACGCATTAATCAACCTTACAAAAATTATTTAAAAATTTTGCGATTCTAACCTTTTATACATAAAAAAGCAGTTAAAAATATTATAATTCAACTAAAATTTTACATTAGGTTTTATTATGCAAGCAGGAATCATCGGACTTGGATTAATTGGAGGCTCTCTAGGATTAGCATTAAAAGAAACACAAATGTTTAAAAGTATCGTAGGACTAGATAATAATTCTATCCATTTACAACAAGCACTCTCTTTAGGGCTTGTCGATGAAGGGGTGAGTTTAGAAGAGATTAAACGCTGTGATGTTATTTTTCTAGCAACGCCTGTAGAAGCAATTTTACATCTACTTCCAGAGCTTGTTGGCGTTGCTCCGCATTGCACGATTATTGACTTAGGAAGCACAAAACATTTAATTGCTACAAGCATTCCTGAAGAAATCCGTAAAAATTTCGTCTGCGCACACCCGATGAGCGGGACAGAAAATTTCGGACCAAAAGCCGCTTTTAAAGAACTTTTGCCTAACCATATTATTGTTTTAACAGATTTAGAAAAAAGCGGAGAATTACAAGTTGCAATGGCAAAAGAAATTTTTGTTGCTTTAAAAATGCACATTATTAAAATGGATTCCAAATCTCACGATAATCACGCGGCTTTTATTAGTCATATGCCACATATTATCAGCTATGCACTCGCAAACACTGTGCTCTCCCAACAAAATCCAACAGATATTCTAGCACTTGCTGGTGGGGGTTTTAAAAGTATGGTAAGAATCGCAAAAAGCTCCCCAAGAATGTGGAGTGATGTCTCTAAGCAAAATAGAGAAGAGCTTTTAAAATCTTTAGACTGCTTTGAACAAGAATTAGCTATTGCCAAAACTTTAATCCAAGACAAAAAATGGGAAGAATTAGAACAATGGATGACTAAGGCAAATTCCCTTTATGAAGTTTTCTAAAAATATATGCAAATTTAAGTTGCTAGAGTTTATGAGCGTAAGGAATTTTAATGTTAAATATGAAAAATATAAGGCATTAAACCTGCAAGATGTATAATACTACGATTAATAGGAGTATGGCAATGTTAAATCAAATTGAATTAAAGATGCTAGAAGATATAGAATCTAAATATTATATGCAACCAATGATTACAAAAATTAAGAGTGATCTTTCAAATCAAACATTGACTTTGAAAGAAGTTTTTAATCATTTGTATTCTTATCTTGTAAATTGTAAAGATGAGGTAGAGAATCTTATCCAAACAAGAATCCAAAAAGGAGAGATAAAAGACGCAAGTCAAGCTAGAAAAAGTATTGCTGGAGGAGCATTTTCAAACCTCATTATTTGGGTGTTTTTAAAAAATAAAGAACAGGGTAATATAGGACAAAATATTTTTATTACTTCTAAAATCTCTTCTATACCACAATGGCAAAATTTATTTTATATTAAAGTAGGAGATGAGACGCAAAAACCCGATGTAGATTTGGTAATTTATAGCTTAGATTCTAAAAATAAATTATGCAGATGTATTATCTTATCATTAAAAACTTCTTTGCGTGAAAGAGCTGGACAAACTTACAAATGGAAGCTGTTAATGGAGATTGCTAATACTGAATCTAGCATTAAAACAAAATATGATATTTCTTATAATCCTCCTATCTTACCGCTTGTGTGCTTTGCTACTGTGAATTTTTATAATGAAATTAATAATCCTCAACACAGAGGAATGTTTAAATTTTTTGATTGTGCTTTCATAGGAAAAAATATACAAACAGGAGATTTTATCAAGCCTCTAAGCTATCTTATTGATTATATAGGAGAGAATCTCTAATGACACTTATAGAATATTCTCATAATGCCCAAGAAAATTCCATTAAGTATTTAAAGAAACAAGAATATCACGCTACATATAATTCTAAATATGACTTTTTGGGACAATCTTACGGAAGCCTATATCCAAATTTGCATAAATATCCCGCTACAATGCTCCCTCAAATTGGTTTGGAGCTTTTCAAAGAATTTAAGGTTAAAAAGAGCAACCTTTTAGACCCTTTTTGTGGAAGTGGAAGTAGTTTTATAAGTGGCTTAGAATATGGGATTACAGATTTCGTTGGATTTGATTTAAATCCTTTAGCCATAATGATTGCAAAAGCCAGACTGCAATATATAGAAACCTCACAACTTCTTAAACAAAAAGATATAATATTAGAGCAATTATTATTGAAAAATGAGCAATTTTTAAATAATAATCCTTTAAAAAATATTACTAATCTTGATTTTTGGCTACCTAAAGAAGCGCAGCAAGATTTAAAGTGCATTTTTTCTTATATTGAGCATTTGGATAATATGGCTATACAGAATTTATTTCTCCTTGCTTTTAGCGAAACTTTAAGAGAAACAAGCTATACCCGCAATAATGAGTTTAAACTCTTTAGAATGAAAAACTATGAAAATTATAAACCCAATGTCTATGAAATTTTTAATAAATATATAGAAATAATTACAAAAAATTATTTGCAGTTTTATCAACCAAAATTGAAAGATATTATATTTTCTCTTATTAATACGAGATTTAAAAAATCTAAGCGGACATTTGACACTATTCTTACAAGCACCCCTTATGGAGATTCTAGAACTACCGTTGCTTATGGGCAATTTAGCACTTTTATAAATGAATGGCTTGGTTTTAAAGATGCAAGGAAACTTGATTCTGAATTGTTGGGTGGCAAAAAGGTGCAAAGTCTTTATAATAAAGGATTGATAAAAGAATATATTTTAGAAATTTATAGACTTGATACAAAAAGAGCTTTAGAAGTCTCTAGTTTTTATTTTGACTTAGAATTAAGCATTAAAAATTTAATAGATTCTATTAATATGGGAGGAAAGGTATTTTTTGTCGTAGGAAATCGCAAGGTAAAAAATATAGAGCTTCCCACCGATAAATTTATTTCTGAAATTTTTTGCAATAGTGGTTTCAGGTATTTACAGACAATTAAACGCAAGATTTCTAATAAGTCAATGCCTCCTTTAAACTCACCTAGCAATAAAAGTGGATTTAAATCTAATACAATGAATGAAGAATATATTATTGTGTGTGAAAGATTAAGATAACTTCGTAAAATTAAGGAATACAATGATAAACATGAAATGTTACTCAGTAGTTTTATTGTCAATAAATAAAACAAAGAAATGGATTAAAAGTGCGGCAGGAGTTGTTTCTGTAGTTCTTTTTATAACAAGCATAATTTTATTGGCAATTACATGGTCAGATTATGGAAATTTTAGTGAAAGAGTGGCAACCAATATAAATAATATACTTTTTGGTCTAGCAACAAATTTGCTTGGAATAATCGTAACCGTTTCCTTTGTTCAATATTTTATAGATAGACAGAGTGAAAAAGATAAACATAGAAAGGAAAACTTGAAAATAAAAAGATATGATAGAATCATGAGAGTTTTACTTGAAAGGTATTTGATGTATTTCAAGTGCCTAACTACTCCAATAGAAATAAGAAATAAAAATGATCCGTTGAGAATGCTAGATCAATTTAAGTTTGAAGATATGTGTGATTTATATAGATCATCGCTATATATATGCGAAGGGCTTTTTGAATCTTCAATAGAATTGTTCTATGAATCAGAAGAAATATTACGAAACTATATGGTTAAAATGATTCAAAATATCAATTTTAAATATAATGAACAATTAAAAGAAATTATTATGGACTTTGTGGAAAAATCAATTGAATATGATGTGAGAGGAGCTGTATTGAGAAATATGACAACTTATTGTGGTGAAAAACGAAACTCCGAGACCATCATGGAATATATAAAAGATACCTCGCAGGACTGGATTGGAAAGGAACAAAGAGGGAAATTAAATTCTAATATAATGTTGCCATATACCCGATTATATAAACTTTTAAAAATTGAAATAGAATTAATTAAGGGTTACGAAGAATATATGAATATAAATATTAGATAATCGGTTTATTTTTCGTGTTCAACTTTTGCGATATTGTTGGTGCAGCATAGAGATTGAAAAATCAAGGTTTTGACTTGATTTTAAAAAATAAAAATTATTTTGACGAAAAAACAAGCACACAATTTTCACCGGGCATTTATGAGCTATACGATGGGACTAATCTTTTACAACAAGAAAAAATGGACTTTCAAATACATCTTTATAAACTCGGCGAAATGGAGCAATATTTGCAAAATGCAGGCTTTACAAACATAATAGTCTATGCATCTTATCAAAAGACACTTGCGCAGAATAATCACACAGAAATGTTTTTATATGAATGCTCTTTTTGATGGTTTTTTTGCAACGAAGATTTAGGAATCCTAGCAAATTTAGCGGTGCTATTGTGGGATAGCCATTCCAACAAGGAATTATTTGATGAATTTTCTAAGATTCTTACAAAAGAAAATGCTCAATTCTTTTTGAAATTTGCAAATAATGAGCCTATTGGTTTTGCACAATGTTCGCTAAGATATGATTATGTAGAAGGCACAAAAACAACTCCTGTTGGCTATTTAGAAGGAATCTTTGTCAAAGAAAAATACCGCAATAAAGGCTATGCTAAAGAATTATTAGCAGCATGTGAAAAATGGGCAAAGGACAAAGGCTGCAAAGAGTTTGCAAGCGATTGTGAAATTAATAATATCAAGAGTTTTTCTTTTCATAGGGCTATGAATTTTACAGAAGCAAATAGAATTATTTGTTTTACTAAAAGATTACAAGATTAATTTACGCATACCACTTCCTTAGCTTATCATCTAATGCAGCCGTCAAATAATAAAACGCGGGCACGATTAGCAAACTTAAAACCATAGAAACAAGCAAACCACCAATCATTGCAATCCCCATAGGCGATTTGATTCCACTTCCTGCACCTCCAGCAAGTGCTAAAGGAAGCATACCAAAAACCATTGCAATAGTTGTCATTAAAATCGGACGCAGCCTAAGCTCACCTGCTTGCAAGATAGAATCCCTAAGCGCAACACCTTGCGCGCGTTTTTCGTTTGCCACATCAATAATCAAAGTCGCATTCTTGCCCACAAGCCCCATTAAAAGCATTAATCCCATAATACTAAATAGGCTCAAAGATTCTCCGGTGATAAAAAGTGCTAAAAATGTCCCTGTAAAACTTAGCGGCAAAGTTATCATAATCACCAAAGGTTGCAAAAGAGATTCATATAAAGACGCCAAAATAAAATAAATCAAAAATAGTGCAGAGACCATTGCCACAACAAACGCCGCATTTGTTTCTTGCATATATTTTGCATAACCCTCAATCTTATAACGCACACCATTTTCTAGCCATTCTTCCTTATGGGATTCCAAATAATCTGTCGCTTCTCCTAAACTCACGCCCTTACTTAAATTTGCATAAATCATCACGCTTCTTTGCCTATCATAATGCTTAATATTCGTAGTTGCGCCCACTTCTTCTTGCTCTACTAATCCGTCTAAAAACACATTTTCTCCACGCGCATTTCTAAGGCTTAGCAAGCTCAAATCCACAATAGAATCCTTTTTTGGGCTAAGCAACACAATATCATATTCTTTGCCCCTTTCGCGAAAATAAGAAACTTCTTGCGCCCCACTAAAAGCACTATTTAGCACCATTGCGACTTCTTGCGCGCTAAAGCCATATTGCGCTAAAATCGCGCGATTAACCCGCAAACGAATCTGCGGTGTTTTGGCTTTAATATCTGTATGAATATCCCGATATTTACCGCTTTGTTGCATTAAAGTTTGGATTTTTTCTACACTTTTATCTAGGGATTCCACCTTTTGCGCATATAATGCAAGTTGCAAAGGAGAATCATCTTCGCCTAAGCTAATTTGCGGAATCTCAATAAGCGCAATTTCCATATCAAATTTTTTCGCATAGGTTTTATAAGTTTGGCGCAAAGATTCCATAATCTCATTTTGCGTTCTTTTACGCTGATTATACGCACTTAATCGCACATAAATCTTAGCTTCATAGACTTTTTGCTCTGCAGTGTAGCCAATATTTAAAATACTATATTCCACCTCGCTTTCTTCGTGCAAAAGTTGTTGAATCATTAGTGTTTGGTTTTGCATTTCTTGTAGAGAGATTCCGGGTTTGCTTGTGAGTTTAATATCAAATTCTGCCTTATCTTCAGAGGGCAAAAACTCCACACCCAAACGCGTAATCAAAAATAAAGACAAAACAAAAATACCAAAGATTCCGCCAATTACGATTGCTTTATGTTGCAAAACCCACTCAAGAGTTTGGGTATAAAATCTCTCCAAAGCTTTAAAATACCGCTCACTAAAGCGATAAAATCTCTGCTGCAAAGAATCCTTTTGCGCCAAAGAGTGAAAATCTGCTATACGCGCACTAAGCATAGGAATAAAAGTAATCACCACCAAATAAGAAATCAAAATAGAACCCGCAAGCGTAAGCCCAAAAGAAGTAAAGAATCTCCCAGTTACTCCGCTCATATTTGCAATAGGAATGAACACTGCAAGTAACATACAAGAAATCGCAATCAGCGCAAATCCTATTTCACGCACACCTTGATATGCTGCTTCTTTGCGCTCCATTCCATTTTCTAGCTTTTTATAGATATTTTCAATCACCACAATTGCATCATCAATAATAATTCCAATGGCAAGTGTAATAGCAATCATTGTTACAAGATTTAATGTCATACCAAAAGCTTGCATAAGCGCAAATGTGCCAAGAATTGAAGTTGGGATACTTAGACTTGAAATAAAAGTAATGCGCCCATTTCTCAAGAAAAAGAACACCACAAAAACCGCTAAAAACGCCCCTAAAATCAAATCAAACTCAACAGCTGCAATCGTATCTTTAATATAATTTGTCGTATCACGCACGATAGTGAGATTATATTGTGGGCTAATCTCTTGCAAATAAGGCAAAATCTCCCTAACAGAATCCGCAATCTCAATCTCATTTGCTCCTGTGATTTTCTGCACTTCAAGCAAGATTCCACTTCCGCTAATGTCTTTGGTTGCAAGATTTGAAAAACTGCGCGCTTCTTTAGTAGAATCCACAATCAACGCAATATCGCTTAATCGCACACCCTCGCCTACCAAAATATCACCCAAATCCTGCACACTGCTTGCATCTGCTTTGGTTAGAATCTTCCATTCTTTCTTTTCGCTAATCAAACGCCCACCATCAATTTCAATATTTTGCGCATTAATGGCGCGTGCAATATCGCTAAAAGTGAGATTATATTTATTTAGCGCACTAGGATAAGGGCGAATCTTAATTTCGCGTTCCAAATATCCTACAAGATTAACTTTACCCACACCTTTGATTCTTTGCAAAAGCGGCTTGATATTTAAATCTGTATGTAAATTTAGCTCCAACAAACTCTGCATATCTTGCGGATTCTGCGCATTTGGAATCTCTTTTTGGCTAACAAAAAGCGAAATAATTGGCGCACCGCCTACATTGACTTTTTCAATAATTGGTGATTGAATCTCACTTCCAAAGCTAATCGTAGAAACTTTATCACGCACATCATTAGCAGCGACTTCAACATCTTTTTCTAGCTCAAATTCCACAACCACAACACTCACGCTATCTGCGCTTGTAGAAGTGATTTTTTTGAGCGATTCTATACCGCTAACGGCTTCTTCAATCTTATCAGTTACTTTCCCTTCTACGACTTCTGGATTTGCTCCGGGATAGATTGTGGTAATCGTAATAATTGGCACATCAACATTAGGATACAGCGCAACACTAAGTCTTTTTAAGGCATTAACCCCAAAAAACACGAGTGAGAGCACAAACATTAAAGTTGTAATAGGACGAAGAATTGCAAATTTGGACATTAGAAATTGCTACTTTGCGCCCTATTTTTAGAATCTTCTTTTAAGATTCCATTGACCAAAATCATACCATCGCCAAAAATCCCGGCTGGAATTTTTGGATTCTTTATAAATGCCTCTGCAGTTGCTTTTTTTGTCTTTTTATCAATGCTTGGATAGATTTTGCTTAAAACCATTTTAGAATCTTGGGGGATATTATCAACCTTATAAACAAATGCATCGCCGACTTTAACAAGATTAAAATATTTAGAATCAAAGACAATTAACGCCTTTTTGTGCAAGGATTCCAACACAAAAAGCTTACTTGAAATCGCACCCACACCATCGCCGACTTCTACAAACTTTTGCGCAATAACGCCATCAAAAGGAGCATAAAGAATCGTATTATCTAACAATTCCTTTTGCAAAGCGAAATTTGCCTCAGAGCGTTTTAAATCAAAAAAACTCGCCTTATATTCCGCTTTGATTTTTTCAAAAGTGTTTAAATCTATCGCGTCCTTGGATTGTTCATAACGTTTATATTGGCTTGTAATAAAAGCATATTTTGCCTTTAGGGATTCCAAACTTGCCTTTGCCACTTGGACATTTTCTTTTAAATCCTTTGCCCTTAGTGCTAATAATTTATCACCTTTTTTAACCTGTGCGCCCACTTCTACGAAAATTTCATCAACAACACCATTCGCACTTAATGCCAAAGTTGCATTTTGGAGTGCCTGCACTTCAAAGGTTGCATAGATTTCCTGTTGCATTTTCTTTTGTGAGTTTTGCACCTCTATTTGCGATTCTGCCCCAAATGCCAGCACTACAACACCAACAATCCCACAAATCCAAATTCTCAAAAGCTCTTCCTTAAAATGCTAATCTTATCACTAAGTAAATTGTAATGCTTTTATCTTAAACCCTTCGTTAATTTACAAATTCTACTAAAGCATTTCCATTTTTATAAAGAAATTCCGCCTTTTTAATCTCATAATCAAAACGCGCTTCATCATAAAAACTTTGCGCATTTAGCAATGTGCTTAGTGAGTTTAGATATTGCGTATAGTCAATGAGTTGTGCATTAAATTTTTCTTTTGCATAAGAATATGCAATGGAAGCAGATTTTAATCCCGATTCCGCCCACGAAATTTTGTCTTTTGCGCTCTTTAAAGCTTCTTTTGCGATGATTAACTCCCTATTTTGCGCATCTTTTAAATAAGTGTATTCAAAATTAGCAGCTAATGCTTTTAAGCGCGCGCTCTCTTTTGCTCTTAGTGTGGCAAAACTATCAAAAAGCGTAAAACTTACCGTAATGCCAAAAATATTTTGATAATCAGGCTCTTCTAAAGCAAAACTAAAAGGCAAAATCGGGAGATTACGCTCATGATAATTGTATCGCGTATAACGATTACTTAGCATAATCGTTGGCAAATAAGTATATTGGGATTCCGCGCTTTGGCTTGCTTGTGTTAAATAATAGTTTGCTTGTAAATCTTCTCTTGTTTGCTGCGGTGTATTTAAAGGAATCTCTTGAAGTTTTGCACGCGCATTAAGTGTTACAATCTCTGTGCCACTTAGCAAAGAAAGTTGTTCTAAATGCGCCTTAAAGGCAAGCTTTATGGATTCTATTGCATAAGAATTTTGATAATTTTGCGCCTTAATAGCTTCTAAAGTATCCAAAGAAGCAAGCCCAACTGCATAAAGTTTTTCATATTTTATAATACTTTCTTGCAGTTCTTTTTGCTGATGTTTTAGGGCAATTAGCTTACTCTCCACCCCCAAAGCAGAAAAATATTCTTGGATAATTTTAAGCTCAAGTTGCTCTTTTGTGCTGCGCTCTTGAGATTCTTTGGCTTTTAATTGATATTCTATAATCTCTAGCTTGCCTTCTCTTTTTAGCCCATCAAAAAGCAACCACTGCGCTTCTACAAATGCACCATCTAGTCTTTGTGGATAAAAAATATCAGGATTTGTTAAATTTTGATAAGCATAACCTATAACAACCTTTGGTAAATATTCTCCATAGAATGCCTTTTTTTCTTCTCTTAAAGCTTGCGATTCTGTATTTTTTGCGCGAAAGAGAGGATTTTCTGCAACATTTTGCAAAAGTGCTTTTAAATCTTGCGGCGTAGAATCTACTGCATTTTGCGCAAATGCACTCACAAAACAAAGCAAAAGGCAAACACATATTTTTCTCAAAAATCACTTCCTTAGCGCAATTTAAAAATCTTTCTTATAATTTTATTTTACAAAACCTTAAATTAATAAAGAGATTACTTGCTATAATAAAGCCAACTTTTAGGCAAAGGATTTCAATGTTTAATGATAAAAGTATCCTAATCACAGGAGGGACAGGAAGTTTTGGTAAATGTTATACTCAAACATTACTGCAACGTTACAAGCCAAAGAAAATTGTAATTTTCTCCCGTGATGAGTTGAAACAATATGAAATGGCACAAACTTATAACGCTCCTTGTATGCGCTATTTTCTAGGTGATGTGCGCGATGAAGCACGTTTAAAGGAAGCCACACTTGGGATTGATTATATTATTCATGCCGCAGCTTTAAAGCAAGTTCCAGCAGCAGAATACAATCCTATGGAATGTATTAAGACAAATATTAATGGTGCGCAAAATGTCATTAACGCCGCTCTTGCAAATGGAGTCAATAAGGTGATTGCGCTCTCTACAGATAAAGCTGCAAACCCTATTAATCTCTATGGAGCGACAAAACTTGCAAGCGATAAACTCTTTGTCGCAGCAAATAATATCGTGGGTGTGCGCAAAACACGCTTTTCAGTTGTGCGTTATGGAAATGTGATTTGCTCGCGCGGCTCTGTGATTCCTTTTTTTCAAAAATGTATCAAAGAAGGCGCAAAGGAGCTTCCAATTACTGACCCAGAAATGACACGCTTTATGATTACTTTACAACAAGGCGTAGATTTTGTGCTAAAAAACTTTTCAAGAATGCAAGGGGGAGAAACTTTCGTCCCCAAGATTCCATCAATGAAAATTACAGAAGTTGCAAAAGCACTCGCCCCTAACCTCCCACACAAAATCATTGGAATCCGACCCGGGGAGAAAATCCACGAAACAATGTGTCCTAGCGATGATAGCCATATTACCTATGCGTTTAGCGACCATTTTGTGATTGCACCAACAATTAAATTTAGCTTTTTAACAGATTTTAGCAAAAATGCACTAGGAGAAGTAGGAGAGTTAGTGCCGCGCGGATTTTCTTATGATTCTGGCTCAAATTCACAATGGTTAAGCCAACAAGAACTTTTGGAGTTATTATGATACCTTATGGCAAACAAGAAATTTTAGATTCTGATATTAACGCGGTTGTAGAGACTTTAAAATCTCCTTTTATCACGCAAGGACCAAAAGCACAAGAATTTGAAAAAGAAATTGCAAACACAGTCAAAGCAAAGTTTGGAGTGAGTTTTAATAGCGCAACTTCTGCCTTGCATTGCGCAGCACTCGCACTTGGGCTAAAAAGGGGAGATTGGCTATGGACTAGCACAAATAGCTTTGTTGCAAGTGCGAATTGTGGAATCTATTGTGAAGCAAAAGTGGATTTTGTGGATATTAATCCTAGAACTTATAATCTTGATGTTGATGCACTAAGCGAAAAACTTAAACACACCAAAAAACACAAACTTCCAAAAGTGCTTGTTGTTGTGCATTTTGCTGGGCAAAGCTGCGAAATGGAACGCATTTGCAAGCTTGCAGAAAAATACAATTTTAAGATTATAGAAGATGCTTCACACGCACTTGGTGGAAGCTATCGCACATACCCTATTGGTTGTTGCGCTTTTAGTGATATTACGATTTTTAGCTTCCACCCTGTAAAAATCATCACTTCAGCAGAAGGCGGAATCGCGACAACCAACAATGCAAAATATGCAAAAAAAATGCAAATGCTAAAAAGTCATGGAATCACAAAAGACCCTAATGACTTTGAGCGTAAAAAGCAAGGGGCTTGGTATTATGAACAGCAAATCATAGGATTTAACTACCGCTTAAGCGAGCTTCATGCTGCGCTTGGGCTTTCTCAACTTGCCAGATTAGAAAGCTATGTCAAAAAGCGTAATGCCCTTGCTAAAATCTACAATGAAAGCTTAAGTGATTTGGAGCTTACTTTGCCTTTTGTGGAATCGCACAATTACAGCGCATTCCATCTTTATGTGATTTTACTCAATAAAAAAAGTGGAATCAAACAAAAAGAGCTTTTTGAAAAACTACAAAATGCGGGCATTGGCGTGCAAATCCATTATATCCCTATCCATTTACAACCCTTTTATGCGCGCTTTGGATTCAAAAAAGGGGATTTTAAAAGCGCAGAGACTTATTATAAGAATGCCATCACTCTCCCACTTTTCCCAACTTTAAGCGCACAAGAACAACAAAAAATCATTACACTTTTAAAAGAATTTGTGCGCAAAAAGGCATAAAATGCAAAATTGTATTTGTGTGATTCCAGCGCGCGGTGGGAGTAAGCGGATTTTACGCAAAAATTTAAAAGAATTTTGCGGCAAACCTATCATTGCTTATAGCATACAAAATGCTTTACAAAGCGGAATCTTTCATCAAATTATTGTCTCAAGTGATGATACAGAAATTTTAGACTACGCAAAATCACTAGGAGCGATTCCATTAAAACGTCCAGAACATTTAAGCAATGATACCGCTTCAACACGTTCTGTGATTTTACATACCATAGAATCCCTAGCGATTCCAAAAGAATCTTGGTTATGCTGTTTATATGCCACTGCACCTTTATTGGATTCTACCACACTTAAAAATGCGTTTTCAAAGGCACAAGAAAACGCGCAAGATTGCTATTGTTTTAGCGCAGTAGAATTTGACTATTCCCCATTTCGCGCTTTTACAATTACAAACAACAAAAATACCATGCTTTTTAAAGAACACTTTAACAAGCGTTCTCAAGAGTTAGAAAAAATCTATCATGATGCGGGGCAATTTTATTTTGCACGTGTAAAAATATGGGAAGAGAGGGAAAATATTTTTGAAGATTCTTTGAGTTTTATTCTTCCACAATCCCAAGTGCAAGATATTGATACTTTAGAAGATTGGAATCTTGCAGAACTAAAATTTAAACAGCTTCACTCTAAGCTTGACACTTAGGGCAAATTCCAATCATTGCAATAGAAGTTTCTTTGATTTTAAACTGCGAAGCATCTGCGCATAGCTCTTTTAGTTGCTGCATAGAAGATTCAAGCTCCATATCTATAATGCTTCCACATTGCTCACACACAAGATGAATATGCGGATTTTTGACAAGCTCGTATCTTTGCTTTTGATTAGGCAATTTCACCTCATCAATAATCTTTGCTTCTTGCATAAAGGTAAGATTCTTATACACAGTAGCCAAAGACATAGAAGGATTACTCTCTTTAATATTTTCATAAATTTCATCAATACTAATATGCCCAAACTTTTGGATTTCTTTTAAAATCGCAAGTCTTTGGGGAGTTATTTTTAGGTGATTGTCTCTTAACATTTTTTCAAACATTATAAAATTCCTTAAACGCTATAAAAACTTAAATTAGAATCAATACTACAATAATTATTTTTTTTTGTCAATAAAAATTATCTATAGCAATTCTATGATTCCGCGTTTTGTTTTAAGTTTTCCTTGCTTTTGAAGCTCTTTTAACATACGCGAAACAGCTTCCCTTGCACTTCCTAGCGCATTTGCAATTTCTTCATGTGTAATATAAAGAATCCTAGAATCTTTACTCCCTTGATGATTATCTTGTAAGCGTGTTTTTAAAAGCTCTAAAATTCTATCCCCCAAAGAATCAAAAGCCAAAGAACTTAGAGAAAAGACAACACGACTTAATCTTTCACTCACTAAATCAGTTTGGAATTGTTTAGCAATAGGATATTTTTCACTCAAAAGATTAAATGTTTTGCTAGGTAAAATCGCAACACTTGAAGTTTGCATAAATTCTAAATTCACATCAAAACAAATATTTTTTAGCATACACGAAGCAGAGAGAATACAAAACTCATTCTTTTGCAAAATAAAAAGATTAATCTCCTTACCATTTGGAGAAACAATATATGCGCGCAACGCCCCATCAAGAATCAACACTAATCCACGGCATTCATCTTCCCCGCTAAAAATTTTATAGTTTTTGGGAAAATTTTTTGTATAAATATTTTGTGCATATATCGCATAATCGCTTGATGAAACTCCCCAAGATTCCATTAGATTTTTAATAATAACGTTCAAAATCAACCTTAAATTTTATAGAGTAACTTTATCACCTTATTCTATCTAAACTCCACATATAATTGCATAAATTTAAATGCAAAAGGCAAAACGATGCAACAAATAAATCGCCGTAATTTTTTTAAGATTATAGGAATCGCGGGTGTTGGTGCGCTAAGTGCTAATGCAAAAGAGATTCCACAAAACACGCAAGATTCCATTAAATCCCCTTATAAAACCGCTTCCATTATTGATGTTGGGCTATGTGATGGTTGCAAGGATTTAGGCACGCCAAAATGTGTGCAAGCCTGCCAAAATAAGAATCTGCCAAACTTCCCAAACCCTATTGCGCAAATCCCCTATTATTTCCCGCGCAAAATTTATGAAGATTATTCTAAAGAGCGTGATAATATCTCACGCTTGACGCCATATAATTGGACTTATATTGAGCATTTGCCGCTAGAAAATGCGCCACTTGGTATTAAAGAAGTTTTTATCCCTAGACGCTGTATGCACTGCGATGACCCAACTTGTCAAAAAATCTGTCCTTTTGGTGTGATTAGCAAAGATGAAAATGGGGCAGTTAGCATTGATGATAACTTCTGCTTTGGTGGCGCAAAATGTCGTGATGTTTGTCCTTGGGGGATTCCACAACGTCAAGCAGGTGTTGGAATCTATCTAAAAATTGCCCCAAAATTAGCTGGTGGTGGCGCAATGTATAAATGTGATGCTTGCGCTGATTTACTTGCGAAAAATCAAGCTCCCGCTTGTGAAAGCTCTTGCCCTAAAGGCGCAATTACTTTTGGGGAGAGAGAAAATATCATAAAACTTGCAAAAGAACGCGCTAAAGCTTATGAAGAAAAAGCAAAACTAAAAGGAACTTATATTTATGGAGATGTGCAAAATGGCGGAACTTCTACGCTTTATGTTTCTCCGCTTCCTTTTGAAATGCTCTCTAACACGTTAAATCAAAAGCATAATTTCACACAAGAAAAACCCCAAAAAGTTGGGATTCCACATTTAAATTTGGAGATTAAAAACTTTGTCAGCGGAGATTCTGCACTTATCAAAAGTGTGCTTTTAGCTCCTGTAATTGGCGCGATTGCTGGGGGAATTGCTGTTGTTAAATCAAACAAAGGAAATAAAAATGCCAAATAAACAACCAAAAATAATGCGCCAAAGTGCGCAAAATAGAATCGTGCATTGGAGCATTGCAATTAGCATTTTTGGATTGATTTTTACTGGAATCCTACAAATGCCTGTTTCAAAACGTTATATGCTAAATGAATTACCACTTATGGGCTGGAGCGGGGATTATCATATCTCTTTAATTGTGCATTATATTTTTGCGGCGATTCTTTGTTTTTTTGTGTTTTTTCACATTGTCTTTCATAGCGGACGCAAAGAGTTTGATATTATGCCCAAAAAGGGGGATTTCTCAAAAAGTATTGCTGTGATTAAAGCCATGCTTTTAAAAACACAAGAACCGCCAAGTGAAAAATACTTGCCCGAACAAAGACTAGCTTATCTTGGAATCGCATTTGTAATTTTGTTGCTTGTAATAACTGGAATCATAAAAACTTACAAAAACTTAAGTGGCTTTAACCTTAGCGAAGATGTTATGTTTTGGGTTACACAACTCCATAATTTAGGAATGTTTTTGATGATTTTAGCAATCATTGGGCATTTAGCTGCATTTATTTTTAAAGAAAATCGCCCATTGCTTAGTGGAATGTTTAGCGGAAAAATTGATGCAAAATATGTCTTGCACCGCCATAGTCTTTGGAAAGAAGGAGTAGAATCTGCTAAAAAAGCTCAAAAAGCTTATAAAGAGGAATCTTAAAATCCACAACACGACAAATGCGATTTAGCCATTAGCTGACAAGATTTAAATCAAGTAGCATTTTGGCTAAATCTTCATTGATATGGAATCTTATTAATAGCTCCACTTAAATTTTAATCACACAAGATTCCCAATTTACCAAACCAACACTTCCTTTTTAATTTTATTAAGTGCATCAATTGCGTCTTTTAGGCGCGAAACTTCATTATCAATTTGTTGCAGATTCCAATCTCCAAGCTCATCTGGAATATCTTGCGCACCACGTTTTATCATAATATAATCTACAAAAGAAATTTTTGCTAGCCCCAAAAGTAGCTGAATCTCGGCTTGTGCTTCTTCAATCTCGCGCAAAATCCCATCAATGCGTTCAAACATTACTTATCCTTCCAAATCATTTTAAAACGCATATTCTAGCATTTTTTGAACTTTTTTCACACCCTAAACATTTTTAACACGGAATCCCCAAAAACAAAGTATCCACTAAGAAAAAAAGGAATATAATCACGCATTTACATTTCACTTAGAAAGAGGAAAAAATGGCATTAAAAGTTTATTACGACAAAGATTGTGATTTAGGACTTATCAAAAAGAAAAAAGTTGCAATTATTGGTTTTGGGAGTCAAGGGCACGCACACGCAGAAAATTTAAGAGATTCTGGCGTAGAAGTGGCAATTGGGCTTTATAAAGGTGGCAAAAGCTGGGCAAAAGCGGAAGCTAAAAATTTCAAAGTTTTAGAAGTGGCTGAAGCGACAAAATGGGCAGATTTAGTGATGATTCTAATCCCTGATGAATTGCAAGCTGATGTATTTGCGCGTGATATTGAGCCAAATTTAAGCGAAGATAAAATCATTGCATTTGGGCATGGCTTTAATGTGCATTTTGGGCAAATCAAAGCTCCTAAGGGTGTAGGCGTGATTATGGTTGCACCAAAAGCTCCTGGGCACACTGTTAGAAGTGAGTTTGTGCGCGGTGGGGGAATCCCTGATTTAATCGCAGTAGAGCAAGATACAAGCAAAGGCGATGCAAAAGCCATTGCATTAAGCTATGCAAGCGCGATTGGTGGGGGAAGAAGCGGAATTATTGAAACAACTTTCAAAGACGAAACAGAAACTGACCTTTTTGGAGAACAAGCAGTGCTTTGCGGCGGTGTATCTAGCCTTGTAAAAGCAGGGTTTGAAACACTTGTAGAAGCAGGTTATCCTGAAGAAATGGCGTATTTTGAGTGCTTACATGAGCTAAAACTCATCGTGGATTTAATCTATCAAGGTGGTTTGGCAGATATGCGCTATTCTATTTCTAACACCGCAGAATATGGAGATATGATAAGCGGACCACGCGTAATCAATGCAGAATCTAAAAAAGCAATGAAAGAAATTTTAAAAGATATTCAAGAAGGACGCTTTGCAAAAGACTTTATACTTGAACGCAAAGCAGGATATGCACGAATGAATGCAGAGCGCAAGAATCTAGCAAATCACCCAATTGAAAAAGTGGGAACAAGACTTCGTGAAATGATGCCTTGGATTGCTGCTGGAAAACTCGTAGATAAAAACAAAAACTAACTTTATGCTTGCACTTGCAAGCATAAAAACAATAAAGAAAGACTTTCTATTTGAACTCCTTTAAAAAACTATTTTTGAAATCTGAAATTATAAAATTAACCGATAAAGGCTTGATTAGCAAAAATCAAGAGCAAGAAATTTTTAAAGCTTATCATTTAGATGAAGAATCTGAATTTTCTTATCTCACGATTTTTGGCTTTATATTTATTGGGTTTTCTTGTCTTGCTTTGATTGCTTATAATTGGGAAGAGATTCCAAACGCTTTTAAAACTCTCTTGCTACTTATGGCACTTTTTGGCACACATTTTTGCATTTTTTATTGTAAGACTTTAAAAATAGGTTTTGGAATCCTAAGCGGCTTTGTTTTATTAGCAAATATTGCGCTTCTCTCACAAATCTATCATTTAGGCGATGATACGGCTTTGGCGTTTTTCTCTGTTGGTTGCACGCTTTTAGTGCTTTCTTTTGCACTCAAATCCTCTGCTATTTTTTTGCAAAGTTATGGATTTGTAAGTGTGTGGTTTTTTGTCAATCTTTCAAATGCAATTGAAACTAATACTCTATTAATATGGAATCCCTTTGTTTTATTTATTGCACTTGGCTTTGTTGTGCAAAATGGAGTATTGCTTAAACCAAATCCAATTATCTCTAAATTTCTTGCAATTATAAATTTTATCTTTTTAAATGCGTATGCGATAGGATTTTTGATTCCAGAAAAATATTCATATTTATTATTTATCTTTACTTCTTTTGTATTTTTAAGCTTGCCTAATAAATTTCAAGATTCCAAATATTATAAAATCTGCGCGTATGTAACCTTACTCATTGCTGCAAATTTGAATCCTGTATATTTTAGAGAAATGCACAACATAGAATCTATAACGCAAGTCGTTTTAATCTCTTTAATACTAGCATTAGGTATTTTTAACCTTTATTTCAAACGCTATTTACTAGCCTCTTTAATTTTTTATGCTTTGGGTGCTGGGTTTGTTGCGCGCTATATAGCCGAAATCTATGAAACATATTATCATGATTCTATAATCTATGGCTTTTTAATTTTCCTTTTAGGGATTCACTGCATAAAAGAAAGCTACAAGATTTTAGGGGCTTTTATGCTTCTTGTAGCAATATTTAGCGTTTTCTTATCGTATTCAGCAAATCTCATTAGCGTAAGCGTATTTTTCCTAATTTGTGGGGCAATATTATTGCTTTGGGCTAGGAGAAAAAATGCTTAAACAAAAATGGCTTTTGATTGCTTGTGGGTTGCAGTTTGTCTTGATTGGAGCAATGTTTATTAATGCTTATTTGCCTGTGTATTTTGGAGATGAAGTTAAGGTTATAGCAAAAGGATACGACCCAAGAGATTTACTTGCTGGGCATTATGTCAGGCTTGATTATGGAGTGAAATCCAAAGAAAAATATCCCAAAAATACAGAGGTTTTTGTTTCACTCCAAAAACTTAATGGCGAGATTTTCACCTTTGGCGAGATTCTAACTCAAGCACCCAAAAATCAGCTTTATATCCAAGGCAAAGTGGAATCTTATTCTAATCAAATCCATTTAAAGGCAATAGAAAAATATTTCACCACACAAGAAAACGCAAAAAAGCTTGAAAATCCCCTTGCTAAACCTAATCAAGAAGCTATTATAACCTTAAAGATTCTTTTCGGTAAAGCAAGAATCACAAAACTAGAAGTTAAAGAAATAGAATCAAACTAATATTTTGCATACAAGAATGGAATCTCATAGTTTCAAGTTTAACATTTCATAATTATAAAAAGGGATTTTAAAAAGTGGCGGAGCGGACGGGGCTCGAACCCGCGACCCCCTGCGTGACAGGCAGGTATTCTAACCAACTGAACTACCGCTCCAAAAGTGGTGGTCGCTATAAGACTCGAACTTATGACATCCACCTTGTAAGGGTGGCGCTCTACCAACTGAGCTAAGCGACCGATGAAGAAAAATAAAAGTGGTGACTCCTAGGGGATTCGAACCCCTGTAGCCACCGTGAAAGGGTGGTATCCTAACCGTTAGATGAAGGAGCCACTTTTATTTATAGTGGTGACCCGCGTTGGATTCGAACCAACGGCCCATTCCTTAAAAGGGAATTGCTCTACCAACTGAGCTAGCGGGTCGTAAATAAAAAGGAAGTGTAATTATATAGATTTGGGACATAAAAGTCAATAGTTTTTTAAAAAAATCTTTAAGAACAACAACTGCGCATACAGCACTGCTTGCTCTTGAATATAATTGCGATTCCCTTTAAAATACAGCCTTTCAATAATTTCTGCTCCATCAACACTTTTTGCCCCAATATACACAGTTCCTACCGGTTTGCTAGCACTTCCACCACTTGGTCCTGCAACACCGCTTGTAGCGAGTGCAAAATCCGCTCCTGATAACTTTAATGCCCCATTTAACATCTCTCGCACAACTGCTTCACTCACTGCCCCAAATTGAGAAAGATTTTCCGCACTTACACCAAGCCAAGCTTCTTTAATAGCATTTGCATAGCTAATCACACCACCATCAAATACATTGCTAGCCCCACTTTGCTTTGTCAAGGAATATGCGATTAGTCCTCCTGTGCAACTCTCCGCAGTTGCCAACTTAAGATTCTTGCTTTCTAGCAATGCAATAATGCTTTGCTCTAAATGAAATGTGGAAAAAATCTTGTCCCCAAAAGTTCCTTCCACTTCTCTTTTAAAATTTTGTAAATCCCCATTTGTAGCACTTAGAATCTCTAAATTAGAATCTGCGTTTAACACACAAACACTCACGCCAAAATCCTTTGCGATTCCACTTAATAGCATCTTAACAGAAGTCGCATCAATGCCAAGAGGATAAAGATAAAGCAAGGACTGCTTTATGCTTGTTGGTTTTAAATGTGCAAGATTTTGCGCTTTTAGCAAATCAACAAGCCAAATGTTACATTTGTCGCTTGATACAAACATTACAAATTCTTCTATGCTTTTACATTCTATTTTTGTTTGCGCTTGCATTAGTGTTACAAATTGTGAGAAATCTTGTTGCGGCATTGCAATAAGGCATTGTTTGGCATTTCGCATATCAAGTGCTTCATCAACAGAATCACAAAACAACATTTGATGCACGATTCCAAAATGGTTACGCGCTATATTTTGCACATATTGATTCAAAGGTGCAAAGTCGCGATAATTCTCACCAACACAAATTAAAAGATTCATTTTTTCACCTTTTTGCTTTATTTTAATCCTTAGTATGGTAGAATTTTAGCCATTTTAAGCTTATTTTTGGAGGTAAATATGGCTAAAGTTTTAGTGGTGCGCCCAGAAGATGAAAAACCGGGCGAAGTTTATAATGGAAAAGGCAAATTAAACAGAAAATTTTACGAAAAAGAGATTGTAAAACTGCAAATTGAACTTATTAAATTGCAAAATTGGGTAAAAAAATATAATAAAAAAATTATTATTATTTTAGAAGGTCGTGATGCAGCAGGAAAAGGTGGGACGATTAAAGCTTTACGTGAGCATCTTAATCCACGAGGTTGTCGCGTAGTTGCTTTACAAAAACCAAGTAATGTTGAAAACACGCAATGGTATTTTCAACGTTATATTGACCAATTACCAAATGGAGGGGAAATCGTCTTCTTTGACCGCAGTTGGTATAACCGTGCGGGAGTAGAAAAGGTTATGGAGTTTTGCACCAATGAGCAATACAGAGAATTCATTATTCAGGTTGCCCACTTAGAGCAAATGCTAATTGAAAGTGGCTATATTCTTTTCAAATTTTTCTTAGATGTTGGAAGAGAAGAACAAAAAAAGCGTATTGAAAGTCGTAAAGATGAACCATTAAAGCGTTGGAAACTAAGCCCAATCGATGAAATATCCTTAAATTTATGGGATGAATATACAGAAGCCTTTGAAAAAATGTTTTCACGCACACATACGCCTTTTGCACCTTGGCTTATCGTGGATTCTAATGACAAAAAACGCGCAAGAATCAATCTTGCTAGAATCTTACTTTCTAAGATTGACTATGAAGATAAAGATGCCGAAAATGTTTGCTTGCTAGCAGACCCGGGAATTGTATCCTACTACTCTAGCGTAAAAATGTTTTCAGCTGATGCAAATAGTGAAATTGGAAACAAAAAGAAAGAAAAAGAAAAGAAAGAGAAAAAAGAGAAGAAAAAGAAAGATTGAGAAGAAAGAAGAACTTTGAATCTCCAAAATTCTCCTAAAGTTATAGGATTTGAACGCACACATACACAAGTTGGGGATTGTGTAATAGCGATTAAGGGGTTTTTCGCGGCTAAAAAACTTTACCCAAATGCAAAAATTATTGTTTTTACAAATCTACAGGGGGGGGGGCGACCTACCAGTATTTAGATTTTATAGATGAAGTCGTGCATGTTGATACCACAGATAAGACCACAAGGGAGAAAAACTTTGCTGATTGTCTAAAGGCACACCCTGTAGATATTCTACTCCTTTTGCACCGCACTTCATGGAAGATTAAAGTTGCAAACAATAGTGCAACAAAAAGAGTGGTTACAGAATTGCATATGCACACATTGTTGAATTTCAAGTTTAAATCTCCCTTGATGATGATTAGCTATTTTGTGCATGGCACAGAGAAGATTTTGCGTCTTGTTAGACAAATCAATCCCAAATATTATGATAATAACATTTCCAAAATTGACTTTGCACAAGTGCGATTCCAGATTCCGCAAGAAAACCAAGACAAAATTCACACCTTTTTAGAGCAATGCAAAAATGACAAACCCTATGAAGCAATCGTTGGTATCAACCCTTTTGGTTCATCGGCACTTTTTAACTTTGACACACAAGACTGGATAAATCTTGCACAATTACTCGCAAGTCAATTTCCCAACATTCTTTTTATTATGCTAACCTACAAAGAGAATCCTTGCAAGCTCGAACCCTTTAAGGAACAAAATATTTCTATTTTTGAAAACGATAACCAACTCATTAATCTTATCGCACTCACAAAGCATTTTAATGTATTGCTTAGCCTAAACACAGGCAATATCCATATTGCAGATATTTTACGGATTCCAACTCTCATCATCAACAAAACAAAAGAGCGTTATAACTGCATTGGCGGAAGCTATGGAGGAGAGTTTGACGCAGTGTATTTGCCAAAAAACTGGGCGCAAAACTATAAGCACTATTATGCAACATATACAAAAAAGTGTTTAGATAGAATCCAAAAATTAAAAAAGCAACAAAAATAAAATATCTTGTAATATTTATTTAGAATCTTACGCCCAAAACTAAGATACGCAAGGATTTAACGCACTTGATAGTTTCCGCGAATTTTGTATTTATAAATTGTTAAAGAATCTACGCCCAAAGGACCGCGTGCGTGGATTTTTGCAGTTGAGATTCCAACTTCAGCCCCATAGCCAAACTCCCCACCATCGCTAAAACGCGTAGAAGCATTCGCATACACACATGCAGAATCCACCGCATTTAAAAACTCTTCAATCACGCTATAATCCTCGCTTAAAATCGCCTCACTATGCTGACTACTAAAAAGATTAATATGTTCTAATGCGCCTTGCAAACCTTCTACAATGCGTAAATTTAAAATATTCTCTCCATATTCTCTATGGTATTCACTAAGTGGAATCTCCTCACATGCGATTCCACTTTTTGCCAAAATCGCACAACTTTCTGCACAACCTTTTAAAAGTGTTCCATTTTCACACAATGTTTTTGCCACAACAGGTAAAAATTCTTCAGCAAAAACAGAATCTATAAGCAAAGTTTCACAAGCATTACACGCACTAGGATATGCAGTTTTTGCATTGACGATTACAGGAATTGCGGATTCTATCTTACAAGTATGGTGTGCAAAAATATGGCACACTCCTTTATCTTGCTTAATCACAGGAACTTTTGCATTTTCACTCACAAAATGAATCAATCCCTCTCCTCCGCGTGGAATCACTAAATCAATGAATCCCTTAGCTCCTAAAATCTCTTTTAGCTCTTCTCTATCTTTCATCGCAGGTAACAACACCATACAATCTTTTGGTAATTTAAATGCGTTTAAAACCTCATAAAAAACCTGCATAATCGCTTCATTGCTATTTTGCGCTTCTTTGCCACCTTTTAAGATACACGCATTGCCACTTTTAAAACAAAGTGCCGCGACATCGCTTGTTACATTAGGACGTGATTCATAAATCACAGCCACCACCCCTAAAGGCACGCTTACCTTCTCAATTTTTAAATCACAATGGTTGCTAAACCCATCTAAAATCTTATTTAAAGGGTCTGGAAAGTCTGCAATCTCGCGTAAAGATTCTGCCATGCCTTTTAATTTCTCTGCATTTAACTCTAAACGCTTTAGCATTGATACACTTAGATTTAGCCCCTTTGCATATTCTAAATCTTTAGCATTTGCAGCCAAAATTTTAGGAGAAGCTTCTAGTAATGCTCCAGCACATTTGCGTAAAAATTCTGCACGCACACTATGTGGCAATACCGCTAAAATCTCCTTTGTAGCGCGTGTTTTTTGCAACTGCTCTTGTAAGCGCATTCTAAATTCCTTACAAAAATTTAATCCTGCATTATATCTAAAAAGATACAAAATAAATTTTATTCCAAAACTAACTTTAAAGCATAAAATATTATAATTTTGAGTTTGGAAGAAGGAAGTAATAAATAGAAATAGGCAGGGGACTATGTTAGAGTGGAGTGAAGAATTTAGTATTAAAAATCAGCACCTAGATGAACAACACAAAAAATTTCTACAACAAATTGCTGATGCCCTAGCACTTACCAAAGATTCCTCTCAAAATAAATCTCAAAATTTAGAAAAACAAATGAATGAAGCAATAGAAAGTGCTCAAGAGCATTTTAAAGCAGAAGAAACTTATATGCAGCATATTGGTTATCCCTTTTTAAACAAACACAAAACCTTGCACAGAGAGCTTGTTTCTAATATTTCTATGCTAATGATGGATTTAGAAGATGTGGATACTTGTGCGAAAGAATTTCATAACTGCTTAAAAAATTGGCTACTTGACCATATTTTAATTGAAGATAAACAAATTGAAAGCTACCGCAATCGCTTGCACGATATTAAAGAGATTCCTTATAGCCTAGAACAAAAAACAAAAATGCTAGCTGAACGCTATGATGTAGCAAATGAAGCAACGCATAAATACATCTGCCTTTGTCCTTTAAAAGAATTTCAAGTTTGTGATTCTCTACACAAAATTATGCAAGAAGATGGAACTTTTGTGCGCTGCAAAACTTGCAAACAACCTTTAGTTTATAGAGATTGTGGTTTGGATAATGAAGACAATTTTGAAGCACTCGCACAAAAATATTTCAAACAATTTTAGGATTTAAAAGTTATGCAATTTGAATCGCGTGGATTTAAAGTTTTTAACGATATTAGCAATTTACGCCAATTTCTCCTTCAAGCACAAAAAAGCGCGGGAGAAGAAATCGACTTTTATCTACTAGGATTCCGCACTTTTTATAGTAAAAAAGGTGAAAACAAATATAAACTCATAAATGATACAAACATTTTTAGCAAAAACTCTAATTTCACTGCAAATATTGATATTAAACAAGTCTATAAAATCGAAGTGTGCAAAAAATCACAAAAACCTGAACGCACCTTTGGCTTCAAGCTATTTCCAAGCGAAGATACAATTTTGCGTGCTGTGCTTTTATGCAACAACAAGACTAAATACCATGATTCTATCAAAGAAGATATTTATCAAGAACTTTATAAAACAATGGTTTTGCAAGGTTATCTTATAGGTATTCGAGAATACAACAAACTCTCCCAAAAAATTGATGCCTTTGTTTTTGCCCTCAAACAAGGCAATATTGTGCCAAAACTTACTCTAAATATTGGTGTTGGTGTAGCAAGCACAGAAGGAAAAGATGGGGTGCTCGAATGTCTTTGCAAACTCCAAAATGACCCCACGCGAAACCCTATAGGTTCTTTTCAACCAAAAGTATGTATGCAAGCTGTTAATAAAGGCGATGAGCTTTTTACCTATACAAAGCCTATTAATGGAAGTATTGGGCGCAATTTAAAAGGCGATTTTATCCCTATGAAAGCTATCACCACAAATGCGATTCAAACTGATGCTAGTATCCGTGCGCGGAGCGATTCTAATGTTATTAAATACCAAGCAACAAAAAATGGTTTCTTAAAAGAAGTGAAGCCTTTTTGTTTTATCATCAGTGATGAGCTAGATACCACAACAAAATCAGAGTCCAATCAAGTTGAAACGCAACAAGAATCCTTAAATATTGATGGAAAAACGCATAGTAACGCAAAAATCCAAACAGATATTGCATTTATCGGTTCTCATCGCGGTGAGGTAAAGGCACATACTGTTGTCATTGATGTGCTTGAAAAAGGAAGTGTTGAAGCAAAAGTTGCTTATATTAATAGCACGCTTGGCGGGACAATCATCGCAGATTATATCTATATTAAAGATGTGCGCTCTTATAATGAAATCTACCCTAGATTTAGTCTTGTTGTGGATAATATTTTAGGCGAACATAACACCTTTGAGTTAAACCCAGCGAAATTTGCTTTTTCAAGACGCGACCGCATAGAATATGTTATGCTATCTGACCAAATCAAAATCCGCTTACGGCATTTGAGAAAACAATTAGACGAAGTGTATGCGTATTTGCTCGCAAGTCAAGGAAAAGCGCACAAAATCCGCAATGATGCAGAAGAAAAGCCAGATGAGCCATTACCTAAAAACTTACAATCTATTGTAGAGCAATATGAAAAGGCTTTAGAACAATATAAACGTCTTTTGGACGAATACAAAGATATTATTAATCTTTACTATACCAATGAAGTGCGCTTAAAAGGTATTGATGAGGGTGCGCTACTAGCAAAAATGATTATTCGCAAAGAAATTTCAGAAGCAGAAACAATGGTGAAATTTAAAATCTATGCAGGAAAACACGAAGAAACGCTAAAAACAATGCTTAGCCAAAGTGCTCCAGCGCATTTCTTTGAAGTCGAAAAAGAAGGGGATTTCTTCCGCTTAAGAAGCTACAAAGATTTTGACCCAAAACTTGTGGAATGGATTGAAGAAAAACGTCCCAAAAAAGAATCTTAAACGTTTTAATCTGTTATTCTAACAGGGATTCTATGTGTTTTTAAAAAAGCTTTTAATGCTTTAATGCTAATTTCTTGATAATGAAAAATTGAAGCAGCAAGTGCCGCGTCTGCACCATTTTCAAAGGCTTTCAAAATATGCTCCATACTCCCAGCACCTCCACTTGCAATAAGTGGAATCCCAACACTGCTTGAGACTGCACGCAACTGCTCTAGGTCATAACCATTTTTTGTCCCATCGCAATCCATACTTGTTAATAAAATCTCCCCAGCACCCCTATCATACACTTCTTTTGCCCACTCTAATAAATCAATTCCTGTGGGATTCCGCCCTCCATGTGTGTAAATCTCCCAAGAGCCATTAGGGTTGCGTCTTGCGTCTATTGCTACGACAATACATTGAGAGCCAAAGCGTTTTGCACCTTGCGTGATTAAGTCTGGATTTTTAATTGCTGCAGAATTTAAACTAATCTTATCACAACCTGCATTTAGCAAATCATACATTTGCTCTATGCTTGCAATCCCACCTCCAACAGTCAATGGAATAAAAACTTCTTGCGCGACTTTATGCACCATATCAAGCGTTGTTTTTCTAGCTTCAAGGGTTGCTGTGATGTCTAAAAATGTAATCTCATCAGCCTCTTCATCATTATAACGTTTTGCGACTTCCACAGGGTCGCCTGCGTCTTGAAGCCCTAGAAAGTTTATACCCTTTACTACACGCCCATCTTTAATATCAAGGCAAGGAATAATCCGCTTTGCAAGTTGCGTTTGCATTCCTATTATCCTTTAGCCCTAAAAGTGATTCTTTAAAACCTCTTCTTATTCACATCACTTAGAATATCATCAGCAATCTGATTAACTGTGCGTGTAATATCATTCGTGCTATTAGCTACACTCACATTATCTTG
>NZ_JRPB02000048.1 GCF_000765695.2 Helicobacter sp. MIT 11-5569 | reverse complement strand
AATTATGATTGAAAAACTATATATAAAGATTAGTCTTAAGCTTCATTAAACATAGAAATTATAAAATTTAAAAAAGTCTTTTGTATAGAATCGTTACATTGTTTATAGTTATTCAATGGTTATGTGTTTGTTGGATAATTTCGATAGACAAAAACAATTTTTAAATAAAAATATTCCCTACTTTTTTATTATTTTATTCTAAAAACATTAAAAAATGCTAATATCTGTGCTTGTAACAATAATAAAATAAAAGGGAAAGGAGATTTATATGGCACAACCAGCCTATATCAAAATTGAAGGTGTAACTC
>NZ_JRPB02000042.1 GCF_000765695.2 Helicobacter sp. MIT 11-5569 | reverse complement strand
TTTAAATTAATAGCATTATGGGTATTTTTATAAGAATAAAAGCTAAAGATAATGAGAGATAATACACAAAGAGTAATGGAAAGAGTTTTTAGATAAGCCTTAAATCTAATGTTTATCATCTTAATGCAGCAGAGAGAATCCTTTTATAATTTGCAAGCAATAAAATAAAAAGATTCTTTAAAAAACTTAAGCGTTATTTCCTCTCCAATCATCACTTCCACTTGTTCCTGCTACAACATGTTCCCAAATCACTTTTCTATAATTGAGTGAAACTTTAAAAAGCTCTGTTTTGTCATGATTTACTTTATCTTGAGCATTGGGCATAATGAGTTCAATATCTGTAATGATTGCATCTTCTAACTTTGTTGTAAAGAAATGTTCAGAATCTCCACTTGTTGAAGTTCTAAACCAATGAATTTCAACATTATTTAATCTTTCTCCTTTAGTAAGAGCATTATAAAGCAATGGAACTGCTTTGTTTAGAGAACATGTAAATGTAAAAGGTTTATGCACTCTTTGTCCTGAAGGTTGTCCGCTTTGTTGATCAACAGGAACAGTTACAATATGAGAAACTTCTTGTGCCATAATTTCATCTTCATGTCCTGTTTGATAGCGATTACCAATACTTGCTTCTGTAGTAGCTCCACTTGAAATTAACCCTTGAGTTACACCTTCAATTTTGATATAGGCTGGTTGTGCCATATAAATCTCCTTTCCCTTTTATTTTATTATTGTTACAAGCACAGATATTAGCATTTTTT
>NZ_JRPB02000006.1 GCF_000765695.2 Helicobacter sp. MIT 11-5569 | reverse complement strand
AGACATCTAGCATATTATTTAACACATTTTTTAATTCTACAAGTTGTGGATTATGAGGATTCTCTATAATTCTTGCAGTTAAATTACCTTCTTCTACTGTTTTTGCTGTTTTTGCAGATTGGGTAATAGCTGTTTCATCTTGCTTTAAGCCTTGTTGTGTAATCTCAATATTTTGATTAATCGCTAATGCCATTTTTCCAATCTCATCTTCTGCTTTTGGGCGGACAAGATGTGGAGGAGTTTTTGTTTCGTGGTTGAGGAATCTAAAGAAATCATTGAGTAGATGAGAGACGACATTTAATCTTGCGATAACTGCACTTTTGATATAAAAAAATATAATAGAAAGAATCACTAAAATAGAAAGAATGACACCCATTATAATGGTTGTTTGCAAAGAATATACGGGCTCCATAATAGATTTTAAGGGAGCGACTAACAATACCGTCCAATTTGCTAAATCATTATAAATCCTAAAAGAAGATAATCCAACCAATGCTTTTTCTTTTGCTTTTTCTTTACCAACTATTAAATATTCATAAACACCATTTTTATGATTAATAGAGGCATTAATAATTGATTCTGTGAAAACATTTGCACTTATTTCAGACATGTTTTTAGACAAAAAACTTGCATTTGGATGCACAGCAATATTTGCAGATTCTGTCATAACAAAACGATAATCTCTATTGAAAACACTCAAAGAAGAATCCTGTAACCAAGTTCCAATCCTTTCCATATCCAAAATGATTCCAATAACTCCAACAATAGCACCTTGCTGGTTTTTAATAGGAAAATTCATTCTAACTGCTAAAATTTCTTTTTTTCCATCAATGTTTTCAAAAGTTGGTTCTCCTATTGTTGGCTTGCCTGTTTGTAAAGCCTTTTGCACACTTCCAAAATTTAAAATTTTTTCTGTGGCTTGAACTTTATAAATTCCTCCTGCATTACTAATATCACCATCACCCCTAATCATCAAAAAATGTCCATTTGGGAGACGGTTTTCTGCGCGAATCGCATTGACATTAGAAAGATAGAGATACAAAAAACTTGCATTTTGATCCATATCTAAAGCATGGTTTAAAACATTATCTAAAGTTCCTCCATGATGCATATTGTCTGCATATTTTAGTGTTTCTTCAATGACATTTCCTAATGCATCTAAACTCATAAAACTCTGATTAAACTTACCTTGAACAAGATTGCTCATTCTTAAGGCAACATTTTGAAGCAATTTATGCGCTTCTTTTTCTTGGATAGATGCACTTGAAGAAACTATAACATAAGTCATAATTCCCATACAAACCACAATAACAAAAGACAACAACAAAGAAATTCTTGTGCCTAATTTTAGATTTTTTAACATTATTTTACTCCCTATTTCGTGTTTTTAAATTTTCAGAAAAATAAAAATTTAATTGTCTCTAAAATTACATAAGAAAAAAATAAAATTAATAATACATATTGTATAATTTTACTAAATTTATTTTAAGGATTGTAATGCAAACAAACAAATTGCGCGTATTCTCTGGCATACAACCCACGGGAAATATCCACTTAGGAAACTACTTAGGTGCTGTGAAAAATTGGGTTGAACGTCAAGATTCCTATGAAAATGTTTTTTGTGTAGTAAATTCCCATGCAATCACACTTCCTCAAAATCCAAAAATTTTAAAAGAAAAAACTTATGATTTGTGCGCAATGCTACTTGCTTGTGGAATCAATCCTAAAAAATCCACACTCTTTATCCAATCTAAAGTGCAAGAACACACTTCTTTGGCTTGGCTACTCACTTGTATCACGCCAATGGGTGATTTAAGTCGAATGACGCAGTTTAAAGACAAAAGCCAAAAGAATCCTAAAAGCATTTTTGCTGGACTTTTTAATTATCCAAACCTTATGAGCGCGGATATTTTACTCTATAAAAGCAATCTTGTGCCTGTTGGTGAAGACCAAAAGCAGCATATTGAGCTAGCGCGTGATACTGCGATTCGCTTCAATCGTGATTTTGGAGAAACTTTTGTCGTGCCAGAACCTTTGATTATGCAAGAAGGAGCGCGCATTATGGGGCTAGATGACCCGACTAAAAAAATGAGCAAAAGCTCAAGCGATAAACCAAATCATTCTATCGCACTCATTGATACACCTGATAGGATTGTCAAAAAGATTAAAAAAGCCACAACAGATAGCGAGGGGATTATCGCTTTTCATAAAGAGCGTGCGGGAGTTTATAATTTGCTAACTATTTATCAATGTTTTACGAAGCAAACGCAAGAGGAAATAGAATCGGAATTTGCTGGGCTTGGTTATGGCAAACTCAAAGAAAGGGTGGCAGAAGCTGTGATTGAGGGATTACGCCCTATTAGGGAATCTTATGAAAAACTCATTTTAGAGCAAGACTATTTACACAAAATCCTAGATGTTGGCGCGCAAACTGCACAAAAAATCGCAACTGCGACTTACACAGAAGCCAAAGAAAAAATGGGGTTAATCTAGCTTGCAAATCTTCATCGCTGGAAGCCACACTGATGTTGGCAAAACAACAATAAGTGCCGCACTTTGCTATGCTTTTGGGCTAGAATATTTTAAGCTTGTGCAAGCAGGAATCCCGATGGATTGTGAGAGGATTAAAAAACTCTCTCCAAATACTTTCACGCACCCAAATGGAATCACATTAAAAACCCCAGCAAGCCCGCATATTGCAATGCAAAAAGAACAAAAATCCTACAAAGGCTTAGAGATTCCACTTCCTAACTCTAAATCTTTGCTAGTTGAAAGCGCAGGAGGACTTTTTACTCCACTTGATATGGAATCTTGCATGATTGACTATCTAGAGCATTCTAAGCTTCCTTGTTTGCTTGTCGGTGGATATTATTTAGGAGGGATTAATCATATTTTGCTAAGTGTTGCGGCACTAAAGGCACGCGAGATTCCGCTTCTAGGCATTGTGATTTCTAAAACGCAAAATGCCCAAATGGATACTTTCATACAACATTACACACAAGCAAAAATCGCTCATTTCCCTAACTTTAGCGATTCTAAAAACTTTCAAACCCTTGCTTTAGATTTGAAAAAAGAATTAGAAACTCTAAAGATTTTTTAGTTTGTAAAATATTATAATTTTACAAGTTTAATTCCAACACTTAAAAATGGAGTGTGTAAAATGGCATCAAAGATTGATTATGAAAAATATGCAAATATGAGTGAAAAGCAGTTGTTAAATTCACTGCTATTAGCAAAAAAAAGTGAAGCCAAATTAAAAGCAGACTTTGAAATAAAGCTTAAAAACAAAAATGCACTAATCAGATTCTTAAAAGCTAAACTAAAAGAGAAACTTGACCTCCCAAAATATGATTTTATCCCTTTAGAGCAAAGCCAAAGCTATAAGAGCTATAAAAAGGGGTTTGAAAAAATGAGTGCAAGTGAAAAAGCAGAGCTAAAAGCGGAAGTAGAATCCGAAATAAATAGGGATTATAGCGATGAGCTATGAGATTTTCATTGAAAAAAAGGTGGGTAAGTTTTTAAAAAATATTGAAAAGAAACAAAAAAGACAGAGCGAAAAGATACTTTTTTTCTTGCATAATATCCTAAAAAATTCCTCTGACCCTTGCTCCTTGCCAAATGCTAAAAAATTACAAGGCTTTATGGATAATCGCTATCGTTGGAGATTGGGGGATTATCGCATTATTGGCAGAATTGAAAACAACGCATTCAAAATAATCCAAATTATCAAAATCACAAAAAGAGATGATAGCACTTACAGGGGCTTATGATAAGCCAAATTTCAAGGTTTAATTTAAAAGAAACTTACAGAAAATAAAAAGAATGCGTAATGGCGAGCGGCTTTTCTGATAAAGAGATTTTTTAAGACACAAAACGCTACAATAGCGCAAAAATTTATCAAAAATATTTATGCAAAGGCACGCTTATGAAATTTAAACTCGCACACGCACCTTATATTGGAAATAAAATCGCTTTAGACTTATCCACTTGCGGTTTTGTGAGTATTTTGCACGGACTTGAAAGCATTGCGCAAGTTGCAGAAAAATATATCACTCAAGATATTCAAGAAGAAGCGCGCATTGAGGACAAAGCTAGAGATTTGCTAGAGGAAAATTTAGAAGAAATCGAGTTTATGCAAGCAGATGAACACCAACTTTTTTGGCGTATTAAACAAAAGCTTGCAGAAAATGAAAATTTTATTTTAAGATTTGAAGACCGCTACAACAATCTTTCTCATAAGATTTTAAATGAACTTTTTGAAGAGGATTTAATCGACTCTGCAACTTCTGAAACACGCATTATTAATGTGATTTTTAAAGCAATTAATAGCTATTCAAAAGCATATAATGAGATTGAAGATATTGTGCAAGAGCGGATTGCAAACTACAAGCGTAAAATCATTTTTGGAAGTGAAGAATATGATTTAATCTTTGATAAACTCTATCAAGAAGAGCTTAAAAAGAAAGGATTTTTATAATGCAAACTCCTTTAAAAGACGCGTGGATTTACCTTGCAAATGGAATGTTTTTTAAGGCAAAAAGCTTTGGCGCAGAAACTACAAGTGTTGGGGAGCTTGTTTTTAACACTTCTTTAACAGGCTATCAAGAAATCACCACAGACCCAAGCTATGCAGGGCAATTTATCTGTTTTACAATGCCAGAGATTGGAATCGTAGGAACAAATTTACAAGATATGGAAAGTCGTGGAATCTTTGCAAAAGGGATTCTATGTCGCCATTATAATGAAAAATATTCAAACTTTCGTGCTGTTGAGAGTTTAAGTGCTTTTCTAAAAAACTTTGGCGCAATGGGAATTTGTGAGATTGACACGCGTTTTTTGACCAAAACACTGCGTCAAGAAGGTGCAATGATGATGGTTGCTTCTACTGAAATTTCAGACAAAGACGAACTAAAAACGATTTTAGAAAAAAGTGCGAAGATTGAAGAGATAGATTATATTAAAGAAGTTAGCACAAAAGCATCTTACAAGCACACATTTGGGAATTTTGACTTCTCGACTATGGATTATACGACACCTAACACACGCCAAAAAATCATCGCTATTGACTTTGGTATTAAACGCAGTATTTTAAACCAACTTGTAAGTGCAGGTTTTAATGTGGAGGTGATTCCACATAATTTTGATGCACAAAGTTTAATTGCGCGTTTCAAAGCTAGGGATTTTGATGGAATCTTTTTATCAAATGGTCCAGGGGATCCGCAAATTTTAACACAAGAAATTGCAGGCATTAAAGCTTTAATTGAAGCTAGGATTCCACTTTTTGCGATTTGCTTAGGACACCAACTGCTTTCTTTGGCGCAAGGTTATCCCACCTACAAACTTAAATTTGGACATCACGGCGGAAATCACCCTGTTAAAAATCTTTTAACTAATCAGGTTGAAATCACTGCGCAAAACCATAATTATTCTGTGCCAGAATCTATTGCTGAAATTGCTGAAATTACACATAGAAATCTTTTTGACAATACGATTGAAGGTGTGCGTTACAAAAATACACTCATTTGTTCTTTTCAACATCACCCAGAAGCAGGACCAGGACCTTTAGAATCTAGCGCACTTTTTCAGGAGTTTTCTAAACTTTTAGATGCAGCAAAACATTAACCATCAATGCAACCCTTAGAATCCCAAGTTTTAGCGCAGTTAGAATCCTTAAAAAAAGATTCTAACACCCGCAGTTTATTTCTCCAAAAACATCATGGAACGACACTTATTATACAAGATTCTGCATTATTAAATCTTGCAAGCAATGATTATTTAGGTTTATCTAGCGATAAAGACTTCAACCAACGCTTTTTAGATTCCACACTTTTTAAAGAGCATTGCTATTTTAGCTCCTCTTCTTCGCGCCTACTTAGTGGAAATTTTGAAATTTATACGCTTTTGGAATCGCATTTAAAAACACTTTTTGGCAAGGAATCTTTACTCTTTAATAGTGGATACCACGCAAATATTGGTGCAATTAGCGCATTAAGCGCGCTAAATGTTTTGTTTGTCGCTGATAAATCAATTCACGCAAGCCATATTGATGGGCTAAAAGGCTTCAAGACGCCTAATTTTAAGCGTTTTTCTCATAATGATATGGAATCTTTAAAGAAAATTTTAGAACAAAATGTAGAATGTTACGATTCTATCATTATTCTAAGTGAAGGGCTTTTTAGTATGGAGGGAGATTTCACTCCTTTACTTGATTTAATCGCGCTAAAAAAGTCTTATCCTAATGTCTATTTATATATTGATGAAGCACATAGTATAGGCAGTTTTGGCAAAAATGGTTTAGGATTATGCGCGAATTTAGGTGTATTAAAAGATATTGATTTTCTTATCCTGACTTTTGGCAAAGCCCTATCATCAATGGGGGCTTGTGTATTATGCAATACAATCTTTAAAGACTATTTCATCAACACAGCGCGCGCTCTTATCTACTCCACTGCTTTACCCCCTATTAATATAGCGCGCACTTTATTTGTATTTTTAGAGCTTTCAAAACTAGAAGAAAAAAGAGAAGTTTTAGCGACACTTTGTAATAGCTTCAAAACAAGCTTGCAAGAAAATTTGGATTTAGAAATTTTGGGCGATTATAATATCATTAGTTTAGTTTTAGGGCAAAATGCAAAAGCGATACATTTTTCCAAATCACTTGCAAAGGAAGGTTATTTTGCCCCCGCTATCAAAACACCAAGCGTTCCAAAAAACAAAGCTCTTTTGCGTTTTTCACTGACTGCAAATTTAGAATCTAAACCCCTAGAAAACCTAGTAAAAATCCTCCAAAAGATAACCTATGCAACTCCATAAATCCTTAGATAACACCGATGAAATTTTTTTAATTTTTGGGGGCTTTGCTTCGCACCCTAGCCATTTTGCTCCTTTTTTTAAAAACCATATTCTTTTATACAATTACACGCATTTAGACTTTAGCACTCTTTTAGATTCTTTAAACACATTGCCCAAAAATTCCAAAATCACGCTTATTGCTTTTTCTATGGGAGTTTTTATCGCTCGCTTATTTTTATCTCTCCATGCTTTCAAGCCCCATAAAGCTATTGCTATTAATGGCACAGAATACGGAATCCACAAAGACTATGGGATTCCACTAACTCTTTTTAAACATACGCAAAAACATTTTACAAATCATAGCAATGTGGCATTAGAACAATTTAAAAGCAATTTATTTGAAGAGCATTTGACAAAAACAAAAGATTTTGTCTTTTTAGATTCCAACATTTTGTGTGATGAGCTTACTTTTTTTATAGAAACCTGCTCTGCGCACAATAGTTTTTCATCTCCCATTTCTTGGGATTTTGCATACATTTCGACAAGGGATTTAATCTTTAGCCCAAAAGCCCAACGCACATTTTGGCAAAACCAAACAAAAATTTTAGAACTTGATGCACCCCATTTTGCATTTTTTGATTGGAAATTTTAATGCACATTCAAAAAGATTATCTCAAGCAAAAATTTCAAAATTCCAAAGAAACATACACAAAATGCGCAATCTTGCAACAAACAATGCAAGATATTTTATGGAATCTTTTGCAAGAACACAAAGAAAGTTTAGGAGAAGTTTTGGAGCTTGGAATTGGCAATGGAATCTTAAGCCAAAAAATCATTAAACATTATAAACCTACGCGTTATATTGGTATAGATTTGGTCAATTTTGCACTAGAGAATATAGAATTTATCCAAGCAGATTTTGAGATGATTGAACACATCAAAGCTTTAAAAGAAAAAAAGTTTGACCTAATCCTTTCTAATGCTGCGCTTCAATGGAGTAATCAGAGAGTTTTACTGCCAAAACTTAGTGCGTTTTTAAAAGAAAATGGAATCTTGCTTTTTAGCACCTTTGGGAGTGATAATTTTAAAGAACTCAAAACTTTATTTGGCTTAAGTCTTGATTATTTAGAGTTACAAGAATATCCCCATCTTTTAAGTGATTTTAAAATTTTAAATTCCTTTGAGCACACGCAAACTCTACATTTTAATAATCCACTAAGCGTCTTTAAGCACCTAAAAGTAACCGGAGTTAATGCGCTTAAACCAAATTTCACACTTACAAAGGCGCATTTAAATGCTTATACAGAACAATTCCAAAACCACCTAACCTATCATATGTTATTTTTGCTCGCCCAAAAATCCTAAACATACGCTAATTTCTTCATCTAAAAAATACACATTTGTATAGCCGCTATTGACTAAATCATTTCCTAGCAATGAAACCGTATGCCCACTATAACAATTAAAAAGAATCTTTTTATCTGGATTGTCTTTTAGGAGTATTTGTAGCTCATCTTGTGTTGTAATATTTAACGCTCCTTTTAGATGTCCTTCCATAAAATCAAGAGGCATTCTAATATCTACCAATATCCACTCATTAGAATCAATAATCTTTCCTAAATCCTCTTTAAAAATCGCTTTTGCTAAGCTTTGATGATTTTTTCCGTAAGTTTGCATAGATTTTCCTTGTGATTAAAATTTGGTAATTTTAATCAATTTTATTTAAAACAACTCTATTGTTTCTAGGATTATTAAGGCTATTTTTTAAACATTTTATGTATAAATCAACAACATTTAGCATTATAAGGAGAAATAATGCAACAAACAATTTATTTAGCTGGCGGATGTTTTTGGGGAGTGCAAGGGTATTTTGATTTACTCAATGGTGTAATTTACTCACAAGTTGGCTATGCAAATTCTAAAATAGAATCGCCTAATTATCACCAAGTTTGTAGTGGCACAACAGAAGCAGCAGAAGCAGTGGAGATTGTTTTTGATTCCAATATTTTAGCTCTTGAGACATTATTAAAACGTTTCTTTAGTATCATTGACCCATTTGCGCTAAATTATCAAGGTAATGATATTGGCACACAATACAGAAGCGGAATCTATACAAAAGACACAAAAATACTAGCAGAGATTCAAGATTTTATAGAATCCTTACAAAAACAATTTTCTCAAAAAATTGTTACAGAAGTTTGTCTGTTAGAAAATTTCTATTCTGCAGAATCCTATCATCAAAAATACTTAGAAAAAAACCCTAATGGATATTGTCATATTGACTTAAATGCAGCATTAAGGGAGCTAGATTAGAATTTGTGCTTTTGCTTCAAGCCTTTTTCAAATTTCTTGCGCTTGACGATAGAGAGCTTATCGACAAATAAAACTCCATTTAAATGGTCAATTTCATGCTGAAAAGCAACCGCTAAATAATCTTGTGCGGTAATCTCGTGCTTTTTGCCGAAGCGGTCTTGATAAACTACCTTGACCCTAGAATAACGTTTGATGTCTTCATAAAACTCCGGAACACTCAAACACCCCTCACTAAAAATAATCTCACCATCTTTTTCTATAATCTCCGGATTAATCACTTCTAGCAAGTCTTCTTTGTGTTGATTACCTTCTTCATCTGGAATACAAATCAAAAGTGCTCTAATAGGCTTTGCTACTTGAATTGCGGAGATTCCAACTCCATTTTTAACCAACATAACTTCATACATTCCATCTAATAGCGTATGCAACTCTTCATCAAAGACTTCTACGGGTTTAGAAATTTGGCGCAATAAGGGATTAGGATAAGTGATAACCTCTAACACTTAATTTTCCCCATACACCACAAAGGAGATATTGCTATTTGATGCTTTTTTTAGGGCTTCAAGAGCATTTTTGATAATATCTTTTGCTTTAGAAAACTCATTAATTTCGACAATTCCAGTGCAAACACTTAATGGAATCTCTTCATCACCTACAATAATGTTTATTCCAATTACTTTTTCAATGAGACGATTTGCAAAACGTTTTGCTGCATCTTTATCACTATGGCTTAGCAGGATTCCAAAAACTCCTGCTTCATAATAAGCTACAATATCACTTCTATTAGCAACTTTTTGTAAAGTTTTTGACAAAGACCGATTAATCACTGTTGCTGTTTTGTCAGAATTTATCCGACCTTGTAGGCTTTTTGACATTCTAATAAGCAAAAGAGAAGATTTGTATCCGTCCATATTTACGGTAGCTGCTTCATCAAGCACGCGTTTTTCTAAAAAGCGTTTATTATAGATTCCATAAACGCTATCACAAATGATTTCATTGCTAATTCCCTCAATTGAAGCAAGTGTTCTATCATGCATTGTCTTAACATCTTGGAGTTGATGATCTACCACTTCCCCTAACTTATCAAGCTCTTTTTGAAACACAGAAATAATATTTTGCAAGGCAATCGCATTATTTGTTGTTTCGACTTCTTTTTCATGTTTTTTTAAAATACTTTGTAAAAGCCTAAGATTTTTTACTAATGCTCCTACTTGGCTCAAAGTGCCACTCATATTACTTTGCACTTTTAGCACTTTAGATTCTAAAATTGCTTGTTTTTCTGCTGGTCGTTGGTCGATTTCTACATATTGAGAAGCACTATCTTTAAACTCTTGTGATTTATTCTCTAATAATTTTTCAAAATAGATTCTATAATTATAAGGTGTTGGCAAAACTCCATTTGCATTTAATTCTTGGACAACTTGCAAACCATATTCTTCTAAACTATTAGCGTCTTTTGATTCGGATTTTGAGGAGATTTCAGCAGGAGAGTCTGCAGATTGCGTGGGAGTATCCATACCACCAAAAGATGAAAAAGAATCCGCGTTTGGGTCTTCAGCGCCACCTGTCTCAAAACTTTGCAATCCTTCAAACGAACCAAAATCATCTTTCATCACGCACCCCTTATTTCAAACTTTTTTCTAAAACACTATCAATCAACCCGTATTCTTGTGCTTCCTTTGCACTTAGATAAAAGTCTCTATCAGTATCTTTTGCAATCTTCTCTAATGGCTGGTTTGTATTACCAGCCAAAATTGCATTTAGACTTGCCTTTAAGCGCAAAATTTCTTTTGCTTGGATTTCGATTTCTGTCGCTTGCCCTTGTGCTCCACCTAATGGTTGATGAATCATAATGCGTGAGTTAGGCAAAGAATACCGCTTGCCTTTTGTTCCACAGCTTAATAAAAATGCACCCATACTTGCTGCTTGACCAATACAAATTGTGCTAATATCAGGCTTAACATAATTCATCGTATCATAAATGCTTAACCCGCTAGTTACCACGCCACCCGGAGAATTGATATACAAATAAATATCCTTCTCAGGGTCCTCTGCTTCTAAAAATAATAGTTGTGCAACAATAGATGCTGCTAAACCATCATCAATTTGCCCACTTAATAAAATGATTCTATCTTTTAAAAGCCTAGAGTAAATATCATACGCGCGCTCACCGCGCCCGGTTTTCTCTATAACTGTTGGCACATAATACGCCATATTACGCCTTTTTATCTAAAAGCACTGTAAGAACTTTATCTTCAAGCATTGCCATTTTAACTGCTGGAATTAGATTGTTATTTTTATAATATTCAAACATTGCTTTTGGGTCTTGACGCATTGCCATAGCTTCATAATAAATTGTATTAATCACTTCATTATCAGGAACTACAATATTATCACGTTTTGCAATCGCATCAATCAATAAAGTTACACGCACACTTTTTTGTGCATTTTCTCTTTGTTCTTCACGTTTTGCTTTAATAGCATCTTTATCTTTTGCCAATTTTTCTTGCTCTTCTTTAGATAATGCCATAAGCGCATTTCTAAATAGTAAATCCATTTCTTGTTCTACAATAGACTTTGGCAAATCAAATGAAATTTTTGCATTAAGATTATCGACAAGTTTTTCTTTTAAGACATTATTATAAACTTCATGCTTTTTCTCATCTTTAAGTTGTTCTTTGACTTTTGATTTTAAGCTATCTACGCTTGCATCTTTGTCATCTGGGAATAATGTCTTTGCAAAATTATCATCAATTTCAATCTTGCCTTTTGTTTGAATCTCAAGCAGTTTAACTTTGAACACTGCAGGTTTTCCAGCCAAATTTTGTGCTTGATAATTCTCTGGAAAAGTTACATTAATTTCTTTTTCTTCCCCTCTTTTCATTCCAATAAGCTGCTCTTCAAAACCTTCAATGAAAGATTTGCTACCAATTTTTAGCAAATAATTCTCTGCTTTCCCGCCTTCAAATGCTTTACCATCAATAAAGCCTTCAAAATCAATCTTAGCATACTCGCCATCTTTTAATTTACGCCTACCATCTTCAATCTTAACCAATGGTGCTCTAGCACTTGCAATCTCTTCTAAACGCTCTTCAACATCAGCGTCTTTTACTTCTGGAATCTTAACTTCTGGAATACAAGCATCTACATTATCAAGTTTAATCATTGGTGCTAAACTTAATTCAACCTCTAGCTCAATCCCTTTATCTTTTTTCTCAAATTTAACAATACGTGGGTCGCCAAGCAACATAAATGCCTCAACATTTAATTCTTTTAGAATATCTTGCAATAAATCTTGCACGCACTCCCTTTGCGCATCTTCTTCTAATTGCTTTCCATAGCGTTGCTTGATTGCTGCAGCTGGAACTTTACCTTTGCGGAATCCATCAATTTTAAGATTCTTGCTAGCTGCCTTTGTAATTTTATCTAGCTTTTTGTTTAACGCATCAACTGGAATCGTAGCCTGTGCTGTTGCATTTGCGCTATCTACTTTGCTAACCTTTAGACTTACATTCATTCTCTCTATGCTCCAAAATTAAAATTAAGTAATTGTCGATTTTAGCAAAACTTTTCTTAAAACTACAAATTCTATAGTGTGTTTTTTCACTCACCAATAATTTCTCGCATACCTTTAGAGTTTTGCTTGCTTAAAAATCCTCTTTGTTCCATTTGTTCTACGATATTTGCTGCTTTATTAAATCCAATTCCCAATCTTCGCTGTATGTAACTAATAGAAGTTTTACCATCAGCTAACATAATACGTTTTGCTTCTTCATAAAGATCATCAGATTCTCCACTAGATTGCACTTGCGAACGCTCTTCTTTTTGCAAAAAACGCTCATCATATTGTGGAGGACATTGCGCTTTAATAAACTCTACAATGCGCTCAATCTCTTCTTCTGTGCTAAAAGGAGCATGCAGACGCGTTACATTGCCTCCTCCTACTGCAAATAGCATATCTCCATTGCCAAGCAAAGATTCCGCCCCATGACAATCCAAAATCACTTTAGAATCAATTTTTTGTCCAACTTTATAACTAATGCGTGAAGGAAGATTTGCTTTAATCAATCCTGTAACAACATCTACACTTGGACGCTGTGTCGCAACAATCAAATGGATTCCACTTGAACGCGCCATTTGCGTTAAACGCGAAATGGAAGCCTCTGCTTCTTTGCCGCCTGTCATCATTAAATCTGCTAATTCATCAATAATAATCACAATGTAAGGAAAAGGCTCAAAGCCCTCAATTTCTGCTTTTTGGTTATAACTATCAATGTTTTTTACTCTTGCTTCACTAATGAGCGCGTTGCGTTGCTCCATTTCTTTAACCGCGACATCAAGCGCAAAAATAGCGTTTTTAGGATTCGTAATTACGGGCGTTAATAAATGGGGAATATCATTATAAATGCTAAATTCTACCATTTTAGGATCTACCATAATAAGCTTGAGTTTATCGGGGGGATTTTTATACAATAAAGAGAGAATCATTGCATTAATTCCTACACTTTTTCCACTTCCTGTTGTGCCAGCAATCAGCAAATGCGGGAGCTTTTTCAAATCTGTTACAAATGGATTACCCACAATATCTTTTCCTAATGCTAAAGTCAAAGGGGAAACAGAATGCTTAAATAAATCATTTTCCAAAATTTCACGCAAATAAATCGTTTCTACCTGTGCATTTGGAATCTCTATTCCTACGACATCTTTGCCGGGAATTGGTGCTTGAATGCGGATTGTTTTTGCACGCAATGCCATTGCCAAATCATCTTGCAAAGTTAGGATTCTTGAAACTTTAACATTTGGACTTGGGCGAAACTCAAAAGTCGTAACAATAGGACCAGAATAAGTGCGCACAATATCGCCTTCAATCTTAAAAACACGCATTTTGTTTAATAAGTCATTGATTTTTCTATCAATTTCACCCTCATCAATCTCAATATGCGCACTTTTTGGCTCTTGCAAAAACTCTAACTTTGGAAGCTCATAATCTTTAGATTCTATAATTTGTGGAGTTTGTGCTATTTCTAAATCTTCCATTAATGCTACATTTTCTTCTAAAGTTTTTACAAGGGTATGTGTTTGAGATTCTACATTATTTTGCAAAACTATATTTTGCGCAGGAATCTGTGGAGATTGTGGAATCGCAGAAGGTTGAGATTCTATATTGTGAGATTCTTCATTTTGCGGGGGAGTATTTTGCGCTTCTGTATTTATGGGTTGTGAAGATTGTGGAGCTACATTAGTTTGCTCTTCTGGGATTTGTTCTACCGAGATTTGTTCAACTGGGGTTTTTTCTATTGGAATTTGTTCTGCTGGAGTGCTTTGCTCTTGTGGTTTTAGATTTGTTTGCAATTCTGCTTTTTTGGAATCTTGAAATAAATGGATTTCCTCTGGTTGGGTTACGATTTGCGAAGGCATAGATTGTGCAGGCTCTTGATACTGCGCATAGCCATAGCCAAATTGTGGTATTGTATCTGGAATTGTGGTGTATTGTGGAATCGCAACTTCTTTGATTTGTAAAGTTTGTGGCTCTTCTTGCTCTAATGGAGCAATTTTAGATTCTGCATTTTTGGATTCTGCATCTTGTGTCTCTAAAGCTTCTGTTGTTTGGGAAGATTCTGTGCTTTGTGGAATCTCTTGTTGTTTCTCTTGTGATTCTACATTTTGTGGCTCCAAAACATTTTCTTGTGCATTTGATGTTTGGGATTCCATTTCTTGCACCTCTGCGCTAGACAAAGGATATGCGCTAGCCTTATTGCCATAGTAAAAAATCGTGCTTGGCAGCTCATTTTTTTCATTTTTACGCGGATATTCCTTTTGGATATTTTCCACATCGACAAGATAATCACGTGTGCCAACTGGTCCTTTGTCATAATAAGCACTAAAAGGTGTTGCTGCATAAAGATTTTTGGGATAGGATTTAATCACTTGTTTTTTTGTGGGTTCTTGTAGCTTATGTTGCTCGACTTGTTGGGGTTGTAAATCTTGTTCATCTTGCGAATTTTGATAGGAGTGTATTTCCTCTTTTTTGATAAGTTTTATAGGTTCTTCTTGTTTTTCTTCCTCTTTAAAATAAAAATCGCTTTTTTCAAAACGTTTAAAATTTTCCAAACTCGCCATAGATTGCATTTGGAATTGCGCTGGATTAAAATCTTCTTGTTGAATACTTTTTGCACTAATCACACGAATAGCAGATTCTTGGCTTTCTAATGGATTATCTTCGCGCATTGGAAGCTCAATATCTTGACGCAATACATCAATGCCATCTTCAAAATTTTGCGATTCCATTATTTCTGTGAAATCTTGTGTATCTTGTATTTGCTCTTGCTCTTCCTCATCTTCTTCATCAAAATTAAATTGAATAACCTCTTTAGGTGGCGGATTGCCTTTGCTTTGCTCGATAAGCTCTTCTAAGGTTAAAGGACGTAAATCCTCTGTTTGATTTAGTGGTTTTGTTTCTGCTTTTTCTTGAGGTATTTCTTGGGATATTTTTTGCAAATCTTCTTGTGCTGCTATTTCCTCGCGCATATTTTCTTTTGTTTCTTTTTGCTCTTGTGTTACTTCTGCATTATGCTGTATAGATTCTTCTTTAAAATCTTGCTTTATGTTTTCTTGTAGATTTTGCTTTTTAGGGGGTGCGAAAAATGCTTTAGTTTTTAACCAAAAATATTTTAATCGCTCTGCCTTTTTGTAAATTCCTTCTTTAGAAATTTGCGCTTGCTTTATATCTTTTTTTAAATCCTCCTTTAACGCATTAAAGATAATTTCATACAACTCTTTTGGGGATTTTGCTGTATATATAATTACCCCAAAACCCAACATTAAAAGACCCAAAACAAAAATTCCAAGTGGGGTAATAATAGGCTTTAAGACGTTATTAAAGGCTACACCTAAAATTCCAGCTTTTTCAAAAAACAATCCTTGAAGAACCAAAAGCGCAAAGACTCCAACAGCTATACCTAATGCCCTCTCTAAAAAATCTGAATTCTTAAAATCTGGAATCGCTTTTGCTCGATACAACACATACGCGACAACAAATGCCCAAATGTAGCCAAAATACCCTAACAACCAAAATTGTGCGTTTGGCAAAAAGCTCAAAAAAGAAACAATTTTCCCCAAAAATGTCAGAATCCCAAAAAGTATAAATGTGCCAATAACAAGTGTTTTTGTGTGATTAAAATGCTGGAAAAATTCTTTATAAAACTTTGTTTTAATGATAAAATCCTTACTTCTAAGTTCTTTAAAAGTGGCGAGAGGGTGAGAGAATCGAACTCCCCAGCAAATAGACACCTATCCGCTCAAATGGGTTTGAAGCCCACGATGCCCACCAGCGACATTTACCCTCCGTAATTTATGTAGAAATGAGAATTTAGCGCAAATTTACTTAATTTTCATTGAGATAGCTTTTCTAAAACTCTATAAATTCTCGTTCCCTTTGGCGATACACCGCGCATTTTGTATATCCAACCTCTTTGGCTAAAGATTCTAATTCTTTGCGCTTAAAATTAATCTGTTGCACTGCATGTGCATCACTACCAAAAACAATTGGAATCTCTAAAGCATGGCACATTTCTAAAATTTCTCTGCTAGGATACTGCTCACCCACTTCCTTGCGGAATCCCGCAGCATTAATCTCCACACTCATATTTGCTTGCTTTATCGCCTTTAGTGCGGATTCTATCTCTTTTCTTAAATCTTTTGTAGGAAAATGTTTGAAGACTTTTAACAAATCCATATGCGCTACAATGTCAAATTTGCCACTCTTTGCTAGCATTTCTGTTGCCCTAAAATACTCTACCCAGCAATCATTAATATCACGTTTTGCGTATTCTCTTATAAATTCTGGATTATCAAATCCCCAATCCCCTAGAAAATGCACCGCTCCAATTCTATAATCAAGCGGCAATGCAAATAAGGAATCTTCCATAAATGGAGGCAAAAAGTCAATCTCTAGCGCACTTAAAATCTCAATCTTTTCTGCATATTTTTCTTTCAAACGCGCAATTTCATTAAAATATAAAGGCAGCTCTTCAAAGCGCATTCTATATTTTGCATCAAAATGCATCGGATTATGGCAAGAAAACCCAAAAACATCAATATTTTCTTCTATTGCCTTTAAAATATATTCTTCCATTGTGCCTGTGGCGTGGTTGCACAAACTTGTATGATTATGTAAATCTACGCGCATTTTCTCCCTCTACTTTAACCCATTTTCTTTTCCATTTCTCTTGTAATATGCAAGCTTAGAACGTGTTTATCAAACACAGCAATATAGAAAATCGCATCAAAAATTTTAATATCTAACACAAATCCTTCTACTTTTACTTCGCGTTTTTTTGTGTCTTCTTGCAATGTTTCAGCACGATACAACACTTCATTGCCCAACTCAATAGGTGCTAGAAACTTCACTTCTGCACCAATCATGATTCCATTAGGTTCATTGACTGCTAAAAGCGCGCAATATGCGGCACTTGAGAATAAATATCCAGAATGGATTAATCCTGTTTTGTCAATCACCATTTTGTTGGTTACTTCTAATAAGACAGAAGCCTTACCATAACTTTGTTCTTTAATCACTCCATTTGCAGGATTAATATTTAAGCACACCTTTTGAATAACTGCATTATTATCATTCTTGTTTAAAAAATCCTCTTCTTCTACGAGTTCTTCATCCATAGCAACTCCTTTAAAAAACCTTGCATTATAGCATAATTGTATGCTTATAATCTGTTGTCTTTTAAATGTTATAATGCTTACAAATTTTAAAAGGTGTTGTATGAAAATCGTATTTTTATCCCACACGGATTCCAATCTTTTTAGATTCCGACTCCCTATAATGCTTGCTTTAAAGGAGCAAGGGCATGATGTTATTGCGCTTATTCCCAAAGGTGAAGACTTTGACAAATTCCCCAAACTCGGTATTGAAGCATTAGAATATCACATTAAGCGTAGCAGTCTAAACCCCTTTAGCGCATTAAGCAGCATTCAAGAAATTGCACATATTTTAAAAACCATACACCCGGATATTGTGCATACCTTTATGCTAAAGCCTAATATTTATGGTGCATTTGCTGCAAAAATTGCCGGGATTCCTTATGTGATTAACAGCTTAACAGGACTTGGTAGTTTTTATATCCAAAATAACACAAAAGCTAAAATTTTTCGCTTTATCATAGAATCACTCAATCGCGTTTCTTTTAAGATTGCAAAAAAAGTGCTGTTTCAAAATCAAGATGACTTAGATTTATTTGTGCAAAAAAGGCTACTAGATGCTAACAAAACTGCACTTATCAAAGGTTCTGGGATTGATACACAAACCTTTTTGCCCTACACACAAAAAGAAAAAGAAGCGTTACACACAAAGCTTTTAGATTCCATTGATTCAACAATCTCTAAAGATTCCACTATTATTTTAATGATTGCGCGCGCGATTTTGCACAAAGGCGTAAAAGAATATTATCAAGCTGCACAACTCTTAAAAGCAAAATATCCAAATTTTGTGTTTTTGTATGTTGGCGGAGTAGATTTAGGAAATATTGCTCCTATTGATGAAACATTTTTAAAAAGCTCAAATGCGGTTATTTATCTTGGAGAGAGAAAAGATATTAGAGAATTAATTGGAATCTGTGATGTGTTTGTGTTGCCAAGTTTTAGAGAAGGGATTCCGCGCACACTTTTAGAAGCTGGAAGTATGGCAAAACCTATCATCACGACAAATGCAGTAGGTTGTCGCGAAGTCGTAGAAAATGGAGTTAATGGATTCTTGGTTGAAGTTGGAAATGTAGAATCCCTAAAAGAAAATTTAGAAAAACTCTGTATAGATAAACCTTTACAAGAGCGTTTTGGGCGCGCAAGTCGTGAAAAAATATGCAAAGAATTTAGTATAGAATCCATCATTAAACAATATTTAGAACTTTATCAAGAAGTCTTAAACGCGCCAAAAACTTCCGATTCCATTCTTTATCAAAGCTTCATAAAACCTATTTTTGATTTTAGCTTTAGCGCGCTTTTAATCTTACTATTTGCACCGATATTAATTATTGTTGCGCTACTAATCCACTTAAAGCTTGGCTCTCCAATATTTTTCACACAAGAACGCCCGGGCAAAAATGGCAAAATCTTTAAAATCTATAAATTCCGCACAATGAGCAATGCGCGCGATGCAAATGGAGAATTGTTACCAGATAGTGAGCGTTTAAAAGGATTTGGAAAATTTGTGCGCAAAAGTAGCTTAGATGAGTTACCTCAACTCTTTAATGTCTTAAAAGGAGAAATGAGCTTCATTGGTCCGCGCCCTTTGCTTGTAGAATATTTGCCTCTGTATTCTAAGACACAAGCACGCCGCCACGAAGTAAAACCGGGAATCACGGGCTGGGCTCAAGTGAATGGACGCAATGCAATTTCTTGGGAAGAAAAATTCAAGCTTGATGTTTGGTATGTAGAGAATCTTAGTTTTTGGCTAGATTGTAAGATTTTTTTGATGACATTTTATAAAGTGCTTAAACGCAAAGATATAAGCTCTCAAACAAACGTAACTATGGAAAAATTTACAGGGAGTAAGGAATCCCAAAATTAATGGCGACCCTTGAAAGATTCGAACTTCCGTTTATGCCGTGAAAGGGCATTATCCTTGGCCACTAGATGAAAGGGTCAAAAAGAATCGCATTTTAACAGACATATCACCATTTTTTGCTTAATTTAGATTCCATTTTTCAACACAAAAATGCAAATTTAAAAACCAAAGCAAAAGAAATTAATGCGCATAGATATTTTATTAATCGAAATTTAATTCTAAATGCAGCCTTTAGAATTATGGTAAAGATAAGCTACAAAACTTAAGGATTTGGATATAATTAATCGTTCTTAGAGAAGAGAGATAACCCTATCAATCAGCCCTAAGTTACGTAAATAAATTTTATTAGGAGGTCGTATGAAGAAATTATTGCTTTGTATGATGACTTTTTTATTTTTAGGAGCAGGTATGGCTTATGCAAAGCCTAAAATCGCGATTCTTGCTACAGGTGGGACAATCGCAGGTTCTATTGATAGTTCAGTTGCTACTACAGGATATACTGCTGGTGTTGTTGGAGTTGATGTGCTTATTCAAGCAGTTCCACAAATCAAAGATTTAGCAGATATTTCAGGACAACAAATCGCAAATATTGATAGCTCAAATATGACAGATGAAATCCAACTAAAACTTGCAAAAGAAATCAACAAACTTTTTGCAAATGGAGTTGATGGTATTGTTATCACACACGGAACAGACACTATGGAAGAAACTGCATATTTCTTAAATCTCACTGTTAAAAGTGATAAGCCTGTTGTATTAGTTGGCGCAATGCGTCCTTCAACTGCAATTAGTGCAGATGGACCTAAAAATCTCTATAATGCAGTGGCTCTTGCAGCAGACAAGCAAGCTAGAGGCAAAGGCGTAATGGTTGCAATGAATGACAAAATTCAAAGTGCTAGAGGCGTTGTAAAAACACATAGCTTAAATGTTAATGCGTTTTCATCTCCAGATTTTGGCGATTTAGGCTATATTGTAGATGGTGAAGTTTTCTTCTACAACAATGTCGCAAAAGAGCACACAAAAAAATCCCCATTTGATGTTAGTAAATTAACAGCTCTTCCAAAAGTAGATATTCTTTATACTTATTCTAATGACGGAAGTGCAGCTGCTGCAAAAGCTTTAGTTGCTGATGGCGCAAAAGGTTTAGTGATTGCTGGAAGCGGTGCTGGAAGTATCCACGAAAACCAAAAAGCAACTCTAAAAGAGCTTTTAAAAGAAGGTGTTAATATCGCTGTTAGCTCAAGAGTTGTTGCAGGACGCGTTGCAGTAAGTGGCGATGATGCGAAACTAGGATTTATCAGTGCAGAAGATTTAAACCCACAAAAAGCTAGAATCCTTTTAGCACTTGCACTTACAAAAACAAACGATCCTAAAAAGATTCAAGAGTATTTCTTAAAATACTAATTTTAGATTCCATTTATAGCACTCTTTTTGGTGCTATAAATGCCGCTATTTCTTAAACACAAAATATTTGCTCAATAAAAACCCGCTTGTCGTATAAACTACACCTGAAAAAATCTGCGCAATATAAGCATTCATAGAAAACACTCTATAACAAACAACTAAAACTAATAAATTTAGCAAATAAGAAATTCCCATTGCTAAACAGAATCGTAAAAATGCGTGATTTCTCCTAGCATCAAAAGTAAAACGTGCATTTAGTATAAAGCTTACAATAATGCCTACACAATATCCGATAAAATTTGCAACTTCAGCAATTACACCTAATGCCATTAGGGTAAAAATCACCCCAAAGCCAATAAATGTATTGATTGCCCCAACTAAACAATACAATACAATTTGTTTCATCTTAAAAATAAAATCATTGATACATTGAGCGAATATGCATTAAATCTGCTTCATTCCAAACAACAACAATATACTTATCATCAATAAATACAGAATTCTCTTTAGGGAAAACTTCGGCAGAATTTCTTATAAAGTCTTGCAATGTTAGCAAAACATGGCTAATCATATTTTTGTCATAAGTATTCACTTGTAATGTAAATTGTGAAATGGTTAATTCGTATGGTATTTTAATATTAGGAGCAAAAAAGTTCAAAGGTTGGTATGGAGCCCAATCTGGAATAGAAGAATAAACTAACAGGTCTCCAACTAATCTGCTCTTATCCCCTGAATAATAATTTATTCTTAGTGTTGGAGCATCACCAATCATAATCAAAGTATAAGTATTGTTTGGATTGTATTTAGGGTGAGATTCTATGCGCTCTATTAGACGATATATTACTTCTCTTTCAGCATCAAAACCCCATTTCCAAACCTTTTGCGCCTCTACATCACGCAAAATACCCATAGGCAAAATAAATATCAAAAATGCAAATAAAATATTGCTAGTTGCGATTCTATTAAATCGCAAAATAAATGCTATGGCAAAAGCATAGACATATAAAAGCCCAAACCAATCAATCCTATTTAGATATAAAGGAACTACAGCACCGCCTTTTGCAATAAATGCGGTAGCTTTTGTCGCAAGCAAAGATATTAATATATAGGACAATGGCAACTTTTTTCTTAGATTGAACAATTAATACAACAAATGCAAATAACACCAACCCAAGTAGAATCTGCAGATAATACAAATCAATAAAAGGATAAGATGCTAAAAACTGCTTAAAAGATGCAAAAAATACTTCTATCAGCCTACTATACGCATCTCCAAGCTCTATTATTTCAGTATTATAACCACTTTGCATAATCCCATTTATTTTTAAAAGTTTTATGATAACTGTATAGATTAAACAAGCAATCACTATATTAAAAAGAGTAAATCTAATATCAAAAATTACTTCTTTTAGAGTTTTGCCAAAACAATATTCCAAAAGAATTTTAAATAATAAAATAACACCAATAGCATTTATACTTGGCGCATATCCGCCAAGAGCTATTAACAATAGTAAAATACTCACAAAAGAATATAACCAAGCATTTTTTGTATCAGTTTTATCCCCTAACAAAAATGCACCAATAATCAAAGCTGGAATCCAAAGCATTGCGGGTGCATCAACCATATAATAAAACCAACTTAGAATATAGGGACAAACTCCAATAAATAATCCTAGCACAACAACGCTATAAGTATTTTTAGGTGTTTTCCAATAGATTGCTAAGAGAACTCCAGCTAGTGCAACACCAAACAAAGATAGCATATTACCAAGAAGCGGCAAAAACCTACCGCCCAAAATCTGATAAGCAAATCCCAAAGAAAATCTCCCATTAGAAATTTTTCCCCAAGGACCTATGCCATGTATCAAATTAGCCCAATCGTGATTCCCCCAAAAAAACTGCACACTATGATAGGCAAAAACCAAATTTAATAATAAAAATAGAATCCAAAATGCTTTTCTATACACACAATCAATTTCAAAATAACGTTGTTTTATTGATTCTTGCCAATTTGTTTCAAAGATAAATTTTCTAATATGCTTAAAACCCATAAAATCTTGTCTTTTATCTGCAAGAAAAAAGACAAGCAAAGCAGGTAAAAATCCTATTAAACCTAGTGCTAAACTCCCAAGCCAAGTAAGCTGATAATCAACAGATATTTTTGTAGCATCGGCTTCATTATTTACTGAAAATTCAAATGTTCTTTCAACTAAATTATTTCCAACTTTTAATTCGATAAGATTTAAATCACTAAGGAATCCAATATCATCAACATTTGCGACATATCTATTTGCTTCAATCTTTTGTATTGTTGGAGGCTCATTTATTTTATGCAACCGATTCAAATTAAAACTTAAAAATGCAAATAAAGCTACTAAATACGCCATCAAAAATACTAAAATACCTTTATAAACTTTCATAAATACCCTTTATACATCTAAAATATCTAATACAAAATTAATCTCTATCAGCATTTTTACCCACTCTCACGCACAATAAAATGCGGTCTTCCCTTGCACTGCTCATAAATTCTAGCAATTATACTCCCCTATAACACCCAAGATGATGAGTTGGATTCCACCAAAGAAACTAATCGCACAAAACAGTGAAGGGTATCCCGGAACTCCACTACCAAACAAAAGTGCAGAAATAGCAATATAACCACCATATCCAAGCCCTAAAACACTAAAACAAATTCCAAGTATAAATGCAACTCTTAAGGGCATTGTGCTAAAGCTAATAAGCCCTTCAATGGCATATTTAAACAATGTCCAAAAATTCCATTTACTATTTCCTGCTAAACGTTGCACATATTCATAAGGCAATCCTAACTTACGAAAACCCACCCATTCAAATTGTGCCTTAGAAAAGCGATGGTATTCTCGCATTTCTAAAATAGCATTAACCACCATTGTATCCATTAGCCTAAAATCGCTTATGCCAGATTCCATTTTCACACTAGAAATAACATTATTCAACCAATAAAATCCATCGCTAAAAATTGCTCTAAAAAAACCATCTCCATCCCTTGAAACACGTTTAGCATAAACCACATCAGCTTCATTATTGAACCATTTTTCAAACATAGAAAAAAGCATTTTAGGGGGGTGCTGCAAGTCTGCGTCCATTATTGCTACACAATTACCATTTGCTTTTTGCAAACCTGCGAGCATTGCTGCTTCCTTGCCAAAATTACGTGAAAAATCTATAAAATGCACATTGCAATCATTGTTTCTTATTTGCTTGATTTCATTTAGAGTATCATCTTTGCTTCCATCATTAACAAAAATAAATTCATAGTTTAATTCTTTTGTGATTTGGCTCTTAATTTCTTTGATAATAGAGCTTACTGCATTATAAAAGTTTTGTAGATTTAAAGCTTCGTTATAGCAAGGAACAACAACGCTTAATAAAATAGGAAAATTTTTTCTTGAATTTTGGATAGGAGTTTTAATATTTGAAGAATCGTGAAAGTTTAAATGTGCAGATTCTGCTAAAAGACTATGATTTGCCCCCCCCCCCCGCACAATACTACAATTTATTTCTTTTAGCATTTTACCCTTCCGTTGTTATTTATATTTGTGTTATTTGCTTAAACTAAATACTATTTCTGATTTGATGAAAATAAGATTTAAATCTAAAAGTTAAAGCTTTGTTTTTAAAAACTTTATACCAAGAGCTAAGATGCACTTGTCATAACAATAAAGCTTTTAAAAACAAAGAATATATTTAAACAGAACTATCAAAGTGGTGCGCTGAGCGAGACTTGAACTCGCACGGGTCGCCCCGCCACCCCCTCAAGATGGTGTGTCTACCATTCCACCACCAGCGCATAACCCAAAGGCAAACGCCTAAGGGTTTTTAAACTATTAATTAGCCTAAGAATGGGTTTGTATAAAGCAAAATTAATGCAACAACAAGTGTATAGATAACTTGTGCTTCAATCATCGCTAATGCAATGAACATTGTTGTCATTAATTTACCGCCAACGCCCGGATTTCTAGCCATACCAGAAATTGTAGCAGCAGCTGTGCTTCCCATACCAATAGCACCACCAAGAGCAGCGATACCCAAACCGATACCAGCAGCGATTGCTGAATAAGACAACAACATTTCATTTCCCTCTGCAGCAAATGCTACACCAGCTAATGCAAAAAACACTAAAAGTAATTTTTTCATACTTTTCTCCTTAAATTTTCAAAGTCTTTTCGGATCTGTCCCCTACTCATCACTTTGTAAGAATGGATTATAAACGCATTTAGCTAAATTTTTATTTAATTTAAGCCTAAGACAAGTATTCAAAATGTGCAAAATGCCACTTATTTACTCAATTTCTCTTGTAGCCCTAGCTCAACTTTGTTCTTATTTAACGACAACACTTCCACGCGCACCCTATCGCCTTCGTTAAGATAATCGCTCACTTGCGCGTTTCTGTTGCTTGTAATTTTTGAAATATGCAATAATCCATCATAATGGTGTGGCAACTCTACAAATGCCCCAAAATCTAATATCTTTTTGACTTTACCCTCATACACATCTCCCACTTTGTAAAGCTCTGCAATATTTGGCTTTTCCTCTTTTGCATTTGCGATTCCAATAATATATTCTTTTGCAGCATCAACTTTTTCTCTATTTTTTCCACTTACCTTAACTTCCCCATTATCGCGATTTAAATCAATGGCAACTTCAAATTTTTCAATAATTTCTTTGATTGTTTTTCCCGCTTGTCCAATCACTTCTACAATCTTGCTTGGGTGGATTGCAAAAATCTGTGCGCTAGGCAATACTGCTGTATTAAGCACGATTTTTTCTTTTGCACTTTCCATAATTCCCAAAATATGCAATCGTGCTTCTTTTGCTTGCAAAAGTGCATGATTTAAAATTTCTGTGCTTAAACCGCCAAGTTTAATATCCATTTGCAAAGCTGTGATTCCATTTTTGCTTCCTGCGACTTTAAAATCCATATCGCCATCATGGTCTTCTAAGCCCATAATATCAGTTAAAATTGCATATTTATTGCCTGCACTTATAAGCCCCATTGCTACACCAGCAATCAAAGTTGTGCATTCTACATCTGCAGCAGCTAAAGCTAGAGAACCCCCACAAACAGTCGCCATTGAGCTTGAACCATTAGATTCCAAAATTTCTGAAACCAAACGAATCGTTTGTTGCTCTGCGTTAATAATGCTACATTCTAAAGCACGTTTTGCTAAATTTCCATGCCCTAGCTCACGTCTACCTGTCGCCCCAATAGGGCTTGCTTCTCCAACGCTAAATGGGGGAAAATTGTAATGCACCATAAAACGCTCTTTTGATGCACCTTTATCTGTTAATAATTCATAATTTTGCGCATCCATTTCACCCCCTAGCGTGCAAACAACAAGGGCTTGCGTCTGTCCGCGCGTAAATAATACACTAGAATGCGCTTTTGGCAATAGATTTGTTTCAATACTAATTGGGCGCACTTCATTGAGTTTTCTGCCATCTGCACGCACACCTTCTTCTAAAATCATTGTGCGGATAATTTGACGCTTTAAAGTATCTAACGTTTCACTTGTGCGCTCTTCTAAAGATTCTAAATCTTCAGGATTCTTTGTTGCATAATCTTGAGAGATTCTTTTTGCAAAAGCTTTTAATCGGCTATGGCGTTCTGTTTTAGATAAATAAGAGATAATTGCACGTAATTCTTCTAAATAATTTTGTGTAATAAATTCTTGTAGATTTTGACAATGATAACTTTTGCGCTCCTGCGTAAAAACTAATGGCTCTTTTATGCAAGCGACAAAAGATTCTTTTAGTATTTTACTTTTTGTAGCAATATGTGTTTTTGCAAGCTCTAGGGCTTGTATAAGTTCTGTTTCTGTAAGTTCATTTGCACTAAATTTTGCTTTTGTATCGTCCATTAATGTAGAAACTAAATTTAAAGGATTTGTGGGGGATTCCACATCTACGCCCCCAAATGTGCGCATTTCAATCATCAGCAAATCTTCATCAACACCACTTACAAATAAATCTAATGTGCTTTGCTCCATTGCTTTAAGGCTAGGATTGACGACAAATTCTTCTCCGATTCTACCAATACGCACACCATTAACAGCTAGATTTAGTGGAATCTCTGAAACATATAATGCCGAGCTTGCTGCATTCAAAGCTAAAATTTGCAAGTCTGCATCATTATCTGCACTAAGCACCATAATAGTAATTTGTGTAGGATAGCAATAACCTTTAGGAAACAAAGGACGCAAGCTTCTATCAACAATCCTTGCTGTTAGTGTTTCAAAATCTCCGGGTTTTGCTTCTCTTTTGACATAACCGCCCGGAAACTTTCCTGCCGCATAAGATTTTTCTATGTATTGCACTGTTAAAGGCAAAAAATCCTCTTCTACAATAGAATCGCTATCAATGGTAACAGCTGCCAAAAGCACATTATTCCCACTTTTATAATACACGCTTCCACTAGCTTGTTTTGCCACATAATCAAAAATATATTGCTCTTCTTTTTCTAAAAATGAAAGTTTAACTTCTTGCATTTACTCTCCTTGTATCTTGCTAAAAACTTCTTCGATTGTTGCTGTTTCAATAGGTGGATAATCCTTATAATAATATCCAATATCTACAAAATTTTTTGATTTATATAGACAAAAGACTCCATCTGTTGCTTCTTCCATAATCTCTGCAGCATCATAAGGAGCAACAGGACAAGCAAAATACACAGTTTTTGCTTGCAAAGTAACCACGGATTTAATAGATGCGAGCGCAGTTAATCCACTATCAATTCCTTCATCTACAATCAAAACACGCTTACCTTTAAGAGAGATTAAAGGATTACCTTTGCGATATTGATAAATTAAAGGCAACATTTTATCCTCATATTGTCGCTGCACTTCACCATAAATATAATCTAAACTGATTCCAAAAGAACGCACTAAAGGTTCATTAATCACAACATCATGCGTTTCTGTTGCCATTGCAATTTCGCATTCTGGATTATTAGGTGCTAAAATAGGAGAAGTAAAAAGAAACGCCAAAGGAGCTTTGATTGTTTGCGCTAAACGATACGCAAAATAAATTCCTTCAAATGAGATTCCAATCACCACACAATCTTGCCTTTCAAAAAAACTAAGAGGCATATTACTAAGAAGCTTTTGGAGCGCATCATCACGATTCTCAAAAAATATTTTACGCCTTGTAGAATGTGTTATATTATTTGTTTGGTTATTTAGTAAATTAATTCCATTAGCTGCACCTAAAATATTTTGCATTATCGTCCTACCTTCACATCGCCGCTTAAAAGAGGTATAAATTTGATAGTCAAAAGCACATATTTATCATCTTTTGCTTCTGCTCCACGCGTTGTTAGCATTGGATAAATCTCACTCACATATTTTAGCCCAACAGAAAAACAACGCACACTTGCTTCAAACCCCACCTGCCAAGTTTTAAAATAGTCTTCTTTATAATCATAACCCAAACTCGCAAAAAGGTTAAGATTTGCAAATCCTTTTTCGACCCCAGCCATAATGTAGTTTGCTTCACCATAACGTCCGCGACTCCAATCTACTTTTGCAAAAGAATCGCGAAAAAAATGCCCAAAATATGCACTTAAATATTCTCCATCATGATAAATTTTATGTGTTGCTTCTGAAATCCTATTTTCTGAATGCGCATAAAAAATATCACTTAAAAAGCTCCAAGAATAGTCATAAAAGTATTGCACTTCATTTTCTAGCTCACCTACCCGCTCATCATCTTCTAAATAAAAATACTGCCGTATTCTATGCGAAAGTTTTAATGTATTGTTTGTGTCATAAAAATGTTGGGAAGCACTAAGCCTTAACTCTTGAGAATCACCAGGCAGTGTGAAAAAAGTCGTAAAATCTCCCGTTTTATCTTTAAAACCGGGCAAAGTATAAAGTGCTTCAAAGCTTAAAGTATGCCCAAAATTCTCATATTGCTTTGCCAAATCTGTATTTGCTTTAAATTGATAATGTTGCGTGATATAACGTCCGGTCTTTAAATGTATTCCCTCTTCAACATGATTATAATTAACCTGTGTTGCATAAAATATCGGAGAAATAGATAAGTTTAAATACTCACTAGCTAGGCTTTGTGTAAATAAAATCGGCAGTTGCGCTTCTTGTTGCACTGCACGATAACCAATTGGGCGCGTAAAATGCTCAATTTGATAGTCAAAACTATAATAAAAATTATCAACAAAAAGCTTATCAATTTGACGATGATATTGCACTTGTGGCAAAGTTTGTAACGTTTTAGAATTGCTTGTCATTTCTAGGTCTGAATAATAACGCCCATAGATTCCAACATAATCTGTATCACTTTTTAAAAAATAGTTCAAACGAGAGGTTAAGAGCTTTCCTTGCAAATCTGCTTCTTCGTGCGCTTTATCATCAGTTAGTCTAAAATAATCTACATCAGAAATTTGAGAAATATCAGCATACAATCCATCTTCATAAAAATAATTTTGAAGATCTGTTAATAAATCTTTTCTTTTATATTTGAGTTGGAATCCATAATGCTCTTGATTTTCTAAATCATAAGTATTTTGATAATTATTAGAATCACCAAAATATCCAAAATTTGCCCATAATATTTGCTCTTTATCATCTGCGATTCTAAATTCCCCATAAACACCACCACCCCTTTTGGTGCGCATTGTTGGGGTGATTGTCATATCCCACCAATCTTGTGGAGCAAAATAGATGGGTTGCGAGTAAATAAAACCATCGTCATTAGAACTTCCAAACAAGGGATACAAAAGACCACTTTTACGTTTATAACCAGCCGAAAAGGAAAGATAAGGGAAGTAAAGCACGGGCACATCATAAACACATAAACGTGGATGCCAAAGCGTAAGCCATTCTTTGCCTGTATCGTATTTACCTTCACTTGCCTTAAGTTGCCAAATTGGGTTATTTACGCTACAAGTAGAAACTGCTACATCTTGAATTTGATACACATTTTTATCATATTCTGCACTCTTTGCTTCCACCCATAGACCACTTGTGGAATCCTGCATATAAAAAGGCTCTAAAAAGGAATAATCGTCTTGAAGTTTGATTGTAACTTCTTGCGCTCTTAAATACAACGCATTACCTTTGTAGGCATTGACATTTCCACTTAGTGTAATTTCGCGCGTTTTTGTATTATAAACTGCCGTATTCGCACTAATATAATAATCAAGGTTAATGACTGTCGCATGCCCTTTTCCTATCACAACAGATTGGTTAAACTCCATATCATCTGCCAAAAACTCAAAAACTACTTCTTGTTTTGTATTAAATTGCTTAACAGAAGGACGCGCATCAAGAGAACTTAGCGCAAAAGTTGCTGATAGAGAAAGTGCGATTCCAAATTTTTTGGCATTTTTCTTAAACATTATAACTCTTTAACTCTATAACAATAGTATTTGCGATTCTATCATGCAAACTTAATCGCAAGGAATTTGTCAAAATATATAAAAAAGGTAGATAGATTAAAAATTCACTTAATGTCCTAAGTAAAGAGCGTATAAAAGCTTGTTTTGTATTTGGGTTATCTAAAAGCCCTGTTTCTATGACTTTAATTTTAACAACAATTTTCCCAATTGTTGCTCCATAATAACGCACAAAAAGCCAATGATATACAATGTGCACTACATATAAGATTAGCCAAGAATTTGAAATTGTATTTAAAACAACTTCCGGATTGCCCACATTTTGCGTAATACTCTCCCAATACATTCCAATAATCACCATACTGACAAGCAAATCATCAATAATATGTGCCACTACACGCTTCCAAAGTGCTGCAACTTGGATTTCTTCGCGCGCTAAAATTTCTTCTATCTTGTCAGGATTCATTAGTCTCTCAATGCCTGATAAGCAATATCCTTACGATATTGCATTCCTTCAAATTCCACAGATTCCACACAATTATATGCTTTTTTGACTGCTTCTTCCACATTGTTTCCTTTGCCCACGCATACAAGCACACGCCCTCCACTTGCTATTAAATCTTCACCTTCTTGACTAACTCCGGCAAAACTAATATGCGCATCTGCACTATTTTGTGTAGTAAATCTGATTTTTGTTTTCTTAGAGCTTTTATAAGGATAATCTTTTGAAGTAACAACAACACCTACGCATACTTCTTCACTCAAACGATACTGCACATTTTTTAAACCCCCATTTGCGCATGCCAAAAAGCAATCAAATAACCCTTCTTTAAACAAAGGCATTAACACTTCACATTCTGGATCTCCAAAACGCACATTAAATTCCAACAAATACGGCTTGTCTTTTACAACCATAACCCCACAAAATAGCGTCCCACTAAAAGGATTTCCATCTTTTGCCATACCATCTAATGTTGGAACAATAATACTTTGCTTAACTTCTTCAATAATCTTATCACTTGCTAAAGGCGATGGCGCATAAGCTCCCATACCGCCGGTATTTGGACCTTTATCTTCATCTAAAAGCCTTTTATGATCTTGTGCAGCAGGCAACACAATAAAATCCTTACCATCGCACATTGCAAAAACAGAAAGTTCAAAACCTTCTAAAAATTCTTCAACCACAATCGTTTTTCCTGCTTCTGCAAAACTTTTTCCGCTCAACATCTCCTTTGCTACTTGTTTAGCTTCTGCATAACTTTGTGCAATAATCACACCTTTGCCTGCACACAAGCCATCAGCCTTTACTACAATAGGTGTATTTAAAGTATCAATAAATGCACATGCTTCTTCATAATCTTGTGTTTGAATAAATCCTGCTGTTGGAATATCATAACGTTTTGCAAACTCTTTCATATAAGCTTTAGAACCCTCCAAGCGCGCTGCCTTTGCACTTGGACCAAAAGTTGCGATTCCATTTTCGCGTAAAATATCTGCCAGCCCTTCTACAAGTGGAGCTTCAGGACCTATAATCACAAGTCCTATGCGTTGCATTAATACAAAATCCAAAAATTCTTTTTGTGTTTTAAAATCAATATTTTTACCAAGTTTGCTTGTCGCTCCATTGCCGGGATAAAAATAGATTCCATCTATCTTGCATTCGCTCTGCAATGCAAGCCCAATAGAATACTCTCTGCCACCGCTTCCTACAATCACAATTTCCATATAAATTCTACCTTACATTTTGATTTTGAAAACTTTAAACCTCATTGAAAAAATTTTAAAAATCAAAAAACCCAAGTAGCCGTTACTTTTTTGTGCAGCCCGAAATAGGCAACGATTCCAACCACAAGCGATTCATTAGGCGGCAGATTCTCATCTCAACTTAAGAGATTAATAGCGAAAACACCATCACACCGAACCGAACTATGCAATCAGTAATACTCAAATATGTTGGACCCCAAAGTGAAAGAAACACGCACCACTTAGGCGAGCGTTATTATAAACAATACTAGCTAAAGCGGCTTTTAACTTTAATCCAAAAATTAATAAATTTTCGGCAAAATTGCACGCGTAACTTTATGTTTAAGGAATCCCAATAATGAAAAAATTACTCTTAACGCTAACTTGCGCAATAACCATAAGCAGCAGTTTATATGCTGGAGAATGTATTTGCTTTGAACTCAAAGGAGAATTTGGAGAAGAAATTAAAGCAATTATGAAAAAATACTCCAAAAATCTAGGAGGAGATAATATTAAAGTTGTGCGCGAAGATGCGGACTTGACACCACAAGAACGTAGCTTTTTGGCAAGTATGCTAGGTGAAGGTGAAGTAAGCGGGAATACGCGTGGGGCAAATTTAGAAAATGGAAAAAAACTCTATGATAGAGACTGCGCAAGTTGTCATGGGAAAAAAGGTGAGCTTTCTGTTGCTGGCACGAAACGCATTAATACTTGGAAGGCAAACGCAATTGCTGATGAAATTAAAACTTACGCAAACCAAAGCTTTGAAGGGCAATCTCGCTTTATAAAAAACCAAATTGCACAACGCTATACAAAACGTGATATGAACGATATTGGAGCATATGTTGAGAGTTTAAAATAGTTGCTTTGTAGCCAAATTGGCTACAAAGTTTAATTGTTTTTAGGGTTTTTCGCTTTGCGCTTCTTCTGCATCTGAAACACTAAATTCACTTTTGAGTTTTTCTACACTTTTATCCCCAAAACCTTTCACATTTGTAAGTTCATCGACAGACTTAAAAGGTTGCTTTTCGCGATAATCAATAATTGCTTGTGCTTTAACCTCTCCGATTCCTTTTACACTCATTAGCTCTTGCTTGCTTGCCTTATTTAAATCTACTGCTCCAAATAGCCAAGAAACTGCTAATAACAATGCCATCAAAATTTTCATTATTTTTCTCCTTAATATTTAATGATAGAGCATTACATTGTATCTAAATTAAAGATTTTTTTACTTTTTGCAAAATCAAGATTGATTAAATTTTCTCTATAAAGTTACACAATGAAACAATAAAATTAAAACTATCTCATAATTTTAAACCATATTCCATTGTGATAATTGATAGATTTCAAGTTTGAAAAATATAAAGAGGAGTTAAAAGCCTTGCGCATAGCACAAGGGGGAAGAAATTATTTTCTAATTTCCTTAATTCTTGCAGATTTACCGCTTCTTGTGCGTAGATAATAAAGTTTTGCACGTCTAACGCGACCGATTTTAAGCACTTTAATGCTATCAATGCTTTCAGAATAAATAGGAAAGATTCTTTCTACACCAACGCCATTTGCACCAATTTTTCTAATCGTAAAAGTCTTGCCTGTCCCAACCCCGCGCAAAGAAATACAAACGCCCTCAAAATTTTGGATTCTTGTTTTGTCTCCTTCAGAGATTCTAATCCCGATTCTTAGCGTATCTCCTGCTTTAAATTGTGGAATCTCTTTTCCTGCAATTTGCGCATCTTCAAAATGCTGAATATATTTATTTCTCATTGTTAAACCCTTGTTTATAGCGCACATAGAGGTCGTATCTATGAAACTTAGTTTTTGCCTCTGCTGCTTTTAGTTTTAAATCTGAAATTTTAGCGTGATTTCCCTTTGAATACTCTGAAGGAACTGCTAAATTTTTAAATTTATGCGGTTTTACAAAATTTGGTGCTTCTAATAAATGCTTTTCATAACTCTCACCCTGTAAAGATTCCTCATTACCAAGCACACCCTTAACTTGCCTTGCTATGCTATCAAACAAACACAAAGCTGCTAATTCTCCACCTGTTAAAATAAAATCCCCAACACTAAAAACCTCATCGGCATAAATTTCGATTAAACGCTCATCAAAGCCTTCATAGCGTCCGCACACAAAAGTAATATGTTCCTTATTGCTTAGACGCTTTGCATCATTTTGCGTAAAAGTTTTTGCACAAGGTGTCAAAAAAATAATATGCGTCTTTGGTTGTTTCTCTTTAATGCTGTCTAATGCATTGCTTAATGCAAGCGGTTCTAACAAAAGCCCAGCCCCACCACCAACTTGATAATCATCAACCTTTAAAAATTTATTTTCACTAAAAGAGCGCGGATTGACAAAATCTACACTAAGTAATCCTGTATTTAATCCGCGGTGCAATATGGAATCGCTAAAATACCCCTCTATGAGATGTGGAAATAATGTAACAAAAGTGGATTGCATTAACTATTTTCTAAAATATCTTTGCAAAATTGTGTGTGGATAATTTTAGGCTGTGCTTGAGATTCCACATTTAAAATATAGCGTGCATTATAAGGAATCAAAAAGCTTTTAGGGAGTTTTTGTGTCAATAGTGCAGAATCTGTTGTTATCATCAAATAATCTTGGTTACAAAAGCGGTCAATTTCACTTACGATTCCTAATATTTCACCATTTTCGACAATCTTACTGCCTATAATTTCAAACCAAAAAAACGCATTATCTTCTAAAACGCATTGCGCTTTTGTTTCTTCTTGTGTAGAATAAAGCACGCAATTTACAATTTGTTTTGCTTCTTCTTTGGAATTAATTTCTTTAAACTTTGCGGTAGATTTGTTGGGAGAATAATACTCTAAAGTTAAATCTCCAAATTGCGAGTGATAAGAATTACCAGCTTTTAGAGATTGTGGAAAATCACTTAAGAGATGCAAAAGCACATCACCTTTAAAACCAAGTGAGCGTCCAATTTTTGCAACACTCACCCAATCTTTTGGAATCGCCTTGCTAAGCATTATTATTGTTGCGGTTTAACAATGATACGATAAGAGCTTCCATCTTTTGCTTTAATGCCTGAAATGAAAGTTTTGATTGCGCCAATCATCTTTCCATCTTTGCCAATCAAGCGTCCCGCATCTTGCAAAGAAGATAGAATCTCAATTTCATAAAAATTTGTATCAAGCTCACGCTTAATCACGTGAATCTTATCAGGTTCTGCGACAATTTTTTTCGCATAAGATTCTATAAAATTCTCTACCATTGCCATCTATTTAGTGATTGCTTGCACGCGCTCACTCATTTTTGCGCCAACACTTACCCAATACTTTAAACGCTCTGCATCAAATTTTACGGTAGAAGGCTCTGTTAAAGGATTATAATACCCAATCGACTCAATCCAACCTCCATCACGTCTTTTTCTGCTATCAGTTACAACGATTCTATAAAAAGGCTTTTTCTTGCGCCCCATTTTTGTTAAGCGGATAACGGTTGCCAAAATATACTCCTTAAATTATTAAAAATTTACAGAATAAATCTGTGTAAAAGGCGTTATTATACTTAAAAATAAGTAATTTTTCCTTAAAATTTTAAGGAAAACATTAAACTCTAAAGCGTATTTTTAACTTCATTGTCTCTATCTATTTCTTGCGCAGATAAGCATAATGGGTCAGCTCCAAAACGATTCTCTCCTTTTGTTCCCCTTTTTACTAAGAAAATTAATAGTATTATTGATGATGCAAGAAGAGCAAATAAGACGGCAGATAAGGCGATTCCTACCAATTCAGTATTTGCAGATATTGTGTCATCAGATAACACCCCTATAAACACCATAAGAATATATGAAACAAACCAAACAAGTAGCCACCAGCCAGATTTATTAACATCATGCAAACGTCTAACGGTAATAGAAATATAGAACATAAGAAACACAAAAGCAAATGTCTGATATATTATATACGATATATATAATATAGTCCCGTTCAAAAATAAATAATAACCCACAAAGGCAAAGCCTAGAATCATAGCCCCCGACAATGACCCTATAATTGCCAAACATAAATAAAACCACCAATACTCTGACCGAGACGCCCTACCTTTGAAGTTAAATAGATTAGAAAATCCACTTGCAACCGCTTGTTTAAATGTCATACTCTCCCTTTCAAATAAAAACTTTAACCTTAATCCTATCAAAAATACTTTTAGATTCTTTATTTATTTTTATTATCTCAATTGCCCCATTCTTGCATCTTTCATCAAACTCATTAAATCTCCCATTCCGCCCTTGTTGGAAAATTTCTTCGCCATTTTTGCAGCATTTTCAAATTGCTTTAAAAAGCGATTAATATCACTCACATCAATCCCTGCACCCATTGCAATGCGCTTTTTGCGACTACCATTTAGCAAATCCGGATTCTCACGCTCTTTTGGCGTCATAGAAGAAACCATAGCGCGCATTTGTTTAATCTCTTTAGAATTATCCAAATCCACATCTTTTAGCGCGCTTGCCATATTTCCTAAGCCCGGCAACATTGATAAAATAGACTGCATAGAGCCAATTTTCTTGATATTATCAAGTTGTGCAATAAAATCATTAAAGGTAAATTTCCCTTTTTTGATTTTTTTAGAAATATCTTTTGCTTCCTTTTCGCTAATTACAGCAGCAGTTTTTTCTGCCAAAGAGTGAATATCTCCAGCTCCCATTAGCCTACCTACAATGCGCTCTGGAATAAACACTTCTAAATCAGCAATTTTTTCTCCCACACCAATAAAACGCAATGGAATCCCAAGCTGATGTGCAATAGAAAGTGCGATTCCACCTTTACTATCGCCATCAAATTTGCTTAAAACAACGCCACTTAAATCCATTTTTTCATGGAACATAGCCGCACTTTTTACACCATCTTGCCCGCTTAAACTATCCACAACATAAAGCACTTCATTAGGATTAATCGCAGCTTTAACACCTTGCAATTCCTGCATTAATGCTTCATCAATGGCTAAACGCCCAGCGGTATCTACTAACAACACATCATACAAACCATCAATTGCTTTTTTCTTTGCTTCTGTCGCAATCTCTATCGCATTTTTTCCCTCAAGATGAAAAAAATCAACTTCCACTTGCAAAGACAGCTGACGCAACTGCTCCACTGCTGCTAATCTTTGCAAATCACAAGCGGCAAGTAAAACTTTCTTTTGTTTGCCTTTTAAATAATTTGCTAGCTTTGCTGTTGTCGTTGTTTTTCCGCTTCCTTGCAAACCTGCCATTAAAACAATCGTTGGGGGTTTTGGCACAAAAACAAACCCATAATGTCCCGGTGCTGTTAGAATCGCATTTAGCGATTCCTTTAGTGCCGCAAGAAAACTCTCTTTGCCAATTCCTGCAAGTTTTGTTTTCTTTTCAATTTCTGCTAAAAGCTCTTTTAAAACTTTATAATGCACATCAGATTTTAATAATGCTTTTTTGAGTTCATCTAACGCACGCTTTAACGCCTTTTCATCATCTTGGAATCGGATTTTGCTGATTGCGCTTTGAAAACTTTCTGTAATACCACCAAACAACTTTTAAACCTTTTATTAAAATAAATTGCGCATTGTATAATACTTTTACTTAAAAGATTAGTTGCTCATTTGTGCTTTTTTCTCTGTTTGATATAGCCAAATAAAGACTTCAACAACTGCTTTATACAAAGTTGGCGGAATCTCTTCATCTAATTCCAAATGGATTAACGAATCTACTAACGCTTTACTTTGAAAAAGCGGAATATCATATTCTTTTGCTTTTTCAATAATCCTTTCTGCAATTAGACCTTCTCCTTTGGCAATCACTTTGGGCGCGCGTTGTTTATTTTGCTCATAGGCTAAAGCAACGGCTCTTTGATTTAAAGGCGTTTTTGGCGGCATTAATAACTCCCTAAAATTCTATCTATTGCTTCCCAGCTAGGTTTAGAATCTGTGTTAGATTCTTTCTGTGTTAAGAAATGTTGCACCATACGTGCTAAACAATCTGTTTCTATATTGACACGCGTTCCTACTTTGTATTGCGCAAAAAGTGTTGTTTGTAGTGTGTGCGGGATTAATGTTAGACGCAATGTAGAATCCAAAAGCGCGTTAATTGTCAAACTAATTCCATTAATTGCAATGCTTCCTTTAGGCACACACAACGCTAAAACTTTAGAATCCACTTGAATAAAAAAATCTGTCCCAACAGAATGTGGCACAATTTTTGTAATCACACCAATCCCATCAATATGCCCTTGCACAATATGCCCATCTAAACGCTCACTTAAGCGCATTGCGGGTTCTATATGCACAAAGCCTTTGTAAATTTCTAATGCAATATTTTTTTGCGTTTCTTCGCTAAGCTCTAGCACAAAGCCTTTATCAAAAACTTCAACTACCGTTAGGCACGCTCCATTTACTGCTATGGAATCCCCAATATTTGGCTTATACTCTGCTAAAATACGCAAACTTGACCCTTGCAAACTCTCTACTTTGCCAAACTCACGCACAAGCCCTGTAAACATCTCTAACCTTTAAGCTACAATCTAATACAATGCGCAAATTGTAACATAAAAGGATTATTATGCAGCTTTGTGATACACATTGCCATTTGGACGATACACGTTATGATGAAGACTTTGAAGAAATGCTAAAACGCGCAGAAAATGCAGGAATTTCGCGCTTTATTATCCCAGCAGCAGACCCAAAAGATTTACAAAAAGCACAACATTTAGCAAACACACACACAAATGTGTATTTTGCAAGCGGTGTGCATCCTGACTTAGCTTATGCCTATGATGAAAACTCTATCAAATCCTTTTTAAATGACCCAAAGTGTATTGCTATTGGAGAATGTGGCTTAGATTATTACCGCTTAGAAGAGAAACTTGAAGACTTTAATTTGGATTCCATTGTAGATTTAAAGACTATGCAAAAGCGCGTTTTTATCGCACAAATTGAGCTTGCTATTCAATTTAAAAAACCTCTTATTGTGCATATTAGAGATGCTTCACAAGATAGCTTAGAGATTCTACAATCCTATGCAAAAGACTTAGTAGGTGGAGTTTTGCACTGCTTTAATGCAGATTTTCAACTCCTAAAACTCGCGCCTTTTAATTTTTATTATGGAATCGGAGGAGTTTTGACCTTTAAAAATGCAAGAAAATTAGTAGAAATTTTGCCAAAGATTCCATTAGAATCCCTTTTGTTAGAAACAGACGCGCCCTATCTCACTCCTCACCCACACAGAGGGCAACGCAATGAGCCTTCTTATATTCCTTTGGTTTTAGAAAAAATGCAAGAAATTCTACAACTTCCAAAAGAAACATTAATCACGCAGATTAACGCAAACACAGCTCGACTTTTTAAGATTAGCTAACAAGCTTTAACCCAGCACTGCAAACTATAATTAGCGCAATAAAAAAGAGTTTCCAAAAATTGCGCGATTCCTTATAAAAAAAGATTCCAACAAGCACTCCCCCAGCTGTTCCAATCCCGGTCCATATCGCATATCCCATTCCCATAGGAATCTCTTGTAAAGCTAAAGATAAACTTCCAAGACTCAAAACAAAAAAGAATGCCACACCTAAAAGATAAATTTTTTTAGCAGTGATTGCATAAGTTTTCATCATAATTACGCCAAAAATTTCCATAGCACCAGCAAGCAACAAAAATATCCAACTCATTTTGGATTCCGTCCTGATTCAATCTGGTCATCAAGCGCATCAATTCCCAAAATTTCTGAAATCTCCTCAATTGTCTTAGAATCCTTAGCATCACTTTCTTTGCTTACAAGCTTTAATCCCACAATACTAATTAATAAAACAGCAATTAACACAGACTGCACCAAAGAAACTTTTGCCCCAAAAATAAAGATTTCACTTAAGATAACCCCTACTGCGCCAATCCCTACAAATACAGCGTATGCAATACTAACTTCAACACGTTTTATTGCCAAAATCATACAAGTAAAAGACGTCAAGATTCCAAGAATTGTAAAAAAATATCCAACAAAAGTTGTAGAATACTTCAAACCACTCACCCAAAACACCTCAACGATTCCGCCAAAAAGAATCAACAGCCACGCCACTTTAAACTCCTAAAACCTTAATAATTTACTTTTTGCATAGCGATTCTGCAAGCTTTGCCACATAAGGCGCCACGAAAAATACAATAGGAAATGCTACCACCCAAGCTTTTGGAAACGCTATTAAAAACCATTGCGCAAAAAAATCTGTTGGGAATCCTAAATTTAAAAATGTAATGATTCCAGACATTATAAAGCTCATAAATACAGACATCAAAAAAGCAAACACCAAACGATAAAATTTTCTCGGAAACATTCTTTTCTTTCTTAACGAATTGCGCGCATTGCATTTAAAAGTGCTATAAGTGCTACTCCCACATCACCAAAAAGCGCGATCCATAAATTTGCGATTCCAAACACACCAAAAAGCATAATTGCTACTTTTACCCCCAAAGCAAAGACGATATTTTGCCATAAAATTAAACGCGTTTTATGCGCTAATTGCAAAGATAATGGAATCTTAGCCAAATCATCTTGCAAAATCACAATATCTGCTCCATCTAATGCTATATCACTTCCAGAACTTCCCATAGCAATTCCAATATCACTAAGATTCAAAGACGGTGCGTCATTAATACCATCTCCTACGAAAATCACCTTTTTGCCTTTTGCTTTTTGTGCATTTAAAATCTCTCGCAAATGCAAAACCTTATCTTGTGGTAATAATTCTGCAAAATAATGGGGAATCCCAACACTTTTAGCCACTTCCTCTGCGACTTCCTTTTTATCTCCACTTAAAATGCAAAGCTCCAAACCTTTTAAAGCATAAATACAATCTTTTGCTTCTTCTTTTAGAGTATCTTCTAAAACAAAAGACGCAATCACATCTTCTCCTAAGCTCAAAAAAATCTCACATTTTGCACTTTTAGATTCTACAATTTGCTGCTTTAAAAAAGAGCTAATAAAACGTGCGTTGCCTAATGCTAAAGGCTTTCCTTGATACACCGCAGAAATTCCACCCCCAGCAGATTCTGTGATGGATTCTAATGCAATCGACGAAGAATCTTGCATGTTTGCTTGCAAAATTGCACGTGCAATAGGGTGATTAGAATGCGATTCTAAAGCTTTGGCAAGCCCTAATGCAAATTTTTGCGTAAATCCCTTTTGTGTATGGATTTCTTTTAAACTTAATGTGCCTTTTGTAAGCGTGCCTGTTTTATCAAATACAATAGCACCCACATTGTTTAACGCTTCTAAATAGCTTGAACCTTTAATCAAAATCCCTTCTTTTGACGCTCTTCCAAGTGCTGCAAAAAATGTTAAAGGTATAGAAATCACAAGTGCGCAAGGACAAGAAACAACTAGAAAAATGATTCCACGATAAAGCCAAGTTTGCAATTCTTGCACAAAGCTACCACCCAAAGCCCAAAAATAAAGCGAGGGAAGTAATGCAACCAAAAATGCCAATAGCGTAACAATGGGCGTGTAATAGCGCGCAAATTTTGTAATAAACTCTTCGCTTTTGCTTTTTTGTGCATTTCCTTCAGCAATCAGCTGCAAAACTTTGCTAAAAGTGGAATCCGCATAACTTTGCGTTGCTTGAATATGCAAGATTCCACTTAGATTAATTGCGCCCGAGCATACTTTGTCTCCTTCTTCAACGCTTACAGGGACAGATTCTCCATTTAATGCAGAGTTATCCACACTCCCGAATCCTTTAATAATCACTCCATCTGCTAAAATCCTTTCCCCTGCAAATACGACTAAAATCTCTCCTTTTTGCACTTCTTCTGGAGCGATACTTTCTTGTTTTTCTCCCCTTAAAACCCTTGCATTTTCTATTTTTAAATCCGCTAAGCTTCTAATTTGCTTTTTAGATTTCTCCACAATAAAAGATTCTAAAAATTCTCCGATTCTATAAAACAGCAAAATTGCAACTGCTTCAGCCCCATCTCCAACATAAAATGCTCCCAAACTTGCAAGCACCATTAGGCTATTTTCGTTAAAATACTCACGCTTTAAAAGCCCAAAAAATGCTTCTTTTAAGATTCCATATCCAAGGGAGAAATAGCATAAAACAAAAAGAAGTGATAAATAGGGCAAATAAAATAATCCGAGTTCGGCACATAATGCTACGCTATAACAAAAAATTGCAGCAGCAAAAATGCTATTTTCTAAAACTTTAGAATCGCTTTTTTTAGCTCTTGTTGCAGAACAACAACCTTGCGCACATTGCATAATCTTCTCCTACATTTCATTAATATGTTCTAAACCTTGGTCTAGGATTTTTTCAATATGGTCATCATCAAGACTATAAAACACTTCCTTGCCGATTTTTTGATAACGCACAAGACGCGCTTGGCGCAGGATTCTAAGCTGATGAGAAACAGCACTAGGGGAGATTTGCAAAAGAAAAGAAATTTCATTCACGCAAAGCTTTTCTTCACGCAAAATTGATAGGATTCTAATCCTTGAAGAATCTCCAAAAATCTTAAAAAATTCTGCTAAGTCATACAGCAACTCTTCTTTTGGAAGACTCTTTGCAATAGAATTTAAGGCATTTTTCCTTGTTGTATCAATTTCTGGCATTTTTATCCTTTAATATATGAACATTTATTCATATATTGTAATATTAAATTTCTTAAAGAGAAATTAGATAAAAAATGCAAAATTAAAAACGCTAAAAATTACAATCAATGAATTTGTAGAAAAATAGAAGTGAAATCTTCCAGGAAAAACCTAAAAGATTCCAGAGATTTGGCTAGAGACTTTATCCTCTAAAACAGGAATCGCCTCTTCAAGTGTTAGGTTAAGCTTTGTTGCTTCAGCAAGAAGTGTTGTTTGTTTTTGTGTGTAGTTGCGCTCATAAAATTGGTTATCATAGTTTGCAATATTGCTCTGTATTTGTCCGCCACCTTGTATATCGCGCACATTTCCACCAAAACTATTAAAAAATCCTGCTCTTCTTTGGTCGCTCACATTTGCTTGCCCAACATATTGTCCATCATTTACCCAAATATTTCTGTCAGTTTTTTGCTGTATGTTAATATCTACTTGCATTTGAAAGACTTTATCTTCTGTTATTTTTCCAACCAATCCACCAACAGCAGCTCCAGCTAATCCTCCCACAACAGTTCCTGTCGCGCTAGAATGATTATATGCTCCTACTCCAGCTCCAGCTGCCGCGCCTAGAATTGCAGCGTCTTTTGCATTATTTTCTTGTTTTAAATCACAATACAAAATATTTGCTTGCAAAATAAAAGTTGCATCATATGGGTTTTGTGTAATTCTATAACCTTTTTGCTGCAAATGATTTTCAATTTTTGATTGCAAATTGATATTATAACCACTTGTGTTTCTCACTGCGACATAAACAACCTTTTGTGTTATATCAACCGGGTCAATAAACACACTTTGCGACATTGTGGCTTTTGTTTGCAAATCTGTTGTTACACATCCACCAAACAACAATACACTAAAGATTCCAAGAATTAACTTTTTCATAAACTCTCCTTTACACAAAAAAGACAAATCACACTTTATTCAAAATTTAATAACAAATGAACAATATCTAAAAATTAATAAAATCTTCTATATTTTAGATTTTCTTTACTTTTTGTTTATTGAAACTCGATAAAATTTTATAAATTTTTTAAAGGATAACAATGAAAACTCTTGCAGTTATCGGACTTGGTTATGTTGGGCTTCCCTTAGCGGTTGAATTTGGCAAAACTTACAATATCATAGGATTTGATATTTTTCAAAAACGTATTGATGAGTTAAAAAATGGATACGACCGCACATTAGAAGTTGATACCGAAGAATTAAAAATGGCAAAGCATTTACAATTTACGACAAATTTAGAAGACTTAAAAGTTGCGCAAATTTATATCGTAACCGTGCCAACACCTATTGACAACTACAACAAACCTGACTTAACTCCACTTAAAAAAGCTTCACAAAGCGTAGGAAAAGTGCTAAAAAAAGGGGATATTGTAATTTATGAAAGCACAGTTTATCCGGGTTGCACAGAAGAAGATTGTGTGCCAATTTTAGAGCGCGAAAGCGGGCTTAAGTTTAATATAGATTTTTATTGTGGATATTCTCCAGAACGTATTAATCCGGGAGATAAAAAACATCGCCTGCCTAATATCAAAAAAGTAACAAGTGGCTCTACATCGCAAATTGCTGATGAAATTGACGCTCTATACTCTAGCATAATCACTGCTGGAACACATAAAGCATCTAGCATCAAAGTCGCAGAAGCAGCAAAGGTTATCGAAAACTCTCAACGCGATATTAACATTGCCTTTGTTAATGAACTTGCGTTAATTTTTGACAAACTCGGTATTGATACACTTGATGTTTTAGAAGCAGCAGGAAGCAAATGGAATTTCTTGCCCTTCCGTCCAGGGCTTGTTGGCGGGCATTGTATTAGTGTAGATCCTTATTATCTTACGTATAAAGCAGAATCTCTAGGCTATCATTCTCAAGTGATTTTAGCAGGACGTCATATTAATGATAATATGGGAATTGTCGTAGCAAATAAAGTGATTAAACTTATGGTAAAAAATGCGCATCAGATTGTAAAAGGAAAAGTTGCGATTCTTGGTGTTACTTTTAAAGAAAATTGTCCAGATATTCGTAACTCTCGCGTTGTAGATATTGTCAGAGAACTCAAAGATTTTGAATGTGAAGTTGATGTGTATGACCCATGGGCAAATGCAGAAGAAGTCAAACACGAATATGGACTAGTTTTAAGTGATTTTAACAATTTTGCCTTGCAAAATTATCAAGCAGTTATCATTGCAGTAGCGCATGATAAATTTAAAACACTAGATTTTAGCAAACGCGGTTCTGTAGTCGTGTATGACCTAAAAGGAATCTTACCAAAAGACCAGGTAAGCGCACGTTTATAGACTTTTGGTCTTTTGCGCTTATTAATAATACAGCCTAAACTCTCGCTTCAAACACTAAGCTAGAATCCGACTCAATTTGCTCAATAAATGTGTTAATTGTCTGCTCTAAATGCTTATTAACAACATCTGCATCTTTGCTTTTAAGCTGTTCGACTTCTCCTGCAAAATATTCTTTTAATAGCTCTTTCTCTTCTGGGCTTAGCGATTCTATGTCTTTGCTTTGCTTGATTTTTGCAAGTAGCTCTATTGCCTTTTCTTGTGCTTCCTCTTCCTCACTTTTCTTTTTCTTTTTTGCAGGCAATTTTACGCGCATTTCTTCAATCATTTCAGCAAGTTTATTTTCTCTAGCATTTAATTTTTCTTTTAGTGCATTATAAAGACTTCCATGTGTTTGTGTCGTATAATCCTCCAAACTTACCTTGCCATTTAAATTCCTATCAGCACTAATAAATGTATTGATAAAATCATCTAAAGTTTGAGAAAGCATAGAATCATCATTTCCATATTGATAACGCTCTAAATTATACACTCCAATATTTTTATCAAGGATTCCTTGTTTTTCACTACTTAAATGATAGGTATAGCCATTTAAAATTAATGTGCGCTCTTGATTTGAAAATTTACCATCTCCATCAATATCTGCTTTATCTGCGCCCATATTTTCTAAAAATTCACTAACCCAACCCCCAACATATGCTTCTGCTTTGCCACTTAAACGCAACGCTCCATCTTCTCTTTGATAAAAATTATTTGTATCAAATTTCTCTTTTAAGCGTGCAATATTTTCTTTTGTTAGCATAAGATTTATACGCTCTTCATTAATACTAACCTGCACAACTCCATAATTGCCTTTATCCTCTTGCCCAACAAGCTTTGCAGATTTTTTAATTCCAACGCCTCCATCTTGCAAATCCTGCTCTTCTTCGCTTCTTAGCATTGCTTCATCACGATTGTTTGCTACTAAATATGTCTTTGTATATAAAATATCATTTGCATTTTTAATAAACATAACATCTCCTTGACTATTGCCAAACTTAAACAAATATTTTACAAATTTTTATTTTAAAAAATACAACTTTTGTTTCTAAAATAGCAATAATTTCCATTTTGTATATTTCTGTAACAATCTTTATACATTTTGCATTTGCAAAGGCAGCTCCCAAAGGGGCAAAAAGATTCCAAGCGCGAGCCACAAAACAAGCGCACCAAGTATTAGAATCATTAGCGGTTCAATCGCTCCTAAAAGTGCTTCAGAATGTGTCTTTAACTCTTCTTGATAAAGCTCTAACAACACTTCTAAACTCTCCAAAAATCCAATTTCATTATGCACGCCGCTTAAAAGTTGCGCCCCAAAACCATCAAATAGCACACTTAATGCTTCTTTAATCTCCACACCTTGTGCGATTACGCTAAAGATTCCACTTGCTTTGTGCTGTAAATACCCATTATGCAAAGACTTTGTTGCGATTTCTAAAGCTTCTTTCAAAGAAACTCCAGCCCTATAAAGCCAAAAGAAACTTAGCAAAAATTGCACCATTTCAAAATCATACAACACCCTACCTAAAATAGGAAGTTTTAATGCCAAAAAATCGACACGCATTTTAAAAGATTCCACTTTTTTATACGTGCTCAAAAGCATTATGCAAAATGCACCAAACAATGCTAAACTTAATACCCCATAATCTAGCACCACTTCACGCATAAAAAGCAAGCTTTGACTCACAAAAGGTAACTGCGTATCAATTCCACTAAATAGCACTTCAAATTGTGGCAAGACAAAAAGTGTAACCCCAAGAAACACACAAACCATCACAAAAAATACAATGCTAGGATAAAGCATAACTTTTGTTAAAATTTTTTGATTTTTTTGTTGATTTTTAAGACGCAGAATCACAATATCCACAACTTCTTGTAATAAATTTGCCTTTTGTCCAACCAAAAGCATCGCACAAACAAAATCTGAAAATCCAGCTTCTTTAAAACTTTGTGCCAAATTCTTTCCAGAATTTAGCGCAAAGAGTGCCTTTTGGAATCGCAAAGCAAGTGTTTTATTTTTGCAATGGTTTTGGATATTCTCTAGCAAAACCTGCAAGGGAAGTTGCGCCTTTAATCCCAATTTTAACTCATAAAATGCACCCAACAAGTCTTTTGTGCTAATGCGCCTTTGAAAACTCTCCAAAAAGCTTGCTCTATGTGTGATTGATAACACCATATAATTTTTTAGATTCTGCTCTAAAGCGCTTTGTGAGTGTGCATTAAACGCCTTTGTATAAATTCTGCCTTGTGATTTATACTTAACAATAAAGCGCATTTTTTACCACACGATACACTTCATTTTCATCTGTGATTCCACACTCTACTAATGCCATAGCTTGTTGCTCTAATGTGAAATTTGACGTCAAAGATTGCAAAATCTCCAACATTTTTTCTTTTGAAATTTGCCCCTTAATAAAACATTCTAAATCTTTAGAATGGCACACCACCTCAACAACTGCGATTCTTCCAAAATAGCCTGTATGGTTGCATTTTGAACAACCTTTTGCAAAATAACCCTTATTGCTATTGCTTTTTTCTTTACAATCACATAGCTTTCTAAGTAATCTTTGTGCGAGGATTCCACTTAAAGCTTGTGCAATAAAATGTGTCTGCAACCCCATATCCAACAAACGTGCAATAGAATCTAGCGCATCATTTGTATGTAAAGTTGCAAAAACTAAATGCCCTGTAAATGCTGCTTGAATTGCAAGTTGCAAACTCTCTTTATCGCGCACTTCTCCCAAACTTATCACATCAGGATCTTGCCTTAAAACATTGCGTAACACATTTGCAAAATCTACCCCTTTAGTCATTGCCACTTGATTAATATGTTCTAAACGATACTCCACTGGGTCTTCTAGGGTGATAATTTTTAGATTTCTCTCTTTTAAAACATTTAAAATTCCATACATTGTTGTGCTTTTTCCGCTTCCTGTTGGACCTGTGATTAACACCAACCCAAAAGGAAGATTAAAAAGTTTTTGGATTTGCGCTAACTCCACATCACCAAAGCCTAAAGATTCTAATGGCATTAATGTTTTGTGCTTATCTAAAATCCTAAGCACGATAGATTCTCCTTGCACCAAAGGAAGTGTTGAAACCCGAAAATCAAAACTTTGTTCTAAAGTATTTCTATTTGTTAAATTTAAGGAGAATCGCCCATCTTGCGAGAGTTTAGATTCTGTCAAATTTAAATGTGCTAAAAGTTTTACGCTCGCACTAATAGGAGCAAACACCCAAGATTCCAAACAAAATTTCTCCACTAAAACCCCATCAATGCGGAATCTTATGCGCATATTTTTAAGGTCTTGTTCCAAATGCACATCGCTTGCACGCTCTAAAACCGCTCTTTGCAACACAAAACACACAAACTCTTGAATACTAGAATCTTTATCTTTTGATTCTTGCTTAATCTCTTTGCTGATTTTTTCTAGCAAATTTTGCAACATTTCTTCTTGCTCTAGTGTTTCTAAATGCTCCCAAAATAAACTTTCTAAGATTTCTACAAATTCTATTTGGTGTGTTTTAAAAAGATGTCTTAATGCTTCTTTATGAGGATTTTTCTTTATATCCAAAAGTGCAATACGCAAAGATTCTGCGCTTTGCTCTATGATCATCGCTCCAAAATAACGCATTTGCTCCGTGTTTAAAAGCATTAAATTCTCTCTCCTTTGCGCATTTGCTCTAAAAGTTCTACAAGAGAATTATTAGGATTTTGTAGTAAGAAATTTTGCAAAATCACGATTGCTTCACTTTGATTTCCCTCCAAATACAAAGCTTTAGCAAAAATCTCCCAACTCTCAATATTCTTAGGATTTTCTTGATTGATTTTTAAAGCAAGCGTTTTTGCTTTTGCATAATCTTGATTGTGAATTGCCAAACGTGCAAGCCTTAAATTATCTTGGGTTGGTGCTTTTTGAGTGCTTGTTAGCAAAATCTTACGTTCTTGTTTTGGGGTAGCCTTTTGCACATAATCACTATTTTTAGCAACCCTTATCTTTTCTGTTTGTGGTGCGCGACTTAGACTTAAATATTGTGTCGCAATATAACCCTTTTCAACACGTAAAAATCCATTCTCTACGCCAAAATATAGACATATTTTGGAATCTTTTGGTAATGTTTGCACAATTTTAGCCTGCACATTTGGACTTTGGCGCACATTAAGCGCGCTTGCTTGCACATAAAAACAAGGCTTTTCTTGTTGTGTTTGCATATTTTGTAAATTTTTTGACTCTTCTTGTGGTTTTAAAAAAGATTCTACAATTAACACTAAAGCCCCAAAACCTATACAAAACACAGCAAAGCGCAACATTACTTTTCTCCTACTAATTGATAACCCAAACTTGCCAAGCTCAAATCTCCCTCTTCAATAATACGCGGAGTAATAATAAAAACAATTTCTTCTGTATTGATAGAATCCTGCGTATAAGAAAATAAAGGTTTAATCAAGGGAATATCACCAAGAAATGGAATCTTATTACTCTGTTTTGTTGTATTTTGTGCAATCAGTCCTCCCAAAATTACTTTTTGGTTATTTTTAACTTTGACGATAGAACTTAATTGATTTGTGGTAAGATTTGGCGGAGAATCAAACGCACTTGCAGCAATTTTTGTCTGCATATCCTTTGTTTTGGTGATGGAAGGATTAACCTTAAGCATAATAGAATCTTCAAACACCAAAGGTGTAATATCTAGCAAAACTCCTGCAAAAATACTTGGATATTCATTGTTTGTGTTTGTTAGCGTTGTTTGCGCATTTGTATTTTGATAAATATTGCTCTTTTTGTAGCGCAAAATATCCCCAACACTAATCATTGCTGGCTGATTATTAAGCGTTAAGACTTTAGGATTTGAGATAGAATGCACTTCCCCATAACTTTTCAAAAACTCTACAATACGATTCAGACTAAGCCCTGCTGAAAAAATATTTAACCCATACTGCACACTATTTCCGTTACTTCCCCCTACAAAATTTAGCCCACTTGCATTTCCTATCTCTCCATTTCCCCCAAGACTTGCACTTTCTCCAAAAGGCGGTATTGTGAAATTTTGTAAATTATATAAGGAATCCCAATTAATCCCCATTGTTTGTGTATTATTATGGCTAACGCTTAGAATTTGCACATCAATAAGCACTTGTTTTTGCAATCTTGCATGTAACGCATTAATATAAGATTCCACTTTCTGAAGAGACTTTTTATCTCCCTTTACACTAATTAGCCCCGCACCTTTATTAATAATCACACGTCCATTATTTTCATCGACACCCAAAAGTGCTAAAATCTCTTCACTAATCTTCTCCCAAAAGTTAAATCCATCTTCACTTTTAATCATAATTCCAGATTGACTCACTTTGTTTTCACTATTTTCTAAGCTGTTTTGACTCTCTTCGTTATTAATAGAAACCGCTGTGTTGCTAATCCCTTGACGATTTGTGCTAAGATAGTTAATCTTAAATGTTTTTGTTGTTTGCACATTTAAATGCAAAACATCATCACTAAAATGATAATGCAAGTTTGCTGCGCTAAAAAGCAATTCCAAAATAAAATCCAAATCTTTATCTTTAAAATTAACCATAGATAATTTTTGATTTAAACGTGATTCCACTTCTGATTCATTCCAAAGCACGCTAAAATGGCACACGCTAGAAAACTCGCTTAAGATTTCTTGCACACTCACAGCATATTCTTGCACACTTAGATTAAACACGCGCTCTTTACAAGCAAAAAGCTCCACTCCAAGACATAAACATAAAAAAATTTCCAAAAATCGCATTAGTATTCCTTAATAAATTTAGGCTTGCTTTTACACAGATTCTGTTTTGTTTTGGATTCCAAATTTTCCACAATCACACAAGAATCTTGAATACTTAAAAGTTTAAAATTTACATTTGCATGCACAAAATTTGTATCAAGCTCCACCCATCTCCCATTAATATTTGCCTTTTTGTGCATTATGGCAAAAAGCCTAAGCTCTCCAAGCTCGATATTTCCATAATAAAAAGGGTCAGCTATAAGTAAGCACTCAGCTAAAATCAGTGCAAAATACCGCATTAATTTCCTTTTATCTGCAAAGTTGCAAATACTATCAAATCTAAAGCATTTGGATTTGGATAAAGCTGCACCGCATCAAGAGAAATTTTAGGCTGCTTTTGCAGAGATTCCAAAAAATTTAACATTGTGCTGTATTTTCCCCTTGCTTCTAAGTTTATTTTGTCTTGTGCTTGTGAAATCTCCACATTATAGAGTTCATTAATGCTTGCTAATTCTTTTAAAAAATACGCGCTAAATTTTTCTAAAGATAATTTTCTGCGCTCTTCTTGTATAGCAATTTCTTGTTGTATTTCTAAAATTTCTTGATGAATTTCTTGTGCATCTTGTTTGGTGAGATTATTTTCTTCTATTAATGAATTTTGTAATACAAAAAGCAGGTTATTTAGTTCTATATTTTTAGCCTTTTGCTTTGTGATTCCATTTTGCGCCCTTTCAAAACCAAACATAGCTACAATCGCAAATCCCAAAACAAAACACAATGCAAAAAGCAATACCATTTCTCTTTTTGAACGTTCTTGTAAATAGGCTTCTATCTGCAAATTTTCAAAAATCTTCATTGCTCTTCTTTTTGGCTTGAATTTCACTCCAAACAAAATCTCCGTAATTCTCAACCACTTGAACATTTCCCAGAGATTCCCTCTCTAAAATTTCTAAAATTTTTAAAGCATTTTTGCCAAATAAAAGCAACGCAAACCACTCTTTATCCATTGCAAAATATGCAATTTTTACTTGATGTGTCTTCAAATAAGGATTGAGTGTTTGCACAAGTTGCGCGACTTGAATATCTGTATTTTCAAAGCCTTTAAGGGATTCCACGTTTGCTTGATACACTGCTTGTAGAGATTCTAACTTTTCTTGCAAAGCTAGCATTTCTTTTTGTGCTTTTGTGCGACTTTTTCCAAGTGTTTCTAACTCATTTTGCAAAAGAATAATTTGCGCTTCTAGGCTAGTGTTTTTTCTTTGCTGTATCAACCCCACAAAAACAAGTGCTATCCACAGCGACAAACCCAATGTTAATCCTATTGCAAACCATTTTAATACACTTCCCATACGTGTTTTTATAAAAGGTAAAGATTTTTCTAAAGGATTAAAATTAAAAGATTCTAATAATTCAACATTTTTAATTTCTTGCGGAATAAAATTGATAGAAAATTGCTCGCTTAATTGCTTGAATACATCTTGCTCGCTTTTTGTAATCGCACCCACTCCCCAAACCCAAAATGTGTTTAGCTCTAATGCTTCTAATTTTTCTTGCAAACTTTTTAAATCTTCTAAAGCAGAAAAATACACTATATCTTGTTTTGCATAGCCTATAAATGTCCATTCTAAATTTGAATCTTTAACCAAAATATAGGCGAAAGATTCCGCGACAAACTGCCTGCATAAAAAGCAAGGATGGCTTAAATAACACTCCACATCACTCACGCTTTTCTTTAATGCTTCTTTATCCAAAAGCAAACAATGATATGCATTTCCGCTACTTGTTAAAGCATAACGCAAAAAATACTCATGTTCTTTTGGTAAATTAAATACCACACAAATTCTTTCCTCTAAGAAATCTCTTAAACTCTCATTATTAACGTGCGCTTGTATTTCTTGCTCACTTAAAATTAATGTGTAAAATCTAATGTTGTTGCGATTCAAAAATTTCAAAAATTAGAATTCCTTTTATAATGCTTTAACTCATATCCTAAACAACTTCAAAAACATTGTCCAACAATTCAACTTAATAAAGATTAAAATAAATTTTACTTTTTGACAAGAAGCTTATATAATCTTTTTATGAAAGCATTTGCACTTTTAGAATTTTTGATTTTCATTATAGTTATAAGCATTGTGGCTATTGGAATCTTGAGTAACTTAAAGCAAAATTCCATTAAAGAATTAAAAAACCCAAATTATTTTGACCTTAAAAATGTAACATTTTGTAGCAAAATTGCCCCCAATTGTATTTTAGATTCTAAGATTCCTCCCCTTGTTCCCCTCTTTGAAATCAATGCAACAAAAGCTCCTTAAATGCAAAAAAGTGCTTTTACGCTTCTTGAAATCTTACTTGTAATAATTTTTTTAGGAATCTTTGGAATCTTTAGTTCAAAATTATTATTAAAGATTTACAAAGACTATAACCACAACAATCAAAATATTCAAAATCAACTAGAAGCACAAACTGCGCTTTTACAAATTAAACGCTTGCTTGAAAATTCTCATCTTGATAGCCTGCAGATTCTACCAAATTTACAGATTTCAAACATCTCTACAAATCTTATTGGCAAAACACTAATCTTTTATGAAAAACTAGAACATTTTACTTTAAATGGAAACTTTGCGATTCCATGTTTGCATGGAGTTTTTGACCCAAAAAATATTCAGATAAAAGACACTTTAACATTAAATTTTCTTAAACTTTCCTCTAACACATCTTGCAATCTTAAAACCCCAAAAACTGCTCTTTTAATCACAGAAGATTTTATTGCTCCAAAAGATTTTTATAATCCAGATTTTCAAGGAAAAATCCTTGCATTAAATGCAAATTCCATTACGCTAGAAATTCCACCAATTCTCATTGCGCAACCCTTGATAAAAATTAAACCGCAGCTCTATTTTCTAAACTCTCCAACACTTTTAACGTTTAATCATTCTGTTACCCTAGAAAAAGACGGCAATACAATTATCTTAACAAAAAATCTAAGCAATTTTAGTTTAAAAGCACATTCTTTAGGACTTGAAGCAACCCTGTGTTTGAAAAAAGCACAAAATACCCATTGTGCTAGTAGTGTTATTGTAAGTTTATGATGAAAAAAACTATTGTTTTATTACCTTTGATTCTTTTTGTGATTTTAGGTGCATTGATATTGCTGCTTAGCACAAAATTAGAATACAAAAGCAAAACGCAAGATTTACTAAATACACGCGTTTTATGGTTAGATTTACACTTAGTTAGCGTCAAAGAAGCCTTAAAAGTTCATTTAAAAAACAAAACTCTAAACCCTGCAAATTTTACAGAATTTTCAATACAAATTGGCGACTATCATTATATTGCCGTGCTAAAACAATTTTATCCTACTCTGACAATACAATCTACACAACCCCAAATTATCACCTACTATTTTGTAGATATTTTTGGAATCTACAAGGATTCTAACAAAGAGTTTTTACAAGAATTTTCTACAAGGCGAAGCTTTATTTTGCCCCTTAGTGAGAAATAAACATAAAGTTTCATTTAAAATATGCTACAATGCTTACTTTTCAGTTTTAAAGGAAAGGGAAATTTGTGATTTTAAGCCACGAGATTCCGCAAGGTTGCAAACTATACTTTGGCAAAAGTGCGAGACTAAAACGTGAGATTGAAGCCCTTGCTAGCACGATTCTTTATAAAAATGGATATGAAGAAATTATCACGCCAACTTTTGCTTACTTAGAACATCAGCGTGATATAAAAAGTCGTGAAGTTGTGCGCACCAATAATCAATACAATCACCAAATCGCATTACGTAACGATTCTACCATTGATACAATCCGCTTATTAGCTCCCCATTTGCGTGAAAATGCTCTAAGCAAGCGTTGGTTTTATATCCAGCCAATTTTTGTTTATCCCACCACTGAAATTCACCAAATCGGTGTGGAAAATTTGGAAAATTGTGATATTGTGCCTTTTATTTCAATATCTTTAGAGATTTTAAATTCTATTAAAAAACCAAATCACAAACCCTTTTTACAACTTGCAAATGTTAAGATTCCACAAATTTGTGCAAAAATTTTTGAGATTCCACTTGTTGCTTTTGAAAAAATTGATGTTGGTGTGATTACTCATGCAAATCCTATTATGCAAGAACTTTTACACATCAATAATGCAGAATCCTTAAAAAATTTTATACAACACCACAATACTTTACCACAAGATTTAAATCTTGCATTGCAGCAACTTTTAGACCTTGCAGAAACAATCAGCTTTGAAAATTGCATTATTTCACCACTTTATTATGCACCAATGCACTATTATACAGGCTTATTTTTTAGGTTTTTTGCAGAAAATGCAACACTAATTTTAGGTGGAGAATATACAATCTTAGAACAAAACGCTTGTGGATTTGGAATCTACACAGATGATTTAATCCAACATTTATTAAGGAGCAATAGTGAGTAAAGCGGATTTAATTGTAGGAATCCAATGGGGGGATGAAGGCAAAGGAAAAATGGTGGATTTGCTTGCACGCAATTATGATTATGTCGTGCGTTACCAAGGCGGACATAATGCTGGACACACGATTGTTGTAGAAGGTAAAAAATATGCTTTACATTTAATTCCTTCTGGGATTCTTTATCCAGCTTGCAAAAACATTATCGGGAATGGTGTTGTTATTAGCCCAAAAGCACTCATTGAAGAAATGCAGCAATTTGAAAATCTACATGGAGGATTACAAGGACGATTCTTCATCAGCACAAAAGCACATTTGATTCTATCTTACCACGAAATCCTTGATAAAATGAGTGAAAAAAGCGCAAAGATTGCTATTGGCACGACAGGCAAAGGGATTGGTCCTGCTTACACAGATAAAGTTGCGCGCAGTGGAATCCGTGTTGAAGAGCTAAAAAATACAGAATCTCTAAGCCAAAAAGTGCTAGAAAAATTACAAAATCTTGCGCAAAAAGGCTTAGAAATTTCTCTTCCCACACAAGCGGAATTAAAAGCAGAATTAGACCTCTATGCTAATACTCTTCTACCTTATGCAACAAACACAACAGCAATGCTGTGGAAAGCAATGGACAAAAATGAAAAAATCCTATGTGAAGGCGCGCAAGGCAGCATGTTAGATATTGACTTTGGAACTTATCCTTTTGTAACAAGCTCTACCACAATAGCAGCAGGAGCATGCAGCGGAACAGGAATCGCCCCAAATGAGTTAGGAAAAGTCATTGGAATCACAAAAGCTTATTGCACACGCGTAGGCAATGGACCATTTCCAACCGAAGAAGAAGGAGAGATTGGAGAAACTTTGCGCACAAAAGGAGGAGAGTTTGGCGTAACGACAGGACGCGCAAGGCGTTGTGGTTGGCTAGATGCAATGGCGGTAAAATATGCTTGTCGCATTAATGGGGTAAGTGCGCTTGCAATGATGAAACTTGATGTGTTAGATGGCTTTGAAGCCATTAAAGTTTGTGTGGGATATACAGACGCACAAGGCAATCCATTAGAAGATTTTCCTAGTGATATTACGCAAGTTAAACCAATCTATCAAAACTTTCAAGGTTGGGATAAAACTGCTGGTGTTAGAGAATTTTCTGATTTGCCAAAAAATGCACAAGAGTATATTTTAGCCTTAGAGAAATTTATCGGAGTAAAAATCGCGATGATTTCCACAAGCCCAGATAGGAACGACACAATTTTTAGAACATGAAAACAAAATTTACACAGCTTGTGCTTTTGCGCAAAAAAAAGGTAGATGAGATTGAAATGTTGTTACAAAAAAATGCGCAAAGCATTGTCGCAAAACAAAGAGAAATTGACGCGCTTGTTGCAGAGTTTGCAACACTTAAAGAACCACAAAATGGAATCTATCAAGCCTTTTTAACTTTTGTGCATCACAAGGAAGAATATCGCTCTAGTATTGATTTTAAAATGCAAGAACTTGCGCAACTCAAACAAGAAAAAAAAGAATTGCAAGAGTATTTTAAACTTCAAAATATAGAATATGAGAAAGCAAAATATTTAGATGGGTTAGAAGTTAAAAGAATGTTAGATAAAGCGCGTATCCAAGAAAGCAGAGATTTAGATGAAATCTCTGTAATGCTACACGCGAACCACAAAGATACACCACACTAAAGGAATCTTATGAAACACTTTTTAGTAAGCTTAAGCATAATTACAATCCCGCTTTTACTCAATGCAAACGAAGGCGATAAAGTTATTGACTGTAATATTATTTTTGAACAACGCAAAGGCGAAATTTTAAGAGAATTAGAACGCATTGATGAGCAACAACAAGCCCTTCAAGCCCTTCAAAGTGCTACACAAAATGTCTTAGACCAAAAAGAACAAGACCTTAAAAAACGCGAACTTGCCATTGCTCAAACACAAAAAGAAATTCAAGAAAAACAAGAAAACATCGAACGTCTTCTTAAAAGAAATGAAGAAATTTTAAAAGAAATGAAAGGTATTTCACAAAATAAAATTAGTGAAACTTACACTTCAATGAAAGATTCTAAATCTGCGGCAATTCTCCAAAGCCTACCAGATGATGAAGCTGCTACAATTTTATTTGCACTAGATACCAAAGTTTCAAGCAAAATTCTTGCAAAAATGGACACACAAAAAGCAGCAACGCTTACTACACTTTTACAAAAAGGACCGCCTTTTAAAAAGGATTCCAAAGAATCAGAATCAAGCGCAGCGCAAAATACCAATCCATAAATCAATGAATTTATGCGGGATTTATAAATCTCGCAAGATTCTATCATAAGATATAACTTAAATTAAGTAATTTTTAATATATTTCCGTTATAATTGCGACCTTATTCCAAAAAGTTTTTAAACTTTTAAGCAATATATTTTTAGGAAAGGCAACGCAATGAATATTACCAAAATGGCAAAAGCCAATGAAATTAAACGCGAATGGGTTGTTTTAGATGCGGAAGGCAAAACTTTCGGACGCCTTATTACAGAAATTGCAACACTTCTTAGAGGAAAACACAAACCTCTTTATACACCAAATGTAGATTGCGGAGATTTTGTTATTGTTATTAACGCACCAAAAGCAAAATTTAGTGGTATGAAATTAGAAGATAAAGAGTATTTTACGCACTCTGGATATTTTGGTAGCACGAAATCTAAAACACTCAAAGAAATGCTAGAAAAACACCCGGAAAAACTTTATAGGCTCGCTGTTCGCGGTATGCTTCCTAAGACAAAATTAGGGCGAGTAATGCTTAAGAAGCTAAAAGTCTATTGTGATGCGAATCACCCACATAGCGCACAAGTTTCAAAATAAGGATTGAAAAATGGCAAAAATTTATGCAACAGGAAAGAGAAAAACAGCAATCGCAAAAGTTTGGCTAACTCCAGGAACAGGAAAATTAAGCATTAATGCAACAAATCTTAATGATTGGCTTGGCGGACATGAAGCAATCAAAATGAAGGTTATGCAGCCTTTGCTCCTCACAAAACAAGAAAAAAGTGTAGATATTATAGCACTAACACAAGGAAGTGGTTATTCTGCACAAGCAGAAGCATTACGCCATGGAATCTCTAAAGCCTTAGCCTTGTATGATACAAACTTTAGAGGAATCCTTAAGCCAAAAGGCTTATTAACGCGCGATTCTAGGGTTGTAGAGCGTAAAAAATACGGAAAGCGCAAAGCAAGAAGAAGCCCACAATTCTCAAAAAGGTAATGGTTTTCTTAAAGAGCCTTTTTTGGCTCTTCATAATAAAAGCCATGTTAGAATCTTACATGATAGGCTAGCATTGCACTCTATGGCAAAAATAGATTCTCTCTTTCATAATATAAACTTTTTACACTTTTTTTTCATAATAATTCTTTGTAGTATTCACTTTGGATTCCACTTTTTAGATTTTAAACTCCTATTAGACAAGCCCCAAAACTTTGTTGATGCAATGCTGATTCTCACTTCTTTTGACGCATATCATTATGCAAAAGGCACTAGGGAATTTTTATCGATTTTAAATACGCCAAATTTTAGTGTTATTTATAATTCCCTATCCACATTCCCACTTTTATCAATACTAGCAGGAATCCTTGCAAAATACACAAGTTTAAATTTTTCCTTAAGCTTTAGCAGTCTGCTATTTAGTGCTACGTTTGCCCCGATAATGTATGCGTTAAATTATTCTACACTAAAACTTTTGGCGCAAAAACGCTATTTTTCTAATTTACTTTTAGCATTTGTTGCATTTATTGCCACTCTCATTGCTTTGCTTTTACCAAGCTTCTATCAACGTGTTGGGGCTGGATATTTTGATACAGACATGCTGCTGCTCACCTTGCCTTTGTGCGCATTATTTTTCTTATTAAAATTCATAAATACAGAACATTTTAGCTCTCTTGTTCTATTTGCTATTTTTGCTTTTCTTGCGATAAATTGGCACAATGGAATCCAAAATCTATTTTTACTAGGTTTTTTACTCTTTTTATTTGTAGAAATTTTATTGATGATTCGATTCCATACAATTCCACTCCAAAATATCTTTTTATCCACAATATTTTTTGTTGTTTTGACACCCTCTCCTTTATGCTTAGCTTTCCTAATTGCGCTACTTTTCGCCTTTAGATTCTATCCAAAAGGCATTTGGCTATATTTTGGAATCACACTAATTTATTCTGCGACTTTTGGCTTATTTAACCCATTCATCTCTCAAATCAATGCTTATATTTTTGGGAGCACCCAACACACAGAAACATTTATTTTTACTTCTGTTGTTAATACAATTTTAGAAACAAGCCCCACTAAACTTTCTGTCCTAATCTCTCGGAGTGGGGGTATTTTTATATTCTCTCTTGGAATTTTAGGTTTTATGATTTTGTTATACAATGTATCTTTTGCGTTCTTTAGGGCAATAGTAATGCGCAAATGTATAAAAATACCACTGCTTTACCTAAGCCTATTTTTACTTCCCTTTTGTCTTTTGGGTATTGGAGCAATTCAGCTTGGTGTGCGTTTTAGCTTTTTTCTAGTTCCTATTGTCTCTTTAGGTGTTGCACTATTTCTACTTTTTTTCTTTGCAAAATTCTATCGCTATTTATCCTTTTGTATTGTTACAAGTTCCATTATGTTATCCCTATCCTTGATGTCGCTTAACTATTCAATCCCAAAACCAATTTTATCCGCACAAGAAATCATTGCATTTAAAACACTAGATTCCAAACTTAGCCCAAATGACTTTATCTTTTCTTGGTGGGATTATGGCTATGCGTTACGTTATTTCACAAAAGCACAAATTTTACTTGATGGGGGACGCCATTCTGGTGCTATTAACTATCCTATTGCAAAGATTCTACTAAGTGATTCACCAATTTTGTTTTATAACTTCTCACTGCTTCTTGCACAAAATCTGCAAAATACTCCACAAAAATTATGGAATAATCTTTTTTCTTTAGTTTTAGAACACTCCAACACGCATAATATACAAGACTTTTTAGAATCACTCTCGCAAAACTACCAAAATATCTCCTTGCAAAATAATGCACAAGTGTATTGGGTTTTGCCACTGCGTGTTTTGCCTTTGCTTGCAAACATCAATACCTTTGCAAATCTAAATCCAGAAAATGGGAAACCGATAAACACGCATAGCATTTTTGCTTTTAATACAGAAAATTTACAAAAGACGAAGATTCATCAAAAAATTAACATTTATCAAGATTTTTATACACAAGAAATTTTACAATATTCAAAAACTCCGCTTACGCAAATCAATTTAGGGAAAAACTCTTTTTTATTAAGCATTGATTATCTAAAAAGCAATATCATTCAAGCAATGCTTTTTAATCATTATCCCTTATGCACGCAAGCAAGCGGAGAAATCGTGCGTATTTATCATTTAAAGGACAAAAAATGTGCGGAATCGCAGGCTCACTAAATACAACGAGGCTTCCTATTGAGCAGATTTACCCCCTAATGCAACATCGAGGACCAGACGCAAAAGGTGCATTTTATGATTCCACACAATGGGGGCTACTGCAATTCTTTCATGCGCGCCTTAGTATCCAGGATTTAAGTCCATTAGCACACCAACCTATGCAATATGAAAATTTGTGTCTCGTCTTTAATGGAGAAATTTATAATCATTTAGATTTTAGAAAAAATCTTGATTTTCCTTTCAAAACCCATAGTGATACAGAAACAATTTTAGCTCTTTTTGCGCATTATGGAGAACAATTTTTAGAACAACTCAATGCTTTTGATGGAATGTTTGCTTTCGCGCTTTATGATAAAGCTGCACAAAAAGTTTATTTTGCGCGCGATAGAATGGGCAAAAAGCCTATATTTCTCTACCAAGATTCCACAAAATTTGCCTTTGCAAGCGAGCTTAACACTCTGCATGCCTTATTAGATAATGCACTAGAAATTGACAAAAATGCACTTAATTTTTATCTACAGAGTGGTTTTTTTCACCACGATGGCACGCCTTATGAAAATATTTTCGCGCTCCCAAATGCAAGTTATGGAATCTTAGATTTAAAAACACATTCCTTAGAGATTCAACCTTATTTTAGTTTGGAATCCTGTTATAAAGCTCCAAAAATTACTGATGAAAATGAAGCTTTACAAACTTGTGAAGCTCTACTTAAACAAAGCATACAAAATCGTATAGATTCTTCAGATTTAGAAGTGGGAGCATTTTTAAGCGGAGGAATTGATAGCTCGCTTATTGTCGCCCTTAGTGCGCAAATTACTCCTAAATTACGCACATTTACAGTAAGCTTTGAAAACTCTAGTTTTGATGAAACACATCTAGCGCAAATCACTGCAAAGCGTTATGACACACTACACACAACGCTAAAAATTAGCACAAACCTAAAAGATGATGTCCCAAAAATTCTCCAAAATTATGGTCGCCCGTTTTTTGATAGCTCAGCGATTCCAAGTTTTTATGTCGCAAAAGCTGCAAAGGAACATTTAAGCGTAATTCTAAATGGCGATGGTGCTGATGAGCTTTTTGGTGGATATAGACGCTATGTTGGGCATTTACTTTTAAATAAAATTCTACCCTTTAGTTTTTTTGCAAATTTGCTTCCAAACCCAAACACAAAGCAATCTTTATACAACTACTTTTATCGCCTTTTGCAAATGGCAAATGCCTATAAAAAAGATTTATCAGAATATTACTTGCGCGCCACAACAGATATTTTTACTGGAGTTTATAATTTTCCCCAAAATCCAAACTTCAAACAAGAAGTAGAATCCGTATTTCACAGCAATCTTTCTCCTTTATCAAAAATGTTACTTTTAGATGCGAAACATTTATTATTGTGTGATTTGTTGCCCAAAATGGATATTGCCACAATGGCACATTCTTTAGAAGGTCGCTCTCCTTTTCTCTCTAAAACATTAGTAGAATTTGCCCCACGCCTAGATGATAATCTAAAGGTGCGCAAAAATGTTACAAAATATCTTCTTAGAAAACTCGCAGAAAAATACCTTGATAAGGCGGTTTGCAATGCTCCAAAGCGTGGCTTTGAAGTGCCTTTGGCGGCTTGGGTTGATGGTGAGCTTAAATCTTTAATCTTAGAAACCCTGCAAACACCAAAAATCACACAAGAATTTTTAGAGAAAAATACGCTAGAATCTCTTTGCTTTAAACCACATCTTTTTTCTAAAGAAAAGCGCGCAAAAATGCTTTGGAGCTTATTTGCGCTAGAAATGTGGTATCAAAATCAACACAAGAAGTTATAATGGAATTAACACAAGAAGAACTAGAGCGATATCAACGCAACATTTTACTAGCTGGAATTGGTAAAGAAGGGCAATTAAAACTCAAAAAAGCGCGTGTTTTTGTCGCGGGAGCTGGTGGGCTTGGCTCACCGATTTTATACTATTTAGCAGCTGCTGGAGTTGGAAATATTGGGATTTGCGATGGAGATATTGTCGATACAAGCAATCTGCAACGTCAGATTCTACACAATACGCAAGATATAAATAAAAACAAAGCAAAATCTGCTTGCGAAAAGCTACAAGCTCTAAATCCTGCGCTCAATTTGCACTGCATCGAAGAAAGACTTAATACAAAAAATATCTTAACATATATTAAGAATTATGATATTGTCGTAGAAGCTACAGATGTATTTAGTGCAAAGTTTTTAATCAACGATGCATGTGTGCTAGCTAATAAAATCTTAGTGCGCGCAAGTGCGCTTGCCTTTAGCGGACAAGCAATGAGTATTAAGCCAAAAACTAGCGCGTGCTATGCGTGTTTATTTAACAAGCCACCAAAAATTGCAATGCCCACAAGTGCCACGGTGGGGATTCTAGGTTCTGCTGCTGGGCTATTTGGCTGTATTGAAGCTAATGAAGTGATAAAAATTATTACAAGTGTTGGAGAACCACTCTTTGACAAGCTTTTGACTTGCGATGTGCGCTCAATGGATTTTAGAACAATTGCAATTAAACGCAACCCAAACTGCCGTGTATGTGGAGAAAACGGAATCACAAGCCTTGAGGATTCACTTTATCAATAATGCTAGAACCTAATCAATTAACATTCGGTAACTTTATGCAAGAATGGCTCTATGGAGATGGAGCAATCTTTCACACAAAAGGATATTATCATTCTTCGTGCGTTGGTGCTTTAGGGGATTTTTATACAAATGTCAGCGTAGGAAAGTTTTTTGGGTATTGCATTGGCTATTATCTGCATACAATCCTTATGCAAAGTGCGTTAAAAGGCAGAATCGCAATCGTAGAAATTGGCAGCGAAAAGGGAGATTTAATCGCCGATGTTGCAGAATTTTTTGCACAATTTGACACACATTTAGCACTAGATTTTCTAACACTAGAACCACTTGCTTCTTTGCAGAATCTACAAAAACATACCTTTAAAACACGCGGTTTAAATATTGATTGTATTAGTGATTTTAACGCATTAAAAGCCTGTAATTACGATTGTATTTTATTTCTTAGTAATGAGCTTTTAGACGCCTTTGCTTGTGAGTTGGTTTGGAATGAAACAATGGCTTTTATTGACAAAAAGACCCTAGAACTTACTTTTCAGCCTGCAAATAAAGAAGTGTTGGAATTAGCAAATTTATTTGGAATCTCTATTGGAGAGATTCCACTACATATTTTTGATTTTACAAAACATCTTGCAGATTCTGCTCCAAAATGGCTTTTTTTAGGCTTTGATTATGGAGATTTAACACCACGTAATGCGTTTTCTTTGCGTTTTTATCAAAACCACAAAACAGACAATCTCTTTTTTGATTCTACAAAACAAGATTACAATAAAGAATTATTAAAAAACTTTGGATTAGCAGATATAACCTATGATGTAAATTTCTCGCTTTGGAAAGGGGCTTTTTTGCGCTCTGGCGGGGAGAGTTGGTTTATTCATCGTCAAAACCGCGCGCTTGTAGAAATGGGTTTAGATAAAATGTGTTCTTGGTATATTGAAAAATTTGGATTAGAATCTTATATGCGTCAAAGTGGAAAACTTCGCACACTCATTTCACCCGGTTCTTTTGGAGAGCGATTTTTTGGCTTTGTTTTTGCAAATTTTTAGGCAGTCAATATCCTTTCTTATGGAATCTTAAACTCTAAAAGCATACAATGCGGAACTAATTTTTAAAGGCTTTCTTTGATGTCAAACGCTGTTATGATTTTCTCTGCGATGATTTTTACGCTATTAATCATTGCTTCAAATTACCTTGTGCAATTTCCCCTAAACGACTTTTTCACTTATGGCGCACTCACTTATCCCTTTACTTTTCTTTTAGCGGATATTTTAGCAGAGCGTTACACAAAACAAGAAACACTAAAAGTTGTGCGTATTGGAATCTTGCTCGCCTTTATTCCTTCAATGTTTTTAGCAGAATTTAGAATCGCAATTGCAAGCGTTAGCGCATTTTTTATTTCTCAACAAGTTGATGTTTATGCCTTTTATTGGATTAAATCAAAGCTTCCAAAACTATGGTGGCTAAGAAGTGCTGGAAGCACAGCATTTTCACAATTTATGGATACAATCATTTTCTTCCACATTGCCTTTTTATTTGTAATGCCGTGGCAAAATGTGCTAATGTTAATACTAGGAGATTATCTAATGAAATTCATATTTGCCTTTGCTAATACACCATTGTTTTATCTCTTTGGGATTAAAATGCAGAAATTTTTGGGGATTTTCGCACGATGAAAAAACGTAAAATTGTCTTTTTTGACCGCGATGGTGTAGTAAATATCGAAGACACTCCTTATGGCTATCAGATTGAAACTTTCTATTTTGCACCAAATTTTGTGGAACTCTTTTTAGAGTTAAAAAAACAAGATGCGATTTGCATTTTAGTAACTAATCAATCTGGGATAAATCGTGGAATCTTTACACAAAAAGATTTTGAGATTCTTAGCAACTTTATGCAAAATTGCATAAAATCTTGCCTAATGATTCCATTGCGCCAAAGTGGCTTTATGCCAAAAAATATTTCCTTTGATGGAATCTACTTTTGCCCACATATTAAAGAAGACAATTGCTCCTGTCGCAAACCAAAATCTGGAATGCTAGAAAATGCCCTTAAGGATTTTGGACTAGAGCTTAGCAATTATAATTCTTTTATTATTGGTGATAAGGATACAGATATGCAAGCAGGACTTAATGTTGGTGTGGAAACACGTATTTTTATCGGCGAAGATGAAGCCCCTAATGCAACCCATACAGTTAAGAATCTAAAAGAAGCAATGCCGATTCTTTTAGGTTAAAATATCTATTCTACCCTATAAGCAAACTTGTAACTTTCATCTAAAATTTACAATTTCTACTAAATCACCACTCCGCAAACCAAATTTAGATTTTGGCGCAATGCAAAAAGCGGAACACCACTTTTTGCTAGTAAAAATTCTTGCATTTACTTAGCTTTTCCTGCGATAATAAATCTTAACGCATTAAGCTTGATAAAGCCTCCTGCGTCTTTTTGGTTATACACAGAATCTTCTTCAAAAGTGCTATATGCTGCGTTAAAGAGAGATTTTTTAGATTCTCTTCCTAGAATTGTTACATTACCTTTGTAAAGCTCTATGCGCACTGTCCCTTCTACTTTTTCTTGTGTTTTATCAATCAATGCTTGCAATGCTTCGCGCTCTGGACTAAACCAGTATCCATTATAAATTAAGCTTGCATATTTTGGCATAATTTCATCTTTTAAATGCGCTTCTTCTCTATCAAGACATAGCGATTCTATGGCACGATGCGCTTTGAGATAAATTGTCCCACCCGGAGTCTCATAACATCCGCGTGATTTCATTCCCACATAACGATTCTCTACTAAATCTAAGCGTCCGATTCCATTTTCTCCTGCTAATTTATTTAATTTTTCCCAAAAATTTGCCGGACTTAGCTTTTCTCCATTAATCGCAACTCCATCACCATTTTTAAATTCTATCGTAAGAATAGTTGGCATATCAGGAGCATTTTTCGGCGAAACACTCCAACGCCACATATCTTCTTCAGGAGCAACATTTGGGTCTTCCAAAATCTGCCCTTCATAACTAATATGCAATAAATTAGCGTCCATTGAATAAGGTGATTTGTTTGCCTTTTTCTCAATAGGAATCCCAGCATTTTCTGCATAAGCAAGTAATTTTTCTCGGCTATTTAAATCCCATTCTCTCCAAGGAGCAATCACTTTAATATCTGGATTTAACGCATACGCTCCAATTTCAAAGCGCACTTGGTCATTTCCTTTTCCTGTCGCTCCATGAGAGATAGCATCTGCGCCCACTTTTTTGGCAATCTCCACTAAGCGTTTTGCGATTAATGGACGCGCAATACTTGTTCCAAGCAAATATTCTCCTTCATAAATTGTATTTGCCCTAAACATCGGAAACACAAAATCACGAATAAACTCTTCTCTTAAATCCTCAATAAAAATATTTTCAGGCTTAATTCCAAGTTTTTGCGCCTTTGCTCTTGCGGGTTCTACCTCCTCGCCTTGTCCAATATCAGCAGTAAAAGTTACTACTTCACAACCATAAGTATCGCCAAGCCATTTTAAGATTACACTTGTATCTAATCCGCCACTATAAGCAAGCACCACTTTTTTAAAGTTTTTTTGCATTCTAAGTCTCCTATATAAATATCGGCACTATTATAGCGTTAGACAAATTAATATTATTTTAGCTAGAATATGGCAAATAATAAGGATAAAAATGAGAGTTGATAAGTTTTTAAATGCAGTTAATATTGTAAAAAGGCGTGCGATTGCTCAAGATATGCTTGAAAATGGAGTTGTCAAGATTGATGGAGTGAAACTCAAAGCAAGTCGTGATATTAAGGTTGGAGATATTATAGAAATTGCTTTTTTAGAAAAATCAAAATTCTACCAAGTTTTGCAGATTCCAGAACAAAAAACAATTAAGAAAAATGAATCCCATTTATATTACAAAGAGCTACAACAATGATTTATTGTGCAGGAAAAATAGAAAATTTTGCTTTTGCAAAAAGTATTGGTGTTGGGTTAGTAGAATCCTCTATCAATCTCACTCACTCAATCTTATACGACAAACCTGATGAAATTATTTTTATTGGCACTTGTGGAAGCTACTCTAGCAATCAACCCTTACTAGAAATCTTTGAATCCCATAGTGCATGCAATATTGAGTTATCTTTTTTACAAGGACAATCTTACACGCCTTTAGATAATTTTTTAACAAATGTTTCACGTGAAACATCTACATTTAAAGATTCCAACACCTCAACACAAGCTTTATCTGAAGCAAAAAATATTGTTAATTCTAGTAATTATATTACCACTGATTCTAAACTTGCAGAACACTTTGTAAAACTTGGAATTTTCTATGAAAATATGGAGTTTTTTAGCGTCTTGCAAGTTGCACAAAATTTTCAACTTCCAGCAATTGGAATCTTTTGTAGCACAAACTATATTCACAAAGATGCACAAAAAGAATTTTTTGCAAACCATAAAGTAGCAATGCAAAAGCTAGAATCCTATGTCAAAAATAAATTAGATTCTGCTTTAGGTGTATAAATGCAAGAAAATATTTTTAGCCTTTCTCTTAATGCGCTTGGTGCAATTCTTGAAAATGCAGGATTCCAAAAATTCCGCGCAAAACAAATTTATCATTGGCTTTATGTCCGCTATGTAGAAAATTTTGAAGCAATGGATAATCTTCCAAAAGATTTAAAAACTTATTTAAACAAAAATTTTACCACCAAAAGTGCGCATATTTGCAAAGAAGAAAAAAGTCTTGATGGTAGCGTAAAATATCTTTTTCAAACGCAAGATAATCTAAGTTATGAAGCTGTTTTTTTAAAAATGAAAGAAGATAAATTTACACTTTGTTTGTCTTCTCAAGTAGGGTGCAAAGTTGGGTGTAGCTTTTGCTTAACTGCTAAAGGGGGATTTGTGCGGAATCTTAGCGCAGGAGAAATCGTTTATCAAGTTTTAGCAATCAAAAAGCAACAAGGGATTCCACACAATAAAGCAATCAATATTGTCTACATGGGAATGGGAGAACCATTAGATAATTTAGACAACGTTGTCAGCGCAATTAAAATCACTGCAGAGCTCGATGGATTAGGAATTTCTACGCGCCGCCAAACAATCTCTACAAGCGGAATCGCACCAAAAATCAAGAAGCTTGGCGCACTTAATCTTGGAGTTCAGCTTGCAATCTCTTTGCATGCTGTTGATGATAAGCTAAGAACAGAGCTTATGCCAATTAATAAAGCCTATAATATCCAAGCAATTATTGATGAAGTTGCGAATTTCCCTATTGATAGTCGCAAAAGAGTAATGTTTGAATATCTTGTGATTGATAATTTAAATGATGATTTAGATAGTGCAAAAAAACTTGTAGCTTTGCTCAATAAACTCAAAGCAAAAGTAAATTTGATTTATTTCAATCCCCACGAAGGCAGTATCTACAAACGCCCAAGTGTAGAAAAAGTAGAAGCTTTTAGAGAATTTTTACTCAAAAAAGGGCTTTTATGCACTATTAGAGAATCCAAAGGCTTAGATATTAGTGCAGCATGCGGACAATTAAGAGAACGCACAATCACACAAAAGGGAGCATAATGGGATTATTAGATATTATTTTGATTATATTTTTAACACTTGTATTTGTCGTAGGAATGGGTGCATTTTTGTATTATGCTTACAAAAAATAATGCTTAAAACCCAAGCTCTTTATACAAAGCAATAGCATATCTATCTGTCATGGAAGCGATATAATCTGCGCAAACACGATGAATTTTCTCTCCTCTCTGAATACGCTCTTGTAAATCCTTTGGCAACAAACGAATCTCATCATTAAAGCACTCATAGAGCTTGCGCACACAACGTTTTCCCATAAACATTTTTCTAGCAATTTCTTCATGATAATAAAGATGTTTAAATAGAATCTTTTTTAACGTTTTAATTTCTTTTTCCATTTTCTTTGTATGCGTTAGTGGCAAAGGCTCATTAGCACTATATTTAAAACATTGTGGAATCTCTTGATTAAAAACTGCATTGTTTTCTAAAATATCATAAACAAGAGTAGAAATCAAACGCGAAGTAAAGCGATGTTTAAAAATGGAATCCTCACGATTTATTTTTTCTACTTCCTCCACATAAATCATTGCAGTATTCACCAATTCACTATCCCTTAGCAAATCAAAATTAATCAATCCATATTTAATCCCATCATCAATATCGTGGCTAAGATAAGCAATTTCATCAGATAAATCTACAAGAATCGCTTCTAAACTTGGATGAAATTCTGGTTTAAAAGTTGTTTTTAGATTTGCGCTCAAAAAAGGCTTTTCATAGGGATAAGAATGTTTTAAAATCCCTTCTAATGTCGCAAATGTAAGATTCAATCCTTCAAAATCTTTATAACGTTTTTCTAGCTTTGTAACCACGCGAAAAGATTGAAAATTATGTTCAAATCCATTGCTATATCCATATTTACGCATAACCTTATCCAACTCATCACCTCCTGCATGCCCAAAAGGTGTATGTCCTAAATCATGTGCCAATGCGATTGCTTCTGCTAAATCTGCATTTAAACCTAAATTTGTCGCCAAAGTGCGCGCAATTTGACTCACTTCCAGAGAATGCGTTAAACGCGTGCGAAAATAATCTCCACTATGGTTTAAAAACACTTGTGTTTTATACTCTAAACGTCTAAAATACGAACTATGAATAATGCGGTCCCTATCTCTGCCAAAAGGATTTCTAAAGTCTGGATTCACTGGATAAAAGCGTTGAGTTACAAAGTCCATATTTTTACCTTTTTTGTATTATTTTAGCGATTTTACGTTAAGATTTGCAAAGATTTTGAAAATAAAAAGGAATTTTTATGCAAGTTTTTGACAATGAATTTTTTAATGTGCTATGTGAGCCTTTTGGAGAATACCAAACAAATTGTTATTTAGTCTTTGATAAAAACAAAAAAGAAGCCTTAATCATTGACCCGGGCATTGGGGCAAGCACATGGGTAATTGACAGCCTTCAAAATGCAAATGCGATTCCACTTGCAATTTTAAACACACATGGACATTTCGACCATGTGTGGAGCAATGCGGAATTATCAAAACATTTTACAGATATTCCTTTGTTGTGCCCCTATGAAGATGCTTTTATGTTGGTGCAAGATTGTTTTAGCACAGGGCTACCAAACTCTACTCCTACACTTTTAGTTGGGGCAAAAGAAAAAGATGAGATTTGTGAAAAAACTTCCAATACAAATAATCTGGAACGCAAAAATGATTTCGCCTATGGGGATTTTATTATCACATTTATTTGCTATCCCGGACACACTCCGGGTTGCAGCGTTGTTATTGTGAGCCATAAAAACTCTAAAAGCGCACAATCAAAAGAAAATAAAGTAATGTTTAGCGGAGATTTTATCTTTCATCGCTCCATTGGCAGAAGTGATTTTCCTTATTCTTCTAATAGCGCAATGAAAGCAAGCTTAGAAAAGTTTTTAAACCTGCAAGAAGATATGCTTGTTTTCCCAGGACATGGGAATTCTACAAGTGTTTTGCAAGAACAAAACAATATCCCTTTTTGGCTTCCGCGTCTTTAATGTTTATTTTCATAAAGCATAAATTGGAATCGCTGCGCTATCATTTGCGCGCGTTGCAAAATCTCACAAGCAATTTCATCATTAAAAACTTTCTTTAAACTTTCATCAAATAAATCTAACCAAATCTTAAAATATTCTCTAGGAAATGCAGGTAAATCCAAATGTGCCTTTAAAGGAGCTCCTGCATAATCCCCTTCTCCAAGCAGCATTCCTCGCCAAAAATTAGAAATTTTGCGCTTATGATACTCCCATGCTTCATCGCTTTCGCCAACAGCATTATTAAAAATCTCTCCAACACCATTTTTATCTACACGAATCTTTGCATAAAAAATATCCATCAAAATATCTATGCTTTCTTTACAAATTACATCATATTTTTGCATTTTCTCTCCTTTAATAAAAAGCTAATTTTGCCAACATAGTAATAAAAATTCCAAGCACTAATGCAATAGGGTGTATAATTTTTCTTAAAGGGCTTGGCTTTTTAAGCTCATAAAAGTATGTCAAAGACACAACAATCATTCCTGCAATTATAAGTGCCAAAGCCGTCTTAATAACCAAAAATTGTTGCAATTGTGTATTAAAAAATCCAATTTCAGAATTAATGTATTGAGACAGCATTGCTCCGCCACTTAACAGCAGAATCAAAAAGCACAAAGGCATAAACTTACTTCTTGTGCTAATCACACTTGAAACTTTATTGGCAATCTCATCACCTAACTTTTTGCGCACCAAACTCAAAAATACTACATCACAAAAAATATAACCCAAAAAAACTATTGCACAGATTAAATGCAACAATAAAAAATAAGGGTAAAAAGATTCCATTTTTAAACCTTAAAATAAAAATTTTGCAATATTACCTAAACTTTTGCATTTAAAAGTTGATAATTGTTAATATTTTAGATAAAATGGATAAACCACAAAGGAGAGACTATGGAAAATTATTTTAAACTGCTTTACAATATAGGCTATAAAAGGTTTTTTAACAAAGATGAAATTTTATTTTTTGAAGGAGAGACTCCAAAAAAACTTTTTGTTCTACTAAGTGGAAAAGTTAGAATCTACAAATCTATACAACCAGCCAAAGACATAGCCCCAAAAGAAAAAACATTGCATTATATCACCGCACCAAATTTTTTAGCAGAGATGCCAAGTCTTTTAAAACAAGCTTTTCCTGCAAGCGCAGTTTGCACTCAAGATTGCGAAGTTTTAGAAATTAATATTGAAACTTTTCAAAAACAATGTGTAGAAAATCCAAATTTCTGTCAGCAACTTATTGCATCTCTTTGTCAAAAAATCAGAATCCTAGAAGCATTGGTTGCAGAATCTTCACTAAGTTTAAAAGAAAAACTTATGGCATTTTTACAAGACAATGCGCAAAGTCTAAATACGCTCACACAACGCGAAATTGCAAAACGCTTAAACACAAGCCCAGAATCCTTATCGCGCACAATAAGAGAGCTAAAAGCACAAGGTAGAATTGAGACAAAAAAAGGAAAGATTATTCTTTCTTAAGTATCTTAAACTTGCACAATCAATTTTTTACCTTGCCTTATGAATTAAAAACTATTTTGGAACAAAAGTGTTAATGCGTCAAATGCACTTAAAAATTCTCTTTTAAAATGCAACATAATCGCAGGCACAATTACAATTAGCACAGCAAAAGCAATAGCGATTTTAACAGGAAAACCAATAGCTAATAAGTTAAATTGCGGATGTGCTTTCATAATCATTCCAAAAATAATATCGCTCAATAAAATCAACGCGATAATAGGAAAAGACATTGTAAGCCCAATCACAAAAAGATGTGAAAAAGATTTTACAAGATACTCTATATAATTCTGCGCATACATAAATCCACCAAGTGGAATCTCTTTTACACTCTCGCCTACAAAATAAAAAAAGAGATGATGATAATCAAGTCCTAACATAATCAACAATGCAACAAGCGTCAAAAGCTGCCCAACAATAGGTTTTTGAGCTCCAGTTACAGGGTCATAAGCATTTGCAATTGTTAAACCCATTGCAAAAGAGATGATTTCTCCCCCAAAAGAAATCATACCAAATACAATTTGCAACGCGACAGACGCAAGGAATCCTAGCATAATTTCTGAAAGTCCTGCTACAATAAAACGTAAAATCGTCCAATCAGCAGGCGGAATCACTTCAAGCATTGGAATAAAAAAAATCGTTAAAAAGAAAATCAATGCTCCCTTTAGTTGTGCAGTAATAAGTTGATTCTCAAAAAAAGGAAAAAATGCAATGATTCCAGCAAAACGCAACAATAAAAGCAAAAAATTTGCAACATTTCCTTCTGTTAAGTAAGCTAGAAGTTCCATTATAAAGAATCTTTATTGACAAATTCCATTACTTATTTTTCCTAATCAATCACTTTTAATGTTGTATCTTCAAGTTTATAAGCATACATTGCTTTTCTAGCTAAAATCGGGTCATGTGATGCGAAAATAAGCAAAGATTGTGTCAATTCCACATAATCAAAAAGTAGTTGCATTACATTAAATGCGGTTTCTCTATCTAAATTTCCAGTAGGTTCATCGGCAAAAATTATTTTTGGACGCTTTGTTAAGATTCTAGCAATAGATAAGCGTTGCTGTTGTCCTCCACTTAACGCACCAATATTTTGCGACAAAATATCCAAGATTCCAAACAAGCTTAAAATCTCTTCATCAATCTTTTCTTTACTTAATAATGCTGCAACTTCCAAGTTTTCTTGCGCACTAAAACCAGAGAATAAATAATGCGATTGAAAAATAATCCCGATAGAATTACGCCGCAAGGAAAGGAGTTTGTTTGGAGAAAGCGCGTAAATATCATCGCCAAAGATTCTAACTTCACCTTTTTGAGGTTTTAAAAAGCTTGAGAGTATATGCAAAAGAGTGCTTTTGCCACTTCCGCTAACTCCCATAATAGAGAGTGTCTCTCCAGCTTTTAAAGCCAAAGAAACATCTTCTAAAATTAGTCGTTCTTCATAGCCAAAAGAAAGATTCTTAGCTTCTAACATAGACTAAATTTAGCCAAGTTGTGCTGCAACTTCATCTGCGAAATTACAAGCTTGTTTTTCAATGCCTTCACCAAGCTCAAAACGCACATATTCTACCACTTCAATAGAATCGTTTAGCTCTTTAGATTTGTCTGCTAAAACTTGTGCGATTGTCTTTTTTTCGTCCATTACAAAGAATTGCCCAAGCAATGTTAATCTTTGGTCTAAAAGCGTAGAATCCGCTTTAAAACGCTCAATTTGTCCGGGAATAATTTTGTCCCAAATTGCTTCAGGCTTCCCTTGTGCTTTAAGTTCTGCTTTTAAAATTTCTTCTTGTTTTGCTAAAACCGCATCTGTTAATTCTAATTGACTAACATATTGCGGAATCTTATGCAAAGGCTTTCCAAGTCTTTTTAGCTCTTCATTCTCTTTTTCAAGCTCTGCAATAATTGCAGTTTTTTCAGTATTTACAAAATCTGCATCAAAAGAGTGATAAGAAATGACTTGTGGCTTCATTGCTGCTGCGTGCATACAAAGATTTTTTGTAAAATCAGGAAGCTTTGCCACATTTGCTTCATTTTGGCACTTAAGGGCAATGATAACACCTACGCGTCCATTTGAATGCACATACGCATTTACGATTCCATTACCTTGTGCTTCTACTTTTGCAATTCTTCGGACAACAATATTTTCACCAATTTTTGCAATTTGTGTTTTTAGATATTCTTCAAACTTTGCACCATCAAGCTCTAAAGAATGCAATTCTTCTGCTGTTGAAACATTAGAATCTTGCACCATTGCAATAGTTTTTGCGCTAAGTTCTTTAAAACCATCATTCTTTGCCACAAAATCTGTTTCAGAGTTAATCTCTGCCATACTTACTTTTTTGAAATCACTAGATACCTTAATGCTAATTGCGCCTTCTGCTGCAATTCTATCTGCCTTTTTAGCAGCCTTGCTTAAGCCTTTTTCTCTTAGGTATTCTATCGCTTTTTCTAAATCGCCGCTAACTTCTACAAGAGCTTTTTTGCAGTCCATCATTCCTGCACCAGTTCTATCGCGAAGCTGTTTTACTAATTGTGCGCTAATCTCTGCCATAAGTTCTCCTTATTCTGCTTCTGCTTCTTTTGTGAAATCTTCTTCACGCATTGCTTCTTCAATCACTTCTTGCTTTTCTTCTTCACTTGCTGGAACTGCTTCTTGTGGTATTGCTTCACCACCAGCAATTGCGCGCCCTTCAATAATTGCTTCTGCCATTTCTTTGCAGAAAAGTTGGATAGAACGAATCGCATCGTCATTTCCCGGAATTGGATAATCCACAACATCAGGATCGCAGTTTGTATCTAATGGTGCAACAACAGGGATTCCAAGTCTTCTAGCTTCTGCAACAGCAATTTTTTCTTTTGCTGCGTCAATCACAAAAATCATATCTGGAGCTTTTTTAAGATGTCTTACGCCGCCTAAATATTGCGTTAATTTCTCTTTTTTGCGCAAAATCATTAATTTTTCTTTTTTGGTAAGCAAATCAATTTGCCCACTAGATTCCATTTCTTCGATAATTTCTAATTTACGGATAGATTTTTTGATTGTTGAAAAGTTTGTTAGCATTCCACCAAGCCAGCGATAATTTACATAAGGTGCTTGCACGCTTTCTGCATATTGCTTAAGCGTTTCACTTGCTTGCTTTTTTGTCCCTACAAACATAATTGTTTTGCCCTCTGCTGCCGCATCACGCACAATATTATATGTATAGCGAAAATAACGCAAAGTTTTTTGCAAATCAATAATATGAATATTTTTTCTCACGCCAAAAATGTATTTTTTCATTTTTGGATTCCAGCGTCTTGTTTGGTGTCCAAAATGCACACCACATTCTAAAAGGTCTTTCATTGTTACCATAATTTTCTCCTAAATGTGTTTTGGTTTTCCCTCCACGCTCCTTAACGCAATGCGCAACCTAACTAGGATTAGCGTGTGTGAGTTGATAAAATAAAAGACGATGATTATACTGAAAGTTCTTTTAAATTTAGCTAAACTAAAGCTAAATTTAATGTGTTATTAACCCTCTACAAATTCTTTGATATTCTTTAAGATTCCTTGAATTAAAACTTCTTTGCTCTCTTCATAGCCCCACGCATTATGTGGCGTTAAAAGAAGCTTATTAACAAGTTTTGAATCTAAAAAGGGGTGATTTTGCACCATTGGTTCTTTTACAAATACATCAAATCCTGCATAAATTTCACGCTTTTTAAGTTCTTGCGCTAAGTCTTCTTCATTGACAATTCCTCCACGCCCGACATTAATTAAAATCGCTCCATCTTTTAAAAGATATAAATTCTTTGCATTTAATAAATCTTGTGTTTGTGGGTTTAGTGGAGCGTGGATAGATACAATTTGCGATTCTTGCAACAAAACCTCCAAACTCTTATGTGGATATTCTGCATTAGTATTTTTGCCACTTGTGGAATAATAACTCACTTCTGCTCCAAATGCACTTGCAAGCTTAGCAACAGTTTTTCCAATGCTTCCTAAACCAATAATTCCCCATTTTTTCCCATCAATTAAATGCAAAGGATAAGAAAGATTTGTAAATAAAGGATTTTTTGCATACTCCCCACTTTTACAATACGTATCATAAAAGGGAAGTTTTGCGCTCAATGCCAAAGCTAGCATTAGCGTATGTTGCGCGACACTTTGGGTAGAATATCCTGCGACATTTTTAACAATAATCCCAAACTCGCTAGCAGCTTCTAAATCTACATTATTCATTCCTGTTGCAGTAATACATATAAGTTTTAAAGTCCCTTTTAAAGTCTCTAAAATCTCCCTATTTAACACAACTTTATTCGTTAGTATGATTGTTGCACCCTTTGTGCGCTCAAGCACTAAATTTGGAGGAGTAATATCAAATTCTGTGTATGCAAAGCGTTCCTTATAAGCTTCTAGTTGCTCTTTTAAAGTATTCTTGCCTAAACTTAATCCATCTAAAAATACGATTTTTTGCATTTGCGTCCCTTTTGGTTATAATTTCAATCCATTTTACCAAAAAAGAGACAAAATGCGTAATCCATCTAAAATCGTTTCAATTCTTCTTGACGCACTCCCTTATATCCGATTTTTTCGTGGTTCTAAAATTGTAATCAAATACGGTGGAGCAGCACAAATCAACCCAGAACTTAAAGAACAATTTGCTATTGATATTGTTATGCTATATATGCTAGGCATTAAGCCTATCATTGTCCATGGTGGGGGAAAGCGCATTAATACGCTTTTGGACGCCCTAAAAATTAAAAGTGAATTTGTAGATGGGCTACGCGTTACAAGTATTGATGCGCTAAAGATTGTAGAAATGGTGTTAAGTGGTGAGATTAACAAAGAAATCACTGCATTTTTAAACTTTCATGGAGTCAATGCGCTCGGAATTAGCGGCAAAGATGCTTCACTTTTTCAAGCGATTCCAAAAGATAATGGGAAGTATGGTTACACCGGAGAAATCATAGAAACAAATGGTGCAGTTATTAATGATTTGTTAGAACAAAACTTAGTCCCAGTTATCGCCCCTATTGCTTGTGGTGATGAAGCAGGACATCCGGGATTTAATATTAATGCAGATTCTGCTGCAAGTGCAATTGCGGTTGCCATAAACGCAAAAAGGGCGATTTTTCTAACGGATACAAAAGGTGTTTTAGACAAAGAAGGAAATATTATAGAATCTCTAAATCTAATACAAACACAAGCTCTCTATCAAAATAATACAATTCATGGTGGAATGATTCCAAAAGTTGAAGCATGTTTGGATTGTGTGAGAAATGGCGTAGAAAAAGCGCATATTATTGATGGCAGGATTCCACATTCTCTACTTTTGGAGCTTTTCACAAGCACAGGAATTGGCACAGAATTCACAGCAGAATAAGATAGGATTTAAACTTTTTAAAATTTTTACCGATTTAGTTTAAAAATTTTAAACAAGTGAGAAGCTATGAAAATTAATCCGCAAAATTTAAATATTAGGTTATCTGAATCTAGTATAAAGAACAAAACTAAATGCTATAAATTCTATTACAATTAATTCTGCAAAAGAGATAAGCCAAAGAAATGAGATTGCGCACAAAGCCGATGCTATCTTAAATGGTGGCGGATTAAACTATTTTAAAATGTATGATAGTAGCAGTTATAGCAAAATAAGAACTTTTGGGGAAGCGCATTAAATTATGACAAATTTGATTTTGCACTCTCTGCGCAATCCACAAATCGCATGGGAGGAACTTATGCGCAAATTGACCCTATTAACACACTCAATAATACAGGTAAAAGCAAATTCCTTGACACTCCTATTGGACAAATGGAAGTCTTTTTGGACTTAGAAGGCGATAATGATAAATATGGAATCGGAAAAGTTGGATTTATGGGGCAGCTAATCAATTTAGACAATAATAGAGACGGCTTTTTGGATTCTAGTGATGAGTTTTTTGATAAACTAAAGCTTAGAGGTTATGATTCTAATGGTGAAGAAGTGGTTTTAAAACTTAGCGATGTGTATAACTCCCTAGATTTGACAAAATTTGTTAAAACACAAAAAGAAATTGATAATAAATATACAGCAAATGGCACAACTCTTTTTCGTCCAGAAGAAAGCTATAAAGAAATAGAACAAGGACAATTTAAACAACTATTTAAAGAATATGGAAATAAAGATGGGTGGATTAAAATGGATAGTTTGCCTATGGGCATGAATTTTGCATATAAAAAACCAAGCTTAGATGGCTCTACAAGACTACAATCTTTTAGCATAGGTGCTTCAAACAATGATAAAGACAAGTCTTATATAGAAAATATGCAAAGTCGCTTTAATGCAATGTATCAAAACTACTATACAGACAATAGTTTTGCTTCTAAGTTTGCAATCAAGCAAGAATTTCAAACCATCACAGGAATGCAGTTTAGCGAAGCTAAATTTAAAGAGTTTTATGAGGGATTAAATAATCCAAAAACTGCAGAAAAATATGCAAATGCCCTAAAAGATATGGATGCAGTTATCGCAATGAAACTCAATGATGATGGCACTATTACACTAAAATTTGATTCTGGTAGGACATTAGAAGTTAAAGAGCTCTACAGCACTAATGGAGAATTCAATCTAACAGAAAAAGGTGAGAGAGCAAGCCTAATGAGTGAGGCTACAAATCTAAATGACGAAGAGCTAAATAAGCTTGACTTTACACAAATTGGAATGCAAACAGATAATGGAATCATATCTTTAGCAGATTTAGGTATACAATTTATTCAAAAAGAAATGTTTAAAAATGGCAAAACTGCATTTGTTTTGACAAAAGAAAATGGTTCTACACTTATAGCTTCGGATTTATACAAAATAAGAAGTGTAGAGAATATGCTTTTATTTGAAGAATTAAAAGAAAAAGACAAGCTAAGGGCAACGAAGTTTGAAAGAGAAGCGTAAAGATTATATAGATTCAATTCTCTTATAATTAACAAAAACTTAACAAATACTTCATAAAATCTTTACCGCTCTACTTTATCATTTCATTACAATTTTTATTTCAAGGAGTTTCAAATGAAAAAGTTATGTTTAGCTTGTGCTTTTAGTGCTGTAGTTGGAGCAAGTTCTCTCTTTGCTGCTGATGTGGTTATCCAACAAAACGAATTGCCACAAAATTCGCAAAAATTTATCCAAACTTATTTTGCAAACGAAAAAGTAGGCTTGGTTGAAAAAAGTTTTAATGATTATCAAGTAAAATTCTTGGATGATTCTAAAGTAGAGTTTGCAAAAGATGGAGATTGGAGAGAAGTAAAATCTTATGCCCCAATCAGCAATACAAGCTTTATTCCTAAAGAAGTGCTCAATACAATTAAAACAAAATACGCAACTGCGAAAATTATGGAGATTTCAAAAAACTATAATGGTTATGAAGTCAAATTAGACAACCATAAAGAATTGATTATGGATACAGCAGGCAAATTGATAAGTGAGAAATATTAAATAAGGATTCTGCTATTGCATAAATGAGTTACTTTGTAAAGTAACTCATCACTTGCAAATCCATAATGGAATCTTGCTTATAACTTTTGCGATTCCATTATAAAACTTACTGACAAACAAAGCTATAAATTTGCCACTACTTTGCTTACATAGAATCTTGCAATAACACACTTATGGTTCTGTTTCAGCTTAAATAAGAGATTCCGTAATTATAATTACAAAATTATAATTTGCAAGGAGAGCGTGAATGCAAAAACAAAAGATTTCTTCCTATCAGGGTTTTGCAAAAACAAGATTAATCTTTGTCTTAGCCTTTATGTCAAGTCTTGCTCCATTATCTACGGATATGTATTTACCTGCACTTGGCGCAGTGCAAATTAGCTTTGCTACCACCCCTTTTTATACGCAACTTTCTCTTGCTGTCTTTTTTGTCGCCTTTGCGTTTGGGCAGCTGCTTTATGGACCCCTTAGTGATATTTATGGCAGGAAGAAGCCTCTTTATTTTGGAATCGCACTTTTTATTGTAGCAAGTATTATGTGCGTTAGTTTTGATTCTGTCCATAGTTTTATTTTTTGGCGTTTTTTGCAAGCACTTGGTGGTTGTGCTGGCGTGGTGATTGCACGGGCGATTATCAATGACAATTTTGAACTCAAAGAAGCTGCAAGCGCATTTGCATTAATGATGGTTGTCTCTTCTCTTGCTCCTATGTTAGCTCCTGTGTTTGGGAGCTTTTTGCTTGATTTTTTCTCGTGGAAAAGTATTTTTGCGACACTTTTTTCATTAGGGATTCTACTTTTAATATTCATTACTTTTGGAATCCAAGACCAAAAGCCAAAGACAACTACGCAGTCAAATTTTCAAACAATACTGCATAACTATTTTCATATCCTAAAAGACCGAAGATTCCGTGTTTATGTCTTGTCTGCTAGTTTTGTTATGGCGACAATTTTTGCTTATATTACAGGCTCATCATTTCTTTTTCGCGAATATTTTGGATTGAGCGAAAAAGCCTATGGAATCTTATTTGGCATCAATGCTTTAAGTTTTATGATTTTTGCAAATATTAATGCAAGAATTGTGCGCAAAATTTCGCCTTATGCAATATTGCCTTATGCGTTTGTAGTAATGTTTGGAATCGGAATTGCAATGATTATAGTTGGGTGGCTTGATTTGGGATTTTTACCTTTTGAGATTCTTTTGTTTTTAATGCTTGGAATGAATGGATTTATTGTTCCAAACACCACAACGCTTGCAATGGCGCGTTTCAAGCAAGCTTCTGGAAGTGCTTCTGCTATTTTAGGTATGGCACAATTTGCTGTTGCTGGAGCAATTTCTTTTGTTGTTGGAGCAGTAGAAGCCAATACTCCCTTTCCTTTGGCACTGATTATTGCTTGTTGCTTGCTGATTGCTTGTGGAATCTATTTTAATCTTAATGCTAGAGAAGTGCGAAGATATAAAAGGAAATTTTTTGGCTTATAGGATTCTATCTTTAAAGCTTTCAAAGACAAAAAACAATCTAGCTTTACAATCTATGCAAAGCCAACACATTTGCGTATAAGTTTTTCTTATATCCATTTTAATTTTAAACTTTCCTAGCTTTTAAATACGCTCTTTTAGGTGCTGGATAACCTTCGATTGTTTTCTCCCCTGTGGAATCCAAAAAATCTTCTAAAGATTCTCCACTGCTCCACGCGGTTTTTCTCTGCTCATCAAAAGCAGTTTTCAAAGTCGTAATATGCAAAACTTCTTTAAATCCGCAAGATTCCAACCAATTCATAAAAGTTCGCACCGTTGGGATAAAATACACATTTGGCATTTTTGCGTATCTTTCTTTTGGGCAAAGCGCAATTTCCTCTTCCCCTTCTATAACTAAACTATCAAAAATCGCTTCACCGCCCTTTTTAAGAGAGTTATACACTAACTTTATAGAATCTAATGGGCTTTTTCTATGGTATAAAACCCCAAGACATAATAGCGTATCAAAGAAATTTGCAAAATAGCTTAATTCCTCAATCCCCAAAAGCTCAAAGTTTAAACGCTCATCTTTAGCAAAAAATTGTAAAAATTGATATTGTAAAAAACAAAGCGGCATAGGGTCAAATCCTAAAACTTGTCTAGGGTTTTGCTCTAATGCCCTAAACATATAATACCCATTATTACAGCCTATATCTCCTACAAGTTTATTTTCTAAATCCAAATGGGGTGCAAGTAGATTGTATTTTATAGCACTATTCCACTCGCTCACAATCTCTAAATCATTGATTTTAAAAGGACCTTTACGCCAAGGAATCAGTGCCTTAGCCACTTCACAAATCAAAGCAAAAGATTCCATGCTAATGTGTGGAATCTCTAAAGTGATGCTGTCTTTGTAGGAAATTTTAACTTCTGTTAATTCGTATTTTGGAATCGTATTTAGAGATTTTAATTTTTCTTGTAAAGGTAAAATATGTTTAAAGTTTAATGCAAGATTGCGTGTTGTTCTTATTTCATCTAAAGTTTGCATTACCAAACTTCTTGTTCTTGTTGTTGTCTTAAAACCTCATCTTTATAAATGATATTATCAGGGCAAACTTCATGATATTTTCCCTCTGCATCATAATAATAACTTTTTTCGTCCCAATAAGAATTTGAGATTCCACAAGCATTTTGATAAAAACAACCACTAAAACCCATTGCAATAAGAAAAGAAAGAAGACTTTTTTTAATCCACATTTTTTACCTTGTAAATTTTAATAGAAGTGTATAACGCAAAGTAAAAGAAAACGCTTAAGAAAGAGTTAGCAAAAAACAGAATCGCAAAATTTGCGATTCCATATTTTTATAAATATCCTGCAAACATTGCGAAAATATAACCAAACACACAAGAGCTAAACACACCAATTAAGCCTGGTAAAATAAAGCTATGATTGATAACAAATTTCCCAATATGTGTTGTTCCTGAGCGGTCAAACTGAATGGTTGCCAAATCACTAGGATAAGTTGGCAAAATATAATATCCATAGCAAGCAGGAGCAAAAGCTACGATAATAGCAGGATGCACACCGATTCCAAGAGCTAAAGGCACAAATGCCGCAATCGCTGCAGCTTGAGAATTAACAAATTTAGAAATTAATAAAAGCATAATTGCATAAGTCCAAGGATAATCTTGCACCACGCTTCCTAATGCTGTTTTCATCATCGGCGTATGCACTGCAAACATTGTATCTGCCATCCAAGAGATTCCAAACACCGCAACAAGCGCAATCATACCAGAGCGGAAAATTTCGTTTTTGCCGATTTTACCTGCATCAACTTTTGTGAAAATCAACAGCGCAGAACCTGCAAGAAGCATAAACATCTGAATTGTATCTACCATACTCATAGGTTTGCTTACGCCTTTAACCTGAAAATGCGGACGAAGCTCTGGGAACGCACCTAAAATCGCAACAATTGCAATTGCGCCTAAGAAAATCCACATTGCTGCCCATTGCACGCCCGGAAGTTTAACGCCAAGCAAAGTTTTGGAATCTCCATAAACATATTTTTTAAACTCTTCATCTTTGATTCTTTCTTGAAATTCCTCATCTTTATCCAAGTCTTTACCTCTAAACCAAGAGAAAATCCCAACAACCAACACACCACATAGAGTCGATGGAATCGTGATTTTGAGCAAATCCACATAACCATCAAAACCTGCTAAATGTGTTTGAGCATTTAACAAAAATGCAGTTAAAGATACAACAGCCACAGAAACAGGGCTTGCAATAATTCCCATTTGTGAAGAAATAGAAGAAGCTGCCATTGGACGCTCTGGGCGGATTCCATTTTTGATAGCAATATCATAGATAATTGGCATCATTGTATAAACAACATGTCCTGTCCCACAAAGAATTGTCAAAAAGCAAGTTACAAAAGGAGCTAAAATCGTCAAAAATCTAGGATTTCTTCTTAAGATTCTCTCTGCAATTTGCAACATAACATCTAATCCACCACTTGCTTGTAAAGTCGCACTTGCCACAACAACCGCTAGAATCGTAAGCATAACAGAAACTGCAGGTTTTCCGGGCTGCACACCAAATCCAAAAGCAAGCACAAGAAGTCCGACCCCCCCCAACAGACCAAGTGCGATTCCGCCTTTTTTTGCACCATAGAATAAACAAATCAAAACAACAATTAACTGAATCGTAAATTGTGTTCCTTCGCCTAAGGACATTAAAAAATCCATAAAACTATCCTTTAAAATAAAATTAACATATAATTATATTACAAAAAGCAATAAAAGAGACAAAAATTAACAATTTAAATAAAAAAATATAGTTATTTTTATTTTTTAATTTTATATTAAATAAAAGGTAAAATGATATTTAAACTTTTACAATTTCATTCTAAGTGTGGCAAAAGGCATAACAATTTATGTAGCTTGTTAAGTTCAATTTCTAAGGAACAAATACTCCACTATAACCTGTTGTTGCAACAGCCTCTAAAAGCTTATCTTTGACAACATTATCTTCGCATTTTACTCGAGCAATTTTATCTTTTAAAGTAACCTTGACACTTTTTACCCCTTCTGCCTTTAAAAGTGCTTTTCTAACCATAGCAGTGCAAAGCGGACAATGCATTCCTTCTACATAAATTTTATATTCTTCGGCAAACGCTAACCTACTACAAAATATCAAAAGCAATAAAACTCTAACCATATAGCCAACCTAAAATTTCTGGATAAAATAAAACAACTAGCAAAATAACAAACAAGAATAATCCGCTTATTAATTTTAATTTCTTACTAGAATTTATACAAGAATTTTTACAATCACATTTTAAAATACCAAAATAAAAATACAGGGCAAAACAAAGCAAAGACAATAAAATTAAAAGCGGACGATAAGGGGTTAAAAATTCTGCGCCGATTCCAAAAGAAAATCCAAAAAGCAAAAAAAGAAGTGCTGGCAAGCAACAAAGGCTTGCCGCCACTCCTAGACAAAAGGAAAAAAATAAACTTAATTTCGTTTGCATTAAGATTTTTCAATAGAGCGATAGGAATAAGAAAATTCTTTCGCGTCATAATAATCTAATACATTTTCATCGACTTCACCATAAGGATAACCAAAATTATTTAAAGGTATTTGTGCTGGAGTTGGAGTTAGAATAAAATCTCTTGCTGTGTTATAGCCTAACCAACACATTTCCCAATTTCCAAAAAGATATTTTCTTAAATTGATGATTTTAGAATCATTATTTGTTAATTTTTCTGCTAATTTTACTTTTGCTACATCACCCGGGTCGCAAGGAATCCAACCATAACCCCTTACATAAAATTCTGCGCGACAATGTTGTCCCCCTGTAATATTTGCAACTTTATCTTTCGCACTTCCCATTGCATTAGAAAATCTTGATTGTCCAAGTCTAATACCAAAAATTTCCCTAGCAGGAATACCCACACTCCTACAAAGAGCGACAAAAACAGAACTAATATCTGTGCATTTTCCATAAAGTTTTTTGGATTCCAAAATCTGCTTTGCATCTCCAATTCCGCAACCTAAAATACTTTCATCACGCTGCATATTGATTGCAACCCATTCAAAAATTGCTTTTGCCTTTTGCAAATCATCATTTTTTTGTGATTTTGCGTCTTTTAGAATGTTTCGTGCAGTTTGAGCCACAATACCATCTGTTTGAATATGTTCAGTCGCAGCTAAATAAGGCTTAACTTCATCTGGAATCTTTGCTTTTGGATTAAATTTTTTCTGCACTTCTTTAAAATCTGTTGTCCGTTCTATTGTTGTAACATTAAAATTTATATTTAAAGTCGGCTCTTTGACTGCATCAAATTGTGCAAAAAGCGTAGGAATCTGTGTATTGCTAATATAAATATTAGAATAATTCCCACTCCAAGCAATGTTACTTGTTAAATATTGATAAGAGGTAGATTGTGGTAATGGAATCCAAAGATTACATTTCCCTTGTTCTAAAATTTTATGCTCTAAACTTACAGAAAATTCCCTTTTTTGTAAAACTTGGCTTTGATTAACCTTCTCTTGAGATTCTGTCTTTGCCAACAATGGCAAACAACCTAAAGCACTAACTCCTGCTAATTTAAATAGTGTGCGTCTTCTCATTATACTTATCATCTCCCTTTATTGTTAATATTTATTAATACTGACCAAACTTCGATTGAAAATAACTTACTAAGTCTATTCAAATATCATATAACTTTTTGTTCTTTTCTTTGAATTAAACGCACAATATTTGGAATATGTTTATAAATGACAATAAAAGCGATTAAAACTAAAGGTGTATGCGTGGTAATATGTGGAATCTCTGGATGAATGATAAAGCTAGAGCCGATTCCTACAAGTAATCCAAGCAAAGAAGCAAGTGAAGAGATTTTCAAAAATTTACCGACTAAAAACCAAACAATTAAACCTAAAATTGCTTCAATAGGCAAAAATACAGCAACTACACCAACTGTTGTTGCAACTCCTTTGCCACCTTCAAATTTCAAAAATGGTGAAAAACAATGCCCAACCACAGCCAAAAATGCCATCATCCATTGTGCTTCAAAGCTTAAACCTACAAGTTTTGCGATTCCAATTACAACTACGCCTTTAAGCGCATCACTTAGCATTGTTAAAATTGCAATTTTTTTGGCAAGTTTGGGATTCTGTGTTTTTAAGGCGCGTAAAACATTTGTCGCACCAATGCTTCCACTCCCTATTTCACGGATATTGATTCCACCAAAAAACTTCCCATAAAGCAAGCCAAATGGAATCCCACCTACGAAATAAGCTAAAGTATAAAAGATTCCATTAATGCTTGTGAAAAAGTCAATAATTCCTGCTAATAAATACATAAAATTTTCCTAAACATCTAAATGTTTGACATCTTTTGCGTGTGTTTGGATATATTCACGGCGTGGTTCTACCTCATCACCCATAAAGAGCGAAAACACATCACTTGCAGCATTATCATCTTCAATCTCTACACGAATCAAACGGCGATTCTCTGGGGTCATTGTAGTTTCCCATAACTGCTCGGGATTCATTTCACCCAAACCTTTATATCTTTGGATATACGCACCTTTCTTGCTACTTTCTTCTATACGTTCAAGCATTGCAATAGGATCTTCACCATTTAAAAACGATAAATCTCTCTCTTGGATTTTTCTATACACATAACATGCTTCTTCAAAAAGTGGATGCGTGAAAAGCTCATCATCAATTTTAATATCAACCAATCCAGAATCTGTTTGCACATACAAATGGATTTTTTCTTCATCAATATAAGAATTTAGAATATTAAAATTTAATGTCGCAATTTTTTCTTTAATCGCTTCTGCTAGGGCGTCATTTTTAAGCCCAATTAAATTTGGATTTTCAATTAAATGTTTTACAATTTCAATCAGTGAAAAACGCTTTTTAAGATTCTGCAATGTTCCACGATAATGCGCAATAATTTTAAAGAAATCCATTAAATCTTTATTTCCGATTCCACTAAACTCAAAATTTTCAATCCCATTTTCAATCAAATATTCACTTAAAGCTTTTTCATCTTTGAGATAAATCTCTTTTTTGCCCTTTTTAAAGCGATAAAGCGGCGGCTGTGCAATATATAAATAACCTGCTTCAATAATGCCTTTAAGATAGCGGAAAAAGAAAGTCATCAAAAGTGTTTGAATATGGCTTCCATCAACATCGGCATCGGTCATAATAATGATTTTATTATATCTTGCTTTTTGAATATCAAATTCTTCTCCGATTCCACAACCAAGAGCAGTGATTAAGTTTTTAATCTCCTCACTTTTTAGAATCTTATCTAAGCGGGATTTTTCTACATTTAAAATTTTCCCACGTAAAGGTAAAATTGCTTGATATACTCTATCACGTCCTTGTTTTGCAGAACCGCCAGCAGAATCTCCCTCTACGAGATAAAGTTCGCTAATACTTGGGTCTTTGCTTTGGCAATCTGCTAATTTACCAGGTAATGTGCCAACACTAAAAGATTCTTTTTTACGCGTAAGTTCTCTTGCTTTCTTTGCCGCTTCTCTTCCTCTTGCAGCAAGCAGAGCTTTTTGCATAATTGCCTTTGCTTCATTAGGATTTTCTTCAAAATATTTTGCGAGCTTTTCATAAGTGAGTTTTTGCACAATAGGTTTCACAAAAGAACTTCCTAATTTTCCTTTTGTTTGTCCTACAAATTGCGGGTCAATCACTCTTACAGAAATAATAGTAATAAGCCCTTCTCTAATATCATCGCCTGTGATTTTGGAATCTTTTTCTCTTGCATTTGCATTTGCTTCGATATAATTTGTAATCACTCTTGTAAGCCCAGCTCTAAAGCCTGCTTCATGTGTTCCACCTTCACTTGTATTAATATTATTAACAAAGCTTAAAACTTTTTCATCAAAACCTTCATTATAAGTGAGTGCAATTTCGACCTCAACATCTTCATCTTTGCCTTCAAAACTCATAATATTTACAATAGAAGGCTTTTTATTAATATCTGTGATGAATTGGGATAGCCCGCCTTCAAAATGATAATTTTCATTAAATCCATCACGTTCATCTGTAAAGTGGATTGTAATTTGGTGGTTTAAATACGCAAGCTCTTTAAAACGTTTTTTTAGAATCTCTTTATCAAATTCTACAATTTCAAAAATTGTAGGGTCTGGAATAAACTCAATTGTTGTTCCATTTTCCTTAGTTTCTCCGATGATTTCTAAAGTATTTTGTGGAATCCCTTGCGCGAAATCTTGACGATAAATCTTATTATGTTTATAAATTGTCATTTGTAAAGAGGTGGATAAAGCATTTACAACAGAAACACCAACACCATGCAAACCACCTGAATAGGTTTTTTGGTCAAACTTGCCTCCTGCGTGAAGCACAGTTAAAGCAACAGTTGCAGCAGAAATATTTTCTGTGGGGTGAATATCTACAGGGATTCCACGCCCGTTGTCTGTAATTCTTGCTCCCCCTTCTTTTGTCAAAATAACATCAATTTTTGTGCAGTATCCTGCCATTGCTTCATCAATACAATTATCAACAACTTCATAAATTAAATGATGCAAACCATTAATATTTGTATCACCAATATACATTCCGGGGCGTTTTCTAACAGCTTCTAAGCCTTTTAAAACCTTAATACTATGTCCAGTGTATTCTAAATCTTCCATATAATTCCTTAAAGAATAATTGGCATAACAACCGTAGAGAAATTTTCACTTCTTAGGACAAAAGGAGCGTTTTTACCATTTAATTCCCAAGTGAAAGTTGCTGTATCAATTTGTGTTAAAAAATCTAAAATATGACGAGAATTCACACCAATTTCAATTTCTTCGTTGATTGCAAGTTCAATTTCAATCTGTGTTTTAGCTTCAGAATTATCTTGACTTAAAGATTCAAATAGAATTTCTTTTGGTTTGAAGGTAAGTTTGACATCATTTGTTACAGAATTAATAACATTGATTCCTTCTATAATGTTTGCTTTTGGAATATTAAGGCTGATTTCCATTTCTTTAGGCAAGATTTTTTCATAATCTGGGAATTTTCCATTAATAAGATGTGAGAAAAAGATGTAATTTTGTGATTTAATAATGACATTTTTTTCGTTGTAAAAAAGTTCAACATTATCAAAAAATAACTTTTGGATTTCTGTAATTGCTTTTCTAGGGAAAATTAAAGAGAGATTTCTACCAGAAGGTTTGTCAAATTTAATCATTGCTAAACGTTTTGTATCTGTTGCTATAAAGTTATAAGAGTATTCTTTAATGTCTAATAAAGCACCATTTAATTCACGTTTTTGATTGTTCATATCAATAACTGGGAGAATTTTTTTCATTGAAGTGATAAGCTCTAAAGAGTTAATTTCTAGTTTTGGTAAGTTTTCGTATTCTGGAAAAGTTGGGAATTGTTGTGCATTAAACATTGGAAGTTTAAAAGAGCTTCTATTTTGTTTGATATGTAAATTTTCATTATTTGTATAGAGATTTACTTCTCCTTCTTTTAAGCGTTTAATGATGTCTAGGATTTGCTTACCATTTACAGTTGCGATTCCTTCTTCTGTAATTGTCAAAGAATCTGTAATTGTGCAAAGTCCCATTTCAAAGTCTGTAGCTTTACAAATGAGTTGATTATCTTTTGTCTCAAGATAAATGTGTGAAGTGATTTGACTGGAATCTTTTTTATCCAAGAAAGGTTGTAAAGCAGTAAAAATATTATCTAATACACTATTTGAAATCGTGATATTCATAAAAGCTCCTTTATTATTTTAAATTTTTAGAAGTGTTAGTAGGGTGGTTGAATTGTTGAATAACTACTATAAACTTCTAAAATTAAGGTTTTTTTCGTGTGCAAATGTTATTTGGAATTTCACATTAATGCACAATTTTAGCAAAAGTTTGTTTGGATTGTATTTAAAGGAATTATTTTATCTTATTTTTAATTTCTTCAACAATGGTTTTGAAGTTTTGATTTTCATTGATTTCAGTTTGGATACTTTTCATTGCTTTGCTAACTGTGCTGTGGTCTTTCATTCCAAAGAAATTTGCAAGATAGGGCATTGAATTTGGTGTGAGCGTGCGTGCTAGATAAATGACAATTTTACGCGCTGTTACAATATTTTTAGAGCGACTTTTGCTTTTAATATCAGAAGGTTTAATATTATAATATTTCGCAACTGTATCAATAATAGAATCCATATTTACGCTTTCTTTAGATTCTTTAATATATTCTTTTAAAATTTCTTTAATAAATTCAAGATTAATTTCTTGGATATTTGTAACATTCATAGAAAAGCTAAGTTTAACAAGCACGCCTTCAATCTCGCGGATATTATCATTAATATTTGCAGCGATGAAATTAATAATATTATCATTTAAGTGGATTCCATCTAATTCACATTTTGCACGGATAATATTGATTTTTGTTTCTAATTCTGGAGGTTGAATATCTGCAAGTAATCCAGAAGTAAAGCGTGTTTTTAGACGTTCTTCTAAACCCTTCATATCTTTAGGTGGGCGGTCAGAAGTTAGCACAATTTGTTTGTTGTTTTCTTTTAGTTCATTAAAAGTGTGAAAAAACTCTTCTTGAATTTGGTCTTTTCCACTTAAAAATTGAATATCATCAATAAGAAGATAATCGCATGCGCGGTATTTTTCGCGGAATCTTTCCATTGTTCGATTGCGGATATGTAAATAAAAATCATTTAAAAATTGCTCACTTGTTGTGTAAATAACATTTTTACCTACACTGACATTTGTATTTCCAATCGCATTTAATAAATGTGTCTTTCCTAACCCTGTGTTGCCATAAATTACCAAAGGATTATAACTTGTGCTTTGATTTTGCGCCACAGCTTTTGCGACATTAAAAGCAAAATTATTAGAATTTCCTACGACAAAAGAAGCAAAAGTAAAAGAAGGATTAAGATTTGAAGCACTATTTTGTTTGCGTATGTTAGGCTTATTTTCTTTCTTTTTATTAGGATTTAGCACTTCTACGATGATTTCAGGTTTAAATCCATTATGAATTTCAAATAAATGTGCAATTTTATCAGCATATTTTGTTTTTACCCATCTTGCAATAAACATATTTGGTGCATTTAAAACAATTCTATCATCACGTGAGTATTTTTCATTATAAGAAATTTGAGCAATGTAATTATCAAATTCAAAAGGTGTAATTTCGTTTTTTAGCTGCAAAAGAATAGAATGCAAAGGAAACTCCAAAGGTTATTCACAGAATGTGAAAAAGATGTGAATAGATGATGAAATTTTAGCAAATTTTTTGATTTAATCTATAAAAATAAATAACTTTAGTAGAATCTCAGAAATATTTTACTTAGGGATAGAATGAATATTTTAGGCATTGACCCGGGAAGTAGAAATTGTGGTTATGCGATTATAAAATTAGAAAATGGCGCAATTTCTTTAGTTGAAGCAGGTTTAATCAAAATCAAAGAAAGGATTTTACAAGACCAAATTGTAGAATTTGTTGAAGGGATTGATTTGGTATTAAAGCAGCATCATATTAATAGTGTAGCAATTGAAGATATGTTTTATGCGTATAATCCAAAAAGCGTGATTAAGCTTGCACAATTTAGGGGTGCTTTAAGCCTTAAGATTCTGCAAGAATTAGGAAATTTTGCTGAATACACGCCTTTGCAAGTCAAAAAAGCATTAACAGGTAATGGAAAAGCAACAAAAGAACAAGTTGCTTTTATGGTTAAGCGACTTTTGGGCATTAAAAGCGACATCAAACCCTTAGATATTACTGATGCTATTGCTATTGCAATCGCGCATGCACAACGACTTAAATTCCAAAAAGGACAAACATGCAAATAGAATTGTTATCTTATACAAATTTAAACATCTGCTCTCACGCGATTCGCACTTGTTGGCAAAGTTTTGAAAAAGGCGATAATGGCGGGGAAAAAGATAAAGAATTAATCGATAAAGTTGGTAATAAATTTAAACATGCTTCGACTTTGGAACATTTAAATTATACCTTTTATATTCAAGGAATCAGTAGAGCTTGTTTGCAAGAATTAGCAAGGCATAGAATGGCATCTCTAAGCGTGAAATCCAGTCGTTACACATTAAAAGAGCTTAAAGAAGAAGAATCCTTTTTGCCTTTTTGTGAAGATAATCTTAAAAGAGCAGAAAAATTTATAGTCTTTACAAGCAATCAAGCTGTTAATGAAGCTTCAATGTATGCGTTAGAATCTTTAAGAAAATTACTTGTTACAAATATTAGTAATGATTTAGCAAAATTTGCAATGCCAGAATCTTATAAAACAGAACTTACTTGGAGTATTAATGCAAGGAGTTTGCAAAATTTCTTAGCTTTGCGTAGCTCAAAAGCTGCTTTATGGGAGATTAGAGATTTGGCGTTAAAGATTTTTGACACACTTCCACAAGAACATCAATTCATTTTTAGTGCCGTATTAAGCGATGCTTGAATTTTTAAATTTACTTAAAAATGGGATTCCACTTGATTTTAAACTTGCAGAATCTTTTTTAAAAACTTTAGAATCTTTACGTATTCTTGATGTGTTAGAAGTGCGTAAAAATTGCTATGTGTTAAAAAAACATTTTTGTATTGGTGAGATAGAATTAGCAAAAGAAGGCTATGGCTTTGTGATTCCATTGCCAAAAGGAAAAGCACGTGATTGGCTTGTGGAGAAAAATTTATTAAAAGGAGCACAAAAGGGTGATATTGTGCTAGCAAAAATGCTAAATAAACAGCGCAATACACGTGTTTATGCAAAAGTGATTCAAATCCTAGAAACAAAAGAAAATAGCGTGCTTTGCTATTTAGAAAAATATAAATTAGATTGTATGGCAATCTCAATTCCAAATGAGATTCCTTATAAGATTAAAGCTTCACAAAAATCCTTAAAAACATTGCCACCAAATACAATTTTAAAATTAAATCCAAAAAATGGTGAAATTTTAGAGATTTTAGGGGCATTAAGCGACCCTAGAATTGATGAGAGCATTGCATTGCATTTATACAATAGACAAGAATCTTTTAGCTTGCAAGCAGAGCTTCAAGCTGATAGTTTTAAAGCTGTGCATTTAAAGGATTTTAAAGAAAGGGTGAATTGCACGTATTTGCCTTTTTGTGCGATTGACCCTGTTGGGGCAAAAGATCATGATGATGCAATTTTTTATGATGATGAAAATTCTACACTTTATGTCGCAATTGCTGATGTGAGTTACTATGTTTCTAAGGATTCCGCTCTTGATATTGAAGCAAAGGCGCGGGGATTTAGTGTGTATTTTCCACATAAATCTATTCCTATGCTGCCAAGGGTTTTAAGTGAGAATCTTTGTTCGTTAAGCGAAGGAAAATTGCGTCTCGCAATGGTTTGGAAAATCCGCTTGCATAAACGCACAAAAGTAGTGCTAAATAGTGAGCTTTTTGAAGCAGTGATTAAAGTGCGCCAAAAGCTAACTTATGAAGCTGTTGATACATTTTTAAACACAAAACAAAGCAAAGAAATAAAGCCAGCTTTAAAACCAATGCTTTTTTCTCTAAATGCCTTAGCACAAAAGTTGCGACAGAAGCGTTTGAAAAATGGATTTGATTTTTTAGGCGATGATAGTGTTATGGAGCTAGATAAAAATTTAGAATTAAAAGATCTAAAGATAGAATCCCAAACGCAAAGTCATCAACTTGTAGAAGAATGTATGCTTCTTGCAAATATCCAAAGCGCCATTTTGCAAAGCAAACAAAGCACGCAAGGAGATGAGCGGTTAAAATTAGGGATTTACCGCGTGCATGACGCACCTAAGCAAGCAAGCATTCAAGATTTATTTGCAGAATTTAGACTGCTTGGAATCTACCAAAAAAATACGATTCCAAAAAATACAAAAGAATTCCACAAAGCAATTTTAGAAATCCAAACTTTAGTCAAAGATTCTAATATGGCAGCAGAAGTGGATAAACTCATTATTAAATCAATGCAACAAGCATTTTATGCAAGTCATAATATTGGGCATTTTGGTTTGGGGTTTGAAATGTATAGCCATTTTACTTCCCCGATTCGGCGTTATAGTGATTTGCTATTACACAGAATCTTAAAAGCAAAAATAAAACTCAATCAAGAATCCCTAGAATCTCTCCCGCAAATTTGTGAGAATTTAAGCCAAAAAGAAAGAGAAGTCGCAAAAATAGAAATGGATTTTAAAGATAGAAAATTTGCGCGGTATTTGTATAAAAAAATCGGGCAAGCATATTTAGGAGTGGTGATTAATGATAAACGCCCAGAGCTTATTGTGCTAACCACACCCCCGCTTCAAGGTGCGCGTGTTGTATGCTTAAAAGGGACAGGAGTAAAATACCAAAAAGTGTGTGTGCAAATTGTAGATGTTAATCTTGCTACAACAAAGGTGTATGGTAGAATCTTGGAAAGTTTTAATGAAGGATTTGGAATCCAAAATGCACAAATTTCTAAATATCTTTTTACAAAAACACACCAAAAACTACAAAATGTAAGAGAAAAGGCAAAACTCAATGCTAAAAAAATGGGTAAAAATATTAAGAAAAGAAGCAAAAGTTCAAGCTTTAAGCCACGTCATAAGCGCAAGGGTAAATGATGTATAAAAAAGAATTAGACGCAAAACTTGCAAGTAATGCTTCAGGAATTCGCGCAATTTTGCTTTATGGAGCGGATATATTTTTAATAGGACATTATGGAGAAAAAATTGCAAAAATTTTTTTAGAAAAGGGATATGAGAAAAATAGCTTTTATTTTGGTGAGTTTGATTTTGAAAACGCATTAAGCTGTTTTTCGCAAGGCTCACTTTTTGGTGATGCAGCATTAGTATGGATAAAAGTCGATAAAAAGATTCCAAAAAAACAGCTTGATACGCTTGTAGAATCTTTGCTAAAAAATGGAAATGGAGCTTTGATTTTAGAATTTTATCAAGCAGATAATAAAACAATTATGGAATATATGGCGGACGCTAAAAGTATGGTTAGTAGCTTCAATCAAGCAAAAAATGGAGTGTTTGAAGTGCGCTTTTTTGCACCAAATTTCAATGAAGCAATGCCAATTTTGCAAGAATATGCAAAGGAGCTAAAAATCAAGATTCCAAATTTTCTACTGCATAGGATTTTTGAACAGCAAAATCTTGATTTGGGATTGAGCATTGCAGAGCTTAGAAAATATGGAATCTTTGACCAAGAAATTACCGCAGAAATTGTCGATAATTTAGGTTATGGATTAGGCAGTGTTGAGGTTGATGAGATTTTAGAATTATTACTACTTAAAAAACCTTATTTTGACAAACTCTCGCAATTTTTAGAACAAGGCTTTGAAGAAAAGCAACTCATAAGTGTCGTGCAAAAGTATTTTTTTGTGCTATTTTTGCTAAAGATTCATATTCGATTAAAAGGGGATTCCAACTTAGCAGAAGCCTTAGGCTATAATCCCCCAAAAGCTATATTGGAAAAAAAGAAAGCGTTTGCTACGATGATTAAAGAAACGCAATATGAGTCAATTTTTTTTATTTTAAACACTTGGCGCGAAGAATCGTTTAAAGGAATGAATCGTGGTAATGGATTTTTAAGCACTTTAATAAAAATCCAAGCAATTTTAAGGTAAAATCAACCCCTTTACATTTTGTAAAAATTGTAAAAAACTTATAAAAATCCTTGCTCTTTTGAAGCGCAAAAGGGCAAAAAATCCATAAGGAGACTTTATGCGTTTTTATGAAACTATGTTTGTGGTTAAACCCACTTTGACACAAGAAGAAATCACTCAAAAGATTGATTTTTACAAAGCTGCAATCCTTAATAATGGCGGGGAAATTAGTGCAACTTTAGATATGGGAATGCGCAACCTTGCTTATGAAATTAAGAAAAATAAGCGCGGTTATTATTTTGTGATTTATTTTAAAGCAGAACCAAAGCTTGTTTTAGAACTAGAGCGTTTGTATCGCATTAACGAAGAGATTTTACGCTTTATTGTGATTAAATATGAAAGCAAAAAAGAGCAAAAAGCATGGGAAACATTAGTAGATAGAGCGGTGAATAACAAAAAATCCACTCCTTTAAAAGATACAGAGGATAAGCCTCAAGAAGCTTAAAGGATATTAGATGTTTAACAAAGTCATTTTAGTTGGAAATTTAACACGCGATGTTGAATTGCGTTATTTGCCAAATGGAAGCGCATTAGCAAAAATTGGACTTGCTACAAATCGCCGCTACAAAAAACAAGATGGTTCACAAGGTGAGGAAGTGTGTTTTGTAGATGTCAATCTTTTTGGTCGCACTGCTGAAGTGGCAAATCAATATTTAAGACGCGGTTCTCAAGTTTTAATTGAGGGACGTTTGGTATTGGAGAGTTGGACAGATAATAATGGACAAAAGCGAAACAAACATAGCATTACAGCAGAAAGTATGCAAATGCTAGGTTCAAGGAATGAAGGCGGAATCCCAAATCATGGGGGCTATAATCCAAATAACGATTATCAAGAAGATTATGGGCAAGGTGGATATAACGCAGGTTATGGTGGAAACTCTAATCAAAACTATAACAACCAAAGCAATTACAATAGTTATGATGCGCAATCAAACTATCAAGCAAAGCCAAGAGCCCAACAAAAGCCACCAAAAGAAGATGAGATTCCAGTCATTGATATTAACGATGAAGAAATACCATTTTAAAGGAACATTATGGCAGAGAAAAAACGATACTCAAAAAGATATTGCCGTTATACAGAGGCAAAAATTGAATTTATTGATTACAAAGATGTGGATATGCTTAAACACTCCCTATCGGAGCGTTATAAAATTATGCCACGCCGTTTAACAGGAAATTCTAAAAAATGGCAAGAGCGCGTAGAGGTGGCGATTAAACGCGCAAGACATATGGCATTAATCCCTTATATTGTAGATCGTAAAAAAGTAGTAGAAAATCCTTTCAAAATCTAAAGTTAGGTGAATGCAGATTTCTTATTCTCCCTTGTTTGGAGAGTAAGATTTCTTCTCTAAAGATTTAAATAAAAACTAGGCTTTCTGCTAATTTTAAAAATTATTTTACGCTTTTTCATTCTTTTTTAGTTGAGTTATTTTTTATTAAACATTTAGTAGATTTAGGATTCTACTATCATAAAATTTTAATGATGAAATGAAATGTAACAATCAACCAAAAAGTCAAAAAAATATTAACTCCATTTAGTTTAAATTATATCTGTTTTAGTTATAATCTAGGATTTTGCAATTATTAATAATCACAATATCAAAGGATTGGAAATGTGGAATAAACTTTCTATTGGGAAAAAATTTTCTTGTATTCAAATTATCGTTGCGCTTATCATTGTAGTGCCTTTTGTTCTTTTTATCAATCTAGTATGGATAAATCTACTCAAGACCAAATCAAACTGCAAATTACTCAAATGGCATCTATAGTAGAGGGAAATTTTGAAATTATCTCCAATCAAATCATTAGAGAAAGCGATAATTCTCTTAGCTTTTTTGAAAATGCAATCTTTACTCTTTATGGTAATGCAAATGCTGCTAGCTACCAACTTGGCAATCCTACAACAATTAACCAAATAAGCATTCCAAGCCTTATGTTTAATGGGATAAATCTTGTTGGCAATACAGATTTGGTTGATAATTTCTCAAATCTCACAGGCGGGGTGGCAACAATTTTTGTCCGAAAAGGAAATGAGTTTGTAAGAATCTCTACTTCGCTTAAAAATGAGCAAGGTAACAGAATGATTGGAACTTCAATCAATAGCTCTCACCCAGCTTTTGCTGAGGTAACCAAAAGTAACCCGCGAGTATTTCGTGGAAAAGTGCAACTTGCTGGCAAAGATTATATGTCTATCTATAAACCTATTTTAAATGCACAACAACAAACAATCGGACTTTTGTTTGTTGCTTATGGTTTGAAAGATTCTTATGAACTTATTGCAGAAAAACTTAATGCAATTCGTATCGGAAAACAAGGAAAAATTGTTGTTTTGGATAAAACAAATGATAAATTTATCTTTGGTAAAGACGGCAAACCAAGTGATTATCAGTATCTACAGAATCTAAAACAAGGCACTAGCATTTACCACACCATCAATGGAGAAAAATATGAATCTTATGTGGATTATAATAGCTCACTTGATTTGTATATCCTTGTAGAAGTGCGTTTGCAAGATTTTATGGAAGCTAATCAAAAAATTGGATTTATTGTTATTTTTGGAATCATTATAGTTCTAGCAGCGATTTTAATCGCATCTTTCCTGATTATTAGACTTTCCTTATTAAATCGCCTCAATGGAATCTCTAAATTGCTTTTCGATTTCCTAAAATTCCTCAACCATGAAACAAAAACTCCTCCACATCTTGTCCGCCCAAAAGCAGAAGATGAGATTGGAAAAATGGCATTAGCGATTAATCAAAATATTGAGATTACACAACAAGGCTTAAAGCAAGATGAAACAGCTATTACCCAATCTGCAAAAACAGCAAAAACAGTAGAAGAAGGTAATTTAACTGCAAGAATTATAGAGAATCCTCATAATCCACAACTTGTAGAATTAAAAAATGTGTTAAATAATATGCTAGATGTCT
>NZ_JRPB02000041.1 GCF_000765695.2 Helicobacter sp. MIT 11-5569 | reverse complement strand
CAGTAGAAGAAGGTAATTTAACTGCAAGAATTATAGAGAATCCTCATAATCCACAACTTGTAGAATTAAAAAATGTGTTAAATAATATGCTAGATGTCTTACAAAATAAAGTAGGTTCAAATATGAATGAGATTCATCGTGTGTTTGAATCCTATAAATCACTAGATTTTACAACAGAAGTAGAAAATGCACAAGGAAGTGTAGAAACTACAACAAATATTCTAGGAGAAGAGATTAGAAAAATGCTACACTCTTCTGAAAGCTATGCAAAGAATCTTGTAGAACAAACTAATACATTACAAGAATCTATGCAAAAACTCCTAGATGGTAGTTCTTCTCAAGCAAGTTCTCTCCAACAATCTGCAGCAGCTATTGAAGAGATTAGCTCTTCTATGCAAAATGTCAATGATAAAACAACAGAAGTTGCAAGACAAGCAGAAGATATTAAAAACATTGTTGGTGTGATTAAAGATATTGCAGACCAAACAAATCTTCTTGCACTTAATGCAGCTATTGAAGCAGCAAGAGCAGGAGAACATGGTAGAGGATTTGCTGTTGTTGCTGATGAAGTAAGAAAACTTGCAGAGCGAACAGGAAAATCTTTAAATGAGATAGAAGCAAATGTGAATGTCTTAGTGCAAGGTGTTAATGATATGAGTGAATCTATTAAAGAACAAACGCAAGGTGTAAGTCAAATCAATGAAGCCATTGCACAACTAGAAACTGTTACTCAAGATAATGTGAGTGTAGCTAATAGCACGAATGATATTACACGCACAGTTAATCAGATTGCTGATGATATTCTAAGTGATGTGAATAAGAAGAGGTTT
>NZ_JRPB02000005.1 GCF_000765695.2 Helicobacter sp. MIT 11-5569 | reverse complement strand
AAGTGTGCAATCTATGCGTAATGAATTTCAAGATGAGGACTTTCTTTAAGCTTAATTTGGGTAATTTTATTGCAAAAATGTATTTCTAAGGAGCAAAAATGAAAACAAAATCACAGGATTCTATCCACGATTGCAAGGTGGATTCCACAAAGCGCAGAGAGTTTTTAAAAACTTCAGCAAAAATAGGAGCAACAATGGCAATGGCAAATTTTGGAATTGGAACACTTTTGGCGGATAATGACACAAAGGCACAAAATGTGCGAGTAGGTAAGATTCCACATCTCACGCTTAATAATGGTGTAAAAATGCCACTTCTTGGGCTTGGGACTTATCAACTACTTGGCAAAGAATGCCAAAGGGCAGTTACAGATGCACTTGAAGTAGGTTATCGCCTTATTGATACTGCGCAATATTATAATAACGAATCAAATGTTGGTGCGGCGATTAAGGAATCTAGCATTGATAGGAAGGAATTATTTGTCGTTACGAAATTGCGCTCTGGCAAAAATGTCGCAAGCTCTATTGAAGAATCACTAGAACGCTTACAAAGTGATTATATTGATTTGCTTTTGATTCATTGGGTTATGGGGAATGATTTAGAAATCTATAAAATAATGGAAGAATATTACAAAAAAGGCAAATTAAAGGCGATTGGTTTGAGCAATTTTTATGACGCAAATTATTTTAATATCATTAATAATTGCGAAATTAAACCACAAGCGATTCAGCAAGAAATGCATGTTCTTTATCAAAACAAGCAAAGGCGATTGCAATATCAAAAAGATGAAATCGCGCTTATGGCTTGGTCGCCTTTTGGAGCGGGAAGAGAAAATATTTTTAAGAATCCTGTTTTGTTAAAAATTGGTGAAAAATACGGAAAAACAGCGGCGCAAGTGATTTTGAGATTCTTGGTTCAAAACAATATCGTTGCGATTCCAAAAACAAGCAAAAAAGAGAGAATGCAAGAAAATATCAATATTTTTGATTTTAGTCTTGATACACAGGATTTAGATACAATCGCAACACTTGATAGGGGTAAAAGTCTGTTTGGCTGGTATTCGTAAAGAGCTTGTAAGCACTTATGGTGTATGATGCACCATAGGGTTAGTAGCCAAAAACACATTATTAAAATTATAGGGAAATAATGCAAACCAAACTCAATAGTAATACCACTAAAAGAATTAGCTTTTATACAGCAATCATTGTTTTTATTGCTTATTTAATTATTACCAACACAATGCGAATTATTGATAATAAAAAAGCTGATAATCTTATCAATAATGCAAAAGCTGAACTAGCTCCACTCTCGCAATGGTATAAAGAGGATTCCACAAAGGAGCTAGAATCTATCCAAAATCTCACAAAAGAAAGCTTCGATGCACTCAATGTAAATGCACTCATTTATCAAAACTTACAAGATATTAAAAAGATGATTGATAATGCAGGAATTCTTAAAGATTTTATTTTCTCCTATTCTAATGGTGATGAGAATGGGGCGTGGGAAATCTTTGCAAATGCGATAAAGGCTGTAGAGGTAAAAGATTATATCATTATTGATTTGCTTGATAAAGAGAGGGCTTTATACCCTAACCAAACCTATTATATCCTGCATGATAAAGAAAGAGTGAAGTATCTTGATGATTTTCAATCTTTCTTAGAAACTTATATTGCAAATAATGTCCCAGATTTTAGCAAACAAGAAAAAGCTTCACTCCATGAGGTGGCATTTTATTATGCTGTTAATGCAAACTATTACTCACTAGGATTATTTCATACTCTAGCAGATATAGAAGAACATACTTGTGATATAGATAGAGTCGTTGTGCGTAAGACACTTTCACGATATGAGCTTTTACAAAGAACTATAAAATCTTATTTAAGTATTTTTAATAAAAAAATTGCTACATCTAGTTTCAATGAAGAGCAAAAAAAGATATTAACAACAACACTCAAAGTTGAACTTAATAACTTAGATAAAATGTTAGATGAATTGGAAGTAACATCTATATCTGATATTAAATCTAGGTTTAAAGAATGCCAATAAGCAAGAATTATTGATAATTTTTAGTAGATATATCACAATAAAAGGATAGCCTATGAACCCAGTTTTTAAAAGCCAAAATGCGCAAAACCTAAACACAAAAGCATCATCAAGCGGAGGTTTTTATGAAAATAGTATGCAATCAAGAATTCACAGGTGAAAGAGCGTTATATCACCAAAGTGATTTAGAAATTAATGATTCTAATTTTTTTGATGGCGAATCGCCACTTAAGGAATCTAAAAATATTATTATCAACCATTCCTCTTTTGCTTGGAAATATCCTCTATGGTATTGTGAGGACATTACTTGCAACAATACTATCTTTAAAGAAACAGCGCGTTCGGGTATATGGTATGTTGATAATATCAAAATTTATGATTCCAACATAGAAGCACCCAAACTTTTTAGACGCTCATCGCATATAGAAATCACTGATAGCAATATGCTAAATGGTTTAGAGGCATTTTGGAATTGCAGTGATATTAAAATTAAAAATATGAATACTAAGGGCGATTATATGTTTTTTAATTCAAAAAACATTGAATTGGATAACTTTCAACTAGATGGCAATTATGTGTTTGATGGGGCTAAAAATATTGTTGTTAAAAATAGCATTTTAGATTCTAAAGATTCGTTTTGGAATACAGAAAATGTTATCGTAGAAAATTCTCAAATTATAGGAGAATATATCGCTTGGAATGCCAAAAACATAACTTTTATAAACTGCACCATAGAATCCATGCAAGGTTTTTGTTATACTCAAAATCTAAAGCTTATAGATTGCAAATTACTAAACACAAATCTTGCCTTTGAATTTTCTAGTGTGGAAGCTAAAATAAATAGCAAAGTCGATAGTATAAAGAATCCAATGAGCGGGAAAATAGAATGCTTAGGCTGTGATGTAATCATCTTTGATGGAATGACTGACAAATCCAAAACAGAAATCATCATTAATGGCAAAAAATATGAATAATTTTGATAAAGAAACAAATAGATTTAATATCTCATCTCTAAAGTGGAATGTCAAGGAAAATGAATTACCCATGTGGGTAGCTGATATGGATTTTTTATGCCCTGATGCAATCTATCAAGCCCTTTTAGAGAGATTGAATAATAAAACTTATGGCTATTCCATAATCCCTGATAGCCTTTATGATTCCTATATGAATTTTTATAGGGATAGACACCATTTATCATTTGCTAAAGAAAATATGCTCTTTTCAAGTGGTGTAATACCCTCAACATCATCAATTATAAGACGCATAACTGCACCCGGTGAAAATATAATCTTAATGACTCCTGTCTATAATATATTTTTTAATTCCATTGTTAATAATGGCAGGTTTATCAGCGAAGTGCCACTTAAATATGAGAACTATAAATACGACATAGATTTTTGCCTTTTAGAAGAAAAATTAGCAGAATATCGAACAAATTTACTAATCCTTTGCAATCCTCATAATCCTATTGGCAAAATCTGGAGTAAAGAAGAATTGGCAAAAATTGCTACATTAGCCAAGAAACATAATGTGTATGTTATATCTGATGAAATCCATTGTGATTTAACGAATCCAAACAAAGAATATGTGCCATTTTTTAATTCATGCAGTGAGGCTAAGGAGATTGGTATTAGCCTAATATCACCAACAAAAAGTTTCAATTTAGCAGGACTTCAGACTTCTATGATTATTGTCTTCAATCAATATCTATACAACAAAATCAATCGAGGAATCAACAATGATGAAATCGCTGAACCAAATTTCCTAGCATGTGTCGCGACTGAAGTTGCCTATAATCAATGCAGAGATTATTTAGATGATTTAAGAAAATATATCTTTAGCAACAGAGAAATTGTCAAAAACTATTTTGAGCAACATATCAAAGAGATTCAATTAATAGATGGCGAAGCTACATATTTGCTTTGGATTGATTGTAGCCAAATTACTCACAAAAATTCTAAATTACTAGCACAACATATTAGAAATACAACAGGGCTTTATTTATCGGAGGGAAGCCAATATGGAAGTTGTGGCAAGACTTTTTTGAGAATGAATATCGCAACGCAAAAATTTAGGGTATTAGATGGATTAGAGAGATTAAAAGAAGGTATTAGAAGTTACAAGGAATCATAAAATACAGGAGGATTTATGAATCAAATCTTTAAAAGTCAAAATGCGCGGAATCTTCGTGCGTATGCTAAAGAAAAATATGGTGATGAGCTAGAGTTTTTGTGGGAAAAATTCCCCAAAAATGCAATTTTGCGCAAAAAGAAAAACAAAAAATGGTATGCGGCTTTTTGTGTGATTAACAAAACACAACTAGGCTTGCAAGAAGAGGGATTGGTAGAAATTGTGAATCTTAAACTTGACCCACAAGATGTGCTTGCTTTTGTGGATAATAAAACATATTTTAAGGCGTGGCATATGAATAAAAAACATTGGATAAGCATTTTGCTAGAAGGCGAAACACTTTCTTTGCAAGAGCTTTGCAGGTTTTTAGATGAAAGCTACGCGCTTGCGTAAATTATAGTTACGAGATGATTAGTGCGGTATACAATTTAATCTTACATTGTCTAAATGGCAAGAACAAGGGACTAAAAAATGATAGTTTTTAAAATTATCAAATATCAAGCCTATCTTTATATGAAACCTTTAAAGATGTGTTTGTTTTTTCTTGGATAAAATCTGCTAAACTAAGATGATTGATATTTTTTTCTTGGGCAATTTTTGGAATCTTTTTGAATAATTTATTGTCATTGCTTGTCAAAGTTTCTTCTGTGATAATGACGCATTGTTTATTTCGTATCGCATAATGTATTAGCTGAAAATCCGCGCTTTCAATAAAATTTTTCCTGTAGTTGTCGTATTCTTGCTCGTTTAATTGCTTTTTCTTGGCAAATGAAGCAATAAAATTATTATCTATTTCCCTGTGTAGCTTTTCTGCAATAATTTCGTTAAATGATGTTGCTTTGATGGGTGAGTTTTTGAGGAAATTTTTAAATACTAATCCTTGTGCGACATATTCGCACTCATTGCCTACTGCTTTGAGCAGTATAAATTCTTTTTTCTTAAAACCATCAATCAAGAAATTTTGCAACTGCCTGTCTGCATCAAATGGCAAATAATACCGCACAAAAGAGACTAGAGAGCTTGTGTCAAAAAGATATTTATCCATAGATAAAGCCCTCTAAATTGTCTTTCTTAATATATCTTTTAAAGCGCGTGCGCATTGTGTATTCGCTCACTATGCCCTCTAAAAAAGCATTGACAAAAATATCCTTTTGCAAAGGCGAGAGAATAGGAATAGGTGGTCTAAATTTTTTATTTTCTCTATCGCCTTTATTGCTTTGCTTTTTTTGTTCATACTCATTTTGCAAACTCTCTTTAAGTTGCTTGTATATTTTCCATTGTATTTTGTTTATATGGGCAAAATGATAAAAAATCGCAAGTCTGCTAATATGCTTTTTTTCAGAAAGCTTTTGTATGATTGGATTTTCAAGGTTTATTTCATTTGCATTGATGTTTTGTATCTCTGTTAAACTTTTTCCAAGTAACAAAGCAAAGGCAAACTCATTACACCAAGATTCTTCATTGCTTGGATTTTGTATAAAGGTATTTTCATCTATATTTTCATTATTTAAAAGGTAATGCCCTAGCTCGTGAGCTAAAGTAAAAATTTCTCTCTTTCTGCCATTTTGCTTTTTTAGCACAATAAAATTAGGCTTGATAAAGAATCCGCATAAACTACTTTTATATTTTTTGTTATGAGATTCTATATTTTCTAAAACTAAAATATTTTGCTCTACAAGATTTTGAATAAAAACTTCTAAAAACTTTTTGTCGGCGAGGCTTTTTGTGGGGAGTAAAAATTGCATTTCTCTAGCAGCCTCAAGTGGAGAATCTGCTAATGAAAAATTTTTTAGTTTTCGTTTCGTAAATGCAAAATTTCCAAGTTTTGCCAAGCTTTTTATATAATCAATATCTTTTTCATATTGTGTGATGAGTTGTATATCTCCTATTTTTAGTTTATCACTAAAATTAGTTTTTCTGAATAAAATGCTTGAATTCTGTGCATCAATTTGTGAAGGATTGGTATAAAAATCTAATCCCATTTTGAAAACATTATCAATTTTTTTTAATGTTGCTTTTGTCAATGGTTTATCAAAGTCAATTTTTGCTTCTTTTTGCAAATCCTCTTTTGAGATTTTGAAAAGTTCCAATAAATATTCTAATCGGCTTGGGTTGATTTGTAGCATTGTTTTTGTATTGTTTCCCTAATTGTTTTAGAATAATTGAGATTGTATCAAAAATAATCCCAATATAAAATTATTCTATTTTTAACTTTTTGGTAATTTTTAAAATTATTTAATTATAATTGAAGCTTCATATCATTTCTGTAGAGAATATACTAAAACTTCAAAAAAGGATAAAAATGCGTTATTTTATTGGTGTGGCGTCAAAAAATCATATTGAAATAGGGCAAACTGGCGGGTTTTGCCAACTTTGCCATGGCAAGGCTGCGCCTTTGCAAAAAATGCGCAAAGATGACAAAATCATCTATTATAGCCCCAAGCTTAGTATGGAATCTCAAACGCCTTATCAAGCATTTACGGCTTTGGGGACAATCGCTGATGAGAATGTGTATCAAGTCGAGATGTTTGCAGGGTTTTTCCCTTTTCGGCGCAATGTTTTGTGGAGCGCGATTGTGCGTGAATGCCCGTTAGCGATTGCAAGGGAGCATAATGAGTGGAAAGGCTATGCGTCCAAATTGCGCTTTGGGCATTTTGAAGTTTCACAAAGCTTTTTTGGATACCTAGCGGATTATATGATGCAAAAATGAAATTGCCTAGATTCCGCTCTTAGCAAACAAGAAAACCTTAAAGGTGTTTTACCCAAAGTCTATTGACTTGCCCCCCCCCCCTGTTATTGTATAATACCGCTGTATTTTAATAAAAGGAGATGACATGACAAAATATAAAAATTTTGATTTGGGGCTTTTGTTTGCCCGAGTTGGGCTTGGCGTTTGCTTTATTATGCATGGGTTTGATAAAATCTTTCATGGCATAGAAGGCGTTAAGGCGACATTTGCAAATCACGGAATCCCCGAGTTTATAGCATATTTTGCGTATGTTGGTGAGTTTGCTGCTCCACTGATGCTAATACTTGGCGTTTTTTCACGCGTTGCAGCGATTTTGGTGCTTGGCACGGTTGCATTTATCTTGTTTGTGCATTTTCCAAATATCTTTACACTCACAGAGCATGGTGGGTTTTCAAATGAGCTTGTGTTTTTGTATAGTGCTATTTCTCTTTGTATTTTGTGTTGTGGTAGTGGCAAATACGCACTTAAAGCAGATTAGCTGGCTTTATTTTGCGCAATAGAATACGACTTTTCGTGCCTTTTGGCATATCGCATTTGTGGATAAGTGCGCAAAATTTGTGGATTCTATAAGGAACAAAAATGCTAGAGTTTTTTGCCACACCAAGCTTTGAAAACATCGCGGTGTATTGGTATTTTGTGCTGTTTTTTGCGTCAGTCTTTGGCGGCGTTGTTGGCTCGATTTCAGGCGGAGCGGGAATGGTTACAATGCCGCTACTGCTTTCAAGCGGGCTTAATCCCCTTGCTGCATTAGCAACAAATAAGCTCCAAGCGTGTGTCGGCTCATTTACTGGTGCGGCGCATTATTATGCGCAAGGCTTGGTAGATATGCGCACAAACTCGCTGTGCATTGGCATTGCGGTGGTTTTTGCAAGCTTTGGGGCAATCAGCGTGCAGTTTATAGAATCTGGGATTCTCTCCAAGCTCTTGCCTTTTGTGATGATTGCCATTGGGGCGTATTTTTTGTTTTCGCGCAATATCAGCGACACAGACCGCGCAAAGTCGCCACACATTGCACTGCTTTATGGCACTTGCGCTGCGGCAAGCTTCTATGGAGGGTTTTTGGGTGTGGGGATTGGCACGCTTGTGCTGACAATGTTTGTAAGCATTGGTGGTTATGGACTTAGCAAGGCTCTAGCGTCTTCGCGCTGGGTTGTGTTTAGCATCAACATCGCTTCAACATTGTTTTTTACTCTTAGTGGCAATGTGCTATGGGTTTTGGGATTGGTTATGTGCGTGGGGCAAGCTATTGGAGCAAGCATTGGGGCAAAGCTGGCGATTAAGCATGGGGCAAAAATCATCAAACCCTTTGTGATTTGTTTATGTTTTGCACTCTCAATTCAGTTGCTTTATAAAGAGTTTTTTTAAATGTTTGTGGGGTGGTTTGATGAAATCAAATAAGAATTACAATATTTTTTAATTTTTTGAGTGAGTAAATCTGCCCCTTTTTGATTTAAATGATCAGTATCACCAAAATGTTCTTTAGTAAAATCTTTATCATCAAAAAAGTTTAATGTTTTAATCTTGTATTGCTCGATGATTTGCCATATATGCCTTAGAGTGTATTGGATATTTGGAATATGTTGTTTATAGTCATCACGCATAGGTGGAATTATAATAAATAAATTATGCCCATAAAGATTTGCTAGTTTTTGCATAGTAATAACATATTGATTTTGTGTATTTCCATAAGATACTTGCTTAAGATGTTGTTTGGCTCGCTCTTTCCTGTGATTTCTGGTGAAAAAAAGAAATGATATAGAGATTGTCCATTGTAGTTTAAAAAGTTATTATATTGTGTGATATTTAGCTGGGATTTGAAACTTATGAGGTATTCTTGAGTGGCTATTTCTATATTGTTAAGGTAATTATCTGTCTCTTGCGGGGGGGGGGGCATATTATAAGGAATATTATAAAGAATCTTATAAAGTGGAACAAAATGCGCAGAATTCCCCTTAATCATATCAAAGCCTTGAGAAAATATTGAATAAAACACAAAAATATTCTTTAAGAGTGGTAAGTTTGCACAATAGCGATACAAAGAATATGTGGTATAAAGGTCTTGTGATGTTCCTGAAAGATTAAAAGTGTTGGAATCCCAAGGGGCAAAACCATAGCTTCCGTGCGATGAACCCAAGCAAAGATTTTTGATATTTAATGCGTGGTGTGTGAAGCTAATATATTTAATGTATTCTAACTCAATATGCTGTTTAAACCAATCTGGCACTTCTATCCTTTCTGGATTATAATTTTCCTTACTTTTTATCTTTATTTCTCCCTATTTCCCGCCAAAAACATAGAAGCGAGAGTGTTCGCCATAATCTTTAAAATCAATCTTTTTTAGAGATTCCAAATCTTCGTTTGAAAGCGTGAAATTTATCTCTGTATTTTCTTTGATATATTTTGGTGTTTTACTCTTTGGCAAGGGTAAAGTGCCGATTGCAAGTGTGTAGGCGATACAAAGTTGTGCGGGAGTTACATTATATTTCTTTGCCATTTCAATAATCTTGCTATTTTTCAAAAGCTCCCCATGTGCAATAGGTGAATATGCCTCAACAAGCACATTTTGGGATTTGCAAAACTCTATTAATTCAAAAGGTGTGTTGCCAATGTGAGTTAGAATCTGATTAACCGCAGGCTTGATAGAGCAATGTTTAAAGATATTTTCTAGGTCTTTTTTAAGAAAGTTACTCACACCAATAGCGCGAAGTTTGCCTGATTTTTGGGCGTCTTCAAGCGCGGAAAAGACTTCTACATTTTCACTAAAATAATCCCCATTTCGAAAGCTTTTCCAAGGCTGTGGGCTATGGATTAACATTAGGTCAAGATAATCAAGCCCCATTGTTTTTAGCGAAGTATCAATGGAATCCGCCGCGCTCTTTTTGTCTTTGTATTCTGCTCTAATTTTGCTTGTGATAAAGAGTTTATCTCTCGCGATTCCACTTTTTTGCATAGCTTCACACACGCTTGCGCCTACTCCGCGTTCATTGCCATAGCTTTGCGCAGTATCAATATGTCGGTAGCCAATCTCTAATGCTTCTTTTATTACATTTTCTACATTATTATCTTCAATCTCCCAAGTTCCAAGTCCGATTTTTGGGATTTTTACGCCATTATTGAGTGTGAAAAATTCTTCTAAAATGTTCATCTTTTTCCTTTTCCACTTGCAAAGCATGTTTGGCAAGAGTAGTCCTAAGCATAATCACTGCTGTTTTAAGCCTATAATTTTAAAGAATTTTGCAAAGTAAATTATACAATATTGTTAAATTTTTCTATGCACTTCAACAAAATATAGCATACAAATTACTGCATTCCTAACATACCATTAAAATCATTTTCAATTTTTAGACAATCAAGCGCGCCAGCAATTTGCCCACGATGATGGATAGAATGGTTAAGAAGTGCAAGAATTAAAAATCCACGCAACTTTTTAAATTCTATGCCCGGAAAAGCCAAAGTTTCAATCTTTTCAAAATCATCAATAGATTCAATAAGTTCGATAATCTTGCTATCCACTTTTTCTTGTAAAGCTGCAAATGCGCTAATGTCATTATAAATATCACTTTGCAATTTCATTTCAGGCGTTACATAGCCAAAAATCTCATCTAGTCCGCTAAGTTTTTGCGTGCTAAACGCGCTAAATTTCCTCAAAGTAATGCTAATCGCACCGCATAGGTTATGTTCGGCAGTTTGCATAATGCTACCATAATAAAGCCCGCGGTCTTTATATAGCACCTCTTTGGGTGCTTTTTGCAATGTCGCAAACATATTTGTGTTTGCAAACTTATTGTATTGTGCTTGAAGCAAAAGGGTTGTTTTCATCTTTTCTCCTTAATGTTAATTATTGGTATATAGAATTATAGCCCTATCACACCAACGCGTTGCTTGCTATATTGAGAATCTCTTGCAATCTCAAGCATTGCACTTGCATAATCAGCATAGCTTGCTTTACTCTCTCCCTTGTTATTCACTTCAAATTCTTCACCAATAATCTTATATTTGCCACTTTTGGGTGCATCAAAGACAAATTCTGCTGGTGGGCAGACATAGACCCAATTAATATCTGAAACCTTGCGCAAAACGCCCAAAACTTCAGCCGTTGCATTTGCCACCCCCATATATTCAGCTGGGAAATTTGGTGTGTCCATAAGTCTTGTTGTGTGTGTTTTATCCATATATAGGCTACCTGCTCCACCAACGACAAGGAATTTCGCCTTGTTACCCGCTAGAATCTTGACAAGATGTTGTATGTGTTTTTTGTGCAAACTAAGCTCTTTCCACTCACCAAAACAATCTATAATCACATTAAAACCTTGCAAATCGTTAGCATTTAGACTAAAAATATCTTTTTGGATAATGCTAAGGTTTGGCTTTGGTGTGAGCTTTTTGCTATCTCGCACAAATGCGCTCACTACATAACCCTTACTAAGTGCCTCATTAGTGATGAGTTTGCCTACTCTACCGCTTGCTGCTAAAACTGCTATTTTCATTGTTGCTCCTTTGTTAAAATTTGTGCGACTTGCGTCTTTACTTGTCGCTTCTGCGATATTTAGTCCAAAAATGCCAGCGATTCCTAAAATTGCTGTGCTTTGGATAAATTTGCGTCTTGAAAGTTTCATTTTTTCTCCTTTTTGGGTGTTGCCCAATGTGTAATTTGTAAAATAGTATTTTGACACACTAAGACCTAAAAATCAAGTAGGGATTTTTTTATTATATAGTATTCTTTTTGAAACTATTGTGATATATGTGGATTTTTGTGTTATAATTTTTTTCATAATTTAGAATTTTGGAAAAAATATGACACAAAAGAATACATTTTATCATTCTCTTTGTCCAGTGGAAACAACGCTTAATCTCGTTGGCAACAAATGGAAGCTTTTAATTATTCGCGATTTACTAAATGGAACAATGCGTTTTGGCGAGCTCAAAAAGTCAATTAGTGCCACCAAAAACCAAAATATTTCACAAAAGGTTTTGACACAAAATCTGCGTGAGCTTGAAGATGTCAAACTTATTACGCGTAAAGTTTATGCCGAAGTCCCGCCTAGAGTAGAATATCGCCTTACAGAGCTAGGACTTAGCCTTAAAAGTGTGATTGAAAGTTTGGAACAATGGGGGGAGTATTATAAAAGTTTGTCTTAAATTTTGTGGAATCCAAATTATTTTTGGGATAGCACAAGCCCAAGCAAAATCAAAATCCCACCAATAATAATATAACTATCTAACGTTTCACCCAAGCTCAAAACCGCGCTTAACACTCCAAAAAGCGGAATCGTGTAGATATAGGCACTTGCTTTGTAAATGCCTAAAATTTTCATTGTTGCATTCCAGCTTAGATAGCACAAAGCCGATGCGACAAACCCCAAAAACAAAAGATTTAATAAGTTTGGAATCTCTACGAAGCGATGAAGTGGAAAATCTCCTCTTTCAAATGTGCCAAAAATCGCAAAAGGTAAAGTAAAAATGATTCCATAAAAAAACACTTTGCGCGTGATGAGTAGATGGCTTTGTCCTTTAAAGAGAATAAAAACTTTATCCAAAATAATCGTATAAAACGACCAAACAACACCAGCAAGCAAACAAAGCATATCTCCAAGTGGAGAGAGTGTTACAGAAAATTCCCCACGAAAAATGACAAAAACGATTCCAACACTTGCTAAAAGGAATCCCCATAAAAAATATCGGCTCAAAGGTTTTTTAAGCAGCAAAAACCCTAAAATTCCTGTGAAAATCGGATTAATAGAAACAAGCACACTCGCATTAGAAGCAGTCGTAAAATAAAGTGCAATATTTTCTAATAAAAAATACAAACAACCCCCGCTAAGCCCACAAAGCACAAGCAGAATCTCTGCTTTGATTCCGCGAAATTCTAAAGCTTTTGGGCGCAAAAGTAGCAAAAATAAAAAAGCAACAAAGAAGCGAAATAGAAGAATCTCACTTGCTAAAAAATCCTCTAAAAGTGTCTTGGTAGAGCTAAAAGTAGCCCCCCAAACAATCATGGTCAAAAGTGCAAGAATATGCCCAAAAATCATACGGCTAGGGGCTTGTGTAGTTTGAAAGAGTGTTTTATGATGAAATCGCATAAAAGAATCCCAAATGAAGTATTATAGCTAAATTATACTTCATCTTTAAGTTAAAATTGCTTTTTCTTGATGTCTTCTAAAATATCTGTGGCAATGGTTTTGATGCTACTTGAGATAGTATCAGTTTCACGAATAAATTGTATATTGCTATGAATTTCTGTATTGATATTCGAGATACTTTCATTAGTTTTGGTGATATTGATAATTTTCTCCTGTAAGGTTGATGCCATATCATTGATAGATTGAATCAACACATTAGTGTTTGTCTCAATCTCTATTAGAGATTTTTGTGTTTTTTCTGCTAGTTTTCTAACCTCTTCAGAAACTACAGCAAATCCACGTCCAGCTTCTCCTGCTCTTGCTGCTTCAATAGCTGCATTTAACGCTAGAAGATTCGTTTGATTTGCTATATCACCAATCATAGTAATGACGTCTTTAATACCACCACTTTGGTGAATGACATCATCGGCTTTGGTTCCAATTTGCTGCATTGAGAGCGTAATATCATTTAAAATTTCTGCCGTTTTGTCTAATTCTTCGTTTTGAGAAGTAGAATTATTAGATAAAACTTTAACAATGTTTTCTAGCTTTTTCATTAAGAAGATTTGCAAATTCTTTTCTTTGGTTTAGCATTTTAGAAATTTCAATTCCTAAAGCGTTAATATTGACTTCCATTTCTCCTTTTTCATTTTGCACTTTTGCGGTAAAATTAGAATTTTTATAGCAGTCTAAAATTTCAGAGATGAGATTAAAATTCGAGCCAATCTTTTTTTCTAAAATATCTAAAAATAAATTAAAATTTTTTTGCAAATTTAATAAATTTGGGTTATTTGGAATCGCAGTAATCCTTGAGGAGAGAATGCCTTGCTCTATATCTTGGCAAACTTGAATCGTTTCTTTAAGCATAACTTCTTCTTGCTGGTATCTTTGTTTGGTTTGCTCAATACCATCATTGATTTTTTCAGTAATTTTTCCTATTTCATCATCGGCAATAATGGGATTTTTCGCAATATCTTTACGCTTAAAATTTAAATAATCAAAGAAGTTTTGAATCCCCCATTGAAGTTTTTTAAGTGGTGAAAGAATATAAAATAATACAATGGTAACAAGCGACAAAGCTATTAAGATTCCTATGCCTCCGCTGATAACTTGACGCACGAGATTGTTTCTAAGTTCTTTGTAGTAAAAATCTTTTTTAACTATAGAACAAGCTACAAAATTTGTTTTTGCGATATTGCTGCAAATTACTTCGCTTAATTCTTTCTCATTATCTACGACTTCAAACAATGTTCCATTAGTTAATCCGGGATTTGTTTGCAAACTCTTAGCAATATTCTCACTCAAAGTATTCTTGCTTAAAACTTTGTCTTGTTCAGTATGAAATACAATTGTGCCATCGCTATCATAAACATTTGTGGTGCCAACTTTTGTCTTTCCAACTTCTAAGAGATTGCTTAATTTGCTTAAATTATCATCACTCGCGATAACGCCGATAAACTCTCCATCTCGATACATTGGCAAAACATAACTTACGCTAATATTTCCGCTACTATCTTTGTAAGGAGTTGTTATGCCAAACTCTATTTCACCTTGACTAGTTTTATTCTTTGCAAATTTATACCAACCTCTTTCGCGCACATCATAGTTTGTCTCTAAAGATAGAATCTTGCCATTAGAACGAATATTTTTAATACTCTTATCAAGTCCGATATACAATAAATCCAAATCTTTTCCTACCCTAAAAAGCTCAAGCAGGTTGATAATTTCTTTATCACTTAAGTTTGGATTCTCTACAATTTCTTTTCTTAAAGCCTGCAAGGCAACTTGCTGTGTATTGAAATAAAATTCTAATGCCTTGAGTGTATTAGTATTGATTTCTCTTTGAGTGTTCTCTATGGATTCTAAATTATATTCTTTTAAATACAGGTAACTCCATATATTTCCAAGCGAAATAACAAAAATAATCGACAACGATACAAGCAGACTTAATTTTACAATAATGCTTAAATTTGAAAAAGTTTTAATAGGATTCCACATTGTTTATAATCCATTAAGAATTTTTTGATATTAGAATAGCTTTAATATTAACATAATAAAATTTTAACTTTAAAGTATAGTGGTTAGTAAATGTAACTTCTATAACTTTTGTGTTACGATTTGTAAATTTTGCTTGTATTTTTTGCTTTTTCAGGAATTAAAAATTACTTGTGGAATCGTTTGAGAGAAAAAATTTACAATATAAAGTTGCTTAACAATGCCTATGCTACAATACTTAAATCTTTAAGTCGCACAAGGAATACTATGGCAAAATCTCTTGAACAAACTCTTTTTATTGCTGCAGATAAACTCCGCAAAAACATAGACGCAGCAGAATATAAGCATATTGTCTTAGGGCTAGTTTTCTTAAAATACATTGGCGATAGATACCAAAGCACCTTTGAAGAGGTGCAAAATGAGGGTGGAGATGTGGAAGACAAAGATGAATATCTTGCACGCAATGCGTTTTTTGTCCCGCTAAAATCGCGTTGGGATTATATTATGCAAAATGCCAAACAAAGCAATATCGGCGTTATACTTGATTCTGCAATGCAAAGTTTAGAGCAAGAAAACAAAAGCCTAAAAGGTGTTTTGCCCAAAGTCTATGCCAAAAAGAGTGTTGTAGAGTTATTAGTTACAATGCTTGAGCCATTTGGTGGGCGCGTGTTTGACCTATGCTTTGGAAGTGGAGGCATGTTTGTGCAAAGTGAAGCCTTTGTGCAGAGCCATCAAGGAAATATTGATGATATTAAGGGCTTTTGCAAAAGTGCGAGCAAGCAGGAGATAGCCAAGCTTGGATTTGTCCTCACTCCCGGGCGTTATGTGGGATTAGCAGATAGTGAGTAAGAATTTGACTTTGCAAGTGAGTTTATGCGTCTTAAAGCAGAGCTTACAGAGCAGATAGAAGAGGAGTAAGCCCTGAATGCAAAGATTCTAGCCAACCTAGCACTTATGAGCGGAAGTGAAAAAATAGCTAATTTATGCTACAATTACTTACAAAATAATACAAAACCATACAAAAGGATAGAAAATGACTTCAGTTGTGCAATTTAGAATGGATAGTAACGACAAAGAAGTGCTAGAAGCAATGCTTAAAGATATGGGGCTAGATATGGGGACAGCCTTTAGAATGTTTGCAGCAAAAGTGCTCAAAACCGGCGAGATTCCCTTTAGCATAACAAGTAGTATTGACCCTGATACGATTTGGACAAAAGAAGATGAAAAAGCCTACAAAAAGGCGTTAAAAGAGCTAGAAAGAGGCGAGACAATAAGCCACGAAGAGCTAAAGCGAAAGTTTGGACTATGAGCAGTATTTTAGAATATAGCAAAGATATAGAGAAGTTTTTGCTTAAACATCGCGACTTAGCACCTAAAATCCTTAGTGCTTTGGAGCTTATCGCACAAAATCCCTACAACAACACACAAGATACCAAAAAGATGCAAGGCTATGAAAACCACTATTACTTAAGAATAGGTAAATATAGAATCCTCTATGAAATAAGAGAAGATAAGATTCTAATCATCTATGCCTACAAGGCAGATTCTCGCGGGGAAGTGTATAAAAAATGATAATTTTAAAATTCATTGAAAGAAAAAAGAAGTATCAAATGTTAAAAAAGAAATTCAGAGTAGCCTCTCACTGAAGAGTTCCCCGCACTTTTGGCAGGTTAGCCCTCTGAACTGCTAGAATTGTAGTATAATTATTCTAATACAAGTTTTAAAAATCGTGGGAATATATAAAATAATAATTTGGATTCTAAAAAGGAATATAGTGGATATAGCAAAACAGCATAAACTCTTTTCACAAAAAAGGCTACAAAGTTATAAAAACCCAAAACAGCATTATGAGAATTTTTTGCTTATCAGTCATTTGAGCTTTAAAATAGGGCTTTTGGAGATTATCACAAGAAACAAAATTGCCGCTTTGCTTGATTTAGAGGATAATCACTTCATCTCCACGCAGACACTAGGCTTTTGGTGTAGCTTAATGAAATGCACTAAAATACATAATAAACTCATTGACTTAACGCATATAAACTTTAAAGATTACTCATCATTTAATAAAAAAGACAAGATGAGAAACTATCAAAAAGTAGAGATAGCCTATTCACTATTCCGCACAATCCGCAACAGAGCCTTTCATTTTGAAAATCTATTCAAACAAAACACCAATGGCACACCTAGACTTTCCACTTGCCTATTATTTGGACAGACAAAGATTTTAGTTGGCATAGAAACACATAAAATTGAAAAGTTTTTAGATGATATGCTTGATTGTTTTGATGATGAGATAAGCAAGTATGTAAATAGTGGATATGAAATGGCGGTAAAGCACCGCCGTGAATGAGCTAAAATTATACCATAAATTTATTAAATCAAGCAAAAACAATAAATAAAATGGAGCGTTAATAATGGAATCTCTTTTACAATCCCAAAAGGAAAGTAATGAATCAAAAATTTAAGCCAAATTTTTTTGAATCCCTCCCCATAAACAGCAATGGAAAGAAGTAAGGTTGGGGGAGGTTGTGGAGTTTAATCCCAAAGAATCTTTACAAAAAAATATCCCCTACAAAAAGGTTTCTATGGACAATTTAGAGCCATTCAATAAAAAAATTTATTCTTATGGTTTGGAATCCTTTAAGGGTGGAAGTAAATTTAGAAATGGAGATACACTCCTAGCAAGAATCACTCCTTGCTTAGAAAATGGCAAAACTGCATTTGTGGATTTTCTGCAAAATAATGAAATAGCATTTGGTTCAACAGAATTTATTGTTTTAAGAGAAAAGAAAGATATAAGCAATAAGCACTTTTTATATTATTTAGCAAGAAGTGAAAGATTTAGAAAAACTGCCATTAAATCAATGACATGGAGCTCAGGCAGAGAAAGAGTGCAAATTGATGTTTTACAAGATTTTATTCTAAGTCTCCCACCCCTACCTATCCAAAACCAAATTGCGGAGATTCTAAGTAGTTTTGATGATAAGATTGATTTACTTACGTGGCAAAACAAAACCTTAGAATCCTTAGTCCTAACCCTCTTCCGCCATAAGTTTATAGAGAATCTACAAAATTCACTTTTTACAAGCAAAAATACGAATAAAGATAAATGGGAAATAGGGAAGTTGGGGGATTATGTAAGAAATAGAATTAGACGTAACTCCAAATACTGCAAAAAGTGAGTATTTGGGAGGCGATATTGCTTGGATTAATTCAGGAGAAATTAATAAATTTAGAATCATAAGTCCTACAAAATATATTACCAAATTAGGTTTGCAAAAATCTAATACAAAACTTTTACCTAAAGGCAGTGTGGTTGTGGCTATCACAGGAGCAACTTTAGGACAAGTCAGTTTGCTTGAAACTGATTCTTGTGCGAATCAATCAGTGGTAGGAATTATTCCAAATCTTGAGTTTTCAAGTGAATTTTTATATCTATGGATAAAGTTTAATATTGATAAAATTATTTTGAATCAAACAGGTGGAGCACAACAACACATTAATAAAAATGATATAGCCAATTATCCAATAATTAAACCTAATAAAGAATATTTGAAAACAATAAATCTAAAAGTGTATTTTGATAGAATATCACACAATACAAAAGAGATTTTAAACTTGCAACAAATGCGGGATTTGGTGTTGAGGAAGATATTTGAGTGAGGAAATGTTGAGAGATAAAGTAAAAAATATTTTAAAAATTAATGCTGAAGAAGCTAGAGAATTTTTCTTACAAGAAGAAAGTTATTGCAATTTTGATTTGCCACCCTATATAAAATTTTGTCCTTTGCTCAATGTAATTAATGATAAGATTCAAACTGAGAAATATGAACTTAATGGAATTTGCTCAAACAAAAAGATTGAAAATTGCGAAAATGTAAATTATAAATTATTTAACAACAAAAATGCTAAATATGATTGGCGTCCTTTTGAATTAATAAATCCTGTATTATATGTTTTTCTTGTTAGGGAAATCACACAAGAAGAAAATTGGAATAATATTCAAAAAAGATTCAAAGAACTTAATAGTAAAAGTTTTGTGCAATGTTTTAGTATTCCCATTATATCGGAAACAAAAAAATCCAATAAAGCGGAACAAGTATTACAATGGTGGAATCGTATCGAACAAGATTCAATAAAATATAGTTTAGAATTTAATTATTTATTTCATACAGATATAACTAATTTTTATCCATCTATTTATACACATTCTATTGCTTGGGCTTTACACAATAAAGAAATAGCAAAAGAAAAAAAGAATGATGACTTATTGGGTAATAAAATTGATAAATATATTAGAAAAATGTCCTATGGGCAAACAAATGGAATCCCTCAAGGTTCAGTATTAATGGATTTTATTGTAGAAATTATTTTAGCATATATTGATAATCTATTGACTAAAAAAATGAGAAATGAAAAGAAAATTAAAAATAAGGATTTTAAAATCATAAGGTATAGAGATGATTATAAAATTTTTGTGAATAATCCACAAAATGCAGAAACGATATTAAAAAACTTATCAGAAATTCTTGCAGAGACTGGCTTAAAACTCAACCCAAGCAAAACAATTGCTTCACAAAATGTTATCCAAAGTTCTATCAAAAAAGATAAATTAGAATGGCTTTTTGTAGAGCCGATTTTAAAGGAACAAAATACCTTGCAAAAACAACTTTTGGTTTTGCACCAATTTTCTTTAGAATATGAAAATAGCGGGACACTTACTAAGGCTTTAGATAAATTATTAAAAGACTTAAATCAGAAATATAAAGAAAAATCAAATGGAAGTAATGAACAATATAAATACTTGTTTAAAACGAAGGACAAAGAAAATAAAGAAATTTTGGTTGCTATTCTAATAGATATAGTTTCATTAAATCCAAGAATATATCCACTTGCAATGGCAATTTTAGGAATTTTATTTGTTGAAATAAAGAAAAAAAGTTTTATTAACAAGGCAATACAAAAACTTGAAAAAATTTACAATAATTCATATATGCAAATTTGGTTACAAAGAGCTATTATCAAGCAAAAAAATATTGATTATAAAAATTTTACCGAATCTATTTGTCAAAGAGTGGCTGACATTTTTGCAGGAAAAAAAGATAAAATATCATTATGGAATAATGAATGGTTATCTTGCAACGAGATTAAAAGTCTTTTTAAAAAATATCCTGTAATATTAAAAGATGAGATAGACAAGATGACGCCTATTACACAAAGTGATGAAATTTCTTTATTTGACTATAATAATCCATTTAAAGATGAAACTAGCGTTAGTGTCACACAAAAATAGCAACAATGATATTAATTTGTAACTTATAAGAGATGCTTCTATAAATATTTAATATTACAATTGGGAAAAAACAATAAAAACTAAAAGGACACAAATGCCCCATAAACTCAACGAAGCAACCATAGAATCCTTACTCTTAGAGGGTTTAGCAACGCTTGGTTATGAATATAAAAATGCTAAAGATTTGGAGCGCAAGGGCAATGCGTGGATATTAGAAAATGAGTTTAGAGAATCTATGCATAGAATTAATTTTGGGATTAATTTTAATGCAGATTCTAAAATGCCCTATCTCCCCCTAGAAACGCAAGAGAGGCTTATTAATGAAGCATTAGCTAAGCTTAAAGCTCTAGAAAATGAGGAACTTTTAGAATCTAATGCCAAATGCAGTGCGTATCTCACACAAGGGATAAAGCTTGAAATCACTATTGAGGGTGAAACGCGGGGTGTCTTGCTACAACTTATAGACTTTCAAAATCCTTTCAATAATCACTTCCTTGCGTGCAATCAACTGCATTTTGAATTCAAAATGTCCAAATGCAAAATGTGGCATAGCGCCTAGAGAGATTCCCAAAACAAGGGATTTGAGAAGTTTTAGGCGGTTTGTGTTGTGCATTTTTGCTCCTTGTCAAAGTAAAATACCATTATAAAACCTGATACCTAGTGTTTGTCAAGAGGCAAGGGAGTCTATTTCTCATCTTTTTGTGCTAAGAGTTGTTGTCTTGCAAGCAATAAACAAATGCCAAGAATACTCAAAAGCACAGCAGCAAGCACAGAAAAACGCGAACCATTGAGTGAGATAAATAGCCCACAAAGTGCTGTCCCAAGCGTTACGCCAATATTTCCTGCACTGATAAATAGTCCATTGGCAAGCTCTTTGGCATGTGGCAAGGGTTGTGTCATAACAAAATGGCTCATACTATTACCCACACCAGCAACGATTCCAAGCACGACTAATATTGCCGCTGCAAATTGCCATACATTGCCACCCAAAAACAACGCAATATAAAGCGCAATAAGTGCCAGTGGCACGATTCTTAGTGTGGCATTGGGAATACTCACAAGAGCCTTGCCCGCAATGGAATTGCCCACAACATTACTCAAGCCATAGACTAATAATAGCGCGCTAATAATATCAAAGCCAAGTTGTGAGATATTGAGCAAAAACTCACTCATATAGCTATAAAAGCCAAACATAGCACCATTAAACGCTATCACCACAAGCGCACAAACCCACACAATAGGCTTAGCGAGTGTTGCAAATTGGTCTTTTTGTGAGGCTTTTTGTGTTTGTTTTGATGAGGGAATAAAAATAAGTGTGGCAAGTAGTGCAAGCGCATTGAGCACAGCAAAAAAGACAAATGGAATCATAAGATTTGTGTTGCTTGCAATATAGCTTGTTAGCGGGACACCAAGCGTCATACCTGCCGAAACAGCCATAAAAATTTTGCTTGTTGCTTTTGGGGCTTGGTCGTGTGAAACAGAGTTTGCAGCGACACTAAAGGCAAGTGCGCAATAGATAGGGTGAAAAAACGCAGGGATTGCACGCAAGATAAGCAACACAATAAAATCACTGCAAAATGCTGCAAGAAGAGAGCTAGCCGCAAAAACAAACAAGCATAGAATCATCACCTTTTTGGCATCATATTTTGCAACAAGAAGTGGCAAAATGGGTGCAGAAAAAGCAACAATGAGTGCAAAAATGCTCACAACCCAACCCGCATCAGCTACACTGATTTGATAAACTTCAGCAATGATTGGGATAATGCCCATTGCCCCAAGTTCCATTGTTAGAAGCGCAAAAACACCAAACATTAAAGTGGAAATAAGCAAAGAATGATTTTTCATTATTTCTCCTTTTGAAATTTAAAATTGGCATTATAAAGCCTAACACTTGGTGTTTGTCAAGGGGTAAGGGAGTTATTCTATTAAGCTCTTTTAGCAAAAAGTGTGGTAAAATTGCATCAAATGTTTGTGGAGGCATAGATGAGGCTAGATGGCTTTGGCTTGTTTGTAAATGATATGGGCAAAATGATACGATTTTATAGAGATGTGTTGAGTTTTGAAATCAAGGAAAGCGAAGATAGCAATAATGTGCATTTAATAAAAGATGGCACATTATTTATGTTCTTTGGTAGAGAAAATTTTGAAAAAATGACAAGTAAAAAATATGAATACATAAAAGGTCTTAATGGTCATTATGAAATTGCTTTATATGTTGATACTTTTGATGAGGTTGATGAAAAATACAAAGAAGTTATAGCAAAAGGAGCAACTTCAGTTCTTGAGCCAACAACGCAGGAATGGGGGCAAAGGACATGCTATATTGCAGATCCTGAAGGGAATCTGATTGAAATTGGTTCGTTTAATAAGCCATTTGAAAGATAAATATAAAGCACCAATTTATTAACCGAGCTTGTAGCGCAAGACTTAGTGTAGTGTGCAAGTGAAAACTATCTAAAAGGCTAAGGAATTTAAAAAGTAAAACAGCTTGCTAAATAATGCTATAATGCGCAAAAACAAGCCAAAGGCGCAAAATGTCCCTAGAATTTCAAAACATTCCTTTAAAAGAATTTTTAGCACTCCAAAATAGAGACTATGCAGATTCTAAACCCCAAAATATAGAATCCTTTAAACAAGAAGTTGCGAGATATTTGGAATCCCTTGACGCGCACAAAGCCCAAAATGAAAAAGCCATTGTGAGCGAAGCTCTTAAGCCTTTTTTGCAAAGCTTAGGATTCCACGCACAAGCTGCCTATAAGCAAAAAGGCAATAGCGAGATTGATTGTGCTTTACTTAAAAGTTCTCAAGTTGAAATCATCATTGAAGCCAAAAAGCCAGATAATAAAACCAAAATGTTTAGCCCACAAAATCCAAATTGCGAAGCCTTGCATGAGTGCATTTTGTATTATTTGCGGGAGCGCGAGGGCGAGAATCAAAGCCTTATGAGAAATGCGAGTGTGCATTATATCATCATTACTGATTTTTATCACTTTTTTATTTTTAGAGCAGGAGAGTTTAAAAGATATTTTTACCAAAATAAGCAAATTCTTAACGCATATCAAGAACTAAAGAAAAATAAAAATAGCAATATTGACAACCAAAAAGAATTTTACAATGAGGTATCAAAGATTCTAAATGCAAAATTTGGCGGGGATTTGGAGGGAGATATTTTTAATACTACACTGCAAGGCACATATTTTGATTTGCGTAATGATAAACATTTAAGTTTTGCCGCCAAAATCCTAAATAGAGATTTTTTGCATAATGAATTCCAAAGGGATTCTAATGCGCTAAATCCTAGATTTTATAACGAGCTCTTGCATATTTTAGGGCTCAAAGAATCTAACGACAAAGGCAAGATTCTTATCCAAATTGACCAAACCCAAAAAGTTAGCTTTGCCAAACATATCCTTGAGAAACTAAGCCAAAAATTCCCGCAAAGTAGTGATGATTATCTTTTTGAAGCCACAATGAGCCATCTCATTATATGGCTTAATCGCATTTTGTTTCTCAAACTCATTGAAGCAAATTTACTACATTTTAATGATTCTGATGAAGAATTGAAATTTCTAATACCTAAAAAAATTACAAGCTTTGATACTCTAGCGCATCTCTTTTTTGAAGTTTTGGCAAAAGATTATGAAACTAGAAAAACCGATAAAGGCTTTAATTTCTTGCCTTATCTTAACTCCTCACTTTTTAACAAAGACAGCCAAGAAACTTTAGATTTAAATATGCTTGATGATGATTTGGAGATTTTTCCTTTTGACACAACCCAAACAAACTATGCAAAAGACAAAAAGGAGAGATTCCTTGCCTATCTCTTTGACTTTTTGGCTTGTTTTGACTTTGGCAAGGCAAATAATGATACTCCAAGCGATAAACTCATTAGCTCCAGCGTGTTAGGAGCAATGTTTGAAAAACTTAATGGCTATAAAGAAGGTAGCTTCTACACCCCAAATTTTATCACAAGCTATATGTGTAAAGTTTCACTAACAAAAATCGTATGTGAAAAATTTAATACAGAATTTAATTGGCAAGTTACAAACTTGCAAGATTTGCGCAAACAAATTGATAGAGATTTTGCTCACACAGAAAAAAGAGCAAAAGAGATTCTAAACTCTATCAAAATCTGCGACCCAAGCGTAGGCAGTGGGCATTTTCTTGTTTCAGCCCTTAATGAAATGATAGGCATTTATCACGCATTAGGGCTTCTTGGCTTTGGATATAAAGATTTAGAAATTAAAGATGATGAGATTTATTTAACGACTAAAAACAATGAAAATTTTACTTACAAACGTTTTGATGATGAGAATCACCAAATACAAATTACCCTTTTTAATCTCAAAAAATCCATTATTGAAAACAATCTCTTTGGAGTAGATATTAACGACAAATCTTGCAATATCGCAAGACTTAGGCTTTGGATTGAACTGCTTAAAAATGCGTATTATCTAAACTTCTCTAGTGCTAAAGATTCCAAAACCCACAAACTCCAAACCCTGCCAAATATTGATATTAATATTAAGTGTGGGAATAGTTTGATTTCAAACATTGATACAAATCTTACTTTAGAAAATTTCACACAAAATTTGCAAGAGCGATTGCTCAAAGCACAGGAAGAGCAAGATTTGTTTTTGCGCGAAAGTTTGGAATCCCAAATCAAAGATACAAAGAAAAAGGCGCAAATTAAATTCCAAGAAATGCGCGAAAATGTGGAATTCTATAAAAACGAAAACGACAAACAAGCCTCAAGAATTTATAAGCAAAAATATGAAGAATCTTACCAATATCTTTGCGAACTTTTTAAACGAAATTGCGATGAATATATTAATTTCCATCAAGAGCTTGAATATTTTTTCCAACAATATGGCTATATTAATCTTAGAAATTTAGAGGAACAAACGAGATTTGATATAGAATCTTATGTAGAATTTTTTGACTTTCACAAAAGCGTAAATTTTGAGAGACAAACACAAAGAGAGATTCCACAAAAGCAGTTAGAAAATCTCTTAAAACTTATGGGGATTTATAAAAATTTTGATAAGCAAGAAACTTTTGAATGGCGGTTTGCATTTCCTGAAGTGTTAGATAACAATGGCGACTTTTTGGGATTTGATTTAGTCATTGGCAATCCGCCTTATATAAGACAAGAAGAAATCAAGCATTTAAAGCCTCATTTGCAAAAGGCTTTTAGCATTTACAAAGGCACAAGCGATATTTACACCTACTTTTACGAGCAAGGTTATAAGATTCTAAAACAAGGCGGAATCCTAAGCTTCATCACAAGCAATAAATGGTGCAGAGCGGGATATGGCGAGCCTTTGCGTCAATTTTTGCTTGATAGCACGACAATACATTATTATCTTGACTTAAATGGTGTAAAAGTCTTTGAATCTGCCACTGTGGATACAAGTATTTTAGAATTTAGCAAATCTAAGGCAAAAGCAAACCACGCCTTAAACTTTGCTAATCCTAAAAATTATAACCCCAAAGACAATAAGCCCCTATCTCCAAACTTTATTGAAATCCCTCAAAATAGCCTAAAACCGCAAGCCTTTATCTTTGGTAATCAAGATTCTTTAAAACTCAAAGCAAAGATTGAAAAAATTGGCACACCGCTTAAAGATTGGGATATTAATATCTATCGTGGAATCTTAACAGGCTACAACGAAGCCTTTATTATAGATTCTGCTAAAAGAGAGGAGATACTAGCAAAGTGTGATGATAGCAAAGATAGCTTACTTCCCTATTCTCTAAGTGAATATGATGAGAATTTAGAATCTAGCAGTGAAGCAAGTCTTCACTGCGATAATAATAAATTGCACGATAGTGCGTCCTTGAGATCGGTGTCGGGGCGGGGGCTCAATAAGGGGGAGGGAGCGACCTCAAGATTTAAGCCCCTCCCCCTTGTTAAAAATTCTCAAAATAACAAAATAGACCTTAAAAACAACACCATATTTTTGACTGAAAAGCAACGCACAGAGCAAATTATTAAACCTATTTTGCGTGGCAAGGATATTAAAAGGTATTCTTATGAATGGGCAGGATTGTGGATAATCAATACCCATAATGGGTATAGTAAAGACGCGTTGCCTTTTAGCGAAATTTCGGGGAGATTTGACTTTTCTTGCTCGGCAGATGCTGTATCTAGCCTCACTTCAAAAAGTCTGCACAACCCCAAAATTTCATCTAAAAATGCTTCCGCTTCTTGTCATTCTGAAAGAGCGTTAGCGACTGAAGAATCAGCAAAAGACAAAATCAAAATCCCACCTATTGATATAGAAGAGTATCCTACTTTAAAAGCATATTTTGATGAGATAGGCAAAAAGCACAAAGGAAAGGGTAAAGGGCTTTTTGATAGAGATGATAAAGGAATTACTCCTTATAATCTTAGGAATTGTGCATATTTGCCTGAATTTGCCAAGGAAAAGATTGTGTATAGTGAAATCGTGCGTGAGCCACAATTTTATTTGGATAATGGAGAATTTAAGTTTGGGCATTTCTATGCGGAAGCGACAAGCTTTATTTTAACAGGTAATGAAAATTTTCATAGCAATTTAGAATATTTGCTAGGCATTTTGCACTCTAAACTCGCAACCTTTGCTTTTAAAGAATTTTACGCAGGAGGAGGACTAGGAGAGAATGGCTATCGCTACAAAAAGGCATTTTTAGAAAAGCTCCCAATTCCTAAAATTAGCGAAGAACAAGAGAAAGAATTTATAACATTAGTGCAGCAAATCATTGATAATAAAAAGCAAGGCAAAAGCAGCAAAGAGCTAGAAAATGAGCTTGATACAAAAGTTTATGCACTCTATAATTTAAGCAATGAAGAGATAGCAATTATTAGCGGGGGGGGGGGGCAAATATAGAGCATTGATACTTGCTTTATTGCTCCTCTCTAGTATAGAATCTAAATACCTTGATTCAGTGAAGATTCTATGTGAAAATTTTGAATCTGGACTTGGGGAAGCCTTTAGATTCTGCGAGGGGTTAAAACTGCCTTGTGTAGAAAAAGGGGCAAAGATTTCTTGGCAACGCGTTACGCAAAAGCCTAGCTTTGTTTTAGAATCTGATTATTATTTGCTTGATTCTATGGCTTTTTTAACGCATTATTCTTTAAAAGAATTGCACTATCTTTTAGGTTTCCTAAACTCAAAAGCAATTTTTTATTATTTTAAAAATATCGGGCATTTGTATTCTGACAAAGGATTTTTATTGTCTAATCAATATGTAGAGAGATTCCCTATTCCACAATCTACAAAGATTGATAAGCAAATACATCAAGAAATTATAGATTATGTAAAAGAGATTTTAAAATGCAAAAAGCAAGATTCTTCAAGCGATACGAGCAAGTTAGAATCCCGCCTTGATTCTTTAATTTATCAAATCTATGATTTAAATGATGATGAGATTAATTTAATTGAATCTGAATTTGCAAGTAGCGGGGGGGGGGGCAGAAATAATGAATAGTATTTATCGCTTATTAGAATCTTTTATGAGGGATTCTCATAGACAATATCAAGGGAAAATCATATGGGCTGAAATGACAAATACCCCTTGTTTTGTATATGATGATAAAGGATATTACATTAATCAAACTTGCTATTTTATCCCCACAGATGATAAATATCTTTGTGCTTTATTGAATTCTAGGCTTATTTATTTTTATATGCAACAAATTGCTTCAAGTTTGGGAGAGGGTGCGTTTCGTTGGATAAAACAATTTATAGAAAAACTCCCGATTGTAAAAATCACCAAATCTAACCAACAAATCGCAGATTCTATTGTCGCTTTGGTAGATAAAATCCTATCAATCAAAGCCAAAGATTCCACTACTAACACAAGTAAGCTAGAATCTGAAATTGATAATTTAGTGTATAAACTCTATAATCTTACTAATGAAGAAATAAAAATTGTGGAGATGAAGTAATGAACCATATTCTTAATGCGATAGTTTCTGCCGAAAAAGAATTGGGGGAGAGATTAAATAATGAATATAAAAATTTATACAAAAATATTAATAATAACAGATTGCAAATTATTTTCTCAACACTCCATGCAGATATTATTAGTTGTTTTAAAGCAATGAATAATAGACTTCCTGCTACAAAAACAAGCAATAGACATTATTGGGCTCAAAACAGCAGAATTTTAAAAAAAGCCATAGAAGTTTCACAAAGACTTGAGAAACAACTTAAAGATAGTTCTTATTGCTTTAAAATAGAATCAAACTATCTAGGATTATTTAATGAATGCTTAAAATTTTTAGAAGATTCTGGAGGTAGTGAGATTCCTATTGGTATGGAGAAAATAGAAGTTTATTATGAAATTCCTATTTTTCAGCTTGGAATAGTTACAGAAACTCCTAGTAATCCCACAATATCAGTTAGTTTAAAATTAATTGGTGAAGGCTCTTATGCTAAAGTATTTAAATATAAAGATAATTTTTATAATACAAATTTTGTATTAAAACGAGCAAAAAATGAATTAGATAAAAAGGAGCTAGAAAGATTTAGGCTAGAGTTCAATACAATGAAACAATTAAAAAGCCCTTATATTTTAGAGGTTTATTCATTTGATGAGCAAAAAAATGAGTATATTATGGAATATATTGATATTACTCTTAAAAAATATATTGATGAAAATAACTCAAAATTAACTTATGAAGATAGAAAAAATATAGGCTTACAAATCATTAAGGCTTTTGAATATATTTTTAATCAAAACTTACTGCATAGAGATATTAGCCCAAACAATATTCTATTAAAGAAATATGATGATGTGTTGGTGGTAAAAATTTCTGATTTTGGATTGGTTAAAATACCAAATAGTGAGCTAACAAGTGAAAATACAGAAATCAAAGGCTCATTTAATGATTATTCAGATTTATCTAAAGTAGGTTTTGATAACTATGCTACACATCATGAAATCTTTGCTCTAACTCGCATTTTATTCTTTGTGCTAACAGGCAAAATTAATTGTGGAAAACAACAATATGATTTTTTAGATAAAGGAACAAATGGCAATATAAATGAGAGATATAAAACATTAGATGAGCTAAAAAAAGCTTTTTTAGAATATTTTACCCTTAACAATAAGAACTAAAAATTTTTAAGATGATAAATATCTTTGTGCCTTGCTAAATTCTAGGCTCATTTATTTTTATATGCAATAAATTGCTTCAAGCTTGGGTGAGGGTGCGTTTCGTTGGATAAAACAATTTATAGAAAAACTCCCGATTGTAAAAATAGATTCTAAAAACCAAAAAACCGCAGATTCTATTATTGCTTTAGTTGATAAGATTCTATCAATCAAAGCCAAAGATTCCGCAACTAACATAAGCGAACTAGAATCTGAAATTGATAATTTAGTGTATAAACTTTATAATCTCACAGATGATGAGATTAAAATCATCAAAACAAGCTAAAAATTTATTATCATTATGTTAGAATACAAAAATATAAGGTAGAGAAATGAAAGAATCAAAGTGGTTGTTATTTGGCATTTTAACTGCTGGTGTTGGCTTTTTACTTTACAATCTTTACAAAAAAGATTCTGATAGAAATACTTGTATTGATGGATTTGCAGAGGGATACACAAACGCTTTTTCTGCTACACCCTCACCAACTGCGCCCAAAAAATATGGAGAGATTGCAAAAGAGATTCAACAAAAGCAAATACAAGCTTACAAGCAAATCAACGCAAATCATCAAAAACAAAGAATAAGTCTTGAAAAATGAATAAAAAACCTGTAAAAAATAGTCATTCTAACAACACAAATCCACAAAACCAACTCAATATCCAAAACAATATTTTTATGGAAAACGAGCTTAATGCCATAGGTAAATTACCTGAACCTTTAGCAGAACGAGCAATGAATTTACTAGAAAAAACCGCCGAACACAAAATGCAAATAGGATAAAGAAATTATTGAATTAGAGAAACAAGAACAGAAAAATAGAGCGAGTGATAGTCGTTGGTTCTATGCTTTGCAAGGATTGGGAGCTTTAGGCGCATTTATTTTTATTGTCGGGAGTTTGGTTATATTTGCTTATCTTGTTATAGAGGATAAACCTAATGCGTGGCTTTCACTGCTTCCCGCAATCATTGCTTCTCTTGTAAAACTAGGAAATATTAAAAATCGTAAGTGAAAACCACAGATTCTATTATTGCTTTAGTAGATAAGATTCCATCAATCAAAGCCAAAGATTCCACCGCCAACACAAGCAACCTAGAATCTGAAATTGATAGTTTAGTGTATAAACTCTACAATCTTACAAATGAAGAGATAAAATCAATAGAATCCAAATAATGCTATAATTTCTATGTTTTGTGCAATAGTTAGATTAAAGGAGAGAATATGACGATAAACTTAAGTGTGGAAAATGCCAATGAAGATTTAATCAAAGCTTTTAAAAATATGGCTAAGGCATCGGGGGCAAAGCTAAAGATTCAACAAGATAAAAAAATAAGTGAATCTCTCAAACAAACAATCAAAGAAGTGAGGCAAGGCAAGGTAGAAAAGTTTAAGGATTTTGAGAGCTACAAAAAGGCTATGGATTCTTAAATGTTTGAAATCCACACTTCGGCAAAATATAAAAAGCAACGCAAAAAACTTGCACTAAATGACAGAATCTTACTTGATGATATTGTATATAAACTCGCAAACAATCAAACTTTAGAACAAAAACACAAAGACCATAAGCTTAAAGGCGAATTGAAAGGCTTTAGGGAATGCCACATAAGACCGAATTTACTTTTAATCTATCAACTCCAAAAGGACATTTTAGTTTTAACCTGCATTGAAGTAGGTAGTCATAGTGAGTTATTTGGTGGATAAAGCAGTTTATAGAAAAACTCCCGATTGTAAAAATAGATTCTAAAAACCAAAAAACCGCAGATTCTATTATTGCTTTGGTAGATAAAATCTTGAGAGCCAAAGCCAAAGATTCCACAACCAACACAAGCGAACTAGAATCTGAAATTGATAATTTAGTCTATAAACTTTATAGTCTCATAAATGAGGAGATAGCAATCATAGATGAGAAAAACTAAGATGCGCTATTTATGTTATAATCGTATAAGATAAATTAAGGAGAATAAATGACACTTATTATAGAAAATGTCAAAGATGAATTCCTCCCGGCACTAAAAGCCCTAACAAAAGCAATGAATGCAAAATGTAGAGTAGAAAAACCTAAGCTATCAAAGTCTTTACTAAAAGAGCGAGAAGAATTACTAAAAAACTACAAAAATGGCACATTGAATGTATTTGATAGCCATAAAGACTTTGTGAAAGCCATAGATAATGGCAAAATATAAGATTGCTTATTCCAAAGTCTTTATCAAAGAGTATAAGAAGCTCGGTGTTGATGATAGGACAGGGGTTGATGAAGTGGTTATAAAACTAGAAAATGATGAGGCATTAGAGAAAAGATATAAAGACCATAAGCTTCAAGGCGAGTATGCAGGCTTTAGAGAGTATCATATTAAGCCACTAATATATGAGAAGTTTGAGCAGATTTTGATTCTAAATCTAGCACGAGTAGGAAGCCATAGTCAGTTGTTGAAATAGTGGTGAATTTTGGGAAATCAAAGATAAAGATTCCTCAGCTAACACAAGCAAACTAAAATCTGAAATTGATTTTTAGTGTAAAAATCTATAATCTAAAACTAAAATTATGGAGATGCAATAATGAATAATATTAGATATAAAATGAAAGCAATTAAAAAAGATTTTGTAGAGCCAGATACCGAGTCTTTTTGTGGAAGAAAAAAACTAACTTCAGGAAAAGCTTATTTTTTGGTCAATGAGGATGGCAAAACCTTTATGGCAGGAACACAATGTGCGATGCAGTATAGTCAAACTGATTTGAGTTCTGTGCCAGATTTTACCACCTCTCTCCTTGTGAATTTTACAAAAGACAGTCAAGGTATTCACGCTTCCTCTCATTTAATTACCAAACAACAAGAGCAAAATAAAAAATCTCTAGCTCTAACCTATTTACTCTTAAGAGAAGAAATTTTGAAAGAATTAGATTTTATTAATGTTTCATATCCTAGCTTACAATCTTATTATCAAGAATATCTAAAAAATGGTAATATATCCCAAGAAGCGATGAAACACATTTGTAATCTTATGGTTGTCCAAAAAAAATTTAAAAAATTTTGTCTGGAAAATCTTTTGACCTGTTATGCTTATCATTATAAAATGAAAAAAGCCTTGCAATACACAAATGAAGAAGGAATAAACTATATTAATAGTTTATTAACATATTTAAAGAGACGATATCACCTTACAAAAGACCAAATTAGTGGTTTGTCTAATTGGTTTCAACATATTAAGTGTAAAGAAATAAGAGAAGCAAAATTAAAAAATTTTGTATTTCAAGGTTGAATTATGAAAAGACATGATAAAGCAATGCCATAAATTTCAGGTAATAAGCCTATAGATTCCCTCTTGTGGAATCTACAAGCCAAAAGCAGCCAAAGTCTCGCTATAAATCTCCCAAACTATATTTTCTTATAAGGAGCTTGCCCAACCTCATAATAATTATTGCCTTGTGCGTCAATTGCGACAATTGCAGGGAAGTTTTCAATCGTAAGTCTTGCCACCGCTTCAGGTCCAAGCTCGGGATATGCCAAAACTTCATATTTAGTGATACATTTAGAAATCAACGCCGCTGCACCGCCAACTGCAACCATATACACCACGCCGTGCTTAATCATAGAATCTATTACCTCTTTGCTGCGATAGCCTTTGCCAATCATTCCGTGGATTCCTTGTTCGATAATTGTCGGGGTATATTTGTCCATTCTCCCGCTTGTTGTAGGTCCTGCTGAACCAATCGCGTTTCCGGGCTTTGCAGGTGTAGGTCCTAGATAATAAATCGTCTCACCACTCAAATCCACAGGGAGTTTTTCGCCTCGTGCTAGTGCTTCAGTAAGTGCTTTGTGTGCCGCATCACGCGCACATAGAATCGTCCCGCTAATAAGCACACTCTCCCCAGCCTTTAGGCTTTTTGCTGTTTCTTTACTCAAAGGAGCTGTAATTTTTTTTGGTTCTGACATTTTTCCCTCCTAAAGCTCAATATCAGCGTGTCGTGCCGCGTGGCAATTAATATTCACTGCCACAGGAAGCCCTGCAATGTGGGTTGGATACCACTCTACATTCACAGTGAATGCTGTAGTTGTCCCGCCCAATCCTTGTGGTCCAACACCTGTTTTGTTTGCAATTTCTAATAGCTCTTCTTCAAGCTTGGCATAACGGGGGTCGGGATTTTTAGAATCAATCTCTCTAACCGCTGCTTGTTTAGCAAGGATTGCTGCTTTTTCCATTGTTCCGCCGATTCCTACGCCAATCACCATTGGAGGGCAAGCATTTGGTCCTGCAAGTTTGACTGCTTCGGTAAAGACCTTTTTCACCCCATCGATTCCATCTGCTGGGACAAGCATTTTAAGAATGCTTTTATTTTCGCTTCCAAAGCCTTTTGGGCAAACTTTGAGGTGCAATTTATCACCCTTTACAATGCGTGTGTGAATTACTGCGGGTGAATTGTTGGTTGTGTTTTTGCGCTCATAGAGCGGCTCTTCAACGACTGATTTACGCAAATAACCCTCTGTGTAGCCTTTTTTAATCCCCTCATTAATCGCATCTTCAAGATAGCCTCCCACGATATGCACATCTTGCCCAATCTCGACAAACACAACAGCCATTCCTGTGTCTTGACAAATTGGCATCATATTAGTTTCTGCGATTTTGCCATTCTCAATCAATGTATCAAGGATATTTTGCCCTAATGCTGATTGTTCGGTTTTTTTCGCACCTGCAAAAGCGTGTTTGATGTCTGGTGTTTGGATACAACAAGCATCAATAGCAAGCTTCGCAACAGCGGATTTAATCTGCTCATATTGCACTTCTCTCATATTTCCTCCTTAAAATTTATATCAAGGGATTTTACTCCACTAAATGTAAAAAATGCTTTAAAAGTTTTGCGATAGAATCAATAATCTTAAATCACTACCTTGTTGGATTAGGGTCATCAGGGTCATAGATTTTATGCGTTTTAGCAGGAATAATCTCATTGCCTATTTCTTTGGGATTGACATCTTTGCCATCATTGCTAAGCTTTAAAAGTTCTTTTTTAAACGCATAAACACTATCTGGCGCATAAAAATTCCCCTCTGTTTCTTGAGCAAGATTTTGCAAAAATGGTATATTCTCCTTTAAAGAAAAGGTATGAATCTTTACCCAATTTTCCTTCGAACCTCCACTATTAAAGACAATATTTTTATTAAGGTTTTTCGTAAGTTCAAGCATTCTTTGGGTGCTAGAGGTTTCAGCTGCTTTATCAGCAATTAGATAGATTTCTTTTTTTAGTCCATTATCTTTTGTAAAATGGCTCATTGCTTTAATTAGCGCAAAATTTATCATTTCGCTTGGGGCGTCTTTTGTTTTTAAGGTTTTTGCATTTTGGATAAAATCTTCTGCATCAATTGCATCATCAAAATCCCTGACATCATAAGCATTAAAACTTACTAATGTGATTTTAGAAAAAACTTCTTTTTCCTCATCTTTGAGAATATGTTTAGCAACATAAGGGGCAATCTCTTTAAAAGCAAGCACATAATCCCTCATAGAATCTGCGACATTTATCACGATAGCTACTTCTTTATCGGGTTTATTTCTAAGCTTGATATGAAACATATCGCTTTCCTTATCATAATTACTTAAGGTAAATTGTTGTTTATCGCAGATACTTTGCACTACTAAATTATTATTTTTTAAATAATACATAAATTCTTTATCTGCACTTACATAAGCTCCTGCTTTAGAATCATAAATACCCCCTGTTAAAATCCTACCTGCGAAACGAACATAACGCATTTTGTTAGAAATTGTTTGTGCATCGATTTTGTCTTGGTCTTTTGCCCAAAAAACACTTGGGTCAAAATCTGGAGGAGTTCCTATCATTTGTTGATTGCATTTAAATCCATAAATCAAATGCGGAAGCATAGTTTCAATAAGCTTATCATCAACCTCTGGGATTGGGGAAGTTTGGTTTTGAGCGTTTGTTAAAGTGAATGTCAAGGTTAAGCTCAATACGATTTTGCTAATTAGGCTTAAAAAATCTTGATTGAAAGCAAAAAATACCCTTTTGTAAAGTTTCATAATGTGCTCCTTTTGAAGTTATTAATCTTTAAGATTTTAACTATTAATAAGTTAGGAAACAATAAAACTGCACCAAAACATCAAAAGTAAATTTAGTTTATAAAGCCCTAATATTTTCGCAATACCTAAAATCTAGGCTCATAGGCTTGAAGCTTGGCTAGAAGTTCTTTTGCTGTGCAAAATTCATTGTCTTTAAGCGTTTTTTCATCACTGTCCCATTTAGCTTCTAAATAAGGGATTTTGGCATTTGCCGCAGCACCCTCATCTTTGGCACAATTCCCAACAAAGACACTTTGAGTAAAAGGAGCATTTTGTAAGATATAATCAATCATCATAGGATTGGGTTTGGATTCCATATTTGGATTTGTGCCGATGATACAATCAAAATATTGTGCGATTCCATGCTTTTGCAGAATCGGCTCGAGTCCATTATGAGGAGCATTAGAAGCAAGGGCTAGAAAATAGTTTCTTACTTTGCAAGTTTGGAGCATTTCACGCACACCTTCAAACAGCTTTGCGCTTTGCTCATAATGCTTTTTGAAATACGATTCAAAGCCGACTTTATAGCTTTTGTGAGAGAAATTATCAATGCCATAAAAAACCTGTGCGCAATTGATTCCGGGTGTGTGGATAGCGTGCTGTATTGTCTCCTTTGGGAGTGGTGGGAGGTTTTTATCACGGCGAATCTCTGCAACTGCTGCACAAATGCAATCTTCACTATCAAGCAATGTCCCATCCATATCAAAAATTACATTTATCATTGTAGCTCCTTAAGGCTCGTTTTGTTGTTGGGTGTGACTTTAAGTATTATAGACTAAATGGGGTAAGAATGGGCTTATTTGAAAAATACGCCGACTTACTATTTTGAACTTTAGCTCAAGAATCATCGAAACCCTAAAATAGAATTTGTATTTGTTTATCGCATATTAGTTTCTCACGATTGCAAATATAATAAACTAAATAATAATTTGTTCAAAAAACAATACAGAATCTTAAACCTAACTCATTGATTTTTTGATAAAATAATAAAGTTAATTTTGAAATTTAAAAAATAAAAGGAGTGGGGAATGGCAGAAATGAAAACTGAACGTAAAAGCGTATTGGAATATCTATCAAAAAATAAATTTTTAATTCCAATGTATCAAAGACCTTACACTTGGGATAAAGAAGAGTGTGAACAGCTTTGGAATGATATTGTTGAATTTACAGAAAATACGGAAAATACAGAAGATGATGAGTATTTTTTGGGGACGATTGTAATGTATGATGACAATGGACAAAAAAATATTATTGATGGACAACAGAGAACAACAACACTTAGTCTTTTGATTCGGGCTTTATATCAAAAAGCGCATCAACAAAAGAAAGATATAGGGAGAATTTCTGATGATTTAGAAAGTTGTCTATGGATACAAGACAAAAAAACTAGAAAAGTTGACTACAATATGTTGCGTCTTGAAAGCAAGGTGGCTATAGATTCTGACAATGAACTTTTAAGATTAATCTTAAGTGATAAATATGATATTCCCAAAAATGAAAATGATATTAGAATTAAAATTAAAAAATCCAGATCAAATTATGAGAAGAACTTTCTATATTTTATCCTCAAATCTGATGAATATGCAAAAAATCAGCCTCAAATATGGGAAGATTTTTGCTTAAAAATTTTAAATGAATGTATCGTTTTGCCCATTGAATGTGATAGTCGCGACAATGCATTAAGGATATTTAATACACTGAATAATCGTGGTATACCTCTGTCTGATTCTGATATTATTAAGGGGGAAATTTTTAGTCATACAGCGGAAAAAGAACAAGAATATTTTGCAAATGAATGGAAAAAATTAGAATCAAAAGTTAAATCATCTGAGCATTTAAAATCTTTAGATTTTCTTTTTACCCAATATATGCACATTCTACGAGCAAAAAATGGTGATTATGATACCACTACGCCAAGCACCTTGGATTTTTTAATGGGAAAAATTAAAAAAGAATTTTACAAAGATAAAAATATTCATCAGATTCTTATCTCTAAAGAAACTTTTATTTTTATTAAGCAACTTGCTGATTTTTGGCTAAATCCTTATACTCATCTTTCTGAAATTTCTCAAAAATATTTTGATGTATTAAATAAGTATCAAAATGATTATTGGAAAATACCTGTGAGTATGTGTATTTGGGAATTTAGAGATAAAAATAAAGAAGAATTAAAAATTGATGAGAATATATTTGATAAACTTTTTCCTAGACTCATTACATTTATAAGTGTTTCTCTTGTCAATGGTAGAGGCACAACCTCTTCTTTAAAAACTACGCTCTACAAAACTAATGTAGAAATACATAAAGATAAGAATATTGTATTCCAGCATAACCTGAAATGGCTTTCTTATGAAGAGTTTTTAAAGTTTTGCTCAATAACACAAACAAAGAATATCAAATATTTGCTTCTTTTGTATGCGTATTTATTTGATATAAAACAGCAAAGAGAATGGGATTGGAAAAATGATAAGTCAAAACAATATCATTTTTGTGCTTTAAATGCTGAAGTAGAGCACATTTTACCAAAAGCTTGGCAAAATGCTTGTTCTGACGACTGGAATGAGACTGAACATAAAGAATATTTAGAGCAAATTGGCAATAAAATGCTCTTAGAAAAGCAATTAAATATTAAATCCGCAGATAATTTGCTAGCCAAAAAACAAGAAACTTATCGCTCATCTGGCTTTAAAGAAGCTCAAAAAATGGGTAATATTATCAATAAAAACAAGTGGCTTAAAAAAGACATAGAGGCAAGAAATAAAGAAATTTATACAAGATTAAAAAATTTTTTTGAGGAAAATTTATAATTGAGCTAGGAAATTTCTATGCACTTTTCTCAATTTTCCAAATCCAACCAACAAAAAGTTTTTGAAGTTGTTGGGATTTTAATAATACAGATTTAGAGTATTTTCTTTAATTCCTAATTTGGATTAATTACTAAAAACCACTAAGCAATACTTATTACTTAAATAAATACTAACAAGCACTAATTTTCTATGATTACAAAACAAAAGAAATTAGGGGATTAGCCTTGACAAAGAGAGATGAAAAAAGTATAATTGCGTTTCTTTTTTAGTCGGGGCGTAGCGCAGTCTGGTTAGCGCACTTGGTTTGGGACCAAGGGGTCGAAGGTTCGAATCCTTTCGCCCCGACCATCTCCTTTCATTTTTTAATGGTGGGCGTAGCTCAGTCGGTTAGAGCATCAGATTGTGGTCCTGAGGGTCGTGGGTTCGATTCCCATCGCCCACCCCATACTTGATTCCAAATTACAACTAGAAACTTAACTCAAAATCACATAAAACAATCCAATTTGGCGTTTATTTCTCTAGCATTTTTTGTGTAACCAAAATATTAATTCTATGAATTCCTAACTTTTTGTCTTTTGCGCCATAGGTAAATATAGATGCAGATTCCAATACACACAAGAATAACAAGCGCAATAGTAATACTATGCAAATACTCTTTTAAAATCTCTTCATTCTGTCCTAAAAAATAGCCTAATGTCGTTAGAATAATCACCCAGATTCCAGCACCCAAACTTGTATAAAAACAAAATAATGCTAAATGCATTTTACCAAGCCCTGCTGGAAGTGAAATGTATTGTCTAACCACTGGAATCAAGCGTCCGCTAAATGTAGAAATGTGTCCGTGTTTGTCAAAAAAAGTTTCCATTTTTACCATTGTTTTTTCATCAAAAAAGAAATATTTGCCCCATTTTATGAGTAATTCTCGTCCAAAATAAAGTGCTAAATAATAGTTTAAAAGCGCGCCACCAAGTGAGCCTAAGATTCCATAAAGAATCGCAATAAAGAAATTCATTTCTCCTTGATGAGCCAAAAATCCCGCTGGAATCATCACAACTTCACTAGGAAAAGGGATAAAGCTGCTTTCTAAAAACATCATAAAAAAGATTCCAAAGTATCCAAAAGCACTGACAGACTCTACGATAAAATCAATGATTGCGTGCAAAATTCCCTCACAAAATTTAAAAATAAATGGCATTATAACTAAATATAGGCTATAATCCTAAAATTTTGGATTTATAAAAGGGATAAAGTGGCAAAACAGAAAAAATGTCCAGCTTGTGATTGTCCGCAAGGTGTTCCATTATGGCTTGGGACTTATGGGGATATGGTTACACTTATTTTAACTTTCTTTATTTTGCTGCTTTCTATGGCGACTTTTGATACACAAAGAATCGCGCAAGCAGTGGGTTCGCTAGAAGGTTCTCTTGCTGTGCTTGAAAAAGGTTCTCAAAGTCAAATTAATCCTCCAGCACCTATTAAAGCAACGCCGATTGAAACAGAAGTGGAAATGGATAATGTTGTGAATATTTTTGGAAGTTTGATTACAGATTATAATGAAGTTAATCGCATATCTAATGGTCCTAGTGTAGAGCTTGAAGAGGCAGAAAGGGGTGTGATTATTAGGATTCCAGAAGAGTTACTTTTCGCTTCTGGAAGTGCAGAGCTTACTAACCCTAGCGGAATCGCATTTTTAAAGCGTTTGACTTTGGAACTTTTGAGAATGCCAAAAGCAGTGCTTGTAAAAGCAATCGGACATACAGATAATGTGCCGATACGAAAAGGGGCTATTTTTGAAGATAATTTAGAGCTTTCAGTCGCACGTGGTGTTAATGTTGCGGATTTAATCATTAAACAAGGTTTAGAGAAAAATCGTATTTTAGGTGGGGGAGAAGGTGAGTTTTCTCCGATTGCAAACAATGATATTCCTGCATTGCGTGCGAAAAATCGCCGTGTGGATTTGTATGTATATAGTATTGGAGAGGATTTATCAGGCGTGATTGGTGATATTGCCAAACCAAAACCTTAAAAAAGAGTGATAATGCAAGAAAAGTTAGAATCACAAAATGCACAAAATACAATAGATTTACTCTTTGAAGGGGCAATAAAGTTCAAAGAGGAAAATTTTTTAGCCTATAAAGAGCTTTTTGAAAATTTAAAAGAAGGGCAGAATCCCCACACGCTTTTTGTGGGTTGTGCGGATTCTCGTGTCGTGCCAAATCTAATCACAAACACTTTACCCGGAGAACTTTTTGTTGTGCGTAATATCGCAAATATTGTTCCCCCTTATCGAGCGACTGATGAATATTTAGCGACAACTTCCGCGATTGAATACGCGTTAGAAGAATTAAAGGTTGAGAATATTATTATTTGCGGGCATTCTCATTGTGGGGGTTGCGCTGCATTGTATGAAGAGGGGCATTTTGAAAGTATGCCAAATGTTAAAAATTGGCTAAAGTTAATTTCTTCGGTAAAAGAGCAAGTTTTGGCACTAAAGCCAAAGGATAGTGCAATGCGTGCGTATTTGACAGAACAGATTAATATCGAAAAACAAATTGTTAATCTTTTTACTTATCCAAAAGTCAAAGAAAAATATCTTGCACGCACACTTAAGATTTATGGTTGGCATTATATTATTGAGAGCGGAGAGGTGTATAATTATGATTTTAAAATGCATGAATTTAATTTATTAAAAGGTTAGAGATGATTATTATTGCAGGACCTTGTGTTATAGAACATCAAGAGATTTTAGAAAAAATTGCGGAATCCTTAAAGCCATTAGCGAAAAATCCTAACATTGATTTTTATTTTAAATCAAGTTTTGATAAGGCAAATCGCACGAGTTTAGAGTCTTATCGCGGACCGGGTTTAGAGAAGGGTTTGGAATCTTTAGCACTTATCAAAAAAAAATTTGGTTATAAACTACTTACAGATATTCACGAGTGCTATCAAGCCAAACCCGTAGCAGAAGTGGTGGATATTATACAGATTCCAGCATTTTTATGCAGGCAAACAGATTTGATTGTCGCAGCAGCCCAGACAAAAGCAATGCTAAATATCAAAAAAGGGCAGTTTATGAGCCCCCAAGATATGCAATATTCTGTTTTAAAAGCTTTGAAAACGCGGAATCCAAATGTAGAGAGCGTAGAATTTGAAAGCGCAAAAGCACATAAAATTTGCCTAACAGAGCGCGGCAGTAGTTTTGGTTATGGAAATTTAGTCGTGGATATGCGTGCATTAGCGATTATGCGCGAGTTTGCTCCGGTGATTTTTGATGCAACGCATGCTGTGCAAATGCCAGGTGGCTTAAAAGGCAAAAGCGGCGGTGATAGTAAATTTGCCCCACTTTTAGCGCGCGCAGCAGCGGCAGTCGGGATTGATGGATTGTTTGCTGAGGTGCATAGTAATCCTAAAAATGCTTTAAGTGATGGTCCAAATATGCTAACCCCGCAGATTTTTTTAGATTTAGTCAATCAAATTTTAGAAATTGATACAATTCTTAACAAAGGATAATTATGCAAGTTATTGAAGGAAGTTTGTCTTTAATGGGCGATGAGAAAATCGCAATACTTTCAAGTCGCTTTAATCATTTAATCACTGATAGATTAGTAGAGGGTGCTAGGGATTGTTTTTTGCGTCATGGTGGTAGAGATGAGAATCTCTCGCATATTTTAGTTCCGGGTGCTTTTGAGATTCCTTTCGTGTTAGAAAAAGTTTTAGCGCAAGGTGATTTTGATGGTGTGTGTTGTTTGGGCGCAATTATTCGTGGCTCTACACCGCATTTTGATTATGTGAGTGCCGAAGCAACAAAAGGAATCGCCAATGTAACAGTGCGCTATGGAGCGGCAGTAACTTTTGGTGTGCTAACGACAGATAGCATTGAGCAAGCCATTGAGCGCGCAGGCACGAAAGCAGGAAATAAAGGTTTTGAGTCGATGATTGGGCTTATTGAGTTGATTAATCTTTATAGAAAGCTTGGTGTATAAATGGCGACACGCACGCAAGCGCGCGAGGTTGTTGCACAACTTTTGTATGCTTATGGAAGCGGAAATGACGGAATCACAAATTTTATAGAAGAGATTTTAAGCGAACAAAAGATTAAAAATGCGCAAAGTGAATTTGCAAAAGCACTATTTAATGGTGTTTTGGAGCATTTAGAAGAAATTGATTTGCGCATTAAACACCAAATCAAAAATTGGGATTTTGAGCGCATTGGCGATATGGAACGCGCAATTTTACGCTTAGGAGTGTATGAGATTCTCTTTAGTAAAACAGATAAAGCCATTGTGATTAACGAGGCTTTAGAGATTACAAAAAATTTTAGCAATGAAGCTTCTACAAAGTTTATAAATGGAATCTTAGATGGAATCGCAAAAAATGCGACACTTAGTGTAGAATCCATAAAAGAAGCCCTAGAAGAAGCACAAAAACAAAAAGAACAACAGCAGAAAGAACAAAAAGAATCGCAAAATGTAGGAAATGCAGAAAGTGCAAAAAAAGATTCCACAAAGCGTGATAATAACATAAAGAAAAAAGGTGCTAAGGATTTTAAAAACAAAGAATCTAAAAGCTTTAAAAATTCAAGAAAAAGCAATTTCAAACAATCAAACTTCAAAAACAAAAAAGATTCCACATTTAAAAAGGCAGAGAAATGAAACTTTGTGTTGCGCTAGATTTGCCAAGCAAAAAAGAGAATCTGGAGCTTTTAGAATCTCTAAAAGATATGCAGCAAGTGTGGGTAAAAGTGGGTTTGAGAAGTTTTATCCGCGATGGTGCGCCTTTTTTAAATGCAATTAAAGCAATCAATCCTTTATTTAAAATCTTTTTAGATTTAAAGCTTTATGATATTCCAAACACAATGGGTGATAGTGTGGAATCTATCGCTGGGCTTAATGTGGATATGCTAACCCTCCATGCAAGTGCTGGAAAAGAAGCAATGCGTGAAGTCATGGCGCGCTTAAAAGCGATTCCAAATCCGCCTTTGGTGATGGCAGTTACTGCACTGACAAGCTTTGATGAAAAAGGATTCTTTGAGATTTACCACACTAGCCTTGAAGCGCAGGTGCTAGAGTTTGCCAAAATGGCTAAGGAATGTGGTGTCAATGGTGTGGTGTGTTCTTGTGCGGAATCCTTAGCAATAAAAACGCAACTTGGTGATGATTTTTTGACGCTTACTCCTGCGATTCGTCCTTTTGGTGAGAGTAGAGGAGACCAAAAACGCGTGGCGACATTAGAAGACGCAAAAGCTGCGAAGAGTGATTTTATTGTCGTAGGACGTCCGATTTATAAAGCACAGAATCCGAAATTTGTAGTGGAGCAGATTTTTAATAATCTTAATTAAAAAGGAAAAATATGACAACAAAAAAAGTAGTAATTATCGGTGGTTCAATCGCGGGATTAAGCGCGGCATTAGTGCTTGCAAGTGCGATTAAAGGGGAGCTTAGCTTTGAGCTAGCTATTATTGAAAAAGGTGGCAAAGAAGCGGATTTATATAAGGCTGATGTGTATAATGTGCCGTTGTTTAAAGCAGGAATCAATGGAGAAGAGATTATTGATTCTACAAAAGAGCAATTACAAAAGCTTGCAAAAGTTAATTTTATTGCAGGTGAGGTGACAGAGATTAGCGGAGAAAAAGGAAATTTTATGGTAAATGGCACGGGATTTTCTGAAAAAGCGGATTATGTTATTGTAGCAACAGGTGCTAATGCGTGTAATATTAAAGGATTAGAAAGTTTTGTAAAGCCCCATACACTTATGCCAAAGCCCGGCAAAATCTGCTTAGAAGTGGGTGCGCGTAATGTGATTAAAGATGGAATCTATGCTGCTGGAATCGTCTCTGGAGTAACAACAATGGTAGCTTGCGCTATGGGGAGTGCCACAGAGAGTGCTTGCGCGATTTTAAGTGATATTGCAGGAAATGTCGCAGTAATCCACGATTTCAAAGGTTCAAGATAATCTTTATAGTTTGTGATTCAAGCCTTTTGGCTTGGAGACTTTTCTGCTCTTCTAATCCTATCAAAATATTAAAAATCTTTATTGATAATATTTATTATTTAATAATTCTATGTTATAATACAGAATCTTAAATCTAAGGAGCATTCAATGCGACAATACGAAACATATAAGTGCCAAAAATGTGGTAATGAAGTTGAAGTTCAAAATGTTGGTGGTGGGACACTTAGCTGCTGTGGTGAAGCAATGGTTTGCACAACACAAGACTTAACTGCTGTTAATCTAATGAAAGCGTTTGCAGGAGAATCTATGGCACGCAACAAATATGATTTGTTTGCTGATGTAGCACAAGAAGAAGGCTGGCATGCAGTAGCTAGACATTTTAGAGAAGCGGCAGAAAATGAGAAATGGCATGCAAGAGCAGAGTTTAAAGCGTATCATAAAATTGTCGATGGCAAAGAGCTTGAAATCACAGCTAAAAACTTGCTTAGCGCAGCAGAAGGTGAGAATTACGAGCATACAATAATGTATCCAAATTTTGCAAAGATTGCTGAAGAAGAAGGCAAAAAAGATATTGCAAGACTTTTTACAGCAATTGGTAAAGTAGAAGTCGAACACGAAAGAGAATACTTAGAGCTTAAGCAAATGCTAGATGAAGAAGGATTCTTTGAAAGTGGTGAAGAAGAAGTATGGGTATGTGAAATCTGCGGACATATCCACAGAGGCAAAAAAGCTCCCGGAGCTTGTCCATTATGCAAAGCTTCACGCGAATATTTTAAGCGCGAGTTTTTGGGCTAAGATTTTAAAGCTTGAAGCGCGAAAGTGCTTCAAGCTTTATGCTACACATTAAAACTTCACAAAATTTTTTAAAAATTTATAATTCTTAATAATTACTCCCCATTTTTAGATTTTTTTAGTTATTTTTTGGTTATAGTTTTAGTGTCTTTAAGGCAAAAACTAGATAAAAGGATAAAAAATGATGGTTAGTCCAAGTTATGGTTATGACGCGTTTTCAGTAGCGCAAAGTGGAATGAGTGCAAATGTAACAAGCGGGACTTTAGAGACTTCAAATGTAAATCTAACAGACCAAATGACACAGCAAATTTCCGCACAAAATAGCGTAGAGGCAAATGCGCAGAGTGTCAAAACAGCAGATTCTATGATGCAAAGTCTATTAGATATTAAGGCTTAAAGAGGCGTATATATGGTGGATTATGGGATTAATTATTGGGGAAAAGATGATTTTATTATTGAAGATGGACAAGTAAAGGTCAATTATAAGTCCAAGCCTGCGCTTATTGATATTGTCAAAGAAGTGCGCGAAGATGGGTATCGAGGACCTTTGCTTATGCGTTTTCCGCATTTGATAAAAAAACAAGTAGAGAAAATTTTTACAAGCTTTGAATCTTCTATCAAGGAACATCATTATAAAGGGTGTTTTAAGGCAGTTTTTCCCATTAAAGTTAATCATTACCCAAATTTTATCTTGCCATTAATGGACCAAAATACAGACCGTTGCTATGGATTAGAAGCAGGAAGTAAATCTGAACTAATTATTGCAATGGCTTATACAAACGACCACGCTCCTATTACCGTGAATGGATTTAAAGATAAAGAGATGATTTCTCTAGGCTTTATTGCGGCGAAAATGGGGCATGATATTACGCTAACAATTGAGGGCTTAAACGAGCTTGAAACAATTATTGAAGTTGCAAAGACGCTTGGGAAACCTTATCCAAATATTGGACTGAGAATCCGCTTGCATAGCACAGGGGTTGGAATCTGGGCAAAAAGTGGTGGGATTAATTCTAAATTTGGATTGACTGCAACAGAGCTTGTTGAGGCAATTTCTCTTTTGCAAAAAAACAAATTGCTTGATAAATTTACAATGATTCATTTTCATATCGGAAGCCAAATTAGCGATATTGCTCCCCTTAAAAAAGCATTACGAGAAGCAGGAAATATCTATGCAGAATTACGTAAAATGGGAGCTAAGAATCTTAATAATGTTAATATTGGTGGTGGGTTAGCTGTGGAATATGCGCAGCATGAAAATACACAGAATCGCAATTATACATTAGCAGAGTTTAGTGGGAATGTTGTTTTTACGCTAAAAGAAATTGCAAAAAACAAGAAAGAACCAGAGCCAGATATTTTTATAGAATCGGGACGTTATGTTTCTGCAAGCCATGCAGTGCTTATTTCTCCAGTGCTAGAGCTATTTTCTCAAGAATATGACGAAAAAGCCTTGCATTTAAAAGATAAGAATCCTCCTTTGGTAGAAGAGCTTTTGGATTTGTATAATACAATCAATGAACGTTATGCCATTGAGTATTTGCATGATAGTTTAGAGCATATGGAATCACTACTTACGCTTTTTGATTTGGGATATATTGATTTGCAAGATAGAAGCAACACAGAAGTTTTGGTGTATTTGATTATTAAAAAAGTAATTAAGATTTTAAAACATAAAAACCATAGTGATATTATAAGAATCCAAGAGCAAGTGCAAGAAAGGTATTTGTTAAATTGTAGCTTTTTTCAGAGTTTGCCAGATTATTGGGGATTATCACAAAATTTTCCCGTGATTCCTTTGGATAGACTCAATAAACGCCCAACAAGAAGTGCTAGTCTTTGGGATATTACATGCGATAGTGATGGAGAAATTGCTTTTGACAAAAACGCACCTTTATTTTTGCATGATATTGATGTGAATAATGAGGAATATTTTTTAGGATTCTTTTTAGTAGGAGCTTATCAAGAAGTTCTTGGAATGCGGCATAATCTTTTTACGCACCCAACAGAGTTTAGCGTTGTATTTGATGAGGAGAATGGAAATTATACAATTGAGAATCTTTTAGAAGCGCAGACGGTTTTAGATGTTCTTGATGATTTAGACTATGACACAAAAGAGATTGAACGTTGTTTGAAACAAAGAATTGATGAGAGTGAAAAGATTTCACAAGATGCTAAAAAAGAAGTGTTAGGGCAGTTGTATGTAATGCTTAGTGAGAATGGGTATTTAAGAACTGTGTTTAAAAGCGAAGGGGAGCTGTCTTGACTTATGCCACAACACTCTTTTCTACAATCAAAGAGGATTTTGCTGTGATTTTAGAAAAAGATCCCGCGATTAATTCTAGGGTAGAATTGTTTTTTAATTATCCCGGGTTAATTGCGCTTGTGCATTATAGAATCGCACATCAGTTATATGTAAAAGGTTTTAGAGTGCTAGCAAGAATGCTTATGGGTTTTACACAATGGATAACAAATATTGATATTCACCCAGCTTGTAAAATTGGTCATCGCGTATTTATTGACCATGGTGTGGGTGTGGTGATTGGTGAAACAGCAGAAATAGGAAATGAGGTCATAATTTATCAGGGGGTAAGTTTGGGTGGTGTGAGTTTGGAGAGAGTTAAAAGACACCCAACTATTGGGGATTATGTGATTATCGGTGCTGGAGCAAAAGTGCTTGGAAATATTATTGTAGGGGAGCATTCTAAAATTGGAGCAAATTCTGTTGTGATTCGCCCTGTTCCTCCAAATTCTACCGCAGTTGGAATCCCTGCTAGAAATATTGTTAAGGGAATGAGTGATGACTTAGATAAGATTCCAGATGTTTCTTATCAATTATTTACTTATTTAAAAAAGAGATTAGATTTGCTAGAATCTCAAACACAAAAGGACGGAGAGTATGCAGAAGCATTAAAAAGACTAGAAGACTTGTATGGCGAGTTTTTGAAAGTTAGAAATTAATAAATTTGGGCAGCTGATTTAAAGGAGTGATGATGATTGAGTGGAATGATTCTTATAGTGTGCATAATGCACTTATTGACGCACAACATAAAAAACTTTTTGAGTTAGCCAAACAAGCATATTTTATGTTAAATCATCAAGTAACGCCAGATGAGATTCGTGAAGTTTTAGCAGAGTTTTGTAGTTACATTAAAGAACATTTTGATGATGAGGAAAAATATATGGAAAAAATTGGCTATCCAGATATAGCTAATCATAAGAAAATTCATAACGAACTCACGAATAGCTTGGTAACACTCATTAAAAATGTAAAAAATGTTAATGAGATGAAAGAAAAATTGCATATTGTTGCTAAAAAATGGCTTTTGGAACATATTTTAAAAGAGGATATGAAGATTGAGAAATTTCGCCGCAGTATGATTGCAGGACTAAATGCTGGACCAATAGAAGGGGGAATTGAGCCTGTTGAAGAAATGTATTATTATGGTTGCTCTTGTTCTGGCAAACTGCATGATGTTCCACCGGATATTCATAGGCGTATTGAAAAAGGTGAGAAATTTCGGTGTAAGACTTGTAAGCAAGATATAAGATGTGTGAAAGTATGCAAGATTCTAAATTAAGGCATTTTGTAATAGAATCCCACTTTTTAGGTTATCTTAGATAATATAAAATTGCAAGATTGTAATAGCAAAGGAAGACTATGTTAGATGAAAAAGAACTTGGTGAATATACTTTAATGGCAAATTCTTTGCGATTCTTGTGTGCGGATATGGTGCAAAATGCAAATAGTGGGCATCCGGGTGCTCCAATGGGATTAGCAGATATTGCTGTTGTGCTAGGCTACCATATTAAGGTAAATCCTAACAATCCGCAGTGGATTAATCGTGACCGCGTAGTTTTTAGTGGAGGGCATGCAAGTGCGCTTGTGTATTCTCTTTTGCATTTATGGGGTTTTGATATTAGTTTAGAGGATTTAAAGCATTTTAGAAAATTAGATTCCAAAACACCCGGACACCCAGAGTATAAACATACTCCCGGAGTTGAGATTACCACAGGACCTTTAGGGCAGGGTGTAGCAAATGCGGTTGGTTTTGCAATGGCTAGCAAGCTTGCTAGCCATTTATTAGGTGAAGATTTAATCAATCATAAAGTGTATTGCTTATGTGGCGATGGAGATTTGCAAGAAGGAATCTCTTATGAGGCTTGTTCGCTTGCTGGGCATCATCATTTAGATAATCTTATTTTGATTTATGATTCTAATAATATTACGATTGAAGGGGAATGCGAGGTTGCTTGGAGTGAGAATGTTAAGCAACGCTTTGAAGCGCAAAATTGGGAGGTTTTAAGCATTGATGGGCATAATTTTTTAGAAATTGATAGCGCATTAGAACAAGCAAAACAAGCAAATAAACCTGTGTTAATTCTTGCTAAAACACAGATTGCAAAAGGCTCACAAAGTCTTTGTGGCTCTCATAAGGCGCATGGAGCACCTTTAGGAGAAGAAGAGATTGCAGTTTCTAAAGAAAAATTAGGCTTTAATCCAGAAGCAAAGTTTTTTGTCCCAAATACTTCTGCTTTACGCTTTAAAAATACAGCAGAACTTGGGGCTTTAGCAAATCATGCTTGGCAAAAGGTTTTAGAACAAAGTGATAAAAAGGCACTTTTAGAGCAAATGTTAAAGCCAGATTTTTCGAATGTTGTGTATCCAGATTTTGCACAAGAGGCTAAACCCATGGCAACGCGTGTAAGCAATGGAATGATTTTAAATGCCATTGCCAAAGCATTGCCCGGATTTATTGGAGGAAGTGCGGATTTAGCACCATCAAATAACACAGAATTAAAAGGCTTAGGCGATTTTCCAAAAGGAAGAAATTTTCATTTTGGAATCCGAGAACACGCAATGGGAGCGATTAGCAACGCATTAGCAAATTATGGATTATTTTTGCCTTTTTGTGCAACTTTTTTTGTATTTAGCGACTATATGTCTTCTAGTGTGCGTGTGGCAAGCCTTATGCGCTCTAAAGTGTTTTATATTTGGACGCATGATAGTATTGGTGTGGGGGAAGATGGGGCGACACATCAGCCTATTGAGCAGTTAAGCCATTTTCGTGCAATGCCAAATTTAAATGTTTTCCGTCCTTGTGATGGGTTTGAAAATATTGCATGTTGGCAAGCTGCATTAGAATTAAATGCTCCAAGCGCATTTGTGCTTAGTCGTCAGAATTTACCATTGCTACAAAGTGTAAGTAAGGAAGAAGTTTTAAAAGGTGCATATCTCAAAAAAGATTCCACAAATGCAAAACTTACACTGCTAGCAACAGGAAGCGAAGTTGAACTTGCGCTTAAAAGCGCGCAAGCATTAGAAGAAGAAGGAATCACTACGCGTGTAGTGAGTGTGCCTTGTTATGATTTATTCTTGCGACAAGACAAGGCTTATAAGGATTCTTTATTAAGTGGTAAAGTAATAGCTATTGAAGCAAGTAGAGGTCTTGAGTGGTATGCTTTTGCAGATGCAGTGATTGGAATGCAAGGATTTGGTGCAAGCGGAAAGGGTGATGCACTTTTTAAACATTTTGGTTTTAGTGTAGAAAATATTGTGCAAGCGGCTAAAGACTTACTAAAATAGTGGAATCCCTATATCTATTTTCTAGTATGCGCTCTATGAAGCGTTTTTTTGTGCAAAATTATGCAGAAAGTTTTTTGCCGCCTACAAAGAGCGTGGGAGAGTTTTTGGAATTTATATTGCGTGTGGATAAAAAGCGCAAGATTCCAAAATTTTTAAGGCAATATTATCTTTATAAGGCTATTTGTCTTACAGATACACAAAAATTAGGCGAGTTTGCAAAAAACTTCACACAATTTTTACAAAATTCTAGTTTTTTCTTAAAATTTTATGATGAGTTATGTGCAGAATGTGTGGAGATTAAATCCTTATCAAAACTTGATATTTACGCATTTTATGATGACCATTTGCAAGTCCTAGAAGCGGTATTTGATGCTTACCAAAAGCTACTTGCAAAGCATCATTTTTTTGACCAATATTTTTTGCAAGATTATACAATTACTTTTGAATTACTTAATGAATTTGACCGCATAATTATGCAAGTTGATGGATTTTTAACACGTTTTGAGATAAAGATTTTTCAATGTATTTCTCAAAAAATTCCTATGACTCTTAAACTCAAAATTGATACTTTTAATCAAGAATACTATCAAAAATTTTTCGATTTAGATTTGGAATTTGGTGAATATTCTATTTTGCTAGAGCAAGAAAAATTTAGCATTGTAGATTTTATCCAAGCTACGCAAAAAGCAAAAAATTTAGAGATTTTAGAGTTTCAAGATAGAATCGCGGAAGTGGGCGGAATCTTTGCGCAAATTGATATTTGGTTAAATCAAGGTGTGCAACCAGAGCAAATTAGTATTGTTTTGCCTGATGAGAGTTTTATAGAATATTTAAAACTTTTTGACAAAGCAAGGAATTTTAACTTTGCAATGGGGACACATTTAAGCACATTTGAGATGTATCAAAAGATTGTAGAATCCAAAGAAAGCTTTGCAAATTTTGAATCTTTTGAAGAGTTTTTAATGCTTCAGTTAGAACATCAAAATGCTAATGTGCGTCAAAATGTGTTAGAGGTTTTGGGAGAATTTAAATTTTCTCTAGTTTATATGGAAAGCCTTGAAGTATATGAGCAAATTTTGGTGTTTTTAGAAATGCTAAAAGAGCAGAGTTTGGACGATATTGGCGGTGGGCGTATTAGCGTTATGGGGATATTAGAAACAAGGGGGGTAAGTTTAGATTATGTAATTATTCCAGAGTTTAATGCAGGAAATGTGCCTTCTATTAGTGATAAAGATATTTTTTTAAACACAAAAATCCGAGAAAATGTAGGTTTGCCAACGCGCAAAAATAGAGAAAACTTACAAAAACACTATTATGCAGAACTTTTAAATGGTGCAAAAGAATCTAGGATTCTATGTTTGAATAATGATATAACAAAGCCTTCACGCTTTTTATTAGAGGATTCTATATTTGGTGCGCAAAAACCACAAAAAACAAGTTTGGTTTATAGTGAATATTTTTTAAATGGCAAGGCGTTAAATTATAAAGAGCAACAAATCCTTGCACCTTTAAATGTTGAAAGTTTTAGTGCGACAAGCTTAGAGTGTTTTTTAACATGTAAGCGCAAGTTTTATTATCGCTATATTTTAGGGCTTAAATCTGAAGCAGTAGAAGCAGTGAATATGGGAAGTAAAATCCACGAAGCTTTAAAAGAAGTGTATAGCAGTGCAAAAAACTTTGATACAAAGACTTTGTATGCAGAATTGTGTTTGCGTTTAAATATAAGCAATAGCGCAAAGGAGCGTTTTGAGAGTGAGTTGGCAAAACAATATTTAAAACACGTGTTTGATTTTGAAAAAAAACGTTTTGAGGGTGGTTGGATTCCTGTTGCATTTGAGAGTGATTTTATTTTTAATTATGCGGGCTTTACACTAAAAGGGCGCATTGATAGGATTGATAGACGTGAAAATATGCTTTTTGTGCTGGATTATAAATACAAACGTTCTTTAAAAATCGATTCTGCAAAAAGCTATGAAAAATCCACAGATTTTCAACTTCCTATCTACTATCTTGCGACAAAAGCACAAAATCCAAACAATGCAATAAAAGCTGGATTCTATGATTTATATGAAGCAAAAATTATAGAAGAAGTTGATTTGGATACAAAAGTTGCTATGCTAGAAGAAAAATTAAAAGCAATCAAAAATGAGGCAAGGGAAGTGGATTTTTCCCTAGCTACAAAGCGTGATGCGTGTAAATTTTGTGATTTTATTTACCTTTGCAACCGCTATTAATTTTTAAAAGACGCACAATAAAAAGTAGACAAAGGCTTGCCATTAGCATTTTAAAAACAAGCACAGATTGTGTGTGCATCGCATCAAAAGCAGCATTTGCTATCCCATCTTCTCCTAATTTTTGGGCTTCTACAATATAAGGTGTGTAATAAAGTGTAAAAAGAAAAATCAAAATCACACTAATAAAGCCTAAGAGCGGAGCGACTTTTGCTCCGCTAATACGCAAAGATAAAATTTCATACACTAAAATGAAAATTGCCAAAATATTTAACAGCATGTTAAGTTTTACAAAAATACTTGTCATTAGGATTCCTGATTGGAAGACAGAGATTTCTAACTCTGGAACAATGCTAGAAGCACGAAAAATTGTAGGTGCGCTCAAAACCCCGCTTGCTAGAATTGCACCTAAAGAAACTCCAATAAGCAAGGTATAAAGGGTAAAAAAATAAGGCTGTAGCTTGAATAGATTTTGCATGAATATCCTTTGTAAGTTAAGTGCGCAATTATAGCTTAAAACTCTAAAAACAAAATTGCGTTATAATGCTTTCAAAGGAGTTTTTATGCAAGATAATCAAATCAAATGTCCAAAATGTGGGGAAAATATCAATGTGCAATCTCTCGTGTATCAACAAGTCAATCAGCAACTTCAACTACAATTTAAAGAAAAGCAAAAGGAATTTGAAAAAGAAGTTTTACAAAAAAGAGAGGAATATCAAAAAGCTTTTAGTGATTTAAAAAATAAAGAAGATTCCCTGCAAGAGAATATTAATAATGGAATCAAACAAGCTTTACAGCAAGAACGTATCAAAATGCAAGAATCGCTAAAGCAAGAAATTACAGCAGAATATCAAGAAGCATTAAATGCGGCACAAAAAGAATTACAAGAAAAATCCAATCAAGTTAAAGAATTAAATGCTAGTAAAATGGAGATTGAACGTTTAAAACGCGAAAATAGTGAAATTGAATCTAAAATAAAAGCACAAACTCAAGAACAATTGACTTTGCAAATGCAGGCTTTTAGAGAAAAAATGCAGCAAGAAATGGAATCCCAACATCTCTTAAAACTTAAAGAAAAGGATAAGCAGCTAGAGGATTTGACAAGACAACTACAAGATGCACAGCGCAAAGCAACTTTAAGTTCCCAACAACTTCAAGGTGAAGTGCAAGAGCTAGCTATTGAGGAATATTTGCAAACACAATTCCCCTTTGATAGCATTACAGAGGTTAAAAAGGGGCAAAGCGGCGGGGATTGCGTGCAAATTGTGCATACAAGAGAAATACAAAATTGTGGAATGATTTATTATGAAAGCAAGCGCACAAAGCATTTTCAAAGAGAGTGGATTGAAAAACTAAAAAACGATATGCGCCAAAAAGGGGCAGATATTGGTGTGCTTGTTACAGAAGCTCTGCCAAAAGAGCTAGAGCGCATGGGGCTTTTAGATGGAATCTGGGTTTGTCGTTTTGAGGAATTTAAAGCTTTAGCATTGATTTTGCGTGAAAATGTGATTAAAGTTTTTTTGGCGAAAAAAACAACAGAAAATAAGCATGATAAAATGCAAATGCTTTATAGCTATCTCACAAGTTCAGAATTTAAAATGCAAATTGAAGCAATTGTTGAAGGATTTACGCAAATGCAAAGTGATTTGGACAAAGAAAAAATCGCAATGCAAAAATTATGGAAGCAACGAGAAAAGCAAATCCAAAAAGTGTTGGAGAATTCTATTAATATGTATGGTGCGCTAAAAGGAATCGCAGGCAATGCAATTTCTAATATTAAAGCTTTAGAATTCGATTAGTTTTGTTGGTGTTTGTGTAGCACTGCTAGGATTCCTCCACAGATGATTAAAAGCATTCCTAAAATGACAAGCGTATTTGGAGTTTTATCTCCTAATGCGATTCCAGCAAGCGTTGCTAAAAGAATCGTGCTATAAGAAATTGCGCCAATAATAGGGGGATTTCCTAGACTATAAGCTTTTGTGAGATAGATTTGCGCATAGGTAGAAACAAGCCCTAATGCGAGAAACAATAAAAATTCTTTAAGATTTGGCATAACAAAGGGTTTAAAAAGCACAATAGGGTAATTTGCATAAGGCACAAGCTGTGTGAGAAGGGGTAAGATTGTCCCAACAAGCATTAAAGAAAGAATAATAACGCGTGTATCATAAAGTTTTGCAAGTTTGGTAATAGAAAGATAAGCAAGTGCTGCACCAATGCCGCTATAAAGCCCAATGCAAATTCCTAAAAAAGTGAAATCTGCTCCTTTAGGATTTGAGATGAGTAAAATCCCGCTAAAACCAAGCGCAATTGCAATCCAAGTTTTTAATGCGACTTTATCGTGAATAAAAAGCGCGCTAAAAAGTGCTAAGAAAATTGGCGAAGTGTATGAGAAAGCATACGCAGTTCCAAGAGACATAACAGACATATTATAAAAATATGCAAGCATTGCGCTACCCCCTGCAAATCCGCGCAAGGCTAAAACAAAAGGTTTTCCTCCTATTTGTTTAGGCGGGTGCAAGAGTAGAGCGACTAAAATCCATACAACTCCAAAAAAATTTCTAGCAAACACAACTTCCATAACAGGCAAATTTGGTGTTAGAATCTTTACAAACATACCCATTGCAGTAAATAGAACTGCTGCAAAAAGAATCGCAATGATTGCTTGCTTGTTAGATTCCATATTGCGCCTTTAAAAAGTTTTTGGAATCTTAGAATCTTATGTTTAAACTTGGATTAATTTTATCGAGAATTGACAAATAATGCAGTAAAATTTGATATTCAATTAAAGGGCTAAAATGGATAAAGTGTATGGAAGTATTGCAATTGTTGGGCGTCCAAATGCTGGAAAAAGCTCGTTGTTTAACCGATTTTGCAAACAACGCATTGCAATTACTTCAGAGATTGCTGGCACAACACGTGATGTGAAAAAAGCAAGAATCCTTTTGCAAGATTCTCCCTTTTTGCTTTTAGATACTGGCGGTTTAGATGATAAAGATGCGTTATTTCAAAGTGTCTCAAAACATTCTCAAAAAGCAGGGGAAAGCGCGGATTTGATTTTGTATCTTGTTGATGGCAAAACTCCCCCAGCTGCTGAAGATAAAGAGATTTTTTATTCCTTAGAAAAAAAGAATCCCAATATTTTTTTAGTGATTAATAAAATTGACAATGATAAAGAGAAGCAAAATGCATGGGAGTTTATGGAATTTGGTGCGAAAAATGTGTTTTATATTTCTGTGGCTCATAATCGCGGAATCTTAGAATTAGAGCGTGCGATTATTAAGGCTTTGAAAAATGATGCGGTGCAAAGTTTAATAGATACGCCACTTAGTGAAGAATCTTTGGAGGATTTTTTAGAAAATGAAGAAAATGCGCAAGATATTGCAGAAGAAGTGATAAATATTGGAATCATAGGGCGCGTAAATGTAGGAAAAAGCTCCCTTTTAAACGCACTTCTAAAAGAGGAACGCTCTGTGGTTTCAAATGTCGCAGGGACTACGATAGACCCTGTTGATGAAATCGGGGAGATTAATGGACAAAGGGTAAATTTTGTCGATACTGCTGGAATCCGCAGGCGTGGCAAAATAGAGGGATTAGAAAAATACGCACTAAACCGCACACGCACGATTTTAGAGCGCACAGATATTGCGCTTTTGGTTCTTGATGCTTCTGTGCCTTTTGTGGAGCTTGATGAAAAGATTGCTGGGTTGATTGATGAGTTTAAGCTAGGTGTGATTGTTGTATTAAACAAATGGGATATTGCACATAAGGATTTTAAGGGGATTGTGGAGGATTTTAAGTTGCGCTTTAAATTTTTGGAATACGCACCTATTTTGACAATTTCAGCAAAAAATGGACGCCATATCCAAAAACTTGAAGAAGAGATTTTAAAAGTGTATGCAAACTTTAGCTTTAGGATTCCAACTGCAAAACTTAATGCTGTGATACAAGAAGCCATAATGCGACACCCTTTGCCAAGCGACCATGGGAAAATTGTAAAGATTTATTATGCGACACAATTTGAGAGTAAGCCACCACAAATTGCTTTAATTATGAATCGTCCTAATTCTTTGCATTTTAGTTATAAAAGGTATTTGGTAAATTTTTTAAGAGATAAATTTGATTTTAGAGGAACGCGTGTGATTTTTATTGCTAGGGGTAAAAATGATTTTGAACCACAAGAAAATTAAGGGTTTTATAGAATCTTAAAGCCCTTGCATTAGGAGATTCCATAAAAAATCTATGCTGTTAGAATCCAAAAATTCTCCTTGATTATCTAGCCATTGTAAAATTTGCTTTCTTTTAAAAATCACTCCTTCCATACAGCCCTTATGAGCGCATACTAATCCACGTCCTAATACAATTTCTTCTCCTAAAGGATTTTCACAGACTAAACAAGTTTGCATGGTATTTTTGCGTCCTTCAAAGTTTAGAAGTTTTGCATAAAGATTTAGCATACAACGTTTGGGATTTTCTTTTTCAAGACGTTTTGCCCCTTCTTCTAGGTGCTGAAAATAAAAAGAATCCAAAGTGTTAATATCTCTTAAATGCGTATTTAAGAGATATAAATATTGTTGCCAAAAATAGCGGATTTGTGCTTCTTTTTCCCATATAAATGCTAAATGCAAAGGCTCTCTTAGCTTTCCAATTTCTCTTAAATCATAATCAATAGAAAAATCAATTTTATGTCCTAAATGCACCACGCTATGCCTAGCACCATAGAAGCGATAAAGCGTATAAATGCGTTGTTCTGTAAGAATCTTAACAATCAAATCTTCATCGCGCACACGTGTTGTGCTTAAAATATAGCCTTGCAAATCAAATCTTTTAAGATTTTAAAACTCCACCATTCCAATCGTAGGTGAGCTTGCAGTAGCATAAGGTTTTTTAGGGATTCTGCCTGCAAGGTAACTTGCTCTTCCAGCACGCACTGCATCGCGCATTGCTTGTGCCATTAAAATAGGATTTTTGGCTTGTGCAATCGCAGTGTTTGTTAGCACCGCATCTGCGCCAAGCTCCATAGCAATCGCAGCATCTGATGCGCAACCCACGCCCGCATCTACAATTACAGGCACTTTTATGGCTTCTTTGATAAAAGCGATATTATAGCGATTTTGGATTCCAAGTCCGCTACCAATAGGCGCAGCAAGGGGCATAACCGCACTAGCTCCCGCATCTTCAAGTCTTCTTGCGATAATTGGGTCATCATTGCTATATGCTAGCACACAAAATCCATCTTTTGCTAGCACTTCGCACGCTTTAAGTGTTTCAAGAACATCGGGATAAAGTGTTTTTTGCGTATCGCCAATAATTTCTAGTTTGATAAAATTTATCCCTGTTGCTTCTCTAGTTAGACGAAACAAAGTGATTGCTTCTTCTGCTTTTGTGCAGCCAGCAGAATTTGGGAGAAATTCCACATTGCTATTTTTGAAATAATCAAGCAAATTTTCTTCATTTGGATTTGTGATATTCACGCGGCGCACAGCAACAGTTATCATTTCTGCTTCTGAAGCGATTGTTGCTTCAAAGGTGGTTTGAAAATCTTTGTATTTTCCACTACCTACAATCAAGCGATTTTTAAATGTTTTATCACCAATTTTTAGGGGGTTATCAAGAGTTTGCATAAAAATCCTTTAGTAATTAAAATTGCTTAATGTAGCGGATTTGCTCAATTAAATCAAGGGGGGAGAGCGAGAAATTATTAGAAGTTTTCAGATAGGATTCCGCACAAAAACTATGGAGCAAAACCCCTTGTAAAGCAGAATCTAACAAGCCTAAGCCTTGCGCTAAAAGCCCGCTAATCATTCCTGCTAACACATCTCCGCTTCCACCTTTTGCTAAAACATTGTTACCAAAAGGGTTAATATAGACATTTTCTTGATATGCAATAATCGTATTTGCGCCCTTTAGCACCAAAACACTTTTTGGATAATGCGTGCTAAATTGTAGTGCATAAGCGATTCTATCAAGTTGTAAATCTTGTGTGGAGATTTCTGCGAGATTGAGTGTTTTTAAAATTTGTGTAAATTCCTTTGGGTGCGGAGTTAGAATCGTATTGTGCTGCGTAAGAAGCTCTAAAAATTCTTTATGGTAAAAAATATCCGCATCTAAAAGTAAAGGAATATCATAATCCTTTAATAGTGGAATTTTTGTTGCTCCAAGCCCCATTCCAAGAGCGATGGCAGTTGTGTTTTTTGGAATCTCTGTTGCTTGCATTAGGCTAAAAGGTAGATGATTTGCATTTAGCACGCTAACAAGCCCACAACCACTTCTAAGCCCACTTAGAGCGCATAGGATTCCAGCTCCTTGTTTCTCTCCTGCACACACGCATAAATGCCCAAAATTGCCTTTGTTTGTATTTTGTTTTTCTCTAAAAGGGGGCTTAAAATCACTGCATTCTAAAAGTTTTATAGGAGATTCTGGGGCAAAAACACTTTCTGCTACCCCTAAAGAGAGCAAATGCACTTCCCCGACAAAGTCTTTTGTGCTATCAAGATACAAAGCACTTTTTAATGCACCCATTGTAAGTGTGAAGTCGGCTTGAAATGCAATATTTGGAATCTTGCCATCTTTTAAGATTCCGCTTGGAATATCACAAGCGATTTTTATCCCTTTTTTTTGGTTTAATTGCTTAAGAAGATTTAGAGATTCCGCATTTAGCGCACCTTTAAGCCCAGAGCCAAATAAGCCATCAATGATAATATCAAATTCCCCTTCTAATTGTTGTAAAAAGCATAGATTTTCACCCACTGCATTTAAGCGTTCAAGCTGGAGTTTGCTAAGTGCGCTTTTTGTGCCAAAGGGTAGATAAATGCTAATGTTAGTGATTTTATACAGCATTCTAGCAAGCGCTAAGCAATCCGCTCCGTTATCTCCACTTCCGCAAACAAGCAGGATTTTGGAATTTGGATTAACTCTAGGGAGCAAAAACTCTAACATGCCTCTTGCGGCATTTTCCATTAGGATTTCACTTGAGAGTTTAAACTCTGTATTTGCGCGTTTATCTAATATGCCTGTATCTAAAAAGAGATTTTTCATTAAATGTCCTTTATTCTAACAAAAACCCATATTCATAGATTTTAGGTTCAATTTTTTGGGCAAGATTATTTAGTGCAAAGTTTAGATTCCCAATTAAATCTTTATAGTAAGAATCTTGCGCCTTTTGGGGTGGATTCATCTTGCCTTTGTCATTAAAGCCTTGAAAATGCGCTTTAATATCTAAAAGAGAAGCATTAGCATTATAAGGATTCTTAGAATCCTTAAATTCTTGTGCGTGATAATATTTCCAAAGCTCTAAACCTGCTTTGAAAACTTCCTTTGCTTCCTCGCCAAACTCTAAAGGCTTTGTGGGGATAAATGATAGAATCCCTAAATCATCATTAGAAAACAAATTTTGTTGGGATTTCTTTTGTGTTAGAGATTCTGCATTTGAAACTGAAGAGGCAATAAGGAAAGATTTGCTGGTCAAATCTAGGTTGCCTTTTTTTGCCTCCGAAGTTTTAAATGTAGAATCTAAGGGCTTGGAATCTTTGATTTTCCCATTGATAAAGCGGTGCATAAAGTTAGATTCAAAAGCTTCTTTAGCACCCACTTGCGATTCGCTAAAAGGGATAAAATGATTTACGCCTTCTTTGCTTGTGATACGATTCTGTCCATAAAAAAGCATAAAAGCTAAACAATCATTTTGAAAACTAGAATCTTTTTCCCATAAATGGTTAGGATACAAAAACTGGTCGCGGTCATTTATCCAAGTGTGTGCAATACAATGGCGCACAGCGAAATAAACTGCAATGAAAATAAAATTTTGCTTTGCGATAGCTTTTGTCATTTGATTATTGCAGGGGAAATTATTTAAAATGGCTATTTGTTTATTATGCTGAAAGTCTGGAGCGTCTGCCATTAAGATTCCTAAAGTCTCTCCCGCACTTTTATATTCCCTTAGCCAATCGTTGATTGTCTTGTTTGCTTTGCTTGATGTTTGGCGATAGAATCGCTTTTTGCCCAAAAATTCCCCATTTCTCCCAAAAATATCAAGTTCTATTGTTTGCATACAAGTCCTAATAAATGTTTTAGAATCCCTTTTAGCTCATCTTTGCTCACACTATCATCTGCTACACACACGATAATATATTCTAATTCTTGATAAAAGTTAGTCGGGAGAATCTCTGGTTTGTTTGCTTTTATAAAAGCTTTTGCTATATAAATTGCAGTGCGTTTATTGCCATCTGCAAAGGGGTGGAATTTCACACAAGCAAACATTAAATGCGCAAGTTTATCTATAAAGTTTGGATAATAATCATCATTTTGGATTTGCATTAAAGCCGAATCTAAAAGCCCTATTTGTTTAGGATTTGCTCCTTTTAGTCCGCCTATTTCATTGATAATATCATCGTGCATAATTTGCACTTCTTGTAGGCTTAAATATCTCATTTATTCTTTAATCTTTCAAACACTGCTCTATTTTCTGGCTTTTTTAAATCTTGTAACATAGTTTTGCGCAGTTGCTCAAAATCATCGTTTTTTGGTCGCTCTATGCTTAAGCTTGATTCTGTCTTTTTGGCTAGGGCTTCAAAGTCTTTTATAAACTCTTCTTTAACATCTTTTATAATTAATGTCATTTCTACTCCTTTAGCTTTAAAATAACTCGCTATGGCTACCAATATCCACGCAAGTGAGGATTAAGACTCCCCTTTGTTTTTTGTAGATTAAAAGTAAGTCTGGTTTAATATGGCATTCTCTGTAACCTTTATAATCGCCTTTTAGCTGATGGTCGCGATATTGGTTTATGAGTGTTTTATCATCTATTGCATCATGTGCAAGTGCATAGATAAACTCCATTGCTATTTCTTGGTATTTTGCATCAAGCTTTTTGAAAGATTTTTTGAAATCCTTAGCGCGTTTTATGGCGTATATCATTGCATTAAATCCGCTTTGAAACTTTCAAAATCTTTATAGCTAATAACATCACCTTTTTCTATCTCTTTAATCGCCTTTTTGAGCCTTTTTTCTGCCTTAGGATTCAAAGTATAATCCGCTGCTGCGCAAATAGGACATTCTTCTTGAATCTCAAGCTTTGGATTAAAGGCTTTTAAACTCTCCAAAACACCTAAAATTTTAGAATCTGCATTTTTTAGTGTGATTGTCATATTCTCTCCTTTTTAAAGTATTATAGCCTAATGTTTCAAATCCCACACTAAAAAGCCAATGGGAAATTGTCCTTTGACATTATCAAAGGTATCTGCTGGACACATAAAGCCACCTAAAAACTTCGCTTGAAAAATCTCACGAAATCTCACGAAATTGCTAGAATTAATATATTTTAATTTGCTAAAACTTGCTAGTTTGCAATGTGGAATCTCTTTGTAGATTCTGATAAAAAATTGTGCAAAGATTTCATTACTTGCTTTTCCCATAGAATCTTTGTATTTTTCATAAGTCGCATTGCCTAAGCTCACACCGCTTTTATTCGCACCTGTGCCTGCAGTTTGCTTGATATTTCCCGCTTCTGCATAAGTGAGGATTGATAAAAATAATGAGTTTCTCACGTTTTTTTGCATCATTTAGAATTTCTTGCAAGGTTTTGGGGAGTTTGGATTCTTTGCAGTCTTTGCAAGTGGAATCTAGTTTGTTTCTATGTTTAGCACAAGGTTCATCAAAAAAGTTATCATTTAAAAAATCAAATTGGAAAATATGGTTTTGCAAAAGTGGTAAATGAGAATTGCTAGAGAGTTCTTGCATAATCTTAATATCAGCAATATCAAGTGTGCTTGCATAGAAATTGCGCGATTCTGCGAGATTTACAAAGAGATTTCCTGTGCCTGCTGCACAATCCCATACGACATAATCATTTTGCCAATCTTCGCCCAAAGCTTTAGTAAGATAATTATGTGCCTTTTGCACCCAAATTTGCGGGGTAAAAAACGCCCCTTTGCGCTCTCTAATATCACTAGGGACAAGCAAATCGCGTCTATCTATAATATAATCCCAATACTCTTGTTTGGGTGGGCGCTCATAGAGATTCCAAAAGGCAATGTGCGCTTTTTGATTATCTTTGAAAGTTGCAGTGTCTTTTTGCTCTGTGCCAATAAGTGTGGTTGTTTTGTTAAACTCATAATGTGTATTTTTAAGCACGACAAAAAGCTTATCAATAAGGCTTTGATTCTCACTGCTTAACAAATCTGCCAAATAAAAATCCGCATCTAAAATCCCTGCATTTTTAGCAAGATTCCAATCAATACTAATCGAATCCTTAACGCTTAAAAGCCATTTTTGATAAATGATTGTGAAGTTATTTTTAGTGATTTGGATTTTATGAATCTGCTCATTGTCTAAGCTAAAATTGCTTTTAATGAAAGCTTGTAACGCTTTGCAATCGCGTTTGAAATGAAATTGAAGCTTTTGGGATTCCAAAAGTTCTTTGCTTGTGGTGTAGAGTTGTTTAAATTCTTTGCTTTGATGATTGCTAGGTGGGACATTCCAATTAAAATCATTTTGGCTAAAAATATCCATAATATTATGATAAGGGATAAAGGCAATTTTTTCACAATCAAATGCACCTAAGAAAAGCGGAGGGAGTTCGGCTTCAAAGGTGCGTTCTTTGCCGATTGTGAGAATTAGCTGCACAAAGGATTCGTAAATATCGTTTTTGTTTCCACTTTTTGCTTCTGCCCAAAGGAAATTGATGTTTTGAAAAAGGTTTTTTGCGCTAAAAGAGATACAAAAATCAATGCGCCCTAGAATTTGCGTAGAATCAAGTGTGCTTAAAAGGGCTTTGGAATCTTTGTCAAGCTTGATTGTGCTATTTTGTGGATTTGGGCTAAAAAAATCACTCGCAACTTTTGCTTTTAGTTCTTCTTCAGGAATATTTTGGGGATACATTTGCACTCTTTATTTTATGATTTATAAATATAACCTAAAAAGCTTGAAATAAGCAATAAGCTAAGAAAGTTTAAAGGAGAGAAAAGAGAGAATTTTATTTTTAATTTAGCTTAAGGTTTTTGGGTTGCGATTCTTAGTTTTGTGCTGTATTTTGGTTTTTTATGGGTGCTTGGGAGAAGATAAAAAAGAAACGCAAGAGCTTAATAAAGAATCGCAAATGAAATCAAACAAAACTTCAGAATCAAAAGAGGCTTTAGAAGCATTAGAAACGCCTTTACAAAAGGAGCTAAAAAAGAATCTTAAAAGCCATTTAAATACTTTAAGCAAAGAATTGCAAGACAAAAATTTAAATGATTTACACTTAGAGCAAAATACCGGATTACAGAAGCATGTGGAGCATTTTGAAAGCTTATATGGGAGAAAAGATATTCCCAAAAATAACAATTCAGATAAAAGTTTGAACCAAAAAATACAAAAAGCATACGATTTTCAACAAGAAAGAATCGAAAAATTGCGTCAAAAAAATGATGAAATTGGCAAGTGATTAAGAAATTTACGCGATTATTAAGTAAGTTTTGATTAGAATTCTGCATTTTAAGTTATTATAAATAAAGGCAAAGCAAATGGCAAAGCGCGTTTTGGTTAAGTATTCAGGGGAGGCGTTGGCTGGTGAGAGTGGCTTTGGAATCGAAAGTAAAGTTTTGGATTATTTAGCAAGCGAGATAAAAACACTTACAGAAAATAAAATTGAAGTTGGAATCGTAATTGGTGGTGGGAACTTTGTGCGTGGTGTGAGTGCGTCAAAAGATGGATTGATTCGTCGTACAAGTGGTGATCATATGGGAATGTTAGCTACGATAATCAATGGTGTAGCAATGCAAGAAGCATTAGAGTATTATGGTATTGATGTGCGCTTACAAAGTGCTTTAGAGATTAAAGAAGTGTGTGAAAGCTACATTAATCGCCGTGCGATTCGGCATTTAGAAAAAGGACGTGTTGTGATTTTTGTCGCAGGCACCGGGAATCCTTTTTTTACGACAGATACAGCAGCGACTTTGCGCGCTATTGAGATTGATGCGGAGATGATTATTAAAGCGACAAAAGTTGATGGTGTCTATGACAAAGACCCAGCGAAATTTAGTGATGCAGTAATGTTAGAAAAAATCAGCTATGAACAAGCTTTGCAAGATAATATTAAGGTAATGGACGATACTTCTATTGCTTTAGCAAAAGATAATAACTTACCGATTGTTGTTTGTAATATGTTGCGTGATGGGAATTTGCTCAAGGTTATACAGGGTGATTCTAACGCTGTTTGTTCAAAAGTATTTAATTAATCATAAAGGAAAGAAATGAGAATTGAAAAAATTGCTTCAGAAGCATTGGATAAAGTGAATGGAGATAGATATTTGCTTTCTAATATTTTATTTGCGAGAATTGATGAGTTAAGTCGTGGTGCAAAACCACTTGTTAATAAAGATATAAAAGTGCATAAGCTTTCTGATATTGCATTGCTTGAAGTCGCAGAAGGGAAAATCGGTTTAGATAAAATTGAAGAGGCGCAAAACTAGGCAAAATTGTTAAGGTAAAGTTTGAAATTTTTAAAACAAGTTGCGGAGATTTCTAGCCCAAAAGTGGCATTAGAGTTGTTGTATTCTATGGTGGAGATAACACCAAGTATTCAAAATGCGATTACCTTTGCGACAGAAGCACACAAAACACAAAAGCGTAAAAGTGGAGAGCCTTATATTGTGCATCCTTTGCTTGTTGCGTGTATTGTTTCATATTTTGGTGGTGATGAAGTAATGGTTTGCACTGCTTTGTTGCATGATGTTGTAGAAGATACAGATTATACATTTGAAGATGTGAGGCGTGATTATGGCGAAGATGTAGCGTCTTTAGTAGATGGATTAACCAAAATCGTAGCAATTCGTGCAGAAGAGTTGCCATCATCACATTCCAATGAAAAGTTAGTTGTTGCTGCTTTAAGTTTTAGAAAAATGTTAATCACTTCTGTTAAAGATGTGCGTGTGCTTGTTGTTAAGCTTTGTGATAGGCTGCATAATATGCTAACACTTTCTGCTCTTGCTCCAAACAAACAACGTAGAATCTCTGAAGAAACGCTTGTTGTGTATGCTCCTATTGCACATAGGCTTGGAATCTCATCACTTAAAAATGAGTTAGAAGATAGAAGTTTTTATTATATTTTTCCACAAGATTATCGTAAAATTGATACATATTTTCAAAGCCACAAGCAAACAATTCAACTAAAGCTTAATGCCTTTATTCAAAAAGTAAAAAAAAGCTTGATTCAAGGCGGAGTTCCAGAAGGAGATTTTACAATCACTAGCCGCGTGAAAAGGCATTATTCTATTTATCTAAAAATGCAGCGCAAAGGAATCTCTATTGATGAGATTCTTGATTTGTTAGCAATTCGCGTGATTGTAAAATCTCCATTAGAATGTTACAGAGTGCTTGGGATTCTACATTTGCGTTTTAAGCCCATTATGTCGCGTTTTAAAGATTATATCGCATTGCCCAAAGAAAATGGTTATCAAACAATCCATAGCACATTGTTTGATGATTCTGCAATTTTTGAAGTGCAAATCCGCACAGAAGATATGCACAAAAGTGCAGAATATGGAATCGCTGCACATTGGAAATATAAAACAGGTGGCAATAGCGGTCCTAGCCTTGATTGGCTCAACAAATTGCAATTTCAAAATAATTCTGTTGAAGAATTTTATGAGCTTGTCAAAAATGATTTATATCGTGAAGATATTGTCGTGTTTTCTCCTGATGGTGATAATTATTCCTTGCCTATTGGTGCTGTGGTTCTTGACTTTGCTTATGCAGTGCATACAGAGGTAGGTAATCGTGCAAAAGAAGCTTATGTCAATAACCAAAAAAGCTCACTTTTAACAATATTAAAAAGTGGAGATATTGTAAAAATTATTACTGCAAAAGATACAATTTTGCGTTGTTCTTGGATAGATGCGGTGAAAACTTCACGCGCAAAAAGCCAATTAAAAATGAATTGTGCAACTAGAATTAAGGAGATTGAGCGCAAAAGTGCGATTAATATTATCGCAACAATTTTTGGAAAAAGTGCAGAAGAAATTGAAAATTATATTGAAAAAAATGATTTAGAAGATACGATTTATCATGCAAGCACAGATATTGGATTCTTAAAAGATATTAAAAATCGTATTAAAAATGATTATCGCCAAAATGCAAGCTTTTTAGAGCAAATTAAAATTAGAATCTTAAAGCTTAAAGAATTGCATTTTGATAATTTAATCATTGAAACCAACCATACAATTAATCAAGCGGTGTTTGATTATTGTTGCCACCCAAAATTTGGCGATTCTATTATTGCGTTTAAAAGTGGCTCAAAAGCTTTTGTGCATCATAAACTTTGTGAGCGCGCGTATTTGGAAATTCAAAAGGGTGTTAAAATGCTCTATGTGGATTGGCTAGAAGATAAACTGCAAACTTATAAATTAATTGTGGCATTAGAAAATCAAAAAGGAGTTTTAGCAAACTTCTTAGCTTTTTTAGCAAAACACGATATTAATGTGTTAGCAGTAGAATTAGGCTCACAAAAAAGCACTTATGCAACACATTGTGAGTTACGTTTTGAAAGTCATATTTCTGATTTGAAAGTTATTAGAAGTTTGCTTGGCAATAATTATAAAATTATTGATGTATATGCTGTAAAAGACGCATATGCAAGTTAAGGAGAAAAAATGAGTGTGGAATCCCAAATTCAAAATGCTCTTGCTGAGATTCAACGCGGAACGCAAGAAATCATAGGTTTTGATTATATTAAAGAGCTTGTAACAAAGTATTTTAAAGAAGGCAAAACTTATATTATTAAAGCAGGATTTGACCCAACAGCTCCAGATTTGCACTTAGGGCACACAGTGCTTTTACAAAAACTTGCCACTTTTCAAAAATATGGCGCAAAAGTGTTTTTTCTCATCGGTGATTTTACAGGAATGATTGGCGACCCATCAGGAAAAAGCGAAACGCGCAAGCCTTTAAGTAAAGAGCAGGTGCTTAAAAATGCTAAAACTTATGAAGAGCAAGTTTATAAGGTGCTAGATTCTTCTAAAATGGAGATTGCTTTTAATTCTAAATGGTTAGATTCCTTAGGAACGCGCGGAATGATTGAACTAGCAGCGAAATTTTCAGTAGCTAGAATGTTAGAACGTGATGATTTTGAAAAGCGATTCAAAAGCCAAAGCCCTATTAGCATTGTAGAGTTTTTTTATCCTTTGTTGCAAGGGTATGATTCTGTAGCGTTAAATTGTGATATTGAGTTTGGAGGCACAGACCAAAAGTTTAATCTTTTGATGGGGAGACATTTGCAGCGCGCTTATGGATTAGACAAAGAACAATCTGTTGTAATGGTGCCACTTTTAGAAGGGTTAGATGGCGTGCAAAAAATGAGCAAGAGCTTGGGGAATTATGTCGGAATCACGCAAGAACCAAAAGAAATGTTTGGGCGACTTTTAAGCATTTCAGATGAGCTAATGTGGCGATATTATGAGCTTTTAAGCACAAAGAGCATACAAGAAATAGAATCTTTAAAGAACGGCGTGCAAAATGGTAGCTTGCACCCAAAAGCTGTAAAAGAGGATTTGGCTTTAGAGATTATTACACGCTATTATGATAGCAATATTGCAAATGCTGCAAAAGAGGAATTTACAAGAGTTTTTAGTAAAGAAGAATTACCAAGTGATTTACCAACATTTACGAAAGAAAAAGGAATTTGGATTGCGCAATTAGCACAAGATTGCGGGTTGTGCGATTCTAATTCTGAAGCATTGCGCGCTATTAAACAAGGTGCTTTAAAGTTAAATGGTCAAAAAGTGGAGGATTCTAAGCTAAATTTGCAAGAGGGTGAATATGTCTTGCAGGTTGGAAAACGCAAGTTTGCAAAAGTGATTATAAAATAAAGGAAATTTATGCCAAATACGACACTAAAACCCCTAAAAATTGGTAAATACACAATTCCGATTCCTATTTTTCAAGGTGGAATGGGAGTTGGTATTAGCTGGGATAAACTTGCTGGAAGTGTGTCAAAAACTGGAGCAATGGGAATCATCTCTTGCGTGGGGACAGGATATTATCAAAGAAGTGCATTTATCCAAAAAGCAATTAAGAATCGCCCTTTTGATACTTTAAACTTTTATTCTAGAGAATCCTTATTTGAGATTTTTAAAAATGCAAGAAAAATTTGCGGTGAAAATCCACTCGGGGCAAATATTCTTTATGCAATTAATGAATATGGGCGCGTGGTAAGGGACGCTTGTGAAGCGGGAGCAAATATGATTATTACAGGGGCGGGATTGCCTACAAATATGCCAGAATTTACAAATAATTTTCCAAATGTTGCTTTAATCCCTATTGTTTCTTCTGCAAAAGCATTAAAGATTCTGTGTAAGCGTTGGGAGGGCAGATACAAAAAAATCCCAGACGCAGTAATTGTTGAAGGACCACTTAGCGGAGGGCATCAAGGTGTGAGTTATGAGGATTGTTTCAAGCCCGAACACCAGCTTGAAGCTATTGTTCCAGAGGTTTTAGAAGAAAGCAAGAAATGGGGGGAGATTCCATTGATTGCCGCAGGCGGAATTTGGGATAGAAAAGATATTGATAAGATGTTAGATTTGGGAGCAAGTGGAGTGCAAATGGGGACACGATTCTTAGGTGCAAAAGAATGTGATGCGAGCTATTATAATACGCTAATGCCAAAGATTAAAAAAGAAGATATTGAGCTTATCAAATCCCCTGTTGGCTATCCTGCGCGCGCAATTATAACAGGTGTGGTTAAAGGCTTAAGAGAAGGAAGAGAGCCAAAGATTGCTTGTGTGAGTAATTGTGTGGCACCTTGCCATAGAGGTGAGGAGGCTAAGAAAGTAGGTTATTGTATTGCCGATGGTTTAGGCGATGGCTACTTAGGAGATTCAGAAAATGGTTTGTATTTTACAGGAGCAAATGGGTATAGGATTGAAAAAATCCAAAGCGTTCAAGAAATTATTAATGAATTAAGTCAATGATACGTCTTTTAATCGCATTTTGTTTGTGTTTTACGACTTTGTTAGCAGATTTGAAAATTACTGCTGTTAGACAACTTCAAAGTGGAATTGCTTTAGATTTTAATACAAATGTTAAAAGGAATGCCTTTAAACATTTTGTCTTAGAAGATAAGAATGCAGTGCGCTATGTGTATGATATTAACGCTGAATTAGTAGGTTCTGCAAAGGTTTTTGATTTTCAAGATAATGTAAGCATTAAAGTCGCACAAAATTCTAAAGACAAGGTGCGCCTTGTAATTTCTCTGCCAAAAAGTGCAAAGGTTGATTTAGGGATTGAAAAAAAACGTGCGAATTTTAAAATCCCAAATTTAAAAATGCAAACAGATAATATTTCTATTGCTGCATTATTTGATAAGAAAGCTCCGACAAAAAAAGAATCGCAAACAAGCAAAGCTACAACAAGTAAAAATGCGGTAAATAAAACTACAGCAAGCAAGGTTGCTACAACAAATAAAGCCGCAATAAAACCTGATAGCAAAAATAGTGGAAAAGGAAAGATAATTGTTGTAGATCCAGGACATGGAGGAAAAGATTGTGGTGCTATTGGAGTTGAAAAAGTGTGTGAAAAAACGATTGTGTTGAATATTGCAAAACATTTAAATGATGAGCTTAAAAAGCGTGGCTATAAGGTGTATATGACGCGACAAAAAGATGTTTTTATTAGATTAAGCCAAAGAACAACTTTTGCAAATAATAAAAATGCAGATTTATTTATTTCTATTCATGCAAATGCGATTGCTGAAAATAAAGCGAAATTTGAAGGTGTTGAGAGTTACTTTCTCTCTACTGCAAGAAGTGAGCGTGCCAAAAAAGTGGCTGCTTTAGAAAACAAAGATGATACAGAAGGAATGAATTATTTTTCTAAACAATCCTTTTTAAATACATTAAATACACAAAGAATCGTAGCTTCTAACAAGCTTGCTATTGATATTCAATATGGAATGCTGCAGTCTTTGCGTTCTAAATATAAAGTCATAGATGGTGGGGTTAGAGAGGGTCCATTTTGGGTGCTTGTGGGTGCATTAATGCCTTCTGTGCTTTTAGAAGTTGGTTATATTACACACCCAAAAGAAGGTAAGTTTATTAACCAAAATGCTTATCAAAAATCCCTCGCATTAGGAATCGCTGATGGCGTAGATGGGTATTTCCAAAAAAATCCTTAAAGGTTAGAAGAGTATGCGTAAAATTACTGTCCCTTATTTAGTTTTTGCTTCATTGTATTTTGTTTTAGCACTTTTTACGATATTAATGCTTGTTTTAACAAGCTATTTTGATGAGTTTGGGCAAATGTTTCGGCTGACAACCCAGCCTTTTGGTGTTTATTTTAATATTGGAATCGTTTTATTAGTATGTGGCGTTATCGTGGCAATTTTTAATATTGTGCGTATTTATATTAGTCATTTACCAAAAGCGTATAGTCTTATTATTGGAATTGCTCTATGTGTATTTATATTTTTACTTTATAGTGAGATGTTTTTATTAAAACGTGTTTTTGTTGATTTTTTTTCTTTTAAAGATTCCATAACGCTTAATGAAGAAAAAGCTTTTCATAAAAATATCTATCAGATTGTTGGAGATTATTTCTTTTATTGTTTTTTTGTAGTATTGCCTTCCGCTGTATATTTATTAAGTTTTACTTTTGATAAAAGCACGATTGGAAAAATTTTGCAACTTACGCAGCCGGGTTTTAATGTAATTGTTTGCACACTTTTTGGCTTTGCAATCACGCCATTTTTTAAAGGTGGCATTTATGGATATATAGATTTAGTGCTATTTGTTTTGGGGCTTTGTTTTGTGGGATATTATTGTTTTAAGCGTTATAGCAGTATAGATTCTTATGAGTATTTTAATCTATTTTTGCTGCTTGTAGTGTGTTTTGTGATGCTTTTTGGAAATTTTAAATTTGTTAATGGGGAATCGTATTTTGAAGTGCGTAAAGTATTTTATATTTTAGTATTATTTGGTTGGTGCAATAATTGGATGATGAAATTAACGACAAAGAAAAAAATATAAAGGATAAAAAATGCAAAAAGAAAAACCTTATCTAAAACAATTCCCAGATGAAAATGGATTTTTTGGAAAATTTGGCGGAAGTTTTGTGCCACAAGAGATTAAAAGGGCAATGGAAGAAATCAATGAAGCTTATGATTTAATTGCGCAGAATAGTGATTTTATTACCGAACTTCGTAAGATTCGCAAACATTTTCAAGGACGCCCAACACCTATTTATTTTGCGCATAATTTAACCAAAAAATATGGTGGAGCTGGAATCTATCTTAAGCGAGAAGATTTGAATCACACGGGTGCGCATAAACTTAATCATTGTATGGGTGAAGCTCTCTTAGCAAAATTTATGGGCAAAAAGAAACTCATTGCAGAAACAGGGGCTGGGCAACATGGTGTAGCAATTGCAACTGCAGCAGCGTATTTTGGGCTAGAATGTGAGATTCACATGGGAGAAGTTGATATTGCAAAAGAGTATCCAAATGTCGTGAGAATGAAGATTTTAGGTGCTAAAGTTGTTCCAGTAAGTTTTGGAGCAAAGACGCTAAAAGAGGCTGTGGATTCTGCGTTTGAAGCATATTTAAAGGATTTGGATAATTCTATCTATGCGATTGGTTCTGTGGTTGGACCACATCCTTTTCCTAAAATGGTGCGTGATTTTCAAGCAATTGTAGGAGTGGAATCTAGGGAGCAGTTTTTGAAGATGACAGGAGAGTTGCCTGATATTGTTTGTGCTTGTGTGGGTGGAGGAAGTAATGCTATGGGAATCTTTAGTGGTTTTATTGAAGATGCAGTAGAGCTTGTTGGTGTTGAGCCACTAGGAAATGGAAGTAAGCTAGGACAACACGCAGCAAGTCTTAGTTATGGTAGCGAAGGTGTGATGCATGGATTTAATTCTATAATGCTAAAGGATTCTAATGGAGAGCCAGCACATGTATATAGTGTAGCAAGCGGATTGGACTATCCAAGTGTTGGACCAGAGCATGCATATTTAAATGATATTGGAAGAACAAAGGTTGCAACAATTTTAGATAAAGAAGCTATAAGCGCATTTTTTGCACTAAGTAGAGAAGAGGGAATTATCCCAGCGATTGAATCTAGTCATGCTGTTGCTTATGCGCTTAAGATTGCTCCAGAACTAAAAGGTAAAAAAATCTTAGTTAATCTTAGTGGTAGAGGAGATAAGGATATTGATTTTGTTGTAGAAAATTATGGAATCGGAGAATAAAGAGATTCCATAATGGAATCCCTAGTGAGCTAATCTAGTAAAAAGAGTTCGAGAGGATATTTTTTTCCTAAGCTTTTTAAATCCAAATATGCACGCACTTTAAGAAGTTCATTATCAGGATATGCTTTTAGACGCTCTTTTGCCTCTTCAAGCATTTCAAGCTCTAAAAGGACGTAAAAATATGCCACTTCCGCATTTTCATCTTTAGTAGCTAGCACTTCAAATAAACTCACCCAGCTTTCAGGTTCATAGCATTCTTTCATTTTTTGGGCTAGCAGTAAATAATCTTGCTTTGTGTATCCTACTTCTGTGCATAGTTGGGCAATTTCTTCATTGCTAAAATCCATTTTCTTTGCATAGCACATTCCAAGAACAGTGTTTGCAAGATCTTTGTTAAATTTTATATCGCCAACAAAACGCTTAATCTCTTTTAAATTTTCATTTTCTAAAAGTTTTTTAAAAGCTGCACATTTATAAGCTTCATCAAAGTTAGAGCGTTTTAGCACTTCTGTGGCAAATTTTTCATCGTGTTGGATTTGGTTAAGCGTATTTTGTTGCACAAAGGGTGATTTATTATTTGGATTAAATTTTTTTAAATTGACATATTCTCCACGCTTCAAATTTCCCAAAAGTTCAATAAGCTCGTCCATTCGAGATTCACCACTTTTTAAAGGAATACCATCTTTAATATCAAGAGTGAGGTTATTTAACAAAATAGATAGGGATTTGTAGCGATTCATCGCAGGTTGTTTTAGTGTGGAATCCTTGCCTAAAAGTTGATTCTCTAGCTGTTCAAGTAAGATTTTGTAATCATTTTTATACTTTGTGCGTTTGCGCCACATTCGGTATGCGCCACCCACCTCCAAGAATACAACAATAATAAAAAATAGAATAACAGGCAAAATAAACCAAATTGCCACAGGAAGAGTAATACTTTTTGTGCTAAAGGGGAATATAAAAGTATAGCTTGCTCCACTTAGACTATAAACATAAAGTCCCAAAAGCACAATAAAGACAAATAAGGCTCCAATATAATATTTAAATTTCATATTAATCCTTTGAATTTTTTTCTACGATTTCTCGGCATACTATACAATATTTTGCATGTGGTTTTGCTTTTAAGCGTTCTTTTGCTATTGGTTCATCACACATTTCACAGATTCCATAGACGCCTTGTTCGATTTTATTAAGTGCGGAATCTATATATTCAAGCTCTGTATTGTGGCGCGTAAAAATTGAGCTATCAAGCGTATTTTTCATATGCATTGCCACTTGATCGGCTTCATCAAAAGATAAATCATGCATATTTTCCATAGATTTTCTATGCTCTAGGTTGTTATCTAAAATTGCTTGGCGTTTTTCAAGCAAAATCTTTTTAAAATTTTCCAATTCCACTTGCTGCATTTAACCCCTTTACTTGTGATATGGATGATTATTGAGTAAGCAAAAAGCACGATAAATCTGCTCGCTTAAAACCACTTTTGCGACCTTATGACTGAAAGTAAGCGGAGAGAGCGCAATTTGTGTATTGCAATTTTTAACAAAAGTATCTTCTAGCCCATAAGCTCCACCGATAAAAAATGCAATTTCTCCTTTGTCTTGTAAAAGTCTTGCAAATGCAAAAGAATCTAAAGTTTTAGCATTAGGTGTTAGGGCAATTCTGTATGTATTTTGTTTTGTAACCTTTAAGAAAGCTTGAGTATAAGACTTTTGTGCTTCAAGCGTTTCTTGTTTTTGAGATTCCTTGATTTGTTTGGAAAAAAGGTTAATAAACTCTACCTTAATGTTAAAGGTTGAGCAAAGTGCTGCGAACTCTTCACATAAGCTATCACTTAAATCTTTATTGTTTTTGGCAATATAATACACGCTAATTTTTATCATAAGATTTTAGGCTTGAATTGTGAAATACTCCAAAATTTGAGCAATTGTTTTTTTCATATCTTTGCGCTGCACAATCATATCAATAAGCCCATGCTCTAGTAAAAATTCTGCAGTTTGGAATCCTTTTGGCAAGTCTGCACCAATTGTTTGTTTAATCACTCTTGCGCCAGCAAATCCTATCATTGCTCCTGGTTCTGCCATAATTATATCTCCTAAAAATGCAAAAGAAGCACTAACTCCACCTAATGTGGGGTCGCTTAACACAGAAATGAAAGGCAGTCTTTCTTGGCTTAAAGCATTAAGTGCCGCAGAAGTTTTCGCCATTTGCATTAAAGAATATGTAGATTCTTGCATTCTAGCCCCACCGCTAGCACTCACAATAATTAATCCTTGTTTTTTCTCAATCGCTCTTGTAATGGCGCGTATGATTTTTTCACCTTCTACGGAAGCAAGAGAACCTCCCATAAAGTTAAAATCAAATAATACAATTTGCGCTTTGATTCCATTAATCGTGCATTCTCCGCTGATTATAGAGCTTGGTCGTCCGCATTTTCCAGCGTATTCTTCGATACGTTTTTTATAGCTTTTCTTATCTACAAAGTTTAATGGGTCATTTGGGCTTAAATTTTTATCAAATTCTACAAAGCTATCAGGGTCGCATATTAATGCGATTCTATCTTGTAAGCCAATGTGCATATGAAAATTGCACTTTGGGCAAGTGTAATGTTGGGCAATGACTTCTTTGTAATACATTAAAGCATTGCAGCTTGGACATTTTACCCAGTGGCTTGGTGCTTCTTTTGGCAAGGCTCTCTCTTCTTTTGTAAAGTTTTTAAAAAAATCTGCAAATCCCATTGTGTTTCCTCTATAATCCGTGTCTTCTTAAATGCAGATGTAACACATTTGAATGGTATTTTGTAAAAATAGTTAAAATTGTATAAAATTATCTGTTAATTTTTACTAAAGAAGAGAAAAAATGCAGATTTTGACAAAAGATGCAAGTATAACTCTCTATAATATGGGTTTTGATGAAGCTTATCATAATGTTAATGATGGTGCTTTGCAAGAGACGCTCCATAAGCATATCTTGCCAGCTCTTGCTTTAAAAAAAGAATCACAAACGTTAAATGTGCTAGATATTTGTTTTGGGCTTGGATTTAATGCGTTAAGTTTGCAATATGCAATAAAGAAATTTGGATTTAATGGAAGAGTGAATGTGGATTCTCCAGAGATTAATGGAGAACTTTTAAATACCTTAAGAAACCATCCTTATCCTAAAGAATTAGAATGTGCTGGAGAAGTTATTGATATTTTGCAGCACAAACAAGAATATCATAAGGAGAATTTTCATCTTTTTTTGCATTTAGGTGATGCAAGAGAGATTTTAAAAGAATTTTTAGATGCAATTAAAACAGGCAAAAGAGAAAAATTTAATGTGATTTTTCAAGACCCTTTTAGTCCTTTTAAAAACCACCATTTATGGACTTTTGAATATTTTAAAACATTGTATGTATTAAGTAGCAATGATGTGATAGTTACAACGTATAGTCATAATTCTTGTATGCTTTATTCCGCATTCTTAGCAGGATTTTATTCCTTTAAATTAGTGCAAAAGAATGTGCGTGATTCTATAATTTTTATGAAAGTAAAAGAGATACCTAAGGAGCTATTACAAACATTGGATTTTGCAGAAAAAATTGTTGCAATTAATATAGAAAATAAGATTAAAGCTAATCCTAATCTTAAGGGGTTATATGATTAGCAAAGGGTCAAACCCTTGCTAATTAATGAGAATCCTTCCAAATCTTACGTTTCCATAGATAAGCAATAATACCCATAAATACCATAAAGATAACAAGTTTATATCCTAAAGACTCTCTTTCTGCTTTTTTGCTATCTCCCACAGATTCCATATATGCAATCACTTGATTTTCTGCATTTTGTGTTAAACCAACGCGTGGCATAGCAGTTCCGGGAAGAATTTTTTGTGGGTCATTGATGAAGTTATGGAGATATTCCAAATTGCGGCTACGAATCATCATTGATAAATCTGGAACTTTTGTCCCAAGATAAGCTGTTACACCACCATTTGCTTGCCATTTATCATAGCGCACATCATGGCAACGACCGCAAGCATCAATAAAGACTTCTTTGTTTGTCAATTCTTTTGGAGCAATGCTTTGTAAATATGCAACCATATCTGCAATTTCTTGATCACTCATCCAATTATAAGCTGGCATTGGATGTGCGCCATTGAATTTATGTGTTTGTTTTGTTGCAGTTGAAACATCTTTAATCACATTAGAAAGGAAGTTTTTTTCATAAATTAATCCCGCAGAAGATAAATCTGGAGGTAATACTCCATAAGCTGCAACCGCATCTTCTGGAGCAAACGGAGATTCTAAACCTTCACTTTTGATAGAGTGGCACGCTGTGCAGTTTGCACTTACTAGCTCTTTACCATTTGCCAAATTTCCTTCTGTTGTTTCAAGAGGTTTTAAATCTGCAAAAGTATAGTCTGCTGGAGCGACTTCTGGATACATTTGTCCGTGTGCAAAAGGCTCAACTCCCCAATAAATAATTCCTGTAATAATTACAACAATAATGAGTGCTAAGAATTCTTTCATACCAATCTCCTTAACTTTGCTTTTTATCTTCAATTTTAGTGATGATTGGCAAGAATACAAATAACAATGCTAAAAATGCAATTGTTGCTGCAAAGCCAATATAGGCATTGATTCCAGTTGGAGGGAGTTTGCCCCAAATTGTTAGAATAATCATATCTGCAACTAATAACCAAAAGAAAATCATAAAGCCCGGACGTTTATGTGCTGGCGCAACAACTTTGCTGCGGTCTAGCCATGGAAGTAGAATAAATACAACATTTGCGATTCCAAATGCAATAAGCCCTAAATCCGCACTAAAGAAGAACCCGCGTAAAATTTCATAACTCCATAAGAAATACCATTCAGGATAGATATGTGGAGGTGTTTTTAAGTGGTCTGCTGGATCAAAGTTAATAGGGTCTAACGCAAAGCTATAATGGTAGCAAGTAAGATAGAATAGAATCGCTAAGAAAAAGCTTGCCACAAAGAAATCTTTGGAGAGGAACATAGGCCAAAATGGAATCACTTTAGATTCTTTTTTGTTGCCCGCTTTAAATTTTTCTGCTTCTTTTTCAAAATCAATTTCTTCTCCATACATATTATTAACATGTGGGATTCTTAAAGAATAAAAATGCACAGCAATGACAAGCATAATTACAACAGGAAGTAATACGACATGTAGCATAAAGAATCTTGTAAGTGTTGCATCAGCAACAATGAAATTTCCACGAATCCAAACAACTAAGTCAGGACCAATTACAGGGATTCCACCAAATAGATTTGTAATAACAGCAGCCGCCCAATAACTCATTTGTCCCCAAGGCAACATATAGCCACTAAATGCTTCTGCAGAGAATAAACCAAATAAAATCATACCAGTTACCCAAATCATCTCACGCCCTTGCTTGTAAGAACCATAATAGATTGCTACAAACATATGGATATAAATGACTAGGAAACAAACAGAAGCACTTACTGCATGTAAATGTCTCCAGAGCCAGCCATAAGCCACTTCTTGCATAATTGTGTAATTGACGCTATCAAATGCAAGTTTAGTATCTGGTTTATAATACATTAGCAAAAACAATCCAGAAACTACTAAAAGTGTAAATAAAACAACCAAAACAACACCCATTGCCCATAGGAAATTGATATTTTTTGGAATCCAATATTCTGTCATTAAAACTTTCATTAAAGGCTTTACTGCTAGTCTTTGGTCTAGCCAGTCAATAATGCCATTTGCTTTTTGAATTTGTGCCATACGCTACTCCTTATGCTTTGCCGATGAGTTTTAAGTATTCTGGACCTTCTTCGCCTAGCACCAATTTTGTCCCATCAATTTTAAAAGGTGGAATCACCATAGGGGTTGGAGGAGGACCAAATACATTTCTACCACAGGCATCAAAGCGACCACCATGGCAAGCGCAGTGAAATTCTGTAGAGTTAGAATCATAAGAAGGAATACAGCCTAAGTGTGTGCAGATTTGAATCCCTACACTATAGCTTGATTCTTCAACCATAACATCCCTTTCTGTGCATTGCTGCATTGCTGCAGTTTTTTTAATCACATAAACAGGGGTTCCTCTATATTCAACTTGGCGATATTCTCCTTCTTGCATACTGCTTAGATCAACAGTTGTAAACCCAGCTGAAACAACACTTGGTAATGGATCCCAAGAGGATTTCATCGCAACTAATGATGCACCAACACCAATGGCTGCAACACCTCCAAGAGTCATACCAAGGAAATCTCTACGATTGACATTTTCTGCCATCATTTCCTCCTAAAAAAGTATAAATCTTTAAAGATAAGCGTTAAAGAACCACTAATTTTAGCAAAAGGAAACTTTATTTTTTAGAAAGTCAGTAAATTTTTTTATAAAAAATAAAAAATGTTTCAAAAATGCAAAAATTCATAAGCGTGTGGAGATTCCATATTTTGGGTTAAATTTTAAGTGGGAGTTATGCTACAATTGCGTATTTATTGCAAATTTGATATATTTATTTAGGAAAAACAATGGCACAAGGCGGACAAAAATCTAAAGAGGCACTAAAAACACTTGGGATTCCAAAATTATTTTTTTCTTATTTTTTACCTTCTCTTGTTGCAATGCTTGCCTTATCGACTTATTCTACGATTGATGGGATTTTTGTGGGCAAGAAACTCGGCGAAAACGCACTTGCGGCAATTGGAATCGCGTGGCCTATTTTTCCGATTCTCATTGCTTTTGAACTGCTCTTTAGCGTAGGTGCTGCAGCGATGGCTTCTTATTTTTTGGGTAGAGGGAAAGCATTTCGTGCGCGGATTGTATTTAGTAGTGTATTTTATTTTGCCCTAAGCACAAGTATAATAGGTGGAATTGTGCTGTTTATTTATAGTGACTCTATTGCATTAATGCTTGGGAGCAGTGAAACGCTTTTACCTCTTGTGCGCCATTATACAGAAGTGATTTATTTGGGGGCGTTTATTATTGTTTTGCACCCTATGTTAGATATTTTTGCAATTAATGACAAACAGCCCGTGCTTGCAATGCTTGCAATGGTTGTTGGGTCATTGGCAAATATTATTTTAAATTATATTTTTTTATTTATTTTAGAGTTTGGAATCGCAAGTAGTGCGTTAGCAACACTACTTGGACACGGGATTGGAATGTGTATTTTATTGCAGCATTTTTTGCGCAAAAAAGGAGATTTGTATTTAATCCGCACTTTTGATATTTATGCTCTTTTAAGCGCGACTAAAAATGGAATCCCGCAAAGCAGTTCAGAGATTAGCGTTAGTCTTATGATGTTAATTTTTAATCATACAATTTCAAGTATTGCAGGGGATAGGGGGCTTGCTATTTATAGTGTGATTATGTATATAGGAATCATTCCTTTTACGATTCTGCTTTCTATGGCACAAGGTGTGCAGCCTATTGCAAGTTTTAATTATGGCGCAAAACTTATGGAACGCGTGATGGGGATTTTCAAGTTTGGCTTATTTTTTAGTTTTGTAGGCGGAATCATGCTTTATGGATTTTTTTATTTATGTTCTCCTTATTTTGTGAGTTGGTTTTTGCCTAATGATATTGCAATGCGTGATATGAATTTGTTAAAAGACGCACAAGATTCCGTGCGGTTGTATTTTCTAGGTTATGCACTTTTGGGTGTAAATATTGTGAGTGCGATATTTTTTCAGTCTATCCAAAGGACATTTAGTTCTTTTATGATTACACTTGCCTATACATTGCTTTTTGCTTTGCTTTTTGTATCGATTTTGCCAAGTTTTTATGGTTTTAGAGGGGTAATGCTTTCTTATCCTTTAGGGATTTTGTGTGCGACTTTTGTAACGCTTGGAACTATCTTCTACGAGCGCAAAAATGGGATTTTAAAAATACTTAAATAAAACTTAAAATTAAAAATTAGTCAATATAATATAAAGATGAATAAGCTTTTTAAAAGTAATATTCTTTGCTGTAAAGATTACATAGAGTTAATCTTTAAAATTCAGATTCTTTAAGGAAGATATATCATGGGAACTAGGAAAGAGCATGATTTTATTGGTGAGTTAGAAATTTCTGACGATGTTTATTATGGAGTGCAGACTTTTAGGGCTTTGGAAAATTTCAAAATGACAGGAAGAACTCTTAAAGACTATCCTTTTTTTGTGAAAGCGTTTGCACAAATTAAAAAAGCAGCAGCACTTTCAAACAAAGAATTAGGTGTTTTAGATGCTGATAAGGCAGATGCGTTAGCAAAAGCATGTGATAGGCTAATTGCTGGTGAGTTTATTGACCAATTTGTTGTAGATATGATTCAAGGCGGTGCTGGAACTTCAACAAATATGAATGTGAATGAAGTCTTAACAAACATTGCGTTGGAAAGTATGGGACATAAGAAAGGTGAATATCAATATCTCCACCCAAATGATCATACAAACTTAGGACAATCTACAAATGATACTTACCCAAGCTCAATTAAAGTAGCAACACACGCAAAATTAGGTGATTTGCTAAAAGCTATGGAAGAGTTAAAAAATGAGCTTGAAATCAAAGCAAAAGAATATAAAGATATGATTAAAATGGGTAGAACGGAACTTGAAGATGCTGTTCCTACGACTCTAGGTAACACATTTAATGCATTTGCAACTTATATCAAAACAGATATTGAAAGATTGACTTATGCAAGAAGTGTTATGGAAACTTTAAATATGGGTGCAACAGCAATTGGAACAGGAATTAACTGCCATCCTGATTATAAGAATCTTGTTGAGAAAAAATTAAAAGAAATTACAGGTGTTGCATATCAGCCTGCACAAGATTTGATTGCTGCAACACAAGATACAGCAGACTTTGTCTTTGTAAGTGGTGCGTTAAAAACAGCAGCAGTAAGATTAAATAAAATTGCAAACGATATGCGTTTAATGAATTCTGGTCCTAGATGCGGTTTAGGTGAGATTAATCTACCAAAAATGCAACCCGGAAGCTCAATTATGCCCGGGAAAGTGAATCCTGTTATTTGCGAAGTTGTCCAAGAAGCTTGCTATGAGGTGATTGGAAATGATGTAACAATTATGCTTTGTAGCGAGAGAGGAGAGTTTGAGCTAAATGCAGTAGAACCGGGAATTGCATATGCTCTATTTAATTCTTTGGTGATTTTAGAAAATGCTATGAGAACTTTGGCTCAAAAAGCAATCAAGCACTTAACAGCAAATCCTGAAGCTTGCAAGCAATCTGTGCTTAACTCTATTGGAATCGTAACTGCATTTAACCCAGTGCTTGGTTATGAAAAATCCGCTAGCATGGCAAAAGAAGCATTGCAAACTGGCAAGTCCGTAGCAGAAATCTGCTTAGAAAGAGGCTATTTGCCTAAAGAAGAGATTGATAAAATCTTAGATCCTAAGAATATGTTAAATCCACAAATGAAGAAAAAAAGAGACGCTTAAGTCTAAAATTTAAAAGAAGGAAAGATAATGGACATTATGTTAATTCTCCAAATAATTGTTCTACTTGGAGCAATTTTTGTAGGTATCCGCCTAGGTGGAATCGCAATTGGTTATGCGGGTGGTTTAGGTGTTGTAATCTTAGGGCTTGCGCTTGGTATGAAGCCGGGTAGCATTCCATGGGATGTTATTTTGATTATTATGTCAGTTATTGCTGCAATTTCTGCAATGCAGCTTGCTGGAGGTTTGGATTATTTGGTTCAAATTGCAGAAAGAATCTTGCGTTCTAATCCAAAATACATTAACTATCTTGCTCCAACAGTTACTTATTTTCTAACAATTTTGGCAGGAACTGGACATACCGCATTTTCTATGATTCCTGTTATTGTAGAAGTAGCAAAAGAGCAAAACATTAAGCCATCAGCTCCGCTTTCTATCGCAGTTGTTGCAAGTCAAATCGCAATTACTGCAAGCCCTGTAAGTGCAGCTGTTGTTTATATGACAGGCGTGTTAGAGCCACTTGGTTGGAGCTATCCACTTTTGCTTGCTATTTGGATTCCAACTACATTTGTTGGTTGTATGCTAACAGCTTTAATTATTACAATGTTTTCAAATCTTGATTTAAGTTCAGACCCTGTTTATCAAGACAGATTAGCAAAAGGTCTAGTAAAGCCAGCAGTTGGTGCGCAAAATATGCAATTAAAAGAAGGTGCAAAACTTTCTGTTGGAATCTTTGTGATTGGTGTTTTGCTTGTGGTTTTATATGCAACAGCTATTTCAAAAATCGGTGGAAAGCCAGTATTGATTGAAAATGTAATTGTTCCTAGAGATGCTGCGATTATGAGCTTTATGCTTGCGGTAGCGACTTTTATCACAATCTTTTGTAAGATTGAAGTAGGTAAAATTGCTGAATCAAGCGTATTTAAAAGTGGTATGATTGCTTGCGTGTGTGTTCTTGGTGTTGCTTGGCTTGGAAATACATTTGTTGGTGGATATACAGAAGAGATTAAAACTCTAGCTGGAGATTGGGTTAAAGCTATTCCTTCATTGTTAGCTGTAATTTTCTTCTTTGCTGCAATGTTGCTTTATTCTCAAGCAGCAACTGCAAAAGCAATCACTCCAGTAGTTGTTATGGCACTTGGAATCACAGCAGCAAATCCGGGAGATTCTTATATGCTTGTAGCTTCTTTTGCGGCAGTTTCTGCACTTTTCGTTCTTCCTACTTATCCAACATTGCTTGGTGCAGTGCAAATGGACGATACAGGTTCAACAAGAATCGGACATTATATTTTTAACCATGCATTCTTGATTCCGGGCGTATTAGCAATTGTATTTAGCGTTGCATTAGGATTTGTTGCTACTGCTTTTGTATAAAATATAAGCTTCCCCTTTCTGGGGTAGCCACTTCTTCTTTATTCTTTAACTTTCTTTTTTAAATATTCTGGATATTTACAAGCTTGACAAAATTCTTCAATACGGATATTTTGCTGAAATCCTTGAATTAAATTTTGTGTGCGTTTAGAGTGCAGAATCTCTGATAAGCTTTGTGTGTTGAGGTTACCTAGTGTGATTGTCCCTTTAGTGTCAAAACAGCAGGGAACGACACTTCCATTGCATAAGATTCCAAGTTGTTTGCTAGCTCCATAGCAAAATCCATTAAGTGTTTTTGTAGTATTTTTTAAATTTTCTAAATCTACCCATTCAAAAAAATGTGCTCCTAATAGATGAATTTTATAAGCAAGGCGAGTTTTTTTTGGAGAAATTGTTTTAAGATTGAAAAAATCTTGTATTTTTTGATAGAGAATCACATTTTCTTTTGGGGCACTTAAATCTAAATTGAGATTCCAAAGGCGTAAATTGATAAATTTTTCGGATTGTAAATGTTTGTGTTGCTCGCAAAGTTCTAAAATTGGCTCTAAATAAGAATTGATTGCAATAGGTTTGTTTTGATATAAAGCACTTGTTAGAGATAGATTAATTTGTTGAATATTTTGAGTATTTAAAAGCAAAGAAATAGCTTTTGAATCTAAGAAGAATCCACTTGTTGTAATTTCTAGTTTTAAATGTTTTGCTAGATCTAAATAAGCATTTAGATTATTAAGTGTAAGTGGGTCGCCTAAAATATGTAAAGCACACAGTTTTGTAACAGGGGATATTTCTTGCGCTATTTTTTTGAAAAGTGCAAGCGGCATTGTGGCTTTTGTATCTTTTTTTGGGGTGCAAAAGCTACAATGTAAGCCACAAAAATTAGTAATTTCTACAAAAACTTTTTCAAACTGCTTACTCATTGCGTAAAACTTGCAATGGGTCAATTTGCGTAGCTTTTTCTGCAGGATAGTAAGAAGATAAGAATACGATAATAAAAGAGCCTATTAAAATTGCCATTAAATCAACTAAAGAGAGTTCTAATGGGAGTTTGTCGCTGCCATAAACATCTGCTGGTAAAGAGATGATTGGAAAATTTGCAAGCAAAAATAAAATGATTGCTGCTAGGATTGCTCCTACTAGGATTCCACTAATACCTATCGTATTACCTAAATATAGAAATGTTTTTTTAATTTCTTCAGAACTTGCTCCCATAGTTAAAAGTAAGGCAATTTCTTTGCGGCGGTTCATCACAGTCATTAATAAGGAGCTAATAATATTAAGAGAGGCTACTAAAATAATGAGCATTAGCACAATAAATAGCGCACGTTTTTCTAATGCTAGTGCAGCAAAAAAATTACCATTTTGCTCCCACCAACCCACAAAGTGCATATAAGGATATTTTTCTTTTAGAGTGATAATATCTTTTTGAGGATTTTTAGAATAAATATGGATTCCATCATAGGTATTTTGCGACATTGCCTTAATGGCTTGTAGAGCTTCTAAGGTTGTGTAAATATAGCTTTTGTCATAAGCAATAAGTCCTGAATTAAAGATGCCAACAACATTAAAACGTTTCATTGTAGGAGTTAGGCTTGTTGCTGTTGGATTGAATTGTGTGAAAATGAGTAATAAATTAGAATCAAAATGTAAATGGAATTGTTCTTGGAGTGTTTTGCCGATGATAATTTGAAAAGTCTCTGGGGAATATCTTTCTCCTAGCCTTTCTTCAAAAGTTCTTTGCGTAGATAATAAGGCTTCCTTAAACACAGGATTTATTGCACTCTCGCGTTCAAAATCTATCCCAAAAACAACTGCTCCTTCAATGCTATTTCCTACTTTGGAGAGTGCTTGTGTTTGAATAAAAGGACTAAATTGCAAATGTTTGAAATTGGTTTCTAAATCTTTTAAAAGTTCTATATTTGGACGATCAAATCCAGCACTTACCATTGTAATAGGATAGTTCATAATAAATAATTTGCGCTCAAATTCTTTGTCAAAGCCATTCATTAATGCCATTGCAACAATTAACACCATTACTCCAATGCTAACACCCCAAAAAGCAAGAATCGCAGTAATAGAGATAAAAGGCTGTGTTTTATTAAAGCGTAGATAGCGACACACTAGATAAGTAACAAGATTACGTTGAGCCATTATTACTTTAAACCTTTTTTGCAAGCTCGCCACTTTTTGGTCCGCTTTTTCCACAGCAATCTTTATATTTTTTCCCACTTCCACAAGGACAAGGCTCATTACGCACTGGTCTGCCTTTAAAAAATGGTGCTTTTGGCTGTTTAGCTTGTGCATCTTTTGTAGAATTAGAAAGTTTTTTTCGTGCAGCTTTAGTTTGGTCGATGTTATCGCTTGTTGTTGCTCGTAGTTGCACTTTTTGTAGCATTTTAATTGCTGTGTATTTAATCTGTGAAGCAAGCTCTATAAAAAGATTATAACTTTCTTTTTTATATTCGATTAATGGGTCTTTTTGATTGTATCCGCGCAATCCGATTCCGGTTTTTAGGTTGTCCATTACATATAAATGCTCACGCCATAAATTATCAAGTGTTTGAAGATAAATAAGCTTTTCAATCTCTTCACGTGTTTTTGTGTCAATGTGTTGCATTTTTGCTTCATAATCATGGATTAAAATTTCTTCAATATACCCTTCAAAGCTGTTATTTTTTTTGAAATTTTCTTTTAGGCTTTCTTGGTTTAATTGGATATTGAAGTCTTCTTTGGCTTGTGCGCAGAGTAATTCTAAATCATCATCGTCATTAAACACCTCGCATTTTTCTAAAAGCATTGTAATAGAATCTTGACGATTTTCAATTATCTTGTGTGTGATATTATATTGTGGGTCTAAAAGTTCATTGCGCACACGATAAATTGCTTTTCTTTGCTCATTTGCGACATCGTCATATTCTAATAAATGTTTTCTTGCTTCAAAGTGCATAGATTCCACTTTCTTTTGTGCATTTTCCACAGAGCGAGTTACAAGCTTTGATTCTATATGCTCTCCCTCATCAAGTCCTAGTTTATCCATAATATTTTTAATCTTATCACTTCCAAAAATGCGCAATAAAGAATCTTCTAAGCTTAGATAAAATTGACTAGTCCCAGGGTCTCCTTGACGCCCGCTTCGTCCTCTTAGTTGGTTATCAATACGGCGTGATTCGTGTCTTTCTGTTCCGATAATATACAATCCCCCAAGGGTGCGCACTTCATCATCAATTTTAATATCAACACCGCGCCCTGCCATATTTGTCGCAATAGTTACTGCACCTTTTTTGCCAGCATCTTTGATGATTTCAGCTTCTTTTGCGTGTTGTTTTGCGTTTAATACAGAGTGTGGAATCCTTTCTTTTTGCAAAAGCTCATGGATTTTTTCGCTTTTTTCAATAGAAGCAGTCCCTACAAGAATAGGTTGTCCATTTTTATGAAGTTCTATGATTTTTTGTGTGAGTGCTTTAAATTTTTCTGCTTCTGTTTTGTAAATTAAATCATTTAAATCCTTGCGTCTAACGGGAATATTTGTAGGAATAGAAACGACATCAAGGTCATAAATTTGCAAAAACTCGCTTGCTTCTGTTTGTGCTGTCCCTGTCATTCCGGCAAGCTTTTCATAGAATCTAAAATAGTTTTGGTAGGTAATATCTGCTAATGTTTGGGATTCTTCTTTGATTTTTACACCTTCTTTTGCTTCTAATGCTTGATGTAAGCCTTCGCTAAAACGTCTTCCTTCGCTTAAACGCCCTGTAAATTCATCGACAATAACAACCTCGCCATCACGTAGCACATAGTCTTTATCGATTTGAAAGAGTTTGTTAGCTTTTAGAGCTTGGTCTAGATGGTGAGCAAGAATCGCGTTTTCAATACTATAAAGATTATCAATTTTAAAGAGTTTTTCTGCTTCGTTGATTCCTTCTTCAGTTAGCATTATTGTGCGATTTTTTTCATCGACTGTGTAATGAGTTTCTTCTTTTAGCTTTAAGGCAACTTCATTAGCAATTTTGTAGTTATCTAATATGCGATTTGCTGGACCAGAGATGATTAAAGGTGTGCGTGCTTCATCAATTAAGATGGAATCCACTTCATCGACAATAGCAAAATAGTGGTGTTTTTGCACTTTTTGGTTGTAGTCATATTTCATATTATCGCGTAAATAATCAAAGCCAAATTCGTTGTTTGTGCCATAAACAATATTGCAAGAATATTGAGCTAGACGGTTTGCTTCGTCATAATTTCCGCTAAGCACAATTCCCACAGAATAGCCTAAAAACTCATAAAGAGGGCGCATAAGCTCTGCATCTCTTTGTGCGAGATAATCATTAACAGTTACGATATGCACGCTTTTGCCAACCATTGCATTAAGGCAAACAGGAAGCGTTGCGACAAGAGTTTTTCCTTCCCCAGTTTTCATTTCTGCAATTTTGCCTTCGTGTAATACGATTCCCCCGATTAATTGCACATCAAAATGGCGCATATTTAATATTCTTTTGCTCGCTTCTCTTGTAATTGCAAAGGAAGCGTGAAGCACTTTATTAAGCATAGATTTTGGATCATCGGCATTTTGGACTTTTTCTTTTAATGTTTTAAATTCTTCTTGAAGCTCTGCATCACTTAAATTCTTGTATGTATCTTCAAGTGCGTTGATTTTGCGGATTTCTTTGCGATAATGTCCTATTAAACGATCGTTTTTATTGCTAAAAATCTTTTTTGCAAATTCTAAAATCATATTTAACCTTTGCTAAATACAGAAAATTGAAAATCTATATTTTTTGGTAATTAAAAGGTCAATTTTAGCATAAATGCTATGTTACTTAGATAAAATACGCCAAATATTTTAAGCAAATAAAGGAAAAAAATGGTTTTTATAGATGCTTGTTTTAAGAGACGCACGCCTTATACACCAGTTTGGTTTATGCGTCAAGCTGGAAGATATTTAAGTGAATATAAAGAAGTGCGCAAACAAGCAGGAGATTTTCTATCACTATGTAAGAATCCTAAGTTGGCAAGTGAAGTTACTTTGCAGCCTGTGGAAATTTTGAATGTAGATGCAGCAATTCTATTTAGTGATATTTTGGTAGTTCCTTTAGAAATGGGAATGGATTTGGGATTTTTTGCAGGGGAGGGTCCGAAATTTTCTAGTCCTATTAGAGATGCTAAGGATTTAACACAGCTTAGCGAAGATGCGCACACAAGGTTAAATTATGTTTATGATACAATCTCTTTAACGCGTCAAAATCTTGCTAAAGATAAAGCTTTGATTGGTTTTTGTGGTGCTCCTTGGACGCTTGCAACTTATATGATTGAAGGAGAGGGGAGCAAAACATATGCAAAATCAAAAAAGATTCTTTATCAAAATCCACAATTTTTACATAATATTCTTGAAAAAATCACACAGAATTTAAAGCTTTATTTAGAATCGCAAATTAAAGCGGGTGTTGATGCAGTAATGGTATTTGATTCTTGGGCAAGTGCTTTAGAAGAAAGTGCATATTTGGAATTTGGTTGGAAGTATTGTAAGGAGATTGCAGATTATATTAAGGTGAAATATTCACATATTCCTGTGATTTTATTTCCTAAAGGGATTTCTGGATTTTTAGATAAAATTGATGGAAATTTTGATGTTTTTGGGGTGGATTGGAGCACACCTTTGGCTTTGGCAAAAGAGAAACTAGGGGCTAAATATACTTTACAAGGAAATTTAGAGCCGTGCAGAATCTATGATAAAGAGATGATGCTTAAAGGAACAAAAGAGATTTTGGAAATAATGCAAGGTAGTGCGCATATCTTTAATTTAGGGCATGGAATGTTGCCAGATTTACCGCGTGAAAATGCTATTGCGCTTGTGGAGTTTATCCATAATTATTCATAGCGTCAAATAAAGCTCAATCTTTTACGATTGAGCTTTAAAAATAAGGAATCAGAGAAGCTTTTTTAATGCAAAAAGTGTCTTTTGCCACTAAAATACAATGCGATTCCATTTGTGTTTGCACATTCAATCACTTCATCATCTCGGATACTTCCACCCGGCTCAATTACTGCGCTGACACCAACTTTATGCGCTTCTTCAATACTATCTTTAAAAGGAAAAAATGCTTCGCTAGCTAACACGCAATCTTTTAAATCAAGCCCCATTTCTTGTGCTTTTCTAATAGCAGCTTTTGCAGCATCAACGCGGCTTGTCATTCCCATACCAACAGCAACCATTGCAGAATCTTTCACATACACCACACAATTTGATTTAACAAGGCTTGCAAGCTTATAAGCGATTTCCAAATCTTGCATTTGCTGCGTGCTAGCTTGTTTTTTGCTAACACATTTTGCATTTTTGACTTCATTTGTTTCTATAAAATCAGAATCTTGCAAGACAAAACCCCCTTCAATATGCTTAAAATCTTGCGTATCTTTTGGGAATTTTAACGTGCTGCCTCCACAGACAAAAAGTTTAATTTTCTTTTTGCTTTCAAACTCCTTAAGGGCATCTTGTGTGATTTCTGGAGCGATAAGCACTTCAATAAAAATTTGGTTTAGGGTTTTTGCAAATTCTAAATCTACGATTCCATTAACTGCTACTACGCCACCAAAGGCGGAGACGTTATCGCATTTTAAAGCCTCTTTGTAGGATTCTAGCACATTACTTTTAATAGCAAATCCGCAAGGATTCCCATGCTTTACGATACAAACACAAGGGCGTTCCCCAAAACTAGAGGCAATTTTTACTGCACTATTAATATCGGTTAAGTTGTTAAAACTAACTTCGCCTTTTAGGGTTTTAAAGTCTTTAGAATAAAAGTTTTCAAACTCATAATACGCGCCTTTTTGGTGTGGATTTTCTCCATAACGCGTTGGAGCGACAAGCTTACCTGCGATAAAATGCGATTCCCCAAATCCTCCATTAAAACGCTTGTTCATATAATTTGCAATCATACAATCATAATTTGCAGTGTGTTCAAAAGCTTTAATCATCATACTTTGACGGAATTCTAATGTGTTTTGATGATTCTTTAAACGCTCTAAGACTTCCTTGTAATCGCTAGGATTTGTTAGAATCAACACCGATTCAAAATTTTTCGCAGCTGCACGCACCATTGAAGGACCGCCAATATCAATGTTTTCAATAATTTCTCCAAAATCATTTGTGCGCTCAATTGTGGCTTTGAAAGGATAGAGATTGACACAAACAAGACTAATATCAGCGATTCCATATTCTTTGGCAATCTTTAAATCTTCTGTATTACTGCGGCGATGCAGGATTCCACCATGAATTTTTGGGTGCAAAGTCTTCACGCGCCCATCAAACATTTCTGGACTTTGTGTGTATTTAGCCACATCTAATGCTAAAATTTTGTTCTCTTGCAAAACCTTTAGCGTCCCACCTGTGGAGAGAATCTCATAACCTAATGCAACTAAACCTTTGGCAAATTCTACGATTCCGCTTTTGTCGCTCACGCTCAATAATGCTGTCATATCACTCCTTTTATGATTTTAAGATTTTGTAAAGGCAAAAACTGCTTGTTAAAAATAGAATAAAAACGGGTAACAAAATACTAAATTCTGGCTGTAAAAATCCGCTCATAGACAATCTTGAAAAGCTAAAAAATATCCCCCACAATATCAAAATTCCTAGAATCATTCCAAGCGTCATCAAGCCTAAATTAGCATAACGATTAGAATTTGGGATAAAAATTGCAAGGCATACCATTATTAAAGGAGCAAAGAGTGGGAAGAAAAGTAGATTATATAAAGCTCCGCGCACCTTTTGTGTATTTGCATTTTGTTTTTTTAAGAGCATAAATGCTTCAAATGCGTCAAGAATAGAAATACTACCTTGTTTTTCATAGATATTCTCTAAAATCTTTGGTTTGAAGCCATGTAAAGTGGTGTAAGCGTCTCCTTTTTGTATTTTTATAGGATTTTTGCCTAATGCTAGAGTATGGTCTAAAGTTGTAATCGTAGCATTTTCTAAAATCCAATTTTCCCCATTAAATTTAGCTCTTTTGGATTCTACAATACTGACAAGCGCATCGTTTTTAGGGTCGAATTCATACACAATAACATCTTCAGCACTTTGTAGTAGAGGATAGATTTTTTTAAAGTAGATATAGTTGTGATTATATTTTACAAACAAATCATTTTTGTAATTTCCTGCAAATCCTTGGTCTATAATCAAATCCACGCGTTCTTTAGCGTAGGCAAAGGGCGTTGCATTAAGCGCAATAAATGCAAAGGTGATAAGAAAACTTAGCAAAAAGATAGGAAAAAAGATTTTTATTCTTGCAAAACCTAATGCCAAAAAAGCAGTAAATTGAGCACTTTTAAGTAGATTTATCATTAAAACAATTTGCGCTAGGATTAGCGAGAGAGGTAAGATAAATTGTGAAGCATACATAAAATCATAAACAAATAGAAGGATAAATAAATTTGCAGAATTTGGCAGGTTATCTAAAAATTTTACTAAATCAATTGCTACAAAAAAGCATTCCAAAGATGCAAATAAAAAGAAAAAATATTTTAAATATAAAAAGCTAATATAGCGGAAAAATAAACTCATTGTGTAACTTTGGAAAGATTTTTGGAATCTGTGGTGTTAGAAGGAAGTGGTTTTGGGTTTAGCGTCCATTTGTTTGAGACTTGTGCAGCTAGCTTTTCACTTGAATCTAGTTTTGTAATTTCTAAAGCAGCATTAGCACAATGTGGAATTAAGATTTGATTGTGTTCAATTTCAATAGAGCTAAAATCCTGCAATACCCAATCTATCACTTTTTCTTTTGTTGCAGGTTTGCTGATTCCATAGCGGATTCTATAATATGCGTTGCCACATAAGGAATCAATGGATTTTAAGCCATTATGTCCGCCGCTGCTTCCACCAAACTTAAATTTTACACTTCCAAAAGGCAAATCTAACTCATCATGAATGACTAAAAAACCTGTGATTTTATAGAAGCGCAGCACTTTTTGGACAGATTCACCTGATAAATTCATAAAAGTAGTAGGCTTTAAAAGTAGAATTTGAGAGCTTTTATAAAGCTCTCCTTGAAAGTTTTTGTCGCTTTGTTTTGTGGCATTTAATGTGTGGATTAAGCAATCTAGGACTTTAAAGCCTATGTTGTGGCGATTGTTTTGATAACTTTGTCCCGGATTTCCTAAGCCAACTATTAAAAACATTTGCACAAAGACATAAGAAATACTAGCGAGATTTAATTACACCAACAATTGCAACATCATCACGTTCGACAATTTTTACGCCTTCAAATGCAGGTAAATCACGCACAAGCACAACATCGCCAACATCTAAATCACTTACATTAATTTCATAATCTTTTGGAAGATTTTCAGGTGTTGATTTTACTTTAATGCGTTTTTTTGACATCATTAAAACCCCTTTGTTTTTAAGTCCTTTTGAGGTGCCAACAGTGCGCACTTTTACAGAATACTTAGCTTCAACTCCTTTTTGGGCTAGCATTAAATCCACATGGATAATCTCACTTGTAATAGGGTCTTTTTGGTATTCTTGAATAACAACAGGATATTTTTGTGTGCCAACTTCTACTTCAAAGATTAAGTCTGTTTTTTTCTTGACTTCCCTGATAAAATCATTGCGTTTAAACGCGCAATGGATATTTTCTTTGCCTTTTCCATAGATATTAGCAATTAGATAACCATTTTTTCTGAGCGTTTTAACATCTGCTTTTGAAATACTCTCTCTAATTATTCCGCTTAACATTAATTGTCCTTAAAATTAAAATAAAAGTCGCAATTATAGCAATTTTTTGTAAAAACTATATTTAAATGTGCTTATAAACTTTCTAAAATTTTAGAAAACGCTGCTTTAAAATCATTTAAACCTTGTTCTAGCAACTCTTGAGATATGGAATCCAAATCAATTCCAGCATTTTTGACAGATTCTAAAAACTCTTCTAATTCTTCAATACTTGGTAAATATGCTTCACTAACTGTATTATAATCAAAAGCAGAAATTGCAGAAAGCGGAGCAGTGTTGATTGCGTAAGGGTGATAAAGTTCATTAATATAATAAGCAGGTTCTAAATCTTCGCCTTTAACGCCTGTGCTAGCAAAGAGTGTGCGCACACCCGGAAGCGCATAAGAGTTTAAAATATGATAGAGATATTGCGCATTTTTGATTCCCAAAGTTGCAGTTGGGATTCCATGTTCTTTTAAAATAGAATCACATTTGCGGTCAAATCGAGAGACAAAAATGCTAACAACTGCACGCGGTAAATCCTTTAACTCTAGTTTGCTTACTTGTTTAAGTTTTTCATAACCCTTTTTGAAAGCCTCCATGCAGTTTATCACTTGTTCTTTATTGAAAACTAGAGTGGCATTTACAGAGATTCCTTGTGCGATGAGTTCTTCCATAGCACTAAAGCCAGCTTTTGTAGCTGGAATCTTAATCATCACATTAGGATAGCCAATATCATTAAACAAGCGATTCCCCTCTTCAATCGTTCCTTTAGCATCTTCGCATAAATTAGGATCAACTTCAATGCTAATATAGCCATCATTAGGATTTGCATCATAAAGAGGTTTTAGAAGTTCTGCGGCGCGTTGAATGTCTGTTTTGGCTAATGCTTCATAAAGGCTTTTTTTGTCTTGAATTTGTAAAGATTCTTTTTGCGCTTGATAGCTTTTATTTAAAAAAGATTGTTGAAAAATTGCTGGATTGCTTGTTGCTCCATTAATGATTCCATCTTGAATCATTCCAATAAAATCGTTTTCTAAAAAATCACGTTCAATAAAATCACACCAAAGTGAAAATGAAAAATTGTCTTGCATAAAACCTCCTAGTCTAAATGTTTTGCAATCTGCATCAAGTCTTTTTCATCAATAATAATATTTGCAGCTTCTCTAAGGACAGGTTTAGCACAAAACGCTATTTTCTTTTTTGCATATTTGAACATTGAAATATCATTTGCGCCATCTCCAATGGCAATGGTATTTTCGTAAGTTGCGTTTAAAAGTGTTTGAATTTTCTCAAGCATACGCCCTTTAGAATAGTTAAACATCATTTCTCCACCGACTTCACCCGTTAAGATTCCATCTTTATGGTGAAGAGTATTGCTAAAATGGATATGATAACCCAAAGCCTTTTGTCCAGCACACACACCCTCGTCAAATCCTCCGCTAAAAACAACAACCTTATAATCTTTAGCTTTTAAAATATTGATTAATTCTTTAGCTCCTAAATTATATTTTAGGTTTTCGCATACGGAATGCACTTTTGATAAAGGCATTCCCTTTAGAGTTGCAACACGAAGTTTTAAACTTTGGTGAAAGTCCATTTTACCACCCATAGCTTCTTTTGTGATAGTGCGCACAGCATCAGTGCTTCCATTAGCTTGAGCTAAAAGGTCAATTGTCTCTCCGTCCATTAGAGTGGAATCAAAATCAAAAACAGCAAGTTTCAAGAAAATCCTTATTTAAAGAAAAGTAACGCATTATACACTGCAAACTTATAAAAGCTTTTCAAAGATGAAGTTTAAATTATTTTTTAAGATTTTTTAAAGTTAAGCAGGGATTGCTCCCTGCAATGTTAGGACATTCCTAGTTTTTTCTCTAGTGTTACGATTCTATCCCAAGTTTCAATAATAGAATCTGGATTTAGGGAAATAGACGCTATTCCATTTTCTACTAAAAATTCTGCAATTTCTGGATAATCACTCGGAGCTTGTCCGCAGATTCCGCAGTATTTATTGTGTTTTTTGCAAGCATCAATTGCCATTTTGAACATTTTAAGTAATGCAGGATTTCTTTCATCAAAGACATGGCTTACAAGCTCTCCATCTCTATCAACACCTAAAGTGAGTTGTGTTAAGTCATTTGAACCAATAGAGAATCCATCAAAAAGTTGTAAAAATTCATCGGCTAAAATTATATTTACAGGTAATTCACACATCACATAAATTTCTAAGCCATTTTCTCCTTGCGTGAGCCCATTTTTACGCATAATATCAAGCACTCTGCGCCCTTCTTCTGGAGTCCTAAGGAATGGAACCATAATTTTCATATTTGTAAATCCCATTTCATTTCTTGCCATAGCAAGTGCTTGACACTCCCACTCAAAGGCTTGACGATATTGTTCAGAATAGTAACGGCTTGCACCTCTATACCCAATCATTGGATTTTCTTCGTGAGGCTCATAGTTTTTTCCGCCTACCATTCGACAATATTCGTTGGATTTAAAATCGCTTGTGCGCACAATTACGGGCTTTGGATAGAATGCTGAAGCAATCATTCCTACGCCTTCTGCGATTTTTTTGATAAAAAAGTCTTTAGGGTTTGCATAGCCAGACATAATTTCTTTAACGCCTTCTACGCCGTCAAATTCTTTGTTTCCATTGTGTAAATCAATGAGTGCTAAAGGGTGCGCTTTAATATAGTTGTTAATGATAAATTCCATTCTAGCAAGTCCAACGCCATTATTTGGAATCATAGAAAAAGCAAAAGCTTTTTCAGGGTTACCAATATTCATATAGATTTTTGTTTTAGGTTGCTCTAGGCTACTTAAGTCAATCTTTTCAATTTCAAAAGAATGAATGCCATCATACACAAAGCCATCTTCGCCTTCCGCGCAAGATACGGTTACTTCCATTCCGGTTTCTAATTTTTCTGTCGCCCCTACTGCTCCAACAATCGCTGGAACTCCAATTTCACGCGCAACAATAGCAGCATGGCAAGTGCGTCCTCCGCGATTGGTAATAACTGCCGCAGCTTTTTTCATTGCGGGTTCCCAATCAGGGTCAGTATTATCTGTTACAAGAATTTCCCCTTGTTTTAATTCTCCCATATTTGCAATATTGTCAATCACACGGATTTTGCCTATTCCTATTTTTCCACCCACTGCTTTTCCGGTTAAAAGAATCTCTTTTTCTTCTTTATCTTTAAAAAAGTATTTTTCAAGAGTGTTGCTTTGTTTTTTCATTTTTTGACTTTGCACAGTTTCTGGGCGCGCTTGGACGATAAAGAGTTCTCCGCTATTGCCATCTTTTGCCCATTCCATATCCATAGGGCGGTATTCGCCTGCTTCTTTGGAATAATGTTTTTCAATCAATATCGCATAACGTGCAAGTGTTAAAATTTCATCATCACTTAAAGAAAAGCTTTTTAACTCTTCTTCGGTAGTTTCAATATTTTTTGTAGGGTGTGGAGCTCCGGGTGCTGCATAAATCATTTTAATGTTTTTAAAGCCTAATTGTCGTTTAAGAATCGGACGTTTTCCTAACTCTAGTGCAGGTTTAAAGACATAAAACTCATCAGGATTAACCGTCCCACCTACGACATTTTCTCCTAACCCCCAGCTTGAAGTGATAAATACCGCATCTTTGAATCCTGTTTCTGTATCAATACTAAACATTACTCCAGAGCTTCCTTTATCAGAGCGCACCATTTTTTGCACACCCACAGAAAGTGCTACTTTAAAATGGTCAAATCCTCTTGAAGCGCGGTAACTGACTGCGCGTTCTGTAAAAAGTGAAGCAAGGCAAGATTTTACATAATGGATTAGCTCGGTTTGTCCTTGCACACTTAAATAAGTATCTTGTTGCCCTGCAAAGCTTGCATCAGGCAAGTCTTCAGCAGTGGCAGAGCTTCGGACTGCAACATCTGCTTCTTCCATTTTATATTCTTCACTTAGAATTTTGTAAGCATCTAAGATTTCCTTGCGTAAATCTTCCGGCAATGGTGTTCCAAAAATCATATCACGGATTTTTTTGGAGCGGACATTTAATACATCAATTTCAGTTACATCAATTCCATCGAGCAACTCTTTAATTTTTTCTCTAATTCCAGCACTATCTAGCAAATACCAATAAGCTTCACTTGTAATTGCAAAACCATTTGGGACTTTGATTCCCATTGGAACAAGCTCTTGAAACATCTCTCCGATACTTGCATTCTTTCCCCCGACTATGGGAACATCTCTATTGTTTAACTCTTTGAAAAACTTGATGTATTTCATCTTAGATTTCTCCTTAAAATTCCTGCGTTGTGGTTGCCAAAGCAAAACGCAAATATTTTACAGAATTTAACTTTATTGCAATCTTAGTTTATCTCTACTTTATGCGTCATTTGTTAAACTTTCACTTACTTTGTAAAATTTACACACAAAGAGTCTGTAAAAGCCTAAATTTATTTTTCTTAATCAAGGAAGTCAAAATGGAGAATCTCTCTCAAGTTTTAAAACAACACAAACTCACTAAAGAGGATTACGACAAAATTTTAAGTATTTTAGGCAGAGAGCCAAACTTAGTAGAACTCGGCATTTTTTCGGCAATGTGGAGTGAGCATTGTAGTTACAAATCTAGTAAAATCTATCTTAGCGGTTTTCCAACACGTGCTCCTTGGGTGATTCAAGGACCCGGAGAGAATGCCGGTATTATTGATATTGGCGGAGGTTATGGAGCGGTTTTTAAAATGGAATCGCATAATCACCCAAGCTTTATTGAGCCTTATGCAGGAGCAGCAACAGGTGTTGGCGGAATCATGCGTGATATTTTTACAATGGGTGCTAGAGTGGTTGCAAGCCTAAATTCTATTCGTTTTGGTGATATTACAAAAAAGGATTCTATCGGAGCAAAACATCGTTATTTGTTGCGTGGAGTAGTCGCAGGAATCGGTGGGTATGGAAATTGTATGGGTGTGCCAACAATTGGCGGAGAAATGAGCTTTGAACCAAGTTATAATGGAAATATTCTAGTCAATGCTTTTTCATTAGGAATCGTCAAAAACGATGAAATCTTTTATGGTAAAGCAGAAGGAATCGGAAATCCTGTCATTTATGTTGGTTCAAAAACCGGGCGTGATGGCTTAGGTGGGGCTGTGATGAGTAGCGATTCTTTTAGCGAGGATTCTAAATCTCTCCGTCCAACAGTGCAAGTGGGCGACCCATTTACAGAAAAGTTGCTTTTGGAAGCTTGTTTGGAATTATTCAAGCAAGATTTAATTGTTGGAATCCAAGATATGGGTGCAGCAGGGCTTACTAGCTCCAGCTTTGAAATGGCGGGACGCAGCGGAAGTGGAATGATAATGCACTTAGATAAAGTCCCAATGCGAGAGAGTGGAATGACGCCTTATGAATTGATGTTAAGCGAAAGTCAAGAGAGAATGCTCATTTGTGCCAAAAAAGGCTGCGAAGCAAAAATTATAGAGATTTTTGCAAAATGGGAATTAGATTGCGCAATCATCGGAGAAGTTACAAATAGTGGCAAAATGGAGCTTTTTTGGCATAATGAAAAATGTGCAGAGATTCCTATTGCGCCACTTAGTGAAAAAGCACCAATTCTTAATCGTCCTGTAAGTGAAAATCCACATTATTTAGATTCTATTGAAGCTTTAGATGTGCAAAGTTTAGAATCCCAAAATCAACAAAATGTCTTTGAAACTTTACTTAAAAGCCCAGAAATTTGTGATAAATCTTGGGTTTATACGCAATACGATTCTAGTGTGCAGACTAATACGATTATCCCTAGCGGCGCGGGTGGTGCTAGTGTGATTCGCGTAAAAGAAAATGGTAAAGGTTTGGGAATGAGTGTCGCTTGTCAAAGCAGACTTTGCTATCTTAATCCAAGAGAAGGTGCAAAACAAGCAGTGGCAAAAGTTGGACGAGATGTTGCTTTGCGTGGTGGGCGCGCTTTGGCAATTACAGATTGTTTGAATTTTGGAAGCCCAGAGAATCCAGAAGTTATGTGGCAGTTTAAAGAAGCTTGTGAGGGTATTAAAGAGGCTTGTAAAGCGTTAAATACGCCTGTTGTTAGCGGTAATGTTAGCCTTTATAACCAAACAAATAATCAAGATATTTATCCAACGCCTAGTATTGCAGGGGTTGGTATTATTGATGATGTGCATAATGTTTTGCAATCGCATTTTGAAGTTGCAGGGTTAGAAGTTTATCGCCTAGCACCAAAAGGAATTACTCCAAAATTTGGTGCAAGCTTGGTGGCAAAATATTTTGGCAATTCTTTCAAGAGCGAGATTGAAAACATTAATCTACAAGATGAGTTATTTTTGTGGAGTGTGCTTAATGTTGCCAATGAACACAGGCTTATCAAAGCGGCGGTAGATGTTTATCAAGGTGGTTTAGCATTAGCGTTAGCAAAAGCTTGTATAAGGGGAAATATCGGTGTTGAAAGTGTGGCAAATCTTGAATTTAACGCGCTTTTTGGTGAAGCTCCTACACAGATTCTGCTTGCTGTGGAATCCCAAAATGTTTCAAAGCTTGCCGATTTACTCAAAGATTCTAATTTGATTTTGACAAAAATTGCAACACTTGGTGGCGATTGCCTTAAAATCGGCGAAATTTCCCTATCTCTACAAGATGCGCGACAAATCTTCTATCAGCAATTCCAAAATGTCGTGGAATCCCTTTAATCTCCATTTTGGGGTTGCGCTATGGAATCTTAAAGAATGAAAATCAACTTAAAGATTCTATGGCTTGCACTTTTTCCTTTATTGCTTAGTGCGCAAGATTCTAAGATTCCTTTGATACAGACTAATTTTATGAATTTTGACCAATTTTATGAACAAGTGCATAAACAAACCCTTGCGCGTAATTTTGTGCGATTTCGTCATCGCATTGTTGTGAGTCGTGAAGGTTATCATTTGCTAAGCCCAAAAGAAAAGGAATCCTTAAACAATCTTCACGCACTTGTGTTAGTTTTTAGCAAAATTTCTTGGTTTATTTATTTTAATGAGCAAAGTGGAGTTGGAATCTCAACGAGTGCAAATAGCCATTTGCAATTTGATATTCGCTATTATGAAACTTTGCGTGATATTGGGATTGATGGCGATATTAAAGCAATGTGCGTGCTGCCTTATTTTGATAAATGTATTTTGCTAGGGTATAAAATGTTTTAAAGATTGTAGTTAATTTGTTATAATGTGTGCTTTAATTTTGGAATAATGCAATGTTTTTTAAAAGCTTTATACAAACTTTACCAGTAATGATGGGATATTTGCCACTTGGTGCTACTTTTGGAATCTTGTATGCAAATTTACATTTGCCTTGGTATTTTGGCATTTTATGTGCGGTTGTGATTTATGCAGGAGCAGGGCAGTTTTTGCTTGTTTCGCTTTTGGCTGCGCATTCTGGATTTTTTGAAGTAGCTATTGCTTCATTTTTATTAAATATTAGACATCTTTTTTACTCACTTTCAATCCTCACAGACATTAAACATTTTGGACTAACTAAGTATTATGTGCTTTTTGGGCTGACAGATGAGACATTTGCTGTTTTAAAGAGTCATCAAGCTTCTTTAAAACTTGCTCCAAAAGATTTAGAGAAAAATTATTTATTCGTTACTTTATTAAACCATTTATATTGGATTATAGGCTGTGGGCTTGGAATCTTTTTGGGTGAGTATTTTAGGTTAAATCCAGAGGGGATTGAGTTTGTGCTAACAGCACTTTTTAGTGTGCTAACACTTTCTTTGTTGCAAAATTCCACATTTAAAATGCCTTTTTATATTGCGTGTGTGCTTGGCGTTTTTGGGCTTATTATGTTTCCTAGAGATAATTTTTTATTACTTAGTATTTTATGTGGAATCGCAATTTTACTTGTCTTAAAACCTTGGATTTTCAAAAAGGCATAGCGTGGAATTAGAACATTTAAGTGATTGGTATATTCTTGGTGCTATTATCGCAGCAACAATTGGAACTGCATTAACGCGCTTTTTGCCTTTTTTTGTGCTTAAAAATAAAGTCAATACTCCATTGCTTCAGTATTTGCAAGCAACAATGCCTTTGCTAATAATGACACTTTTGGTGTTTTTTACGCTTAAAGATGTAGAGTGGAGTGCGCATTATGGAATCTATGAAATTGGAGGGATTGCATGTGTGGTTGTATGTTTTTTGCTCACAAAGAATACAATTTTAAGTATGTTTGTAGGTATGATTATTTATATGGTTGCATTAAATTATTTTTAAAGGAATCTTAATGGTGAAGTTATATGGAATTAAAACTTGTGGTAGTGTGAAAAAAGCAATGCAGTTTTTAGATTCTAAGGGAGTGGAATATACTTTGGTGGATTTTAAAAAAGAATCTCCAAGCTTAGAAAAGATAGAGTGTTGGTTAAAATTTGTTCCACTTAAAACACTTTTGAATCATAAAGGAACAACTTATAAAAAATTAGGATTAAAAGATAAAAATTTAGATGATAGTGGAATCAAACAATGGTTAATTGACGCTCCATTGCTCATTAAGCGTCCTGTGATTGAATCTAAAAAAGGCAAAAAAGAGCAGGTTATTGTGGGTTTTGATGAGAAGTTATATGAGGAGATTTGGGGATAATGCAAGCTAGAATCACCACTTTTATTTGTGTTGTATTTGTTACTTTAGTTTTTTTAGGATGTGCGCCAAAGGAAGTAGAGCATAGTGTTTTGCGTTTCCCACCACAAGATTTAAGGGAATTTGTAAAAGATTCTAAAGTTTTAAATCGCGCAACACTACAAGCACAAAAGAAAGAATATTTGGAGAATTTTTTTAGCCCTTGGGATAAAAAACCACACATAAAAGCTAGTGAAATGAAATGGGGATTAAATGCGGCATATTCAAAACAAGGTTTTGGGGAGAATCTGCAAGTCTATGATGATAATGAAATAAAAGCATTAGAGCTAGAAGCAAATCTTAGCACATATCCTAGCGTAAAAAAACCCGCAATTATCACAAGAAGCACAAATTTGCGTGTGCTGCCTACAAACAAACCGCGCTTTTTGAATCCAAAGTTAGCAGGTGAAGGCTTCCCTTTTGATTATTGGCAAAATTCTTATATTTATTTAGGAACACCTGTTTTAATCACGCATTACTCGCGTTCTAAGTCTTGGGCGTATGTGGAGAGTGGATTTGTAAGTGGTTGGGTTAATGTGCTTGATATTGGAATTTTAAATGATAATCAAATTAAGAATCTCAAACAAACAAAAGATTTTTTAGTTGCAAAACGTGATTATATCTCTCTTAAAAATACGCATAATGAGTTTTTAGAAAATGCAAGAATTGGAATGCTTTTACCATTGCTTGGTCGCACAAAAACGCAGTATGAAACAGAAATTTATGTGCGTAATGCGCGTGGATACGCACATGCAATTAAAATCGCATTAGATAAAAATGATTTTGCAGAATTTCCTATGGCATTTTCAAGTGCAGAAGTCGCACAATTAGCACAAAATTTAATGGGGGAGAAATATGGCTGGGGCGGAATGTTTGGGAATCGTGATTGTTCTATGTTTTTGCGTGATATTCTTGGAAATTTTGGATTTTATCTTCCTAGAAATTCACAAGCACAAATGCACCAAGATTCTAAAAATAGCACCCTTTATATATATAGAGATATTAGCAAACAAAATGCTCAAGAAAAACTAAAAACGCTAAAAGAATATGGAATCCCATTTGCGACTTTATTAGGAATGCAAGGGCATATTATGTTGTATTTAGGAGAGATGAATGGAGAAATTTATATTTTGCACGATATATGGGGATTAAGAACGCTACAAAATGAAACACAAGAAGGGAGAAAAATCATAGGAAAAATTGCAATTACTTCTTTAGAAATTGGCAAAAATGTCCCCGAGATAAAGCAAGAAAGTTTGCTTCTTTATCGGATTTATGGAATGCGGAATCTCTTTTTAAAACAAGCATTAAGTGATGAATAAAATGTTGCAAGAAAAAATAATTGAATGCAAAAACGTTAAATTTTATTTTACCAAAGAGAGAATTTTATATAATGTGGATTGGACGATTTCTAAAGGAGATTTTTGGGCAATTATTGGTCCAAATGGTGGTGGCAAAAGCACATTGGCGCGCCTTTTGGTGGGATTGCTAAAGCCTAGTAGTGGAGAGATTATTAAAGATTCAAATCTACGCATTGGTTATGTGCCACAAAATACTTTTTTAAATCGTCATTTTCCTATAACTTCACTTGAAGTAGTGATGATGGGATTTTTAAAACCAAAACTTTTTGGGGGATTCTTGCCAAAAGGTGCAAAAGAGACTGCAATGCAGCTTTTAGAAAAGTTTAATATGGAATCTTTTGCACATAAAAAGATTGGCGAACTCTCTGGTGGGCAAAGACAACGTGTTTTGATTGCTAGGGCGTTATGTAGCAATCCAAATTTATTGGTCTTAGATGAGCCAACAGCGAGTATTGACCCAAAGAGCCAAAAGGAAATTTATCGTTTATTGCAGCAAATCAATCAAGAAAAAGCTATAATAATGATAAGTCATGATGTATCTGTTTTGCTAGGATATGCAAAAAAAGTTTTATATGTAAATAAAGAAGTAAAGGTGCATAATTTGCCAAACAATATAAATACCGCTTGTAATACAGATGCTTTTGATGAGCATTTTTGCGAGGTAGAGATGCTTATGGGCTTATGGCACTCTAAAATAGGAGAAAGAGATGAATAATACTTATGATGTGGCGATAATTGGAGCTGGGATTTCTGGAAGTGCGTTATTTTATGTTTTGACACATTACACAGATTTAAAGAAAGTGGTTCTATTAGAAAAGTATTCCGAACCAGCTACACTAAGCTCCAGAGGTAATAATAATTCCCAAACCATTCACGCAGGAGATATTGAGACAAATTATACTTTTGAAAAAGCAAAAAAGGTTGCAAGGTCAGCAAAAATGTTAGTTTCTTTTGCTTTGTTTCATGAATTACAAAATAAAAGTATTTTTGAGTATCAAAAAATGGCAATTGGCGTGGGCGATAAAGAAGTGGAATTTATAAAAAAGCGATACGAAGAGTTTAAAGAGATTTATCCAGAATTAGAATTTTTTAGCAAAGAAGACATTAAGGAGATTGAACCTAATGTTATTAAGCTAGCAGATGGAAGCGATCGTGCAGAAAATGTGGTGGGTTCTGGAATGCGTAAAAGTTTTTGTGCGATGGATTTTTGTTCTGTGGCGCATCATATGGTTGAAAAAAGCGTATTTGGTGAGCATCAAGCAAAATTTAACTATCAAGTGAAAGATATTGTTAAGCAAGGTGACGGGAAATACACACTCCGAGCTAATAACCAAGAGCCAATTACTGCATCTTTTGTGCTTGTTAATGCAGGTGCGCATTCTTTGCTTCTAGCGCAAAATATGGGGTTTGGTTTGGAGCTTGGTTGCTTGCCTGTGGCAGGTAGCTTTTTCTTCATTCCCGGAGATAAACTAAGAGGAAAAGTTTATACAGTTCAGAATCCAAAATTACCTTTTGCAGCAATCCATGGAGACCCTGATATTATCGCAAAAGGGAAGAATCGTTTAGGACCAACAGCACTTTCTATGCCAAAATTAGAACGATTTAAAAGTGGCACTTATTTAGACTTCTTCAAAACTTCGGGTTTTGGAGAAATAGCGACAACAAAAATTATGTGGGACTTATTTTCAGATAGCGAGATTCGCAACTATATTTTAAGGAATTTCTTGTATGAAGTGCCGGGGATTGGCAAGAAATTTTTTATCAAGGAAGCACAAAAAATTATTCCTTCTTTGACTTTAGAAGATTTAACTTATGCAAAAGGCTTTGGAGGAATCCGTCCGCAAGTGTTAGACAAACAGCAGAAAAAATTAATGTTAGGAGAAAAAAAGATTAAAAGTGGCGAGGGAATTACCTTTAATATGACACCAAGCCCGGGTGCTACAAGCTGTATGCGTAATGCTTTAATTGATATGCTTGAAATTACAGATTATCTTAATGCAAATGTTAAAATGGATATTATCAAAGCTGAACTTAATGAGGAGAGTTTGGAGTGGCTAGTTGATTGACGCACTTTCCTATACTTTTGTGCAAAATGCTTTAATTGGTGCATTTTTCACAAGTATTATTTGTGGGATTATCAGCACACTTGTGGTTACAAATCGTATGGTTTTTGTCGCAGGTGGAATCGCACATAGTGTTTATGGTGGGGTTGGAATCGCTGCGTTTTTTGGGTTGCCAATTTTAGTTGGAGCCACAGGATTTAGTGTGTTTTGCGCAGTGGTTTTGGCGTATATGCTCCTATATGCAAAAGAGCGTTTGGATTCCCTTATTGGCTCATTGTGGGCATTTGGTATGGCTTTAGGAGTAATTTTGGTGGAGCTTACTCCGGGATATAGCAAAGACTTTATGGGATATTTGTTTGGGAGCATTTTAAGCATAACGCAAAATGATATTATGGTAATGGCGGGATTTAGTGTTCTTTTGCTTATCTTTATAATATTGAACTATCGTGTAATTTTGGGTTTATCTTATGATGAAGAATTTACACAACTGCAAGGCATTAATACACGTTTTTTTAGTATTATGCTAATGGTATTAATTGCTATTGGAATCGTAATTTCTATGCAATCAGTTGGGATTATTCTTATTATCGCGCTTTTAAGTATTCCTGCATATTGCAGCGAAATTTTTACCGCTTCTTTAGCTAAAATGATGTTTTGGGCAAGTATAATTTCCTTTGCTTCAATGCTAAGTGGAATCGTAATTGCATATTATTATGATTTGCAAGCGGGAGCAAGTATTGTAATGGTTTTGGCATTTTTTTCGTTTGTGCTAGCATTAGTGTATCGATTTTTGCAATCAAAATTACAACTCAATTAAGGAATCTTATGGAGAATGAAATCCTAAAAGCATTGGAATTAGCGCAGAATACAGCAAAAAAAGCAGTAAAAATTGCATTAATTTCTTGTGTGGTTACAATACTTTTTGCAACACTTAGTCTTTGGGTGCTATTAAATCAAATTACTGCTACTGCAAATTTAGCAAAAATGCAAAAAGCGCAAGATTTGCGTTTGGAAAATCTGGAAAAAAACCTTTATTCAAAAAGAGTTTTAGGATTTTATAATTTTTAGTAACTTTTTAAGTTAATATTCTATTTTCTTAGTTATAATACCATTTCTCTCTTTGCCGGGGTGGTGAAATTGGTAGACGCGCCAGACTCAAAATCTGGTGGGGGCAACCCCGTGTCGGTTCGATTCCGACCCTCGGCACCATTAGCTTATAATCAATAGCATCAAACAACAACTTTATCATTATATTAAACTTTAGCTACTAGGTAATATTATTTGATTTTAGATGTTTAGTTTGTGGAATCAATGATTTTTGCATCTAGTGCATTGATATAGTTAGAATTGTTTTGTTCTGCATTTATGGGGCTGATAATAATTTTTTCTTTTGGAATTAAAGGAATAAGCGAGAAATTTTCATTGATATTTAAAAGATCTGCTTTAGAGAAAATTGCTTTTGTTAAATCCTCTTGTGTTTCTATGCAAAATACACGTTCTAATCCCAACCTTAGTGCATAATCGCTAAGCTCTTTAAGCTTTGATTGTTCTAAGTATTTTGGATAAAGTGTAATACTATCAGCACCATATACAAGGGATTCTAAAAGTTGATAGGAATCTAAAATTAAAAAATCATAAAGAATCGGCACACAAACATAACGCCTAAGATATGTCGCAAACTCTAAAGATTCCACAATGAAAGTTTTTGCATTTTTCTCAAGTTCTTTTGCGCGGTGGAGAAAGTTTGAATCTTTATAATCATAAAGTCTAAAAATAGAATATATATTGTCTTTGCGTTTTAAATCTAAGGAGCGCGGTTGATAAGGAGTGTAAGCAAGGCTTCTGCCAAGCCAATTTTCATCAAAACTTTGCTTTTTTTGTGCAATAGCTTGTTGAATCTGTGTAATTGACACTCCTTTAAAATCTTGCAATTTGATTCCTAAAAGCTAATTTCTTTAATATCTGCTACACTTAAAAACTCTTTATAAATACGAGCAATTAGGTGTTTGCGGTTGTTTTTAAAGTCTGCATCTGGTGCATTAACTAATACTTTATCAAAAAAACGTTCCAAAATCGGACTTAAACTAAGGAGGGATTCTAAACGTTTTGAATAGTTATCACCACTTATTAGACAAGCTTTGAAATTTTGATATAGCTCAATTTCTTCGCTTGCAAGAAGTTTATCTTCTCTAATCGGTAAATCCCCGCTTAAATCCACTTCTTTAGTAATATTTGCCAAACGCTTAAAAGTCTGCATTAAAAGCTGCTTGTCTTGATTTTTTAGGGCATTATCTAGCGCATCTAATTTTTGAAAGATTTGCACTAAGCTGCGTTCGTTTGTCGCAAGAACTGCGCGTAAAAGTGAAGGGTTAAAGTCTAACATTGTTTCTAAACGTTCTAAAATAAAGGTTTCTAGTAAGTTTATATCAAAATCTTTATAATGTATTTTGAGTGTTTGTAAAATCTCTCTTAGATTTAAGGGAAGATTAAAATGTAAAATAATTTTAATAACACCATTTGCAGCGCGGCGCAAGGCAAAAGGGTCGCGAGAGCCACTAGGAATTTTTCCAATACTAAAAAGTCCTAAAAGATTATCTAATTTGTAGGAAAGTGCTATAATTGCGCTAATTAGGTTCGAAGGCATAACGCTTTCTTCGGAGTTTGGAAGATATTGTTCTTTAATAGCAAGGGCAACTCTATCATCATAACGCAATGCCTTTGCGTAGTAATAACCCATGATTCCTTGCAATTCTGTAAATTCATAGACCATTTCACTCATTAAATCTGCTTTGCTTAAGAGTGCTGCTTGCTCAAGAATTTCTAAAGTTAAACTTAGATTCTCTTCTTCTTTTTGCAAAAGGGTTTTTAAAGAATCGCTAAGAGTGCGGACGATTGCAAGTTCGCGTTCTGTTTTATCCCACATTGAACCTAATCCCTCTACAAAAGTAACGCTTTTTAATTTTTCTGGCATAAAGCCGTTTTTCAAATCGTTATGATAGAAAAATAATGCGTCTTCTAAGCGTGCGCGCAAAACCTTGACATTTCCTGCAATAATAGCTTTTGAATCTTTGCTAAGGCTATTTGAAACTAAAATAAATCCATGGTGGAGATGACTATCTTTATAGGTCGCAAAATAGCGTTGATTGACTTTCATAGACGTGATAATACATGGAGCTGGAAGCTCTAAAAAATGTGGGCTAAATTCTCCAAAAAGAGCTGTTGGATATTCTGTGATTGCGACAACTTCTTCGAGTAATTCTGCATCAATTTCTACTTGAATATCTTGTTCTTTTTCAATAGCTTTGATTGCGCTTAGGATTCTATCTTTTCTTGCGTTTTGGTCTAAAATAACACCATTATTAGCAAGTGTTTGTAAATAGGATTCTAAAGAATTGACATCAAAAGGTTCAAAACTTATATTGCGGTGTGTGTAAGTTTGGGCTTTTGCTTCTATTCCATAAAGTTTGAGGGGGACAAGTTTAGAATCCAAAAGGCATAAAATCCAAGAAATAGGGCGAATAAAGGATTCTTTTAAGCTGCCCCAACGCATTGCCTTGCCAAAATTTAAAGATTCTAAAAATTCTTTAATGATTGCTTCTAATAGTGAGCTTGCAGGAAGTTGCTCCGCTTCTTTTTTGCAATAAAGAATTGTTTTTCCTTCCTTTTGTGTGGTTTGCACATTTTCTTGAGAGATTCCACATTTTTTGAAGAATCCTAATGCTGCAGGTGTAGGTTTGTCGTCTTTATAAGCAATGTTAAGGGGCGGTCCAAAAAATTCTAAAGTTTCTGCACTTTGGAATTTTGGGAATTCTTTTGTGAGAATTACTAAGCGACGTGGTGTATAATAAAAATCAAATGTGCAATTTAGGCGATTTGCTTTTAGGATTTTTTGAAACTTGTTTTTGATATTTGGCAATTCCGCTAAAAATGGAATCGCAGGTAGTTCTTCTGTGCCAATTTCTAGTAAGAGCGAGGTAGTTTGTAATGCGGTTGTCATTCATTTACCTTTTTAGAAAAAATCCTAAAATTGTAACAAAACAAAAACTAAAAAACTCTAAAAAATGATTAAAATATGGAATTGGTGGTATATAATTTTAGAAGTGATAAACAAGGGAGTATTGTATGGAATGGCTAACGCGATGGAATGAAAATTACTCGCTTACAATTTTAATCTTAGGGCTTTTGATTTGTTTGGTTTGGGCTGTGCTATATCTTGTAAATCACTTTAAAAGATTAAGCAATGAACTTAAGGACAATAAGGAGTTAATAGCGAATTTACAAAGCAGAAGAGAAACAGTTGAGTTTTTAAGTAAAGAACTTGTTAATCAGATTGAACATGAAGTGGCACAACGTTTAAAAAGTGATTATGCGCATAATTTTTTGTTTGAAAGTAGTCTTAATGCAATTATTATTTGTCAAGATGAAGATTTGAAGATTATTAAATATAATAGCTCTGCTTCTGTTCTTTTTGGTATGAAAATGCTAAATTATAATATTTTGGAGCTTTTTAAAGATATGGATTGTAAGACTTCTGTTTTGGAGAAAATTGACCAACTAAAGAAAAGCAAACAGCGTCAAAATTTTCGTATAAATTTACAAACTGCACATGCTGTGATTCCGGTTATGGCTTCAATTAACTTTTTAGAATTTGCACAAAAAACAACTTTATATTTTACTTTTATTGATATTTCTGATGTTGCAAAACTTGAAGAAGAACTACAAAATAAACATTTAATGCTTACGCAAAAATCCAAAGAAGAGGAAATGGGTAGAATGCTAGGCAATGTTGCTCACCAATGGAAACAGCCTCTTAATGCGTTGTATCTTGCATGTCAGAATCTTAAAGAAATTCAGAATTTAGGGACATTAGATGATGTAGAGCTTGAAAGATATTTGCAAATTATGATTGAGCAAATCAAATTTATGTCAAATACAGTTGAAGCATTTCGTGCATTTTATATTCCCTCAACAAAAAAGGAAGAATTTGAAATTTGCTCTGTCATTCAAAATACATTAGATTTATTTTATAGTATTGTAGATAATAATATTGCCATTAGATTTTTATCTTGCGAAGATAAGGAATCTTTAAAAATTAATGCGATTAAGAGCGAGTTTCAAAATATTATTATTATTTTAATTGATAATGCAATTGAGGCAGTAAAAGAGCATTTGAAAGAAGGGGGCATTGAAGAAGGAAAGATTACAATCCGCTGTTTAATGGAAGAAAATATTGCTGGGACGCAGATGTGTATGCTATATATTAGAGATAATGGAGGTGGAATCCGCTCAGATATTGCAAGAAAAATTTTTGATACATTTTTTACCACCAAAAAAGGTGGAGCAGGGATTGGGTTATCTATTGTGCAGATGTTTTTAGAGTCAATGCATGGTAGAATTTCTTTTATCAATGAAAAAGATGGCGTAGAGTTTAAAGTAGAATTGCCAATAAGCAACCAAAATACTCAAGAAATTGCGTAGATTTACAAAAATAGAATTTCTCTTAATCTTTTAACAAGCTTTTAGGGTAGTTTTTTTATACTAATAAGAATTGATTGTGTGGTATTAGTTAGTTGCGCTGGGATTCCTATGGGAGAGAATTATGCTAAAAACTATCCGTTCTAAGATTATTGCAATGATTGTTGGGTTTTTGTTGGTGCTTTTGGCAATGGTCTATTATAACTTGCAAAATGGTTTTAGTAGCATTGCTAAGAGTAGCTCTACAAGAGAATTGTATCAGCTTAATGCGATGCTAACAGAGGGATTAAAAATTGCAATGAATACAGGAGACCCCATTGTGATTGGTAGTTTTATTGAGGGTTCTAAAAAAGTCAATGGAATCGCAAATTTAGAAATTTTCCCTGCAGAAAATGTGATTGAGCTAATGGGGATACAAAAAGATTTTACGACAGAGGCAGAAATTTTAAAAGTTTTTGAAAGCAAGAAAGAATTTATTAGAACTTATAAAACAGAGAGTGATGAAGGATTTTTGATGGCAAAGCCAATTTTGGCTGAAGAGGCGTGCGTAATGTGCCATGCAACTTCTCAAGTTGGCGATGTGTTGGGTGTATCAGAAATGCAAATTTCTGTTAAAGAGCTAATGCAGGATTCTAATGCTGTGCAAAATAAGATTATTCTTTTAATGGTAGGTATTGGGGTTGTTGCATTATTTTTGTTACTTTTGCTGTTTAATCGTTGGGTATTTTATCCTATCTCAAATTTAACCGAAGTTGCATTTGATTTAGCACAAGGTGATGGGGATTTGACAAAGCGTTTGCCGGTGAAAAATGAAGATGAAATCGCAAAGGCGAGTGCCTATATTAATCGTTTTATTCAAAAGATAGGAAATACAGTTTGCAGCGCAAAGGATATTAGCCACCAAAATATTACACAATCTAATCAGCTTTTTGGTGCTTCTAGTGAAATTAATGAACGTATCGGACGTTCTGTAGAAGTTGTGAAAGATAGCACGCGTTTAGGTGGAGAGATTGAGGTGATGCTAAATGCAGCAAAAGATTTAGTGCAGCTTAGTGCAAAAGATATTCAGGAATCTTCTGAACAACTTGCAGAAACAAAAAGATTGTTATTAAAAGTCGCAAATAATGTGCAAGAGAATGTGAGTGCAGAACATAATATTGCAGAACGTTTAGAGCAAAGCGCGCAAGAAACTGATAAGATTAAGGACGTTTTAACAATCATTGCAGAAATTGCAGACCAAACTAGCTTGCTTGCACTTAATGCAAATATTGAAGCAGCAAGAGCGGGAGAAGCTGGACGCGGTTTTGCTGTGGTTGCTGATGAGGTAAGGAAACTTGCAGAACGCACACAAAAAAGCTTAGGTGAAATTAATGCTGTGGTTAATACGATTATTCAATCCATTACTGATGCAAATAATGCGATGCGTATAAATGTTCAAAAAATTGTAAGTGTTGCTGATGATTCTATGGAAGGGACTGAAATTTTAGAAACAAGCACAAAATCTCTTGAAGCAGCAGTTAGTGCTTCTGTGGAAGCATTAAGTAAAACAAATACTCTTTTTGAAGCGATGCAAACAGTATTAAAGCAAATTAGCGAAGTCGATAAACTGACAAATGATAATAGCGAAGCAGTGCATATGATTAATGCGATTTCAAAAGAAATGGCGCAAAAAGCAAGTATGCTAAATGCGCAATTGGATTCTTTTAAATGTTAAATTAAAGCCCATTTTTGCTTCACGCTTTTTAGATATGTTCAAAAAGAATCTAAAATACATAAATTTATTTTTAAGCAAAAGTTAATTAGAATTCTACGATATTTTTTTGTAATGGTGATTACAGTTTGTAATTATTGATTCAAAGTTGATTTTCAAATAAGGAAAAAAATGAAAAAAGCTAATACAATATTTCTTAAAATGCTTATTAGTTTAGCATGCGTGGCACTTTTATTTGCTGGTTGTTCCAAAGAAGATAAAAATGCACAAGCAGCACAGCAAAATATGGTAATGCCTGTTAATACATATAAAGTAAAAAATGCAGACGTTTCTGTTAGTTTTGAATATCCTTCCAAACTTACAAGTTTGCAGAGTGTGGATATTTATGCGCGTGTAGAAGGAGTGCTATTAGAGCAAAATTTCATAGAAGGTGGGATTGTTAAAAAAGGTGATAAGCTCTTTAAAATTGATCCAGCAAAATATCAAGCAACTTTTAATATGTCGCGAGCACAGCTTCTTTCTGCTCAAGCGACTTTTAGGGCAGCAAATAGAGATTGGAATCGCGCACAAAAACTCTTTAAAGAAAATGCGTTAAGTCCAAAAGAATATGATTCTGCGCAATCTGCATTTGAAAGTGCAAATGCTGCTGTAGCAAATGCTAGAGCTAGTTTGAACCTTGCTAAAATTGATTTAGATTATACTGATGTGATTGCGCCATCAAGTGGTAAAATTAGTATGAAACGTTATGATATTGGAGATTTAGTCGGCAAAGCAGGTGCGGATAATGTGCTAACAACCATTACGCAATTAGACCCTATTCACGCAGAGTTTTCTATTCCTAGCAATGATTATTATTTTTTACGCACTTTAGATTATGAAAATACAAAAGTCGTTTATCTTTTGCCTGATGGCACGCCTTTTGGGCAAGAGGGGAAATTAGATTTTATTGATAGTGTTTTAGAGTCAAGCACAGCAACCATTAAAGCGCGCGCCATTGTAGAAAATCCTGAGCATTTACTGATTCCCGGAGAATTTTCACGCATTCGTTTAGAAGGAATCGTCGCAAAAAATTCTATAGTGATTCCACAAGTAGCGTTAATGCAAGATGCAAAAGGAAGCTATGTGTATAAAATCGTAGATGGTAAAGCCGAGCCAACTCCAGTAGTTTTGGGTTATAATGTCGGGAATAACGTCATCATTAAAAGTGGTTTAAATGATGGAGATGTGGTTATTACAAGCCAATTAATCAAATTGCGTCCGGGTGCTCCTGTAACTCCGATTGACCAATCACCAAAGCCTTAAAAGAAAGGTTCTTATAATGTTTTCTAAATTTTTTATCGAACGTCCTGTTTTGGCAATGGTAATGTCTATTATCATCGTCATTGCCGGGGGGTTGTCTGCTTTTTCTTTGGCAGTAGAAGAGTATCCGCAAGTTACCCCTCCCCAAGTTGTCGTGAGTGCAACTTATCCGGGTGCTAGTGCGGAAGTTATCTCTAGCAGCGTAGCAAGTGTGCTTGAAAATAGTATCAATGGTGTAGAAAATATGATTTATATGCAAAGCTCCTCTACTTCAAGCGGTTCTTTGAGCATTAGCGTTTATTTTACGAATGAAACAGACCCAGACCAAGCAGCTATCAATGTCAATAACCGCGTCCAAGCAGTGCTAAGTAGTTTGCCACAAGAAGTGCAACGATATGGGGTAACAGTAGAGAAAAGAAGCTCCACGATTTTAGCAGTTTATGCAATGTATTCTGATTCACCAAATCAAGATGCAACTTATATTGCAAACTATACGGCTATTAATATTTTAGATGAGCTTAAACGTGTTCCGGGTGTTGGAGATGCGGCTTTGTTTAGTAGAGAGCAGTATTCTATGCGTATTTGGCTTTCTCCTGATAAGTTGCGCAAATACAATCTCACGCCTTCAGAAGTGATTGCATTAGTTCAAGAGCAAAACTCACAATTTGCCGCAGGATATTTCGGGCAAGAGCCTGCAAGAAAAGATTTGGAATTTACTTATAGTGTTACAACAAAAGGGCGTTTAAGTGAGGCAAAAGAGTTTGAAGAGATTTTGATTAAGACTAATGAAGATGGCTCTTCTTTGCGTCTCAAAGACATTGCTCGGATTGAATTAGGCGCAGAAGATTATAGCGTAAAAGCATCTTTCAAAGGGCAAAATGCTGTAGCTTTTGGTGTTTTCCTCCAACCTGGAGCAAATGCACTAAATGTCGCCGATGGAGTCTCTCAAAAACTAGAAGAGCTTTCTAAAACTTTTCCTGATGGTTTAAAATACGCGATTCCTTATGATACGACAAAATTTGTAAAAGTATCCGTCAAAGAAGTTATCAAGACTTTTATTGAAGCAATTATACTTGTTGTGATTGTTATTTACTTTTTCTTGCAAAACTTTAGAGCCACAATTATTCCTGTAATTGCTGTGCCTGTATCTATTATTGGGGCATTTGCAGGAATGTATTTGTTAGGATTCTCTATCAATCTTCTAACGCTCTTTGGGTTAATTCTCGCTATTGGAATCGTAGTAGATGACGCAATTATTGTGATTGAAAATGTCGAGCGTCTCATTCATACCGAAAAGCTATCGGTAAGAGATGCTACGATTAAAGCTATGGAGGAGATTCAAAGCCCTGTAATTGCTATCGTGCTTGTTCTTTCTGCGGTGTTTATCCCTGTGGCATTTATCGGAGGATTCTCCGGAGAGATTTACAAGCAATTTGCGATTACAATCGTTATTTCTGTCGTCATTTCGGGATTTGTTGCTCTGACACTCACTCCAGCACTTTGTGTTTCGATTCTTAAAACCAAAGAACCAAAACCCTTTTATATTGTCAAGAAATTTAATAATTTCTTTGATTGGCTTACGCATAAATTTACTGATAAAGTCGCACATACGATTCGGAGAGGAAGTTTATATGTCTTATTATTTGTAGGGTTGATTGCGGTTACTATTGGGCTTTTTATGCGTGTTCCAAGCGGACTTGTGCCTTCAGAAGATAAAGGTGTTTTGCTTGTTTCTATGCAATTACCACCTGCAACTGCTCTTAATAAAACAGAAAAAATGGCAGATTTTGTGGGAAAATTTGCTATGGAGAATCCTAATGTAGATGGGATTATGACATTAGCAGGTTATGATATGCTCTCAAGTGCTGTAAGAAGCCATGGTGGGACAGCGTTTATGGAGTTAAAAGATTGGAAAGAGAGAAAAAAAGCCGAGCAGCATTCTCAAGCTTTAGCAGGTGCTTTCACAGGACAGCTAATGCAATATCCAGATTCTATAATCTTTGCTTTGAATCCTCCACCAATTATGGGATTAAGCTTGACAGATGGATTTGAAGCGTATATCCAAAACCGCACAGGTGCTTCCACAGAGGAATTACAGAAATACACACAACTTGTTTTGCAAGCTGCACAAAAGCGTCCAGAGCTTGCAGGAGTGAGAACAACTTTGAGTGTGAATGTGCCGCAGTATCGTGTGAATTTGGATAGAGAAAAAGCTAAGGCTATGGGAGTGAATGTTAGTGAAGTCTTTACGACACTCCAAGCAACTTTTGGGGCATATTATGTGAATGATTTTAACCTCTTTGGTCGCACATATAAGGTTAATGTGCAATCTGAAAGCCCATTTAGAGAATCTCCAGAGGATTTACGCAATGTCTTTGTGCGCTCAAACAATGGAGAATTAGTTCCTATTAGCGCATTGGTGAGTTATGAGCGCGTGGTTGGTCCAGATATTTTGGAGAGATTTAACCTTTTCCCAGCAGCAAAACTTATGGGAGATGCTGCACCGGGTTATTCTTCAGGAGATGCGCTCCTTGCCATTGAGCAGGTTGTAGAAGAAGTGTTGCCAGATGGTTATTCTGTGGCATTTTCAGGAAGTTCTTATCAAGAAAAAGCAAGTAGCGGAACAGGCGCAGTAGCTTTTATTTTTGGGCTTATTTTTGTATTTTTGATTCTAGCAGCACAATATGAGCGGTGGCTTATGCCTTTAGCGGTTGTTACAGCAGTTCCATTTGCGGTATTTGGAGCGATTTTAGCAACATGGCTTAGGGGCTTAAATAATGATATTTATTTCCAAGTAGGTTTAATCACATTGATCGCATTAGCGGCAAAAAATGCAATTTTGATTATTGAATTTGCAATGCAGGCGCGTGAGGGTGAAGGTAAGGATATTTATGATTCCGCAGTAGAAGCTGCTAGACTTAGATTTCGTCCGATTGTAATGACTTCTCTTGCATTTACAATCGGGGTTTTCCCGCTTGCTATTAGTAGTGGAGCGGGAGCAGCCAGTCGCCATGCGATTGGGACAGGGGTAATTGGAGGAATGCTTGCAGCAACCTTTATTGCGACTTTCTTTATTCCTCTGTTTTATACTTATTTTGCAAAATTGAGTGAATTTATAGCAACTTTTAGGAGCAAACATGATTAAGATTTCTAATTTTTGTTTTCATATCACTTTGCTTGCGATTTTAGGAAGTGGTTGTTCGCTTTCTCCTAAATATGTGCAGCCAACGACAAATTTACCGGATTCTAAAGAAGCCATAGAAGCAGCACAAGAAATGGTAATTTCTCAAAAATGGTGGGAAGAGTTTGGAGATGAAACTCTAAATCTTTTTGTAGAAGAAGCTTTAAAGAATAATTATGATTTGCTTGTTGCAATGGAGCGCATAGAACAAGCACGCTCACAATGGAGCTATGCAAGAAGTGATCGCTATCCTAATATTCAGGCAAAAGGTGAAGCTTTAAAAAATCGTAAAAATCCAATGCAAGGGCAGTTTGAAAACTATAATAATTTTTCTCTTAGTGCAGTGCTTAGTTTTGAGCTTGATTTGTGGGGGCGTGCAAGAGATGCAGATAGAAGTGCTTTAGCAAAGCTTCTTGCAGTCAAAGCAAATGGAGATATGGTGCGTCTAAGTTTAATTGCAAATGCAATGCAAAGTTATTTTGGTGTTTTAACGCTTAATAATCAAGTGCAAATCTCCCAAAATACATTAAAAAGTCGCACAGAAAACTATGAATACCGCAAAAAAGAGTTTGAAGCAGGTAAGATTTCAGAGATTGATATGCAGCAAGCAAAGTCTGAAATGGCAAGTGTTAAAGCGCAGTTGCAAAGCCTTTTGATGGAGCAAAATTCCGCTCAAAGTGCGTTTTTGATTTTACTTGGACGTGATGGGGCAGGGGTATTTGCAAATGAGATTCCAACACAACCGCGAGAATTGCCCGCACCTCCTAGTATCGAAGCAGGCTTGCCTTCAACGATTTTAGAGAGACGACCTGATATTGAAGCAGCAGAGCAGAGTCTAAAAGCTGCAAATTTTTCAATTGGTGTAGCACGTAGCGCATATTTTCCGACAATTTCCCTAACTGGGCTTTTTGGTTATGCAAGCCCGCAATTAAATGAGCTTGTAAGGACTTCTAATTCTACATGGAATTTTGGGGGAAATTTTATAGGGAATTTGATTGATTTTGGGCGCACAAGTGCAAATGTTGATTTGGCAAAGTCGCAGTATAGAGAGATGTTATTAACTTATGGACAGACCTTGCGCACAGCATTTGGCGAGGTTAGAGAAGTTCTATTTAATTATCAAACTACAAGTGAGCGGCTAATTAGTTTAAGCGACCAAGTTAGCGCATTGCAACGCACATTAGAGCTTGCAAATTTGCGTTATGAAGAAGGTTATACAAATTACCTTGAAGTTTTAAGCACGCAAGGTGCTCTTTTTGCTGCAGAGTTGCAACAAGAAGGGGCTAAGTTGGAATCCTTAAGCGCGGCAATTAATTTATATAAGGCTTTTGGGGGAGGTTGGAGTAAAGAAGAGTTTGAGAAATCTAAGCGTTAGCTTAGATTTATTCATAAAACGCTTAAAGCACCTAAAGCAATACTAATAATACAGCCTGCTAAAATAGTAGCATATTGGATTGAGCGATTCTTTTTGCTATTAAAAAGTGTAATCATTAAGCCTGAAAGATAGAGTAGAGCTAAAGTGATTCCAAACCCAATAGCTAGCACATCAAAATACCATTTTGCTTTAGCTTTGTGAAGCATAATCATATCTCCAATAATAGAACGTTTTAGAGTTGTGATTGTGTATGTGGAATCTGCATTTTTCTTGATACTAGCACTATAATGTGTGCTTCCTACACTTAGCTCTTCGCCTCTACCTTTTTTTGGAGTTAAATCTGAAGGAATACTTAAGTTATTATCTTTAAGATATTGCACAAGTGCATCAATTTCTTTGCCTTCTTCTACATTTTGTGTCAGCGTGTAGTTATATTTTGTCGCCCAACTATCTTGATTAAACCCACTAATGTATAAGATTCCAGTCGCTGCATACATTAATGCAATAGGCAAGAAGAATAAACTAAGATAGATGTGAATGTTGCGAAATTGTTTTGTCATCAAGGACTCCTTTAAAAAATTTGTAGAAGTTTAGTCAAAAAATGTGAAGAAAAAGTGAATTCTTGTCCATTAATTTGCAAATAATTTGTTACAATGAATTTCTATTTTTAGGCTTAAGGATTTCTATGCGTTTTGTTGTTTCTTGGTTTTTTGCATTGCTGTTTTTTGGTGTATTTGTAAATGCGCAAACTTACAGCGATTCTGCATTGAGCGCACAAGGAGAAGTTAAATATAAGAATTTTAAGTATTTTGATTATGTCAATCCCAGCGCACCAAAAGGAGGGCATATTAAACAATATGCCTTAGGAAACTATGATAGTTTTTATGATTTTTTGTTAAAAGGCGTAAGTGTTAAAGGTTTAGAATTAATCTATGATACTTTAATGGTGCGCTCTTTTGATGAGCCAAGTAGCCAATACGGACTTATTGCTAAACAAGTGCAAAGGGCAAAAGATAATACTTTTGTTATTTTTCATTTAGATGAAAATGCACGTTTTAATGATGGAAAAGAGATTACTGCTTTTGATGTGGAATTTAGTTTTAAAACTATTGCAAGAGGAGAGAATCCTTCAATGGTGCGTTATTATGCAGATGTAAAAGATGTTATTGTGGTGGATAAATACACTGTGCGCTTTAACTTTAAAGATAATAAGAATCGCGAATTAGCTTTAATTTTAGGGGATTTACCAATTTTACCAAAGCATTATTATCAAGACGTGGATTTTAATAAGAATCCTTTAAGGATTCCACTAGGCAGTGGTCCTTATGCAATAGAATCTTTTGATGCAGGGCGCAGTGTAACTTATAAGCGTGTAGAGAAGTATTGGGCTAAAAATCACCCAACGCGTATTGGATATTTTAACTTTGATAAAATCACGATTGATTATTATAAAGACGATACAGTTGCCCTAGAGGCTTTTAAAGCTGGGAGATATGATTTTAGAGAAGAAGTAAGTGCGAAAAACTGGGCGTTGGGCTATAATGGAGCTGCATTAAATAACAAAGATATTCAAAAGCAAGAATTTTTACATTTTTTACCAAGTGGAATGCAAGGGTTTGTGTTTAATGTGCGTAAAAGTTTTTTTGATGATAGACGTGTAAGAGAGGCAATAGGGCTTGCATTTGATTTTGAATGGAGCAATAAGAATCTTTTTTATGACCAATACACGCGCACAAAAAGTTTTTTTGATAATTCAGAGTATGCAAGCGTTGGGATTCCATTAGGAGCAGAATTAGAGTTGCTTGAACCTTTTAGGAATCAGCTACCAAATGCACTTTTTACACAAAGTTTTTCTTTGCCCCAAAGCAAAGGTAATGGAGATAATAGAGAGAATCTAAAAAGAGCACAAGCATTATTAAAAGAAGCTGGGTATAGTATCCAAAATGGAAAATTGCAAAAAGATGGAATCCCTTTTGTCTTTGAGTTATTATTAGTTAGCCCAGCAATGGAACGCGTTGCGATTCCTTTTCAGAAAAATCTGCAAATTCTAGGCATTACAATGCAGCTGCGCACAGTGGATATTGCGCAATATGTTAATCGTTTGCGCACTTTTGATTATGATATGATTGTAAGCGTGTTTCCCCAAAGTCTATCACCGGGTAATGAGCAGGCATTTTTTTGGGGAAGTGAGGCAGCACAGACAGAGGGAAGTTATAATTATATTGGAGTGAAAAATAATGTAGTTGATGCTTTGATTGCTAAAATTATTCAAGCAAAATCTCACGAAGAGTTGCTAATTGCCACGCGTGCGCTTGATAGAGTATTGCTATGGGAATATTATATGATTCCACATTTTCATACTAAAACTTTTTGTGTGGCATTTTGGAATTTTTTAGAACATCCAAAAATTACACCTCTTTATGCAGTGGGTTTTGAAACTTGGTGGATGGACTCTAAAAAGCTAGAAAATATCCAAAAGAAATATCCTAATTTTAGACGATAAAGGAAGAATTTGGGAAGCTATATTCTAAAAAGATTATTGCTTGTGATTCCGACATTATTAGGGATAATGACGCTTAATTTTTTTATCATTCAAATCGCACCGGGTGGTCCTGTGGAACAAATGATTGCACGATTAGAAGGGGTTGGGACACAAGGGGAAGTGCAAATCAATTCTAAAGGAATGTATAAAAATCAAGGCTTAGACCCTGAAATTTTAGAGAAAATTAACGCGTTATATGGCTTTGATAAGCCTATTTTGGAACGTTATCTTTTAATGCTTAAAAATTACTTGACTTTTAATTTTGGGGAGAGTTTTTACAAAAATGCAAAAGTTGTGGATTTAATAGCGCAGAAGCTTCCTGTTTCTATTAGTCTTGGACTTTGGAGCACACTTTTAATCTATTGTATTTCTGTCCCTTTAGGGATTAAAAAAGCTGTCAATGAAGGAAGCGCATTTGATAGTGTTACTAGCACAATGATTATTATTGGCAATGCGATTCCAACATTTCTATTTGCATTAATTTTGGTGATTTTATTTGCCGGAGGGACTTATTTTAGTATTTTTCCTTTGCGAGGAATTGTAGGGGATAATTTTGAATCTTTAAGCTTGTTTGGAAAAGTTAAGGATTATTTTTGGCATATTACATTACCTGTGCTTTCTTTGAGCATTGGAGGGTTTGCGACTTTAACATTGCTTGCTAAAAATTCCTTTTTAGAGGAGATTCATAAGCAATATGTGTTGCTTGCTTATGCAAAGGGATTATCTGAGCAACAAGTCTTATATCGGCATATTTTTCGTAATGCAATGTTGCTTATCATTGCTTCTATTCCTTCAGCATTACTTGGAATGTTGTTAAGCGGTTCATTGCTAATTGAGATTATTTTTTCGCTTGATGGTTTAGGGCTTTTAGGCTATGAGTCGATTATTTCAAGAGATTATCCTGTGATTTTTGGCTCTTTGTATATTTTTACACTTTTTGGGCTTATTGTTGGGATTATTAGCGATATGTTTTATGTTTTGGTAGATCCTAGAATCAACTTTCAAAAGGTGTAATGATGCAAGAGATTTTTACAATGCGTAGATTTCAAACTTTTAAAGCAAATCATCGTGCATACCTCTCTTTGTGGATTTTTGGTATTTTATTTTTACTTTGTATGTGTGCAGAGATTCTTGCAAATGATAAACCTTTGTTTGTGCGCTATCAAGGAGAAAACTATTTTCCTTTATTGCAAGATTATCCAGAAACGACATTTGGGGGAGATTTTGAAACGAGTGCAAATTATAATGACCCTTATTTGCAAGAAAAAATTGCGCAAAAGGGCTTTATGATTATGCCTTTGATTCCTTATTCTTATGATTCTGTGATTTATACTTTAGAATCCCCAGCTCCTTCTGCTCCGACTTTAAAAAATCTTTTAGGCACTGATGATTTAGGGCGTGATGTGCTAGCTAGATTGCTTTATGGGTTAAAAACTTCTATGCTTTTTGGAATCGTTTTAACTTTCTTTAGCTCTATTTTAGGGCTTTGCATTGGTGCAATTTGTGGTTATTTTGGTGGAAAAGTCGATTTAATTGGGCAGCGTCTCATTGAAATTTGGAGTGGAATGCCTGTGCTTTTTGTGCTTATTATCTTTGCAAGCTTGCTAAAACCTACGTTTTGGAGCATTTTATGTATTATATTGCTGTTTTCTTGGGTGTTTTTAGTGCCTTTTGTGCGTGCGGAGTTTTTAAAAGTTCGGAATCTTGATTATATTAAAGCAGCAAAAATGCTAGGCGTTAGCCATATTCGCATTATGCTACATCATATTTTGCCTAATGCCTTAGTGGCGGTTTTGACTTACTTGCCTTTTATTTTATGTGGAAGTATTACAACGCTTGCTTCATTAGATTTTTTAGGGCTTGGGTTACCGCCACCTAGTGCGAGTTTGGGAGAGATTTTAGCACAAGGTAAAAATAATCTTAATGCCCCTTGGCTTGGGTTAAGTGGATTTTTTGCGCTTAGTATTTTGCTATGTTTGCTTGTCTTTATTGGGGAAGGTTTGCGTGATGCAATGCGCACAGAAGCGATAGGGATAAAACAATGAGCCTTTTAAAAGTGGAATCCCTAAATGCAAAAATAGGGAAATTTTTTCTAAAAGATATTAGTTTTAGTTTAAAAGAAGGTGAAGTTTTAGGCATTGCTGGAGAATCAGGAAGCGGAAAGACTTTATTAAGCCATTTGATATTGCGTTTGATTAAGGATTATAAAATTAAGCAAGGAAGTATTAGATTTTTGGGTGAAAATTTGCTTGAGATTCCAGAATCTAAAATGCAAAATTTACGCGGCTTAAAACTTAGCTATATTTTTCAAGAACCATTAAGCGCGCTAAATCCTTTACAAAAGATTGATAAGCAATTAAGTGAAGCGATTTTAATCCATAATCCTAAGATTACATCTTGTGTATTGCAAGAGAGAATTAATACACTATTAACAAATGTGCAGCTTCCAAAGAGTGTGTTGGAATCCTATCCTTATGTGCTAAGCGGAGGGCAAAGGCAGCGTGTGTGTATTGCGATTGCTTTGGCGAATAATCCTAAGATTTTGATTGCTGATGAGCCAACAACAGCTTTAGATTCCACGACACAAGCACAAATTATAGAACTCTTAAAAAATTTACAAAAAAGTTTTGGGTTGAGTATTATTTTTATTAGTCATAATTTAGCAGTTATTTCTAAACTTTGTAATCGTGTGCTGATAATGCAAGATGGAGAGATTATTGAGAGTGGAGGCAAAGAGGAGATTTTTAAAACTCCAAAAAATGCCTATACAAAAATGCTTATTGACGCACTAGCATTTCATTACAATAAAGAATCTTATGAAAAAGAAGTAGTGCTAGAAGCCAAAAATATAAGTGTGGAATATCCTAAGAAAAAAAGCTTTTTTGGAAAAACTTTGGAATCTTTTACTGCGCTAAAACCCCTTAGTTTTTCTTTGTATAAAAGGGAGAGTTTAGGAGTTATTGGAGAATCTGGAAGCGGTAAAAGTAGCCTTGCTAATGCACTTTGTCGTCTAGCAGATGAGGAATGTGTAAAAGGAGAGATAAGGCTTTTGGGTAGAGATTTTTTAGGATTAAAAGGAAGTGCATTAAGGGAATTTCGCGCATCAATCCAACTGATTTTTCAAGACCCTTTTAGCTCCTTAAATCCTAAAATGAATCTTTTTAAAATTTTACAAGAAGGGTTGCAAGCGCATATTTGCCTTGATAAAGAAAGTCAAAAACGCCGTATTATTCAGAGTTTGGAAGATGTTGGATTAGATGCAAGTTATATGGAGCGTTATCCTAATGAGTTAAGCGGAGGTCAAAGACAAAGAGTAAGTATTGCTAGAAGTTTGATTTTGCGTCCTAAAGTGTTAATTTTAGATGAACCAACAAGTGCGTTAGATTGTGCGACACAAAGACAGATTCTAAAGCTATTATTAAAACTTACTAAACAATATGGGTTAAGCTATATTTGCATTAGCCATGATTTAAGCGTTATTGCAACACTTTGCCAAAATGTTTTGGTGCTAAAGGAGGGCAATGTTTTGGAGAGTGGATTAACACAAGAAGTTTTTAGCTCTCCAAAAAATGCCTATGTTAAGGAATTATTACAAGCAAGCGCAATAGGGAATACTAATGTTTTGTAGGATAAAAATTTTAATAGTATGTGGAATCTTAAGCGTGCAGAGTTTTGGTTTTAGCATTCCACCTGTGAGTATGCAAGTGTTAATGAAGCATATTTTTGCACCAACACTTTTTAGTGTGTATAGCAAGGATTATGGAATGATGTATTGCCAACTTTATGGTGTGGCAGGAGTTAGCAAAAGCTTTAAATGGGGAGGGTGTGAGATTACACCACAAGCACTTAAGGAAATGCGCCATTTTGCAATGCAGTATGTGCAAAATAAAATTGACTTAGAGCAGCAATATCGCTTGGGTTATAAAAATGGCTGGTGCTTTTTGCAAAGAGGTGGGAATCTTTATAATGCAGAAGTAGTGCGTGATGGCTATGCGGTGGTGCAGCATTTTGATTTAAGTGAAGAAGAAACTCTAAGAAGTTTAGAGGAATTAGAAATGATTGCAAGAAGTGAAAAAAGAGGGCTTTGGAAAGAGTGGGGACAAGAGATGCAGTGTCTAAAGATAGCTTTAAAAGAAATTGCACAAGTGGGATTAAAAGAGAGCTTAGAGAAGAGTTTGGAGCTAAGAATGAAAGGATTTATAGAGCCAGAAACAAATTTAGAAACAGAATCGCAAGAGTAGGGCTAAATAGATTCCACATTTGCTGGTTGGTTTGTATTTTGCTTGCCTTCTAAAATCTCATTAAGATTCTCCATTTGTTTTTGTAGGATTTCTTTTGTTTTATTGGATTCTACAATTTTTCCTAATTCGTTAGCCCCATCTTTTATAATTTCTGTTTGTTTTTCTATAAATTCTTTTGTTTTGTTAGATTCTAAAAAATCATTAAGTTTTTGTGCGTGCGATTCTAACGTATCTTTTAAACCAGAATCTTGTAAGGCATTTTGAAAAGTTTGTCCAGCTTTATTTTCTAAATCATTTAAACTTTGCTCATCGCAGCCATTTAAGAATAGCCCCAAAGTGCTAAAAAGCAGTATGCAGTTTTTTCTATAAGATGATTTTTGCATAGAAAAGCCCTTAAATTTAAGAATTTAAGTTATAATCTTAGCAAAAATTATAAGATTTTGGATAACAAATGCAAAATAACAAAATTTTTCTTGTGGCGGAGCTTTCTGCCAACCATAATCAAAACAAAGAATTAGCGTTTCAAACCATAAAAGCTGCTAAAGATTCTGGCGCTGATGCAATAAAATTGCAAACTTATACGCCAGATTGCCTGACGCTAAATTGTGATTTAGACGATTTTAAGATTAAAGGCACATTGTGGGAGGGCAAGAATTTCTACGCGCTTTATAAAGAGGCAATGACACCTTGGGAATGGCATAAAGAATTGTTTGATTATGCTAAAGAAATTGAATTGGTGTGTTTTTCTAGCCCATTTAGCAAAGAAGCGGTGGATTTTTTGGAGGAATTAGGGAATCCTATTTATAAGGTTGCGTCTTTTGAGATTGTGGATTTGGAGCTGATAAAATATATTGCGCGTTTGGGCAAACCGGTGATTTTGTCAAAAGGAATCGCGACAAAAGCAGAGATAGAAGAGGCGATTAATGCTTGTAGAGAGGTTGGGAATAATGCTATTACGCTTTTGCAATGCACAAGCTCGTATCCCGCACCTTTAAAGAGTGCAAATTTATCTTTGATTCCGCAGCTTAAAAAAGATTTTGGTATTGAAGTTGGATTATCCGACCATACATTAGGAATCACCGCTCCGATTGCTGCTGCCTCACTAGGTGCGAGAGTGATTGAGAAGCATTTTATTTTAAAGCGAGAATTAGGAGGCGCGGATAGTGCTTTTAGCATTGAGCCAAATGAATTTGCGCAAATGGCAAAAGCAGTGCGAGAAGTCGAGGAGTTGCTTGGGATTCCAACTTATGAGCTTAGCGAAAAATCCAAAGAAGGCAGGGTTTTTATGCGTTCTTTATATGTGGTGAAGGATATTAAAAAAGGAGAAGTTATCACTCAAGATTCCATTGCTTCCATTCGTCCGGGATATGGAATCCCCCCAAAATATTTAACACAAGTCATAGGAAAACGCGCTAATAAAGATTTGTGGTATGGAAAAGCATTGCAATTTGGAGATTGGGAGTGATAATGTCGTTATTTTATTTGATGAACAAATTGCAAACTAGATTCATAAAAGATAGATTACCATAAAATTACTTCATAAAATTTACCCAAAAATCATAGAAAACATAAGAAGATAGAAAATATCCGAGTGGTAGATTGATAGCTACACCAATAGTAAAAGCTAAAAATGGTTTAGTGCCGATGACAAAAATATCTTTAAATTGCGTGTTTAATCCAATACATAAAAATGTCCATACAAAAAGCCAATTGCGCAAAGTTTTGATTACTCCAAGGGATTCTTTGGAAAATTGCGCATTTGCAATAGAATCAAGATTTAAAGTTAAAGCACTAATTAAAGCAGATGCAATCAAGAATCCTAAAATAAATTTTGGAAACCTTTCCCAAATTGTTTTAATATTGGCTTGTGCATTCTCTTGTTTATTCCACATCGTAATTGATAAAAATGCTACTAACACAGCCCAGATTCCAATAAACATATCTCTGCCAATTACTTTAATTAATGTAAAGGCTGCGATTGCTCGTTCATCACCGATAGATTGGGCAGCAGCTAATCCTGCAGAATCTGCAAACTCTGAAGTCCCAATCCATGCTCCAGCTACCCCAGCATCTAAACCTAATATTCTACAAAGAATAGGTAATACAATGACCATAACCACAGCCCATAATACTACAATGCTAATTGTAAGGCTGATATGTTCTTGTTTTGCTTTTGCTGCACTACCAATCACAATTGCCGCACTCACCCCGCAAATAGAACCACCTGCGCCCAAAGTTACTCCAAAGCTTGGATTTAGCTTAAAAATTCGTGTCGCAGCAAAGTAAATTGTCCAAAAAGTAATTATTGTAATAATGCAGGCTTGCAAAATCGCAATTCCACCAGCACTTATTAAAAGTGTTAAAGGCAAAGTCGCACCCATTAGAACGATTCCTGTTTTGATATAAAATTCTGTAAGTAAGGAATCCTTAAACCATTGTGGAAGTCTGATGAGGTTTCCTAAGACTAAACCAAATAATAATGCAACTAAAGGAGACTCTAATTGATATTCTTTTGCGCTTGTGTGGCTACTAATCAAAAAAACAATTATGCTTAAAACAAATAAAATACTGAAACTGAGAAGAAAAGTTCGTATTTTTTTACCTAAGAATTTTGAAGCAATCCCAAAACAAATCCCAAAAAAGCAAAATAATGCAAAAAAACTTAAGAAAGATAAAGAGGAAAAAGCATTTATGGGGTTTATACCTTGCCAAGGGTTAAATTTTATATTAAAAATTTTTATAATAAAAAACATATCAAAAAGCCAAAAAATGCTAAGGATTAAAACTAAAAATAACCCAATAATGTTTGCCCAGCTATCTTCTTTTGTGAGCCATTTTATTTTTATGTTTTCCATTTTTATTCCTTAATTTTTCAAGATTTTATAAATTGAATATTTTTTAATAATTTTTAAATGCGCTAGCTATAAATTTGCAATCCTTCTTTAATCTCTTTCATAAAAAACACTAAAAGCCCTCCAAATACAATAACAAGCCCTAGAATTTTATGCCAAGAAATGGGTTTAATATTTAGTCCAAAAGCTCCAAAATTATCTAATAACATTCCTGTAATGAGCTGCCCAATAAGTATCAATAAAAACATATTAATTAAGCCAATTTTAGGTGCAAGCAAAATCGTGCCAAAAACAAAAAATGCTCCTAATATACCCCCTAAAAATTTCCACCAACTTTGTTTGAGTAAAGATTTGAAAATATCAGCATTAAGCTCGCCGCTTAAGCAAGCAAACAACAAGAGGCAAGCCGAACCAATAACAAAAGAAATGAGGGCGGCAAGTATGGGCGATGCTTGTAAAGAGCGGCTAAGACTTGCATTAATAGGGGCTTGCATAGAAATTGCAATACCCATAACCAAACTAATACCATAATAAAGCATTGATATTCCTTGTAAAACAATTTTGATTTGCTTAATGATTATACCACTCTCCTTTTAATCTCCCCTTAAGCTTACTTAGCTATAATTCCATTTCCTTTTTTGCACTAAATTTTAACCTCTTATTAGCTAACACTTATGCGTTTTATCACTAACGCTTCTTGTT
>NZ_JRPB02000040.1 GCF_000765695.2 Helicobacter sp. MIT 11-5569 | reverse complement strand
ACATAGGAATCCTTATTTGCAATTCTTTAAGTCTTCCTATGGATTATATCTTTATTATTCTTGAAGATTCTTATTATTCTCTTTGGAATCTTTTAGTAATGTTTGTATTATAGAATTGCTTGTGGAATCTGTTTTAATAGAGTTTGTAGTATTAGAGATTCCATAAGCACTATAAGCTTGCTTTGTTTTTAATTCTTGATTTTCTTTTTCTAGCTTGTCTCTTTTTTCTAAAATATCAAAAAAGCTTTGGGAGGAATCGAAGTTAGAAGAGAGGGAAGCAAAAATATCATCAGATTTAAGAAATTCTACTTTAATAGCAGTTCCATCAAAATAATCTCTAAAGGGACTATTGCCATCCCAAGAAATAATTGCATCGCCTAATTGGAATGAATTATTGCCTAAGTCTCCAGATTGATTGAGTAAATAAGCTTGAGTTTTATCCCAAGCATTCATAATCTTATCTTCTTGATTTTGTGGAATCATTCCAAATTGATTCGCATGATACAAAAAGTCGCTAATGTTACCTTCAAACACAAAAGCTCCTGACATATAGCTTGACATAGTTTTATTAAAGTCTTTAGGCAATGTGCCAGATTTTAATTCAGAAAGAGCTTCTTGTGCGTCTCTCTTGCGGTCTAAATAACTCTTATAGGGCAAAGAATCATTTTTAAAATCAAGCTTTGCGCTTCCTATTCTATAAATTGCTAAAAGGTTTTGAAGTTCTAAATCATTTGGATTTTCTTTAAGTCCTTTAACTAAAATGTCTTCCATTTGTCCTAATAAATATTCAACACTTGATTGAAATTCTGAATCACTAGGAACTTCTTTGTTTAAAGCTTGTTTTCTTCTTTCTTCATTAAACTCTTGATATTTAAGCGTTGCGCTATCATTATTAACAAAAAGACTAGAATCCCAACCAAGTGGGCTACTTTCAGGATTTTTAAGCAACTCATCAAGCATTTGTCTAGCTTCTTCATCACTTAATTGAGTTGTTTGGGATTCTTGTGTGGTGATAGTGCTATCAAGTTCAGTTTTATCATTTGTGCGAGAGTTGTTATATAAGCTTAGATAAGAGTTTGAATAATTTGCATAAAGATTAGAATTAGAAATAT
>NZ_JRPB02000004.1 GCF_000765695.2 Helicobacter sp. MIT 11-5569 | reverse complement strand
CAAGATAATGTGAGTGTAGCTAATAGCACGAATGATATTACACGCACAGTTAATCAGATTGCTGATGATATTCTAAGTGATGTGAATAAGAAGAGGTTTAAGTAAGGGGGAATCTTATTAAAATTAAGATTTATGGTTTTTGGGATATAATGATGCATGCCAAATGGAGAACCCCACAAGAGCAACGCCTGCTGTTATATGTATTGTTTTTGCAGTCTTGTTACGCAAAAACAATGCACTTCCTGCTGTTAGCAACAAACTCGCACTCATTCCTATCTTTGCAATTTCGCGCTTTGTTTCAATAGATACTTTTTTAGCTGGAATCTCTAAATCTTTTTCCATATTTTCTCCTATTTTTCTTGTTTTCTTTTATTGTATTTTTTATATTTTAAAAAAGCTTGCCTAGATATTTGCACAGCTAAAAACCCACTTCCAGCAGTTGCTAGAATTAATAAAAATGGCATTAACTATGCTCCTTTCTCACACGGATTCTTTGTAAAGCATTTAAAAGTAATCCAATTGTTGTGCCATTGTGCATAAATGCTGTTTGAATAGGGCTTAATTTCCCAAGAGTTGCCAAGATTAAAATCATAGAATTTACACCCACCGTAATCTTAAAGCCTCTTTGCACTTTTTTAAGGCAAGCAATTGCAAGCTCTCTAGCTTCTGCTACTGCCTCAATATCATCGCGCAACAGCACAACATCTGCACTTGCTTTTGCGATGTCTGCTCCTTTATGCATACCAATGCCAATATCTGCGCGAATTAACGCTGGTGCGTCATTGATTCCATCTCCCACAAATGCGACTTTTTTACCCTCTTGCATAATTTGTTCTAAAATTTCTGCTTTTTGTGTTGGCAATAATTCTGCATAGTAGCGATTAATACCTAAATCTTTGGCGATTCTATCTGCTTTTTGTTGGGTATCTCCTGTTAGCATAATAATTTCTTTAATGCCACTTTTTCGCAATCTCTCTAATGCAACTCTTGCATTCTCTCTCAAAGAATCTTTTAACAAAATCATACCCAAAAGCTCTTTATCATAGCCAATAAATAGGGGCATTTCTCCACTTTCTAAAATTTCTTCAATTTCTTTGTGTTGTGCTTTAAAACTAATTCCTTCATCATCTTCTAAGAAATGTCTTGAACCAATAACAACACTTTTACCATTAATCTCACTTTTAACCCCATGTGCAACAATAAAAGTAACTTCATCATGATGAAAATGTTTAAAATCTTTATCTTTTGCTGCTTTTACAACTGCTTGTGCCACAGGATGAAAATAATGCTCTTCAATGCTTGCTGCAAGATTTAATACTGCATCTTTATCCCAAATTTGATGAAAAGAATACACATCAAGAACTTCTAAATCTCCTTGTGTCAGTGTTCCTGTTTTATCAAAAATGAACACTTCACTAAGTTGTAAGGATTCTAAACTTTTTGCCCCCTTAATAATAATTCCCTCTTTTCCAGCACTTGAAATTGCAGATTTAAAAGTTACTGGTGTTGTAAGTTTTAATGCGCATGAATAATCAGCTTGCAAAACACTAGCACTTCGCATTAAATCACGTGTTAAAACATAAGAAAGTGTAGCAAGCCCTAGTGTAATAGGCACTAAAGAATCTGCCATTTTAGAAGCGTTAAGTTCTTGTGAAGATTTTTGCACTAAAGTTTCTTCAATGTAGTTTTTGATTCTAGCCATTGCTGTTTGTGTTCCCACAGACTCTGCCCATACTTTGATTTTTCCCTCTTGCACGATTGTGCCAGATAACACTCTATCGCTATACCCTTTTTGCACAGGAGTTGCTTCCCCTGTCATTGAAATTTGATTAACAAGTGCTTCTCCCTCAATAATATGTCCATCCACCAAAATCGTATCACCTGCACCAATAACAACAATATCACTAACCTTTAATGCCTCACTTGGAATCTGCTTTAAAATACTCTTTCCATTTTCTATACGTTCAACCCAAGCTAAACCGCTTTTTTGCTTTGCTAACTCCTTGATTAAATCATCACTTTTATACATTGTCATTTCTTCAATATATTCCCCAAGGGCTAGCATAAAATTTGTAGAATTTGCTGTTTTAAAGTCTTGTAAATACAAAGAAATTGCAACTGCCATTGCCTCCAAAGAACGCGAATTAATTCCATGTGCAAAAGTTTCTTTTAATCCACTAAAAAGCAAAGGAGCAGACGCAACAAGAGAAAATCCTAATTGTGCTGTCGTATTATTTAAAAAAGGTGAAAGCAACAATGCACTCCCAGCTCTTGCTACTTCTGATGAGCTTGGAATCTCATCACGCAATGCCAAATAGCTCTCTTCTTGCTTAATTAAATCTGATTCTACTACAACACTATTAAGCACCCTATAAATATTCTGCTCTAGAATCTCTAAAGCTCCACTATAGTGCAAAATAATATTATTTAAAATTGCATTAACGCGCACATCACTTACATCTGGCATATCCTCTAAAGCCACGCGAAGTTGAATAGGATTTACTCTAAAACCGCTTTTGCAAGTGTATTTAAAACGTGCTCTCTTTGTTGTTGCATGAAGAAGGGTTAGTTGCATTCTTTGCCTTAAATTTTGTCAGCATCATTAATTTCAGCTTTAGCGTCTTCATAGCGTTCTTTTAATTCTTCAATACCACTTTCAAACAAACTGCTAATTTTTGCAAAACCTTTAAATATTGCCTTTTGTGCATTTTCATTTGTCAAAATAAAAGTTGCAGCAGCACCAATTAATGCCCCTTTTAGAAAATCTTGTTTAGAGTTATTAGAGTCTAACAAATTTCCCAAAAAATTTTGTGTGTTATTCTGCGTATTATTTTGTTTATCAATATAAGGATTATTTGGATTTGGTTGTGTCATTATTAGTCCTTTTTTGTCAATTTTGGTGTAATACAACAATTTTTATTAGCTAACATTTGAATTCCATATACGCTTGCTGTTCCAACAGCCACAAACGCGGTAGCTTCCACAATGCCTTGCGTTGTTGTTTTTGTATTACTTCCTAGTGCATTTGCCGCCGCAATTCCGCACGCTGTGATAATTCCACCCTCAATTGTTGCTTTTAGTGTATCTATAATTGCTTCTTGTTTGCTAATTGCATTATTTTTGTATTTAGCATAAGCATACGCTCCACTTAACATACATGCAATAAGCCCTCCACTAATTGCATGTCCCGTAATTGACCTTGGTGTGCCAGTATTTGCTATCATACATTCTCCTTTGTATTATTTTGTTTTCTTGGTTTTTTAACACTCCTCTTAGAGGTTTCTTTTTCTGCTTTACCGGTATTTTCTAAGCTTGTTTTTGCATAATTTAAAGCCTTAATAGAAATTTCTCTCCCCTTGTCTAACCCCTCACTTAACCCCTTTTGAATGTTCTTAGAGATATTCCCATTGTTTAATGTTTTTTTGATTTGTTCCCTTTTAGTAAATAAAAGTGTTGCTCCCGCACCAACTGCTAATCCTGCTATAAATGGTAATGCCATAATCTACTCCTTGTTTTGACTTAAAAGTTCATTAAAAATAATCACGCCAAATGCTCCTGCAATGACACCGCCGACCAAAGAATAATTCAATTTATTTAAAAAACCTTCTAGTTGGTCTTGACTAAGATTTCCCTGTTGTAACCTAGCCACCATTTCGCCTGTTTCCTCTAAAATTGCTTTGCCATTATTTAACATCTCCATAACATTTTCTGTATTTTTAGCCTGCTCTTGCATTATGACATTTTGCAACGCAGGAATATGATTATTAAAACTTGCTGCTTGCAAACGATAAAAGACATCAATAATTTCTGCATCTTGTTCATTTGCAATCAAATTGTTATAAAGTGCAATGTTTTCATTTTCTTGCATTAGTGCAGTTTGCAAAACTCCTTGCAAAGTATTTGGCAACACAATAGTATTTAAATAAGGATTATTTGGAATCTCTGCATTTAATCTTTGCAAATGGTAAGTAAGCGCATTAATATGTGCCGCTTCCGCATTTTGAAGATTTACAAAAATCCCTCCTAATGGACTTGCCAATGTATAAAAACTATATGCTTTATATTCATCATCTAATGCTAATACCAAGTTCTCTACACTCATACAATCTCCCTTAAGCTTTTATTGATAATTTCTGCGATTTCCTCTAGCGATTCTCCTTTGATACAATCTTCCCAAAGTTTAGGGTTTAATAAATCAGAATCATAATGAATCGTAAGTGAGCCAATTAATGGATTAAACCTAAGAGAAACGATTAGCGGAATCCTTTCTAATATCTCTAAAATCTCTTTTAGATTAAGCCTTTTTTCTTGTGTAATCGTTTTTAATTTTTGGCTTGCTCTTAGTCGGATTCTGCCTTTTGTATGATGAATAATAGAAAAATAATCCCTTAAAAATTGTAAATCATTAGATTTTATCTTTAAGTCTTTTAAGGTATTTATCAATTCTTTTTTATCATCTTGCATAAGAATCCAGTTAAAATAAATTTGGAGTGGATTTTAAAATAAAAGTTATAAAATTTTTCTTAATAAAAGAATAATGAGTTTTATATATAGGAAACATAACTCGTATTTATAGGAATTAAAAAACAAGAATAAAATTTTTTAAAATAAAAAATAAGAATCAAAAAGAAAACTAATCTTGCATATTAAAATTAAAAATTGTAGGTTCTTGATTTTTGGAATCTATATTCTCTCCTAAATAAAACTCTGCTTTTAAGCTATCAATATCTACGAGCCAATAAAATGCAGCTGCATCCTTAATAGCAAGTTTTACATTGGCAATTTGATAGCCTTGTTGCTCCTCTACAGATTCTACAACACCAACAAGGATTCCGGGATAAAAAATCTCATCAAAGCCATTTGTAATGACCTGTTCTCCTATCTCAACTTTTGAATACAAAGGAATATAATCCACCACAAAGCCTCTGCTTAAATCATATTTGGCAACACCCGGAACTTTTTTATCTCCAATAGCTACACTATAACTACATTTTTCATCACCATTTAAATAACCAAGCAAACGATTACTTTGCATAATAGCAATTCCTGCAACTTTATTGTCATAAATCAAACCAAAAATTGCGTTTTCCCTTTTCTTTAAATCCGACCTTTTTTCTAGCCAAATCTTTGTGTAATTATTCATTTCTACATAAGAAATTGTTCGAGAAAGTGTAATTTGCATTGGACTAGGTTTAGATTCTAATGCTTCCATTAAAGCATCATATTCGCTTTTAAGTGCATTATACGCATACTGTAGCTTATCTTTATCTTCTAGGGAGTTTGTTAATTCTTTGATTTGTCGCGCTTGATCAAAATGACGCGTTATTGTATTTGAGAAATTTTCATTTAGGTTTAAGATTCCAACTTTTATCGCATCACTCACATATAAAATCTTTGCTTGAAATCCTTTGGACACTTGCATTGAGAGGAAAAATACAATTGCTAAGAATAATATCCAAAGAAACAATTTTCTCATCTACTTCCTTAAATCATTCATATGTAAGTTGTTGCAAAACATCAATTTCTTCTAATGCTTTCCCAGTTCCTTTTGCTACACACAAAAGAGGTTCATCACCTACATATACAGGAAGTTTTACTAAATCTGATAAATATTTATCAAGACCACGGATTAATGCACCTCCACCTGTTAGAACGATTCCATTTTCCACAATATCCCCTGCTAAATCTGGTGGCATTTGCTCTAGCACATCTTTTAGCGCATTAGAAATCTCTTTTAAAGTTTCCTTCATTGCTTCTCTTACATCCTCACTTGTTAGCTCAATAGAATTTAGCAAACCACTGACTTGGTCGCGACCTTTAACTTGCATTGAAAGCGGCTCATCAAGGCTAACTGCTGAACCAATTTGGATTTTAATCTCTTCTCCTGTGCGCTCACCAATTAATAAGCTATATTTACGGCGAACATAATCCACAACTGCCAAATCAAGCTTATCTCCAGCAGTGCGCAAGGATTTTGAAATTACAAGCCCACCAAGTGAGATAACGCCAATCTCTGTTGTTCCCCCTCCAATATCTACAACCAAACTTCCCTTAGGTTCTTTGACCGGCAAGCCTGCACCAATCGCCGCTGCCATAGGCTCTTCAATCAAAAAGACTTCTCTAGCTCCAGCACTAATTGCAGATTCTCTAACCGCTTTGCGCTCAACACCTGTTAATCCATAAGGCACGCACACGATAATTCTAGGGCGCATTAATGCTTTTCTGCGGTGTGCTTTTTCAATAAAATGCCGAATCATTTTTTCTGTCATATCAAAATCCGCAATCACCCCATCTTTCATAGGACGCACTGCCATAATACTTCCGGGAGTTTTGCCTACCATTTCCTTTGCTTCATGCCCTACAGCTAAAACCTTATTCTTTCCATAACGGTCATTTTGCACAGCCACCACTGAAGGTTCATTAATAATTACCCCTTGCCCTTTTACTAAAACAATGGTATTTGCTGTCCCAAGGTCAATCGAAATATCGTGTGAAAACCAACCAATTACTTTATCTACTAGCATATTTTCTCTCTTTCTTTAAAATGGATTAAGCACTTTTCTTGCTTGTTTTTTTCTGTTTTACCAACATTGGCTTTGATTCTTTTAGCACAGCTTCTTTTGTGATGATTACCTCATAACCTTTAAGCTCTGGTAAATCATACATTACATCTAACATCACATCTTCCATAATTGCACGCAACCCCCTAGCACCTGTCTTGCGTGAAATTGCAAGATTAGCAATCTCTTCTAATGCTTCTGCTTTAAAAGTAAGTTGCACTCCATCAAGCGCAAAAAGTTTTTTATACTGCTTTGTAAGTGCATTTTTTGGTTTTTGTAAAATCTCAACCATTGCTTCTTTTGTGATTTCTTCTAATGTTGCAAACATATGCAAACGTCCAATAAGCTCTGGAATTAGCCCATAACTCACTAAATCATCAGGCTCTACCAAACCTAAAAGGTAATCTGTTTCTGCTTTTTTACCTTTTTTATGGTGAAATCCTAATGTATTTCCACCAAGACGACGCGTGATAATATCCTTTAAGCCATCAAAAGCACCTCCGCAAATAAACAAAATATCCTTTGTATCAATTTGGATAAAATCTTGATTTGGGTGCTTCCTGCCACCTTTTGGCGGCACATTAACCACACTACCTTCGATAATTTTTAACAATGCTTGCTGCACGCCTTCTCCGGAGACATCACGCGTGATAGAACGATTCTCTGAAAGTCTTGAAATCTTATCAATTTCATCGATAAAAACAATTCCCTTTTGTGCTTTTTCCACATCTCCATTTGCTTCTTGTAAAAGCCTTGTTAAAATATTCTCTACATCTTCACCAACATAACCTGCTTCTGTTAGACTTGTCGCATCACAAATTGCAATAGGAATATTCAAAAATTTAGCCAGAGTTTGCGCCATAAGTGTTTTACCACTACCTGTTGGACCAATTAGTAAAATATTTGATTTCGCAATCTCTGTATCATCTTCTCCAATATCACCTTGTAAAACACGCTTATAGTGGTTATACACTGCTACGCTAAAAACCTTCTTTGCCTTTTCTTGCCCTATTACATACGCATCAAGCACTTCTTTTAACTCTTTTGGTGGAACAATTTTTAAAACATCATCTTCATTATTCTGTCCCTTCTCTCCATTCTCTTCTGTTTTGCCATATTCCACGCCAAAGAGTAAATTATAAGAAGCAATGATACAATTCTTGCAAATGCAAGTATCATTTCCAGAAATTAAAGGATTCTTATTAGATTCCCTACTTTTACAAAAATCACAAATTCTTTCACTCATAATTTTTCCTTACAAAAGGGATTCCACGTGTAGAATCAATTACAAATTGACACATTTTAACCACATTTTCATCTTTTGGATTTTCATCTAAAATTTCTTTGGCAATCTCTTTAATCGGAGCATTGCCAGAAAATAAGCGTTTATAAACATTATGGATTTTATCCACTTGATGATGCTCAAAATTTTTGCGCAATCGGTGTAAATTTAACCCACGAATTACAGCACGATTCCCCTCTGCCATACAAAAAGGTGGAATATCTTGTGAAAGTGCGCTAGCCCCTGCAATCATCGCATAATCTCCAACCTTTACAAATTGATGAATGGGTGTTAATCCACCAACATTAATATAATTCCCAAGCACAATATGCCCCCCTAGAGTTGCTCCATTTGCCAAAATACAAGAATCTCCTATAATGCAATCATGCGCAATATGCACATATGCCATCAATAAGTTCTTATTTCCAATAACTGTTTTGCTGCCCCCTCCTTCTGTGCCGGGATTTATCATTGTAAATTCTCTAATTTTATTATAGTCTCCAAAAACTAGAGAATTTGGCTCACCATCATATTTTAAATCTTGCGGTTTTGTTCCAAGCACAGCATTTGGAAAAACCTCATTTCCTTTGCCTAAAGTTGTATTCCCAAGAATCGTTACGTGATTATACAACTTGCAATTATCACCGATTTTTACATTCTTGCCAATAATACTATAATGTCCAATTTCTACATTTTCACCAATGCACGCACCTTCTTCAACAATAGCAGTTTTGGCAATCTTTGCTGATTTTGCAATACTCACTTTTATGCCTTTTTTTCTATGTTATCTGCAACCATTGCTTTAAGTTCTGCTTCTGCAACAAGCTTATCATCAACAAAAGCATAACCTTGCAGAACCCAGATTCCGCCCTTTTGCTTAATCACTTCTAGTTTATAAGCTAATTTATCTCCGGGAGTTACAGGATTCCTAAATTTTGCTTTATCAATACTCATAAAATACACAATTTTATCGCCATTATTACACACTTCTTCACCAAACATACTCACGAATGCCAAAACTCCGCCTGTTTGCGCCATTCCCTCAATAATATACACGCCCGGATAAATGGGTTGTGATGGAAAATGCCCATTAAAAGTATCTTCATTGATTGTTATATTTTTATAGCCTTCAATGCGTTCATTAGGTATAATTTCTGTAATTCTATCCACTAATAACATCGGATAGCGGTGCGGTAAAATACTACGAATCTTTTGCACATCAAAAATCATTCAAATTCCTTATCTTTAATGTAAATCATAATGCCATCTTGCCCGGATTTAAAATGTTGTTAGGGTCAAAGGCTTGTTTGATTGCACGAAATAACTGCATCTCCTCTTGTGAAAATGCTAACCCCATAAAAGGTGCTTTAGAAAGCCCGATTCCATGTTCCCCACTTAGCGTTCCACCAAGCTCTACTGTGATTTTAAAAATCTCTTCAATCGCCTTGTGTCCCTTCTCTAACTCTTCTTCCTTGCTACCATCTACCATTACATTTGTATGCACATTTCCATCGCCTGTATGCCCAAAACATGGAATCACGACACCATATTTTTGTGAAACTTCTGCGATTCTCTCTAACAATTCTGGGAGTTTTGAGCGTGGAACTGTAATATCTTCATTAAGCTTCTTACTGCCATAAATCGTAATACTTGGGCTTGCGTTTTTGCGCGCAAACCATAAATCCGCAGCTTCTTGTTCATTATTGGCTTTCACAAATCTATTTGCCCCATTTTCAAGGAACTTTTCTTCTATTTTATTAATTTGATAGGTAATCTCTTCAGGTAAATTTCCATCTACTTCAGTAATTAGAATCGCTCCAGCGTCTTTTGGCAAGCCTTTATTAAACTTCTCTTCTACAGCTCTAATACTAAGATTATCCAAAAACTCCATTGCCACAGGAGAGATTCCACTTGCCATTGTCTTATAAACCGCATTCATTGCTGATTGTATGCTTGGAAAAACACCCATAGCACTTTGTTGGTATTTTGGTTTGCTTAGAAGCTTTAATGTAATCTCTGTAATGACTCCCAATGTTCCCTCACTCGCAATCAAGATTCCAGCAATGTTATATCCTGCAACATCTTTAATCGTCTTTTTACCTGCACGAATCACATCGCCATTTGGCAACACAGCACGCAAAGCCATAACAAAATCTTTTGTGATTCCATATTTTGCAGCACGCATACCACCAGCATTTTCACTCACATTTCCGCCAAGTGTAGAGTAATGTTCGCTTGCAGGGTCAGGCGGATAAAATAACCCTACTGCTTCCACTGCTTTTTGAAGCTGCATATTTACGACACCAGGCTGAACACGCGCAACCATATTTTCCATATCAATCTCTAAAATCTGATTCATATGTTTTTCTAATGCCAAAATCACTCCACCATGTGCTGCAAGCGAACCACCCGTAAATCCACTTCCTGCACCGCGTGGAATCACAGGGATTAAATGAGAATTACAATATTTTAAAATTGCACTTACTTCTTCTTCATTATGTGGAAAAACAACGCATTCTGGATATTTTCTCTCTTTTGTCGCATCATAACAATACGCACTTAAATGTGCCTTATCATTGAAGCATTCTCCCTTACCTACAATAGCTTCAAGATCTTTGATATTTTTATCCGTCATCTTGCGCCCTTAGAAAATATTTTTAATTTGATTGGAAAAATATTTTGTTACACGCCCGAAAAATGTTGCATCTTCATCACTAATTTCACCTTTTAAAAGCGCATCAAAATACAAATAATAATCACGCGTTGTTATATCGTTAATAAGATAAGAAAACCACTCTTGATTATCACTCCCAATGCGTGAGAAAAAAGGTAACATTCTATCATCAACTGGAGCGCGTCCGGTAATATAATCCTTTTTTATTGGTCTAAAAGTTTGACAATCCAATGCTTGCCCTTCATTAAGATTTACCAAATACACAATCCCCGCAGCATACTGCGTGCAAACCTTGCGAAAATCCCCTTTAACAGGTGATGTATGCCCAACATCCATTAAATATGCTGCTAATAAATCTGGGTGCAACCAAGTAACATCTGGATATGCTGCTTTAATTTTTTCATAAATTTCTTGTGAAGGAGCGACCAAAAATGCTCTATCATTAAAGGATCTAAAAATCACTTCATCATTTTTCTTTGGAAATAAAATTGGTGCAGGAAAAGCACCTTGTTCTAAACCTTCAAAAGGTTCAAATGCTATTTTTGCACGTTCATCTTTGATTTCTATAACAGCAGCTTTTGCTACAATCGTGGAATGATCTTGTGTAAACCAACGCACAATTTCACCGCTTTCCCCTACTTTTAAATCAAATGCCGGAACATACGCATAATGTTTAGAATCCTCATCTAATTCCACAATAGGGACAATAAGTTTGTTTCCAAAAGGAGAAGCGTGTGTCAAAGTGCTAAAAAGGACGACAAACAGGACGTATTTAAGGGAATTTAATATTTTCATAAGCAAACCTTAATCGCTACAGCAAAATTGTGCAAAATTCTAGACATAAATGTGAGATTGTAATCTATATTTGCTTAAAGCGTGGCAATATTCTATACAATTTTATGTTTTTTTACAAAATTTTATGCTTTATAAACATTAACAAGCCTATTAAAACAAAAAATTGGAATCCTTTTTGCTTAAGAGCTAATGTTTTATATTTTGTAAAAAGGTTTTATCCGCCATGCTTATTAATCATAACTTCAATACACCGGGTTTAAATGAAATTTTTAATGAGGCAAACCGACTATTAGGCAATGAAACACAAACGGCACAATCTCTTACAAATACACAGCGCATTAACAAAATCAACACGCAAAATGAGGAACAAAACTCTGAAATTTTAGAAAAAAATCGTGTAACTTATGGGCTTGTAAGCCTTGAAATTATGAGTGATGAACAATATAAGGCTTTTGAACGTGTTACTGCTAATATGTCCCATAATGAAAAAATTGCTGTCGCTCAAATCTTAACACGTGCTGGAAATCTAAGTGCTAGCGTAGAGCACATTAGAGAGCAAGAACAAGCAGTTGCCGACCAAAATACAAAAAGCGCGCAAGGAAATACACAAGGTTTTTTAGGCGTTACACAAGATGGGTGGAAAGAAGTCGCCAAAGAGTTTCAAGATAATCTCAATAATCTTAATGGAATCTATACAAAAAGCTACAAAAAAAACTTAACAAGCAACTATAATGATATTTTACGCAAAAATACTGAAGCAAAAACACAACGAATCTTACGAGAATTTAGCCATGCAATTTATAGCGGTAACGCACAAATTGATATGATTGGTTAGATTTTTATCATTTTTTAAAGAAAAGCACACTACAATTCGCTTTCCATGTTTTTTGTGTGCCAAGGTAGCTCAGCTGGTTTAGAGCGCTGGTCTCATAAGCCGGAGGTCGGGGGTTCGAGTCCCCCCTTTGGTACCATTTCTTTAAATACGCGCTCATAGCTCAGCTGGATAGAGCAACGGCCTTCTAAGCCGTAGGTCAGAGGTTCGAGTCCTCTTGGGCGTACCACCCCTCCCATTTACTTTTATTTATAAATCAATAGAAACAAAACTAACAAAAGAAATAATCAAAATTGCAAAACCGCCAAAGGCGGAATCGCATTAATGTGCTACTGCCTCACTAATCCCCACGCCACTTTGTGCGCGGAAATCTTGTGCTGCAAACCCTGCTTTATCAATTTTAGCGCGCTCACTATTATCTAGCTTTGAGATAAGATAAATTAACACAAAGGTTAATGGCATAGAAAAAAGTGCTGGGTGGTCATAAGGAAAAATTGCCGTATCAAATCCAAAGCTTTTCACCCAAATACTAGGGCTTAAAAGCACCATTGTAACAACAGCAATAAGTCCGATTAATCCACCCCAAAATGCACCTTTTGTTGTAAGATTCTTCCAATAAATGCTTAAAAGTAGAATCGGAAAATTTACGCTTGCAGCAATAGCAAAAGCAAGTCCAACCGTGAAAGCAACATTTTGTTTTTCAAATATAATTCCTAAAATAATTGCAAAAATTCCAATTCCGATTGTTGAAATTTTCGTTACTTTCATTTCAAGATTCGCATCACATTTACCATCTTTGCAAACATTGACAAATAAATCATGAGAAATTGCACCAGCTCCAGAAATTGCAAGCCCAGCAACAACTGCTAAAATTGTCGCAAACGCAACTGCGGAAATAAAGCCTAAGAAATAATCTCCACCAATAGCTTGAGCAAGTGTAATTGCCACCATATTAGTAATGCCATTAAAACTACCATCTTCATTTGTAAATTCTGGATTTCCAAGCAATAAAGCGATTGCGCCAAAACCAATAACAAAAGTTAAAATATAAAAATATCCCATCAAACCTGTCGCATAAAATACAGACTTTCTAGCTTCTTTTGCATCTTTAACAGTAAAGAAACGCATTAAAATATGTGGCAATCCTGCTGTTCCAAACATTAATGCAAGCCCTAAGGATAAAGCAGAAATTGTATCAGGCAAAAATCCACCGGGAAGCATAATTGCTGCTCCATTTGGGTGATTTTCCACTGCTTTAGCAAAATAATAACTCAAATCAAACTTTGTTAAATACAAAATCATAATTGCCATAAAAGTTGCCCCACCAAGCAATAAAATCGCTTTGATAATTTGCACCCAAGTTGTCGCATGCATTCCACCAAAAACAACATAGCAAATCATCAAGATTCCAACAAGCACAACAGCAGCTGTATAAGGCAATCCAAACAAAAGCTGGATTAATTGTCCAGCACCAACCATTTGTGCAATCAAATAAAACACAATAACACTAAGTGCAGAAGTCGCTGAAATTATACGAATTGGCTTTGCATTTAAGCGATACGCGGTAATATCCGCAAAGGTAAATTTTCCAAGATTCCTAAATTTTTCAGCAATTAAAAACAAAATAATAGGCCAGCCTGCTAAAAATCCGATAGAATAAATCAAACCATCAAAACCATTTGTGAAAACAAGTGCTGTGATTCCAAGAAAACTTGCAGCACTCATAAAATCTCCAGCAATTGCTGTCCCATTTTGCATTCCTGTAATATTTCCGCCTGCTGTATAGAATCCACTTGCACTTTGACTTTTCTTGTTGGAATAATAAGTAATAAAAAGTGTGCCAAGCACAAAAATCAAAAACATTGTTACAGCAATAGGATTAAATGCGCTTTTTTCTACATTTTCTACATCAAATCCTGCTGCATTTACACTGCTTACACATAACAAAACACCAAAAAATGCCATTAAATAAATTTTAATAATTTTTACCATTTTTCAAATCCTCCAATGCTCCGCTTTGTTCTAAATCTTGCAAAATCTCTTCTTGTCTTCTATCAAAATATTGATTTGCAAAAAATGTATAGAGCCCTGTTGCTGTAATACACAAAGCAATCAAAAAGATTCCAACAATAATCCCTAATGTGATAGAACTAGGTCCTAAACGATAGCCTAAAACATCTGGAAATAATCCAATGCTAATCACAAAAGCATAATAACAGACCAACACAACCACAGACAACCAAATTGCTACTTTGTTTCTAAAGGAAACAAATTTTTTAAATTCTTGAATGGATTGTTGATAATCCAAAGGTTTTTTCATTATTTACTCCTTACAAATTGTAATTTTCTACTTAAATGTTACAAAAATTCTATAAATAAGTATATTAAATTATGAATTTGAAGTATAAAATAAATTATATATTGTATATTTTAGTAACATTAAAATATATAATTACATTTTGTAACATATACATTAAAAGAGTTAAAATTGATTGTATGGATTTAAATAGGGAAGCGTAAATGAACTTTTAGGTTTTTGGAACCAGCCAAAGAAAGACATCATTTTGAACTTGCGTGCTATGCAATACACTAAAATTTGCATTAAGCTGCATTGTGAGTTTGGAATCTTTTTTAAAACTAGGGTTTAAGATGACAAGCAATACATCAATGGAATCTTGCAGAGCGCAAAAAAGCCCAGCCCCACCTTCACAAAAGATAAAACCTTGCAGAGATTCCATTTCCTTTAGATGATGCAAAATCTTAACATTGCGATTTGGCACTTTAAAGAGTTGGGCTGTTTTTGGAAAATCTTTTTGTCGCGTTAGAATTGCAACATTGGGATTTTTATGCGCTAAGGTAGCAAAACGTGTATCAAGACGCGGATTATCTACACGCACGCTCTCCCCAGAAATTAACAAAAAATCTGCTTTTGTGCGATAATCGTGCATTAAACTCTGTGCTGTTTTTTCGCTAATCTGCCCACCATTAATGCTACCATCAAGCCTGCTTGCATATTTAAAAAGCATAAATCGCCCCTTCATTTGCAATACATTAAAAGGTATCAAAAGTGCTTTTGCCTTTGTGTAGATTTCTTTTAGAGATTCCACTTCCCACGCTTTAATCACAGCAATCCCAGCATTTTCTAGCTCCTGCGCTCCCCCTTTTGCATTTTTGCTACTATCTTGCGCAGCAATAACGATACATTTTGGCTTTAACTCTCTAAGCAGAGCTGCGCAAGATAGGGTTTTGCCATTTTTTCTACTGCCACAAGGCTCTAAGGTTACATAAAGAGTAATCTCTTTAAAATAAGGAATCGCATTTTCTAAAAGATAAGTATGGATTGCGCAAGAATCTTCTAAAGATAAAATTGCATTATCCCCACTTAAAATTGCATAGGCTTTTTGCAAAGCAAGCACTTCAGCGTGAGGTTTGCCGCATTCTTTATGTGCTTCAAGGCTTAAAATCGCTCCATTTTTATCAAGCACAAGAGAAGCAACTGCGGGATTTGGGAGTGTTTTTAGCTGTTCTTTCCACGCACATTGCAAGCATAAGTCTAAATAAAAATGATGCGCTAGCATTTTTTACCACTCAAAATAAGTTTGTGCCTTTTTAATCACATTAAATGGAATCTTTGCACCATTTTCTAAAATCAGCATATCTTCCCCAACACTTACTAACTTGCCTTTAAATTCTTTCTTGCCATCAATTTCTTGGAGAGTTTTAATCTTTACAAGCTCATTTACTGCACCTTGATAATGGGAAGATGTTTTTAATACGCGTTCAACTCCCGGAGAGCTTACTTCTAAAAAATATTTTTCAAAATTTGGCATCTCTACATCTAATAAAGGAGATAAAGCAAGGCTGACTTCTTGGCAATCTTCAAGATTGACTTTTTGAGAATCCATCAAATTTGCATTGCCTTGTTTTGTAATACAAACACGCAAAATTTGATTTTCATTTTCCTTTAGGCTTAAAATATCATACAATTCGAATCCCAAACTTTCTACTAAATTTTTAATCTTCTCTTCTAGGTTTGAAGAAAGTGTCATTTTAAGATTCCTTTTCTTTATTTTGACGTTCTTTTTGCAAAGTTTCAAAAATCTTATCAAGGCGATTTTCTTTCTCCAAACTTCCATCAAATAAAAATTTAAAATCTGGACAACGAAACCAACCTGTTTCCTCTAAACAAAATTCCTTAATCAAACTATGTGCTTTTTTTAATTGTTTTAAAATTTCTGCTTTTTCTTTATCTGTGGCAAAAGGCGCACTTAAAAATACTTCCGCAGAATATTTACCACGAGAACAACGCACATCGACAACATTTAGTGCATTTAAGCGCGTATCACTTAGATTTGCCAATGCACTAGGCAGAATCTCTTTTAACAAAGATTGCGTGCGCGCTAACTTGATTTCCTGCATCAAAGCGTCCTTTGTTTCTCCACTTCCCTATAAGTTTCAAACACATCACCTACTTGAATGTCGTTATAATCTTCCAACATAATTCCACACTCAAAGCCCTTAGCAACTTCTCTTACATCGTCTTTAAAACGTTTTAAAGAAATAATATTTCCATTGTGGATTACTACACCATTGCGGATTAAACGCACTTTTATTCCACGCTGAATCGTCCCTTCTGCAACAAAACATCCCGCAATTGTGCCAACTTTTGCAATACTAAAAATTTCTCTAACTTCAGCTTGTCCTGTATTTTCCTCTTCCATAACAGGTGATAAAAGCCCTCCTAGTAAGGCTTTAATATCATCTAGTAAAGAATAAATAATAGAATAAGTTTTAATCTCAACTCCTAATTCTTTCGCTTTATTCTTTACACTACCTGTTGGACGCACGTTAAAACCTAAAATCACACAATTTGTACTAGCTCCTGCTAAAGTTATATCACTTTCTGTAATTCCACCAATACCTTTATGGATAATATTGACTTTTACTTCTTCATTTTGAAGTTTCTCTAAGCTTCCGCGAATTGCCTCCAAGCTTCCTTGTGTGTCTGCTTTAATAATCACTGGAAGGCTTTTTAGTTGCCCAAGAGCAACCATTGAACTCAACTCGTCAAACGAAACTTTTGTAGAATGTGAAAGCTCTTTTTGGCGTAAATGCGCAGAACGTTTTTGTGCATAATCTCTAGCAATGGTATCATTTTCCACTGCTAAAAGGATAGAACCTGCTGGCGGCACTTCATTTAATCCCGTAATTACACCAACACCAGATGGTGCAATGCTAGCAATAGAACGTCCTAAATCATCGCTAATTGCCCTTACGCGACCAAAAGCCGTATCAGCAATGATGCTATCTCCAACTTTTAATGTTCCATTTTGAACGATTAATGTCGCTACTGGTCCCTTTCCTTTTTCTAAGCTACTTTCAATCACAACTGCGCGTGCAGGACGATTTGGATTTGCCTTTAAATCTAAGATTTCAGCTTGTAAGAGGATTGTCTCCAACAAATCATCAATCCCTTCACCTGTTTTTGCAGAAATATGCACAAATTCATATTCCCCCCCCCATTCTAGCGGAGTAAATCCAAGCTCTGCTGCTTCTGCTTTTAGCTTATCTGGGTTTGCATCTGGTTTGTCAATCTTATTTACAGCAATGATAATAGGTGCATTTGCTGCTTTTGCGTGATTTAATGCTTCAATAGTTTGGGGTTTTACACCATCATCAGCAGCGATAACAATAATTGCTACATCTGTAACAGAAGCTCCTCTAGCACGCATTTCACTAAATGCTTCGTGTCCTGGTGTATCAATAAATGTAATTTCTTTCCCGTTTTTACTAATCGTATAAGCTCCAATATGTTGCGTGATTCCTCCTGCTTCACCAGAAGCAATTTTTGTGTTTCTAATATAGTCTAACAAAGAAGTTTTTCCATGATCAACATGTCCCATAATCGTAACAACTGGGGCACGCACAACTAAGTGTTCTTCTCTATCTTCACCATTATGTAATTGCGTATAATCTAACTCATCAGCGGTATTTAATAATTCAATTTCTACACCAAACTCTTCAGCTAGAATTTCAATAGCATCTTTTTCTAAAAAATCATTTTTAGTAATCATCATTCCAAGGCTAAAAAGCACTTTAATCACTTCTCCTGTGGTTCTTCCGATTCTTTCTGCAAATTCATAAGCCCTAATTTCCTCTGGAATCTTAACTACACCACTTATAGCTTCTTGCACTTTTTGCACTTTAGGGGCTTTTTTGCGACTTGAACGTCTTGTGCTTCCTTGTTCCATAAAAGGATTATGACGTTGAACTTTAATGCGTTCGGTTGTCGCCTTACGCTCATTCTCCTCCTCGTCCATATCACGTTCATCTTGCACGCTTAAATCAAACAAAATGATTCCATCTTCCTCGTCTTCATCATCATGCATACTTTGGAACTCTCGATTATCCAACAAATCCATTTTCTGCTGCCCAAGATTCTTACTTGTTTGCAAGCCTGTTTTATCTTTTTTCTTTTTTTTATCTTTATGTTGTATATGATTCTCTTCTAAATTTCCAAGTAAATCCTGCAAAGTGCGTGGAGATTCTTTACGTTCTTCTTTTTGCTCTTCTTGTTTTTGACTTCCTGTATCTTTAAAATCACGCTTTTTAACAATACGCAATCCTGTGCGTTTAATTGCAAGATTATCTTGTATTCCATCACTTTTCTCTTTTAATATCTCACTTGAACTCTGATTTGCAGTATCTTGCACGTTTTCTTGCGTATTTTTAACATTTTCAAATTCTTTTATATCTTCTTGTGTAGAATCTTTAGACAAATCCGCCACAACTTGTGTTTTTGAGTCTTTAATAACCTCTTTCTTTGATGACTTTTTTGACTCTTTGGCTTCGTCTTTTATTTTACTTTTTGTGCTAGATTTCGCACTCTCTTTTGCATTTTTTTTACTTTCATCTTTTTTGGATTCTGTGTTTTTAGACTTTGTTGCCTTGCTTTTTGGCACACTTGCTTTTTGCGCGCCTTCATTTGGATTTATTCCTGATAAAATATAATTATATAAAACATCAGCCTGTGTGGCAGTAACAGTGCTTGAAGCAGTTTTAACTTCAAACCCTAACTCCTCTGCTTTTTGTAAGACTTCTTTACTTGTTTTACTTAATTCTTTGGCAATTTGACTAATACGGACTTTATCCATATAAAAAAATCTCCTTTAATGCGGATTTAATCATCTCTTTGTATTTTTTATCCAATCTACAAACTTTTATAATGTGTTCGCTTAATTTTGGCGCACTTTGACAATTTTGACAAACATAAAAACTTCTGCCAATTCCTTTAAAAGTTTGCAACTTAAAATCTTGATATTGCAAGCGCAACAAAGATTCTTGCGGAAATCTTCCTCTGCACACAATGCACATTCTAATCGGACTAGACATAAACTCTCATTATAGCAAACCAGAACTTAAATTCATCACCAAAATGCTCTTAGTCATCATTTTCAAGCGACACTCCAACATTGTCAAAATCTAAGCTCAAAACCCTAAGTTTTGAGAATTTTTGGCTAAGTGTATCAAATAAACGTTTTGCATCATCTCTATAACACAAGTTAAAAAAGCTTGAACCGCTTCCTGATAATGTGCTCATCAATGCACCATTTTGCAATGCAGCGCGCTGCACTTCAAAGAGTAAAGGAATCTGCTTCATTCTATAAAATTGGTGCATTCTATCTTGACTAGCTTCACGCAATAAATCAAAACGTTCTGTTATAAATGCACTTGAAAGCAAACTTGCGTGCGAGAGATTAAAGACTGCATCTTTTTGAAAATAACGTTTAGGGAGCGTTTGACGTGAAAGATGTGTAGAAGTTGATTGATTTGGAATCACAATCACTGCTGCAATACTTTTTGGCAAATCCTTATGGATAAAACGCACCTCTCTATCTCGATTTGCTAGCATACAAACATTAAATCCTCCCATACATGCTGGAGTAATATTATCCGGATGCGATTCATAATGTAAGGCAAGATTTAGAATTTTTTGCTTATCAAAGGGAACTTGCGCAGCCTTAAAAGCAGCAGAAATTGCTCCAATAATTACTGCTGAACTGCTCCCTAGACCCCTTGAAATTGGAATTGCATTATCAAATGTAAATTTAAAAGGAAGTGTTGAACCAATAAGTTTCTTTAATTGCTCATTAAAGATTCTTACAAAAACATTATCCGCACGCAATTTAGGATTCTTAGAACCCTCTCCATGAATTTGGATAGAAGTGATTTTAGAAGGTTTTAGGCTAATATGATTATATAAACCTAAAGCCAAACCTAAGCTATCAAAACCCGGTCCTAAGTTTGCACTTGTTGCAGGGACGCGAAACTCCATCTCTATTCCTTAGCCTAGATTTGCAAATTTTAGAGTAAATTCCACTTCACCTTTACCAATGCGCAATTCTTTGGCAATAGAATCCACACTCCAACCATCTTTAAACATTGCAATAATACGCCCTTCATCAATATTTGTAGGGTTTGTCGGTGTATAGGCAAATTCTTTGATTCTATCTTCAAGCGCAAAAATCTTATGTTCTAAATGCTCTAAATTTTCTAAATGAGTTTTATTCGCTTGCCATTGGGATTTTAGCGATTCCATATCATTGCGCAATGGCACTACTTGCGCACTTAAATTTGTATCAAGTAAATTTTTCATCTCCAAGCGCGTATCTTGATAAATTTGCGCCTTAATGCTGGCTTTAAAACGTTCTAACTCACTTTCTTGTTCTTTTATGCGTTTTTGCAGGCGATACACTTCTTTGTTTAGTTCTTCAATAGATTTCTCATAACGCCTTGTTCGCTTATTATTTTCACTTTCTTTAAGGTATAAATACACAATTAAAAGAATAAAAACAATAGCAATTCCAATTCCGCCCCAAAGCATTAGATTTATATCACTACCCATTTTCTGCCTTTTTGCTATTCTTAATAGAGCGGATTAACGCTCTCTCCTTGCTTGCAACATAGCTATCCCATTCTACCTCATCACGCCCATGAATACGTTCAATCCAAGCTAATCCAGAATGATAGATAAAATATGCAGGGACAATGCGCGTAGGAAAAGTTGGAATCTCTATTCTACCATAATAAAGTGTGTTTTCTAAAAGTTTGGAATCTAAAAGCGCAAAACAACTATGCCCAATCGTGCAAATACTCCCTTTATTTTCTAATGCAACATAATTTTTAGTTACCCCACTTATACGAGACTCTAACGATTCTATCTTTCTATAAATCTCTACGAGTAATTCTAAAATCACCACATTATCAGATTCTAAATTTCCTTTTTTGGCACGCGTTAAACGCAACCATTCGCCAATAGGGTCTTCATCGCTTTGTGTGAGTTTATTAAATTCTTGCGCAAAGGCTTCTGCATTATTATGCACAACTTCATATTCAATCTTTAAAATTGTTTCAATTAAACGACTTTTGGCAAATTCTTCCATTTAACCCCCGATAAAATTCATCACACAAAACCCTAAAAACACGATTCCTAAATAACCATTTACCGTGAAAAATGCGCGTGGGATATGGCGAAAATTTTTAGAAACCAAATATTGCTCAAAACACAAAGCGACAACTGCAACACACAGCCCAATCCACATCCACTCTCCAAGACCTGCTGTTTTAATAAATAAGCCCCAAAAAATAAGTGTTAGAATATGAAAAACACGCGAAATCCAAAGTGTTTTTTTCACACCAAAAACACTAGGAATAGAATACAAACCTTCCTTTTTATCGTGTTCTATGTCTTGTAAAGCATAGAGCAAATCAAATCCAGCTACCCAAAATAATACTCCAACACATAAATACACACTCCAAAGCGGAATCTCTCCACTTGCTGCTGCAACTCCCGCAATAGGTGCAAGCCCCAAAGAAAGCCCTAACACCAAATGCACCGAACTTGAAAATCTCTTCATCAAAGAATAGCTTGCAAGAATAATAAGAATCGGAAAAGAAAGATAAAAACACAAAGGATTAATAATATAACCCATTGCAATAAAAATTAACGCATTAATAATAATAAAAAATAGTATTGCTTGCGGAGAAATTCTCCCATCTACACTTGGACGATTCTTTGTGCGCGGATTTGTTTCATCAAATTTTCTATCGACATAGCGATTAAATGCCATTGCAAAATTCCTAGCACTTATGCTTGCAATAATCCCAAAAATAAGCAACTTAAAACCAAACCAACCTTGTGCTGCTGTAAGCATAGCAATAAAAATAAATGGCATAGAAAAAACACTATGCTCAAACATTACAAGTTCTCTAAAATCTTTAATTTTTTGCAAAAACTGCATAAAATTCCTTATTTCACACCCAAAGAGATAATTTTCTTAAAACCCTCACTCACAGATAAATCCGAGATTCTAACCTTATCTTTTGCGATTTTTAGCACAAAGCCTGAAGTTGGATTTGGTGTTGTTGGCACAAACACCCAAAATACATTTTCTTCTTCTTTTGTGATAAAACCAATAAGCTCCATATTCCCGACATCGACATACGCCACACCCAAATATCCCTCTTTATTCTTTCCTAAAAAGATATTTAAAACTTCTTTGATTCCAGAATAAACACTTTTGACAAAAGGGATTCTACCAATAACCACTTCTGTAATTTTGATGAACAATACTTCTTTATTTTTATCTACTAAATGCCCAACATAATAGAGCAAAACCACACTTAAAATAAAAATCAAAAGTGTGATAAAAAGATTTGCGTTTGTGATTCCAAAGATAGAATAAAAGATTTTCGCGCAAAACTCATAAACAAAAGAAAAAATCCAAAACAATAACAAAAAAGGCAGAATCGCAAAAAGCCCTTTACTAATCTTGGAAATTATGGTATCCACAAAAATTCCTTACTTGTAAAATTACACAAATTCTAGCTTAAAAACCCTAAAAATACAAATATAATCCATAGCAAAAATATGCAAGATTAATTCCCAAAAGCACTAAAAATACAATTTTGTATTTAAGAGCTACAAAAGTGAGGATATTACAAAGGATTAGCAAAAAGATTCCGGGATTTAGTGCAATAGTATGTGTCTTAATCCCCAACCACCAAAGCAAAGGTGCATCTAGGATTCCACCAAACCCAAATAAATGCGCTAAAAATATAAAAGGATAATAAAGGCTAAAAAGTGGTGTTAAAACTAAAGAATACAAAGATAAAGCAGAAAATGGGGGAAAGAAATAATACACAATAATTCCCATTAAGAAAAATGTAGAAGCATTAAGGGCGATTCCATATAATAGCTTCTTTATAACACCCTTTGGCAATGCAAAATATTTAAAAAAGAGAAAAATATAAAGCACACCAAGGCAAGAAAAATAAAAACCCACAGAAAATATAAGTTGCGGAAAAAGGGAGAGCAGAATCATAACACACCAAAACAGCATTTCAATACGCCAAATATCAATTCCCCTCCATAATGCAAAAAATACAACCGCACTCATTGTAACTGCGCGTAGATATGATGGAGATTGCGTAAGGATAAAATAATATGCTAAAAGCAACACAAGCACTAAAAAACCAACATCAAAAAAGAAATTCCTAAAAGGAAAAAATCTTGCTTGCAAGGGTTTATACAATAATCCTAAAATAAAAAATCCCATTGCGCTTAAAATCCCTGTATGAAAACCCGAAATTGCAAAAATATGCGCAATCCCATAGCTTTGCGCTAAATCTCTCCATTCCTTTGGTAGCCCATCTGCTAAAAAAATCGCAAGATAAAATTCCCCCATAATTTGCGTAGAATGTTGGGATAAAATCCTTTGGCGTAAATCCTTTTTAAAACTAGAATCCTGCAATAAGATAATACTAAAACTTGGAGCATAAAAACCTTTTAAAAATTCCCAAAAACTTATATTTTTAAACACCAAACGCAACAATACTTGTCTATGCTTAATATCACGCAAATCTTCATAACTTGTTGTATAAAAAACTCCAAAATCACTTTTTAACTTTAAAACAAAATAAGTTTTATTGTCTTTTTCTTTTGTATATTGCAGCAAAACTTCTGCTTGCACTTGCGGTGTTTGCTGCATTTTTAAACTATAAAATTGATAATACTTCCAACAAAGGGTAGAACAAAAAAGAATGATTAAAATGCTCAATAAAACAAAACGTTCTTTAAGGCTAAAAAATAGGGGGATTAATAAGGGTTGCATTGCGCTAAAGAATCGCGATAAGCGATTCTTATTGCATTAAAATTTACAAATAAAAACATCTACATGAGAATTTTGCAAAACATCTAACGCGAAAAAGCTGATTTTACCACTTGTTGGCAATGCAATTAAAGAAGCATTTTTAGATTCTGCGACACTCAATAACCTTGTATAAGATAAGATTCCGCTATCTAGCACAACTTCGCTTTTTCCCGGAAAATTCTTTAGGAGTTTTTTAGAAATTTCTTTTGCTTCATTTTCAGAATCTTTATTGAAATTTGAAATTTGGTCATCATCTGCACCATAATGCCCTAAACGTAACTCAAAAGGACGCGCAATCATATGATAGAAAATCAAATTTGTATTAGGGAAGAATTTGCGCGTTGCTTTTGCTGTTTTTAAAGAATGCTCTGAAAAATCTGTTGGAGAAAAAATATTAACATAATCTGGCAAAGATTCATTTTTAGTTACAAGCACAGGAATTTCAGACTTTCTTACAATCCTTTTTGCCACAGAACCTAGCAAAACTTCTGTTAAATGCTGTGTCTCTCCTGCTGCACCAATAACCAACAGCCGACATTCTCTATTTTTTATATGTTTATGAATCTCTTTATGGATTGTCCCAACATAACAAAACTGCGAAATCTCCACTTCTGGATTTGGAAAATTATCTGCAATAAACTTTGCTAAAGCTTCTTTTCCAGCTTTTTTATCCTTTTTAGGGTCGTGAAAAACGGAATATTCCACAATATGCACAATATCAAGCGAATATTTTAATTTTTTTACTAAATACATCGCCTTTGTTATGCTTGTTAAACTGCTTTTTGAAAAATCTGTTGCGACTACGATTCTATCTTTCATAACAAACCTCCAACTTGTTACAATAAAAGTAAATAGCTTATATTATACCAAAGATAAATATTAAATCAAGCCAAAGATTCTATAAACCTTGAATTTTTTGCAAACATTTTCAAAACTACCCATACCTTAAAAATTTTGCATAAAATTACATATTTTAGTTTATAACATTTAGAAAATCTTAGTAATTTATTATTATGAAACTTGACAATATTAGACTAAAGTTATATAATACACACAATTTTTAAACAAACAAGGAGTTCTTATGAATCTTTTAGAAAAACTCACAAATGCCTTACAAGAAATCTTAGAACAAGGCGCATCACTTGCCTTGCATAATCAAAATCAAGAAATCGAACCTATCCATCTCTTTTGGGCAATGCTAACAAACACAAATTCCTTGCTTAATCAAGCTCTAAATCGCCTAAATATTGATAAAGTAGCTCTTGAGCTTGAAGCAAAAAGTCTTGCTAACAATCTCCCAAAAAGTAGCAATGTTTCAAAAGAGAATCTAAAAATCTCTAACAATTTAAGTCAAGCTCTAAGCCAAGCCGATGGGCTAGCAACGAGCAATGGGGATTCTTATATCGCCCTAGATACCTTTATTTTAGCAAATCTACAAGAACCAACGATTAAAAATCTTTTTACAAAATATTTAGATATTAATGAGCTTAAAAAGACTTTTGAAGCAATGCGCGCAGGAGCAAAAATAGATTCCAAAAGCAGTGATGAAAACTTAGAATCCTTAGAAAAATTTGGGATTGATTTAACAAAAAAAGCCATTGATGGCAAGCTTGACCCAGTCATTGGCAGAGATGAAGAAATCACGCATATGATGCAAATTTTAATCCGCAAAACCAAAAATAATCCGATTCTACTAGGAGAACCCGGCGTTGGAAAAACCGCTGTTGTAGAAGGGCTTGCACAAAGAATTGTCAAAAAAGAAGTGCCTTTATCCTTACAAAATAAACGCGTAATTGCCCTTGATATGAGTGCGTTAGTCGCTGGAGCAAAATATCGTGGCGAGTTTGAAGACCGCTTAAAAAAGGTGATTGATGAAGTCAAAAAAAATGGAAATGTTATTTTGTTTATTGATGAAATCCATACTATTGTCGGAGCGGGCGCGAGTGAAGGAGGAATGGACGCTGCAAACATTCTAAAACCCGCTCTTGCAAGGGGAGAACTCCACACCATTGGCGCAACCACGCTTAAAGAATATCGCAAATACTTCGAAAAAGACGCGGCATTGCAAAGGAGATTCCAACCTGTAATGCTAAATGAACCTAATGTCAATGAAGCCTTGCAAATCTTGCGCGGAATCAAAGAAAGACTAGAAGCGCACCATAATGTAACCATAACAGATAGCGCGTTAGTCGCCGCTGCGAAACTTTCAAACCGCTACATTACAGATAGATTCTTGCCTGATAAAGCGATTGATTTAATCGATGAAGCTGCAGCAGAACTTAAAATGCAAATAGAATCCGAACCAAGTGAGTTAGCAAAAATCAAGCGCGAAATGGAATCTTTGCAAGTCGAAAAAGAAGCTCTATTAATGGAAAAAAACGATAGAAATAACGCACGCATTGAGGAGATTAAAAAAGAAATTGAAAACAAAAATGAAAAGAAAAAAGCCTTAGAAGCGCAGTTTGAAAATGAAAAACAAGTCTTTAATGCGATTGCAAATATTAAAGTCAAGATTGATTCTCTAAGGACAGAAAGCTCGCTTGCAAAGCGCAATAGCGATTTTAACAAAGCCGCAGAAATTGACTATGGCAAGATTCCAGAGCTAGAAAAAGAACTCCAATCCCAAAATGAAAAATGGGAGAAAATGCAAGAAGCAGGAACACTGCTAAGAAATGCAGTCTTGCCAGAATCCATTGCCGCAGTGATTAGCCGCTGGACTCAGATTCCGATTAAAAAAATGCTACAAGATGAAAAAGATAAAATTCTAGGCATTGAAGAGGAGCTTAAAAAAGATGTTGTCGGACAAGATAACGCATTACACGCTATTGCGCGCGCTATCAAGCGCAACAAAGCGGGCTTAAGCGAGCTAAATCGCCCTATTGGAAGTTTCTTGTTTTTAGGACCAACAGGGGTTGGAAAAACAGAATCCGCAAAAACTTTGGCGCGATTCTTATTTGATAGCGACAAAAACCTTATCCGCATTGATATGAGCGAATATATGGAAAAACATGCTGCAAGCAGACTTGTTGGCGCACCTCCGGGATATGTCGGCTATGAAGAAGGCGGGCAACTCACAGAAGCAGTGCGCAGAAAACCTTATAGTGTCGTTCTTTTTGATGAGATAGAAAAGGCACACCCAGATGTCTTTAATATGCTTTTACAAGTGCTTGATGATGGGCGATTGACAGATAATAAAGGCGTAACTATAGATTTTAGAAACACAATTATCATTTTGACAAGCAATATCGCAAGCAGCGCAATTATGGAAATTAGCGATTCTAATGCACGCGAAAAAGCGGTTAAAGAAGCTCTAAAAGGCTATTTTAAACCAGAATTTCTAAACCGCTTAGATGATATTATTATCTTTAATCCTTTAGGTTTAGAGCAAATCACGCGCATTGTGGATATTCTCTTTAAAGGAATCCAGAAAAAACTTGTAGAGCGCGATATTCACATTACATTAGAAGACAGCGCAAAAGAGTTTATCGCGCAAGCAGGATTCGACCCTGTTTATGGTGCTAGACCACTTAAACGCGCACTTTATGAAGAAGTAGAAGACCGCTTAGCAGATTTGATTTTACAAGACAAAATCAAAGAAGGTAGCAAAGTTAGCTTCTACGCGCAAGAAAATAGCATACAAACTAGAATCTCTTAAGATTCTAGGCTTATTAGATTCTCAACCAAACTTCAAAAAACCCTAGAATCACACTTGATGCAATGAAAGATTTTATAGCAATAAGCTAGAATTAGATTCCACAATTTTTAAAAGCAAAACTAAGAAACGCAACCCGCGCTCTTAGTTATCTAGCGTTAGTTACGTTTAAGTTGATTGACAATTTGGAGCATAGAATCCGCTGTTTGGATAGACTTAGAATTGGCTTCATAGGCTCTTTGCCCGACAATTAAATCTGTCATCTCCTCTACCAACTTCACATTGCTTGTTTCTACAAATCCCTGTCTTAGCAGCCCGAAGCCATTAAGTCCCGGAGTGCCAACGATTGGGTCTCCTGAAGCGTTGGTGTTGAGATAAAGATTATCGCCTAGCGCGTGCAAGCCTGCGGGGTTGATAAAATTCACGGTTTCAATCTGTCCTAACTGATTGACTTCAGTAGCGTTGCCTTGCACAACGGTTACCGTCCCGTCTGTTCCGATATTGATTTCTCTTGCGTCATCTGGAATCGTGATATTTGGCACGAGTAAATAACCTTGAGAATTGACGACATTACCCTCATCATCACGTTTAAATGCTCCATCACGCGTATAGGCAATCGTGCCATCAGGAAGTTCAATTTGAAAGAATCCATTGCCCGTGATTGCAATATCAAGGTTTTGCTCTGTTTCTTTGAAGTTTCCTTGAGAAAATAGCTTTTGAACCGAAGTAGGGCGCACACCTAATCCCACTTCAATTCCTGTTGGGCTAAGAGTAGTCTCTGAAGTGCTTGAACCTGCGTATTGAATCACTTGGTGGAACAAATCCGCAAATTCAGCGCGTTCCTTGCGATAGCCAAAGGTATTGACATTGGAAATATTGTTTGAAGTAACATCAATAAATAATTGCTGTCCTAACATACCTGTTGTTGCTGTATAAAGTGCGCGCATCATGGTTTATCCTTTATTATATTATGCTTTTGCTGCTAGTTTAGTGATTGCTTCTGTGTTTAGCTCGTCCATATGTGTTTTTAACACTTTAGAATACGCTTCTACAAGACGATTTGTTTCAATAAGCCCTGTCATTTCATAAACGACATTAATATTACTTTTTTCTAAAAACCCTTGTCTTACTGCCCCGCTTTGCTCCAAAGCTTCGCGCTCATTTGTGCGTTCTTCTGGATAAGAGTAGAGATTATCACCGATTTTTTTGAGATATTTTGGATTCTCAAAAGACACAACGCCGATATTTGCCATTAACGCCATTTCGCTAATACCTTCGTTATTTAAGTCTCTTGTATAAATATTTCCATTGCTATCCACTTCTACTTGGAATCCATCAATAAACTCAATATATTGCGGAGCGTCCAAATATTCGCGCGGAAGCACGGGATAGCCTTCTTTATTGACCAATCTGCCTTGTTCATTTAGCACAAATGAACCATCACGCGTATAGCGGATTCCATCTGGAGTTTCTATCATAAAATACATATTTTCTTTGCTTAATGCAAAGTCAAAAGTATTATCCGTCATCATCATTCCGCCGACTTTATTATCTGTATATTCCTCCACAATGTGTGGGACACGATTTAAAGAGCGGTTATAAAATTTCGCTGCGTCTTTTGTCTGCTCATCGATAGGCAAAAACTCTTTGTATTGCTCATACAAACGCATAAAATCGCCAATCACAACATCATCGCGTTTAAAGCCTGTTGTATTAGCGTTTGCAATGTTATTTGCTATCACATCTAAGCGGTTGATTTGCGTAACCATACCACCGACAGAATTATAATATCCACCTTGCATTTTCAGCCTTTTTACTAAACTTTTCTAAGGTTAAAGCAAAAGGTATTCCACAATGCAAATTTTTAAAAGAATCACTAAAAAATAAAAAGAAAAAAGATAAAGAAAGAAAAAAAGAGAGTTAAAAAGCACAAAAGAATCCAAAAAGGATTCCTTTGTTTAAAACTACTGAAGTAGTCTTAAGATATTTTGTTGAACTGCGTTTGCTTGGCTCATCGCATAACTTCCAGCTTGAGCTAGAATGTTAAGGTTAGAGTAGTTTGCAGATTCCGCAGCGAAATCTACTTCACGGATTCCACTTTCAGCAGACTTAACATTTACTTGAGTTACAGTAATGTTATTGACTGTTGATTGCATTTGTTGTTGCACAGAACCTAAGTCTGAACGAATGCTATCAAGTTGTTTAATCGCAGATTCTGCAATATCCATTACTAGCATAGCACCTTTAAGAGATGTAACACCTGATGGATAATTCAAATCTAATGCTGAACCTACCGCTGTAGTAGTAATACCAAGAGATGCTAGAGTATCACCATTAAATGCACCTTTGATATTTCTTAGAGTTGTTACAGCTTGCGCAACTGATGCTGAAGTAACTGCAAATTGTCCGCCTGTATTTGTTCCTGAAACTTTAATATCATTTGCACCAAGTTGAGTAAGATTCAATGAACCAATAGTTATTCCAGCTGCAATGTTAACAGCCCCTGACATACCTTCACCTTGGATATTAATCGCTCTACCATCTGTAGAAGTCAATCTCAATGCACCATTTTTATCAATAGAAGCTTGAACACCTGTTGTGTCTTTTAGGTTATTAATAGCTTGGACAAGACGACCATCACTATCGTTTTCTTTAATATCTAAAATCGTTCCGATGCTTACACCATTGATTGAAAGGCTTACGATATTTCCACCTACAATAGCTGTGTCATCTCCTGATACCTCTACGGTTGCTGTTGCGCGCACACCACCAAGTTCATCAGAATATTTGTTGATAGTCTCAGCGACTACACCTAGACCTGTTCCAGCACTTGTTGAAACCACAACAGATTGTAAATCAACTTTTCTATTACCTACCGTAAATGTTAATTGTAAGCTTCCTGTTGAACCACTAAATACTTCTGCTCCGTAGCTCTCTGTTCTTGCGTGTCCGATTTTATCAGAGCTTGTCGCACCGATACTTGCGCGGACTGTTTGGTTAGAATACGCACCAACTTGGAATTCTTTGTTTGTAAATCCACCAGCGAGCAAAGACAAACCATTATAACTTGTAGTTGCAGCAATGTTATCCAAAGACTCAATTAAGCGGTTAATATCAGATTGAATCGCTTTTCTTGTAGTTTCTGTTTGACCATCTTGCGCAGCTTGAGTTGCTTTTGTCTTGATTGTATCAAGAATTTTAACTTGCTCGTCCATCGCTTTATCCGCAATTTGGATAATTCCCATACCATCGTTTGTATTTCTAATCGCTTGTCCTAAAGCATTTGCTTGAGAACGCAAACTATCAGCAATCGCCATACCTGAAGCATCGTCTTTTGCAGAGTTGATTCTTAACCCTGAACTTAACTTTTGAAGTGAGCTAGCTAAGCTAGTTTGTGTAAATGTGCTTTGAGCTGTTGCGTTTAACGCATTAACGTTAGTATTGACTTGAAATGCCATCTTAAACTCCTTTTATTTGCGCTAATCCTTCCTTGGATATGCGTTAGATGAAATTTAGCTAAGCCAAAGACTTGATTGCCTTGTAAAGTTTAGCTATGCAATTATATCGGATAAAAAACAAAAAAGATTAGACAAAAGAAGAGAAAATTATAAAAAATTTACAAAATTTTAAAAAAGTAGAATAATTTTTTATAATACATATTGTATTTTTAATATTTTATGCTATAATTCTGAAAATTTTAAATAAAAAGGACAAAAAAATGGCAACACAAAACTACAAACAAGAGACTTTAGCACTCCATGCAGGCTATGATTTTGATACACAGCGCACACTTAGCGTGCCAATCTATCAAAATACAGCTTATAGCTTTGAGAGTTTAGAGCAAGCAGCAGCAAGATTTGGTTTGCAAGAACTTGGAAATATTTATACAAGACTTACAAATCCTACCTATAAAATCTTGGGCGATAGACTAGCAGCAGTAGAAGGCGGGGCTTTTGGTGTCGCAGCAGCAAGCGGAACAGCAGCAATCTTTTATGCACTTGTCAATTTGGCACAAAATGGCGATAATATCGTGTATTCTAATAAAATCTATGGTGGCACACAAACACTTATCGCGCATACACTAAAACGTTTTGGGATTCAATCAAAAGTTTTTGATATTGATAATATTGAAGAATCTTTAGAAAAAGCGATTGATTCTAACACTAAAGTGATTTTATTTGAAAGCTTATCTAACCCACAAATTGCAATCGCAGATACAGAAAAAATCACAAAAATCGCCAAAAAACACGGAATCGCAACGCTTTGTGATAACACGGTTGCCACACCATTTTTACATAAGCCTTTTGATTTTGGTGTGGATATTGTCGTGTATAGCCTTAGTAAATACATTAATGGACAAGGAAATGCGATTGGCGGAGCGATTATTGAGCGCAATGGATTAAATGATTTAATCGTCAATAATCCACGCTATCCAGCATTTAACACACCTGATGAAAGCTATCATGGATTAGTTTATGCAAGCTTAGCAGGTGCATTACCGATTTTTGGCGTGCGCTTAATCACAGAATGGCTAAGAAATATCGGCGCAACACTTTCTCCACAAAATGCGTGGTTGATTATTCAAGGGCTAGAAACGCTAGAATTGCGTATCAAACGCCATAGCCAAAATGCACTAGAAGTTGCGCAATTCTTACAATCACACCCAAAAGTTAAAGGCGTCTTCTATCCGGGCTTAAAAGAGAATCCTTATAACGCGCTTCTACAAAAATACTTTAAAGATTCCAACTCTAGTGGGCTTTTGAGCTTTGAAGTGGAAAGCTATGAAGAAGCAAAAAAAGTTTGCAACGCACTAGAGATTTTTGAGATTGTTGCAAATATCGGCGATTCTAAATCGCTTGTGATTCACCCAGCATCAACAACACATTCTCAACTAAGTCAAGAAGAGCTCAAATCTGCAGGAATCACACCTTGCATAATCCGCTTAAGTATCGGATTAGAATCTCCAAAAGATTTAATCGCGGATTTAAAACAAGCATTAGAAAAATAAGGATATTAAATGCCCCTTGTGATTCCAGAAGATATTCCAGCATTTTCTCTGCTTAAGCAGCACGCTTTTATTATGGGCTGCAATCGTGCAAAAACGCAAGATATTCGCCCATTAGAAGTGCTGATTATCAATCTAATGCCAACAAAGATTCAAACAGAAAATCAAATTTTATCTTTGCTTGCAAACTCTCCTTTGCAAGTGAATATCACACTTTTAGCCACAGCAAGCTACACAGGAAAAAACACGCCAAAATCACATTTGGATAGATTTTATGTGAATTTTGATGGAATAAAGAATAAAAAATTTGATGGGGCGATTGTTACAGGTGCGCCTATTGAGCATTTAGAGTTTGAAGAAGTCAAATACTGGAATGAGCTTATTTGCATTATGGATTTTTTAAAGACGCATTGCACAAGCACGCTTTATCTATGCTGGGGAGCAATGGCGGGATTATATTATTTTCATAAGATTCCAAAAATCTCTTTAGATTCCAAACTTTTTGGAGTGTTTGAGCATTTTTGGGTCGAGCAAGATTTAATCCTAAATGGGCTTGATGAGTTTGTCAAGATTCCACATTCTAGGCATTCTGGGATTGATGAAGCGCGAGCTAGGGCAAATGCGCATTTAAAAATTTTGCTTGAAGGTGAAGAGAGCGGAATCACCGCGCTAAAAGATGATAAAGATTTTTTCATCTTAGGGCACCCAGAGTATTCTAAAGAAACATTAGACTTAGAATACAAGCGCGATTTAGAAAAAGGCTTAGAGATTGCAAAGCCAAAAAACTACTATGGCGCGGAACTTCAACCCATTTTTTCTTGGCGTTCAAGTGCTAGCGTGCTTTTTGCAAACTGGTTAAACTTCTCTGTCTATCAAGATACGCCTTTTATTTTGCAATAGGCTTTTCATGATAGACAAGATTCCGCTTGCGCGTCTCAAAATCATCAGAATCTGCGCTTAAATACACAATATAACGATGATTTTCATAAAGGCTATGGATTACTTTTTGCTCACCATTTAGAGTGATAATCTGTTCTTTGGCTAAAAAAATGCTTCCTACGCTTCTTCCAAAAGGTGGGATAAATAGCAATAATTCGCACGCTAAAAGCACAAAAAATAGAATCTTAAAAAAAGAACCGATAAAAGGGAGCATTAATCCTATCCCAAAAATCCCAACAAGAATAAAAAATCCAGCAGGATTAAAAACATTTCTAAAAAAAGGATTAAAAAATTCTCCGATTCCATAATACTGCATATAGCTAGAATAAATTGTTGCCCAAAAAATGGCGAATAATAAAAAAACCAACACAAACCCTAGCAAAAAAGACTGCACAATATTTACGACTTTCATCATCTCACCTTATTTTTTTAATCATTGTATTTGTGATTTTATACATTTTTGATGGTTTTTGCGCACTTAAAAACCGCCAATCTAACACCAAAATATCAGCACTTTGCAGCGCAAATTCCAAATTAAATTCCGCATTGTGCGCATTTGCGGAACTTGAATACAAAAAAGGAAAAAACTCTAGCATAGCACTATGTGAAACTTCTTTGCCCATTTCTTTTGGCACAAGACGAATCGCTAAAGATTCTTGATTTAAAGAGTTTTTACCCCGATAAACAAAAGTGCTTTTTGTGCTTTTGCGCACCCTATTTTTATGCGCATTAGGGACGCGCACAAGGTTTTTTAGCTTATTTAATGTATCAAGTGTCAAAAGCACATTTTGCTTTGCATTGCGCCCTTTTATGCGGTTTAATGTTTCAAAATTTTCACACAAAAACCCTGCTGTTGTGTCGCTTTGTGCAAGAAAAATCAGAGATTTCATTATTTAAGATAATCTTGAATAGCTTTTGCTACATTTGGATTTTTGTTTTTAATCTCACTAATCGCACTCACTGCGACAAACGCTGCTTCTATGGTTGTGAAATATGGCACATTATGGCGCAAAACTTGTGTGCGGATTTTATCTGTATCATCTTTGCTTGATGCAGCATCGCTTGTATTAATCGCTAATGCGATTTCACCATTTGCAAGCCTATCGCCGATATTTGGACGCCCTTCACTGATTTTTAGCTCCTCTTCACAAGCGATTCCATTTTGGTTTAGAATCTCTGCTGTGCCTTTTGTCGCACAAAGTGTAAAACCTAAGCTTTGCAAATCTTTTGCTAGAGGCAGAGCTTGAGGCTTATCAAATGCACGCAAAGAAATAAAAACTTTGCCACTTGTTGGCAGAGCGTTTTTACACGCCATTTGGCTTTTTGCAAAACTTAGCCCAAAACTCTCACTAATCCCCATCACTTCACCAGTAGAGCGCATTTCAGGACCTAGAAGCATGACTGCTCCACTTAATTTATCAAAAGGAAAAACAGATTCTTTAACTGCAATGTGCTTAGAATCTTTTGGTTTATAAAGCCCATTTTTAAATTCTACTTTCTTAAAAGTATCATAACGCTCCAGTGCTGCTTTTAGATTTTGATTCACCATAACATCTGTTGCGACTTTTGCAAGCGGAATCCCTGTTGCTTTACTCACAAAAGGCACGGTGCGGCTTGCTCTAGGATTTACTTCAATCAGATAAAGCGTATCTTCAAAAATCGCATATTGTGTATTCATAAGCCCTATAACACCCAAGTTTCTAGCAATTTTTGCAGTGGTTTCCTCTATCTCTCTGATTTTTTCATTTGCAATACTAATTGTAGGCAAGGAGCATGCAGAATCCCCGCTATGGATTCCAGCTTCTTCAATATGCTGCATAATCCCTGCGATATACACATCTTTGCCATCACAAATAATATCCACATCAAGTTCAACAGCATTGTTTAAGAACTTATCAATCAGCACAGGGCTATCCTCACTCACGCTTACTGCTTCACTCATATATTCTTGTAATTCTGCAACATTATACACAATGCGCATTGCACGCCCGCCCAAAACATAGCTAGGACGCACAAGCACAGGGAATCCGATATTTTGTGCGATTGTTATGGCTTCTTCTTTGGTATAAGCTGTGCCATTTTTGGGTTGGATTAGCCCATTTTCTTCTACAAATTTTGCAAACTTCTCCCTATCTTCTGCAATATCAATCGTTTTTGCGCTTGTTCCGATGATTTTTGCACCAATGGTTGTAAGTTTTTTGGCAAGTTTCAAAGGAGTTTGCCCACCAAAATGCACAATGATTCCATCGGGATTCTCTCTTTCAATCACGCTGCGCACATTCTCAAAAGTGATTGGCTCAAAATACAACACATCGCTTGTATCATAATCTGTGCTTACCGTCTCTGGGTTGCAATTATACATAATACTTGTATAACCCATATCGCGCAATGCAAAGCTCGCATGCACGCAACAATAATCAAACTCGATTCCTTGCCCAATGCGATTTGGTCCCCCTCCAATAATCATCACTTTTTTGCGCGGATTTTCTTGATTTTGCGCATTTTCTACCATACCTGCAAATGGAATCGTAGAATATAAATAAGCTGTTTTTGTCGCAAACTCTGCCGCGCAAGTATCCACTGTATTATAAGCAAGCTGCACGCCTACTTTTTCTCTAAGTGTGTAAATATCTTCTTCGCGCAATTCTAATGCTTCATTTTTGTTAATCACAAACGCAAGCATTTTATCGCTAAAACCACTTGCTTTTAATGTTCTTAAAAACTCTGCATTGCTTAATTCCTCAAAAGAGATTCTTTTCTCTAAGGCAACAATTTCTGCAATTTGCCCTAAGAAATAAGAATCAATTTTACACCATTTTTGCACTTCTTCCACGCTCACACCACAGCGGAAAGCATCGGCAACATAAAGCAATCTTTGCGCATTTGGTCGGCGTATTTCGCGTTGGATTTCGCTTAAATCCGTGCTTAAAGGATTAAAACCAAAGATTCCGGTCTCCAAACTATTTAGAGCTTTTTGCAAAGATTCTTTAAAAGTCGTTCCAATCGCCATAACCTCGCCAATAGACTTCATAGAAGTTGTAAGCGTGGAATCTGCTTGTGGGAATTTTTCAAAAGTAAAGCGCGGAATCTTTGTAACAATATAATCAATACTAGGCTCAAAGCTCGCAGGCGTTCCTGTCATATCATTTTTAATCTCATCTAAAGTATAACCCACTGCTAAAAGGGTAGCAACTTTGGCAATCGGATAACCTGTAGCTTTTGAAGCAAGTGCAGAACTCCTTGAAACGCGTGGATTCATTTCAATCACCGTCATTCTGCCACTTTGTGGATTTATCGCAAATTGCACATTGCTTCCACCTGTATCTACGCCAATTTCTCGCAAAATCGCAAAAGAAGCATCGCGCATTCTTTGATACTCTTTATCTGTAAGCGTTAGCGCAGGTGCTATGGTGATAGAATCTCCCGTATGCACGCCCATAGGGTCGAGATTTTCAATACTGCACACGATAATACAATTATCCACACTATCGCGGATAACTTCCATTTCGTATTCTTTCCAACCTAGCAAGGATTCTTCGATTAAAATCTCATTAATCGGGCTAACTTCTAACCCATTTTGCGCTAATGCTTTAAACTCATCAATATTATAAGCAACGCCACTTCCTCCCCCTGCTAGCGTGTAGCTTGCGCGAATAATTAGCGGAAAGCCAATTTCTTTTGCTGCGTCTAATGCTTCTTCTAATGTATAGGCATAGCGGGATTTGGGTAAATCCATTCCGATTTTTAACATTGCTTCTTTGAAAGCTTGCCTATCTTCACCCTTTTTTATGGCTTCAGGTTTTGCACCTAAGAATTGAACGCCATCAAGCATTCCTTTTTCAAACATACGCATTGCAATATTTAGAGCAGTTTGTCCGCCCATTGTGGGCAAAATAGCATCAACTTTTTCTTTTTTTATAATATCAGCAACAATTTCTTCAGTAATAGGCTCAATATAAGTTCTATCAGCAAATTCCGGGTCTGTCATAATTGTCGCAGGATTTGAGTTAATCAAAACAACTTTATAGCCGAGCTCTTTTAGTGTTTTTGCAGCCTGTGTGCCAGAATAGTCAAACTCGCAAGCTTGCCCAATCACAATAGGACCAGAGCCGATTAACAAAATAGTGTGAATATCATTGCGTTTTGGCATGGAATCTCTCTAAATATTTGGGTTAAAATTTGATAATTCTAACGTTTTATGACTTAAAGTCTTGTAGAAAATAGTTTTATTTTTCCCAATTTTGCAAGAAAGACTGCATTTCATAAAGAGAAGTTTTGCAAAATGCACTTCTTGCAATACATAGTAGCTTGCTTGTAGAATCTTCTAAATCATCATTAATGATTAAATAATCATAGTTTTCTAAACTTCTTACCTCATCAAAAGCATTTTCTAGGCGTTTTTGGATAACGCTATCTCCATCACTTCCGCGACTACCTAATCTCTCTTGTAAAATACTTTTATTTGGCGTTGTAACAAAAACACTCGTTGTGTGGCGCGGAAAAGCTTTTTTAAGATTGGCTTGCCCTTGCACATCAATATCAAAGACAACAAGTTTGTCTTCTTCTAGTGCCTTAATCACTTGTGCTTTAGAAGTGCCATAATAATTATCATGCACCTTTGCCCATTCTAAAAACTCTCCCTTAGCAATCCCTTCTTCAAAGCTTTCTTTGGAGATAAAATTATAATGCACGCCGTGGATTTCTCCCTCACGCTTTTGACGCGTTGTTGATGAGATAGAAAAATAATGATTAGGAAAAGCTTGCGCTAATTGTTTATATAAAGAGCTTTTACCTGCTCCACTAGGACCAGATAAAATAAGAATCGCTCCTTTTAATTTCATTATTGCTCATCTTTTTTAGGAAATTGAATGCTAACATTAATCGTTGCACCACTTAATAAATCTTTTAAAGATTGTGTTTGGAGCGTTTGTAACGCACTAATTAACGATTCTAGGGAATTTGCTTGAATATTGCTAGGAAGCTGCGATTCTGCAGTTTTTGGTGTATCTTGAGCGACAATTGGTGTAGGGATTGGCTCTTTTTGGATAGGCTCTCCTAGTGCTTCTCCCATTCCTTCTAAACTAAGTGCGTCAAACTCATCATCTGTTGCTTGCTCGATACTTTCTAGCCCTTCTATATCTGATTGTGATTGACTTGATTGTGATTCTAGCTCAAAATCTGCTTCGGATTCTTGTGCTTCTAATGACAATTCTTTTAATGCTTCCTCTTCTGGTGCGATTTCTTCTTCTGGAATCTCTTGTGTGGCTTTGGTATCTTCTTGTATTTCTGCACTTTCTTGTGTATCATCAAGACTGAAACTCTCCAAATCAAGCTCTGCTAGAGTATCATCTAAACCATCTCCTTCTGCGCCCTCTGCACTGATTGTATCTTGTGCATTTTCAGATTCCATATTTACATTTTCTAAACTTTCTTCTAATCCTTCTGGCAAAGATTCTAAAGACTCTTGCTCTTGTGAAGATTCTTGTTCTAACCCTATATCTGCACCCTCTGCGCCAAGCTCTAAATCCTCTAAATTTAATTCCAAATCATCACTTATATCTTGCGCTTCAGAGATTGCATTTTGAGATTCTATTGTTTCTTGTAATTCTACTTCTGCACCGCCAACTTCTTCTTTTTGCGCTTGTTCATCAAGATTTTCTTCTTGACTAGCATCTTCTAAGCCACCAAGGTCGAAATCACCTAAATCTAACTCCATATCTTGTGCAATATCGGCATTTTCAACATTTGAAGATTCTGTGCTTTCTGATTCTATTTTTTGTGATTCTTCTGCGTTAGAATCTACATTCATCATCTCATCTAAAGTGGAATCAAAATTATTTTCCTCATCTGCAATGTCCTTAGAATCTGCAGAATCTGCAACTAAATCTCCTAATTCTTGTTCTAATGCTAAATCTTGATTTTCTTCTTTTTGTTCGGTTGTTTCAAGCTCGTTTTCTAAAGTATCTTCTACTACTTCGATACCATTTTCTGGAGTATCAGAAATTTCACTAAGCTCTTTATCAAAATCTACCATAGAATCTGCACTCTCATCTGTAGAATCTTTAGAATCATCTAGCAAATCTTTAATCGCATCTACATCTCCTTTGTCTAAAACTTGTGGAGCTTCCTCTGCATTCTCTGCTGATTCTTCAGATTCTAAACTCTTTTCATCTGAAAGTCCATCATCACCGCCAAAGTCTAGTTGCACATCACCATCATCTAAACTTAGCTCTTTATTGTCCTCATCTAAACTTAAATCATCTAAATTTGAAAAATCAATCTCATCATCTAAGTTTAAATCTCCTAAATCATCGCTATTATCAAGCTCTAAAATATCACTTTCCACTTTTTTATGCTCTTCTTTTTCTAAACCAATCCCAGAAATCTCACTTAAGATTTTCACTAAATCTGTTGGCAAAAATGGCTTTTGGATATAAGTATCAAAACCTTCAATGCGCTCTGTTGCCTTAGAATAGAATAAAATCGTTTTTACCACAGCATTTTCTGCCTTATATGTAGCAAAACCTTCTGCTTCAAAACATTCATCATCTATTAATACAATCTCGGCACTAATACTAGTATCCACTTCTTGAGTTTCCACCATTTCTACACCAAGCTTAGAAGCACTCAAACCTACAAGCTTATTGATAATCGGATTTTTGTTGATGAGATATAACTTCATAAATGCTCCATTTCTCTTTGCTTAATCAAAGAATTGCTACAATTTTATCAATTTGTATCTTAATTTTTATAAGGATTGTAATGTTTAAAAAAGTTTTCACTCTGTTTTGTTTAAACACATTGTGTTTTAGCATGCTTAATGCTAGTAATTTGTATTTTATGCCAAAAGAACAAAAAAGGGCATTAGAAGCACTTTTACACACGATTAAAAACACACAAAATACATTAGATATTGCAATTTACAGCTTCACAAACCGCGAAATTAGCAAAGCAATTAGAGATATTGCCAAAAAAGGTGTGAAAGTTAGGATTATTTATGATAAAAAAAGCAATCAAAATGCCAACAAATCCACAATTGGCTATCTTGCAAAGCTTAAAAACATAGAAACTTGCTTGCTTGAAGGGGAACGCTCAAAAAATGGAAAATATAATGGCTTAATGCACATTAAAATGGCAATTAGTGATAGTAAATACCTTATGCTAGGGTCTGCAAACTGGTCAAAAAGCGCGTTTGAAACAAATTATGAAACATTTTTAATCTTAAATGATACAAAACTTGCGCAACAATCCAACAAGGCATTTGAAGAAATGTTTAGCAAATGTGAAAAATATTAACAAAATAGTAAGATTCCACAAAATCTTACCGCTTAAGCGACATTTCTAGCACTTCCTTGTTGCCAACTAATTTTGTGCCATTGCTTAAAAAGCCAAATTTTTTGTGCAAATTAATCACTGCTTTGTTGCTACAAAATACTTCCAAACATAGCCTTTTTGCGCCCAAAATATGAAAAACATAAAACAAGCTAATCTGCTCTAACACTCGCCCGATTCCGCCAACTTTTAGATTTGGATTTGCAAAAAATCCAAATTCCACTTCCTTAGCATTTCTAAAAATAAAATTAACACTTCCGATGATTTGGCTGCAAAATTTTATAGCAAAATACTGCTTGTTTGGATTGTGCTTTAAGGATTCCACAAAGGCAAAATGCTCATTAAATGAAATTTCATGTTGGTTATAAAGATTAGATTTTACGCGCAAATCATTGCGGTATTTTAGAATCTCTTTGTGTTCGCACTCCCTTAAATCAACATAATTTTCAAGCTCCAAACAAATTGCGTCAATTATTTGCCCCCCCCCCCGCACTAGAAGTAGAATCTGCATAAATTTTTAGAATAAATTTCTTGCCATTTTTATAAAAAAACGCCGGAAATTCCTCATTACTCACAATGCGCAGGAGATTAAATTGCGATTCTATACTCTTTGTAATATCAAGTTCGCTATCTTCTTGCGTGCGCTTTTTATAAAAACTTGGCTCACCAATTTGCGGTTTTGGTGAGAGATAGAGATTTTTAAACCCTTCTAAAAACTCCAAACACATTTGCTCACACATTATCGCTTGCTTCTCTCTTAACTCCTCATAAAGCTCCAAACCGCTTAGAGACAAAGTTTTTTGCAAATAAATCTCTCCACTATCTGCTTTGGAATCTGCGCTAAAAAGCGTGAAAATGATAGAATCCTTACCTTCTAAAACTTGCCAAAATAGTGGCGACCAACCCTTGCCCTTTGGCAAAGAAGAAGCATGAATGACAAGATTTAAAGAATGTTTATCTAAAAATTCTTGTGCAATGATTTGATGATAAGAAAGAATAAAAACAATCGCATAGGATTCTTTAATATCTAAATGAGAAAAATACAAATCACATTGCGGAATCTTTTTTTGCAAATCTTTGGCATAAGGGACAAACCACTGATTAGGAGAAGTTAAGATTGCGATTTTTTGTTTTATGCACATAAATCGCTCCTATCATCAAGGCTTGGAATCTGTAAATGGCTGAAACTTAGGAATTTATTAGGGCTTTTAAGTTGTTGAAAATTTGTTAGATTTGCAAAAAGATTGGAATCTTGGGTATAAATTATACAATCTTGATTTTTATAACTTTGCAATAAAGAGGCAATTAACTCTCTAAAATGCCCCCCCCCCCCGCAGAGTTATTAGGAATCGCAGTTTGGGATTCTGTATTTTTGCAGTTTGTATCACAAGTGTTTGCAGAAATCTCTGAAAGCTCAAAATAGCTCATCGTTGTATCCTTTTTGGTAAGACAAAAGCCAAATTTTGTATAAAGCGCGATTGCTTTTGTGTTATGATTAAACGCACAAGCATGAAGCCTTAAAACACCTAGCGTATTAAAAGCATACAGCTTAATTTGCTGAAGCAAAAGATAGCCCACACCTTTAAGATTTGGATTAGAATATAACCCAAACTCGCAAGAATCTTTTGTTATATTTGTAAAATAAATTACCCCCAAAGGTTCTTCATTTTTAAGCAATAAAAAATATTTTTTATCTGTGGATTCCCTAAGACTTTCAATAAAGTGCAAATGCTCCTCTTTTACTATATTCTTTGTGCGCATAAATTTGGAGATATTTGCGTCATTTCTCCATTCAAACACAAGTTGTTTTTGTAAGTCATTTAAATTTTCAAAATTTACTAATTCAATATCTTTTCTCACATCACGCACAAGGATAAAAGATTCTGCATATTCCATTCCTACGCGCATTCCTTGCAATCTCGCTTGAATTTCTATACCCTTAAGGCTTCGTGGGTGTGGATACTCACAAAGCTCTGATTGGTAATACCGCATTGCTTTAATTTTATCTTCTATTGTTTCGCTAATATCAAAAAACACATTACCGCCAAAACTCACTCCAAAATTCCACTCCGTAGAAGATAAAATCTCAAAACTATAAATTTGCTTCACACATTCATTAGGTAGCGGACGCGTAGCAGTAAGAACCGCTTGATAGGTAATCTTATGGTCAATATTTAAATCATTTTCAAAATGCGTAAAAATAATATTTGGTTTAACAATATTTTTGATTTTTTCTACTGCTTTTACAATATCAAGCAAACTCACAGAATCAAAACAATTATCAGGGAAATATTCTCTAAAAACTTTTTTAATACCAATGCTTTTGTTTGCTAATTCAAATTCTTGATTTAGAATCTCTAGCTCTTCTTTACTTGTTGTGCCTCTGCTTGTTTTGCCCTCACCAAGTATTAGCGTATAAGCTTCCGCACCTTGTTTAATAAATCTAGCAACACTTCCAAAACAACCCAAAACTTCATCATCTGGGTGTGCAGCTACAATTAAGATTCTTTGCATATTTTAAACTTTCCTTTCAAAGATTTTTGCTTTGTTTTAACGCTACTAAATTCTATTTTGAATGGATTAAAATCCAAAAAAGCTCTAGGATAGGCTGGGGCGTCCAACATTCTTATAAAATCATAAACTTGAGATAAGGTTGGGTTTTTTAAGCTCTCTAAATTGCTTTGTTCTGGCTTTCTTCTCTTAAAATTAGTGATTGTCCCACTTTGGGATTGTGGGATTGGTTTGTTGTTTATTATGTTTGGAATCATTTTGAAAAAAATTATCTTAGAAGCTTTTTTATAGATTTTTTTAGCACTTCCTTTAGAAATATCTAGTGATTTTTTAAGATAAATTTCACCCCCATCTAAAACTTCGCATACCCTTAGAGCAGAAATCCTTGTCTTTTTTACGTTTTGCAAGATAAGATTTTGCAAAGGGCTTCCACCGCGCCCAAATGGCAAATCTGTCATATGAAATACAATGCACTCATATTTTGCATAAATATCTTGTGGAATCCTATATGACCAATGCGGAAAAAATATAAATCTAGGCTTGATAGAATCAATAAAAGCTAAAGTTAAATCTTTGTGATTTTCTATTAATGTTGTTTGAATATTGGGAAAAATTTTTTGGAATTTCTTAAAATTTTTAAGATTCCAAGTTTTTGAAGTTGCTATTATAATTCTCATGCAGCAACTTTTTGTAAGTGATTTAAGAAATGATTAAAGTTAAAGGCAATTAACTCTCTAAATGCCCCCCCCCCCCGCAGAGTTATTAGGAATCGCAGTTTGGGATTCTGTATTTTTGCAGTTTGTATCACAAGTGTTTGCAGAAATTTCTAAAAGAAAATAGCTCATCGTTGTGTCCTTTTTGGTGAGACAAAAGCCAAATTTTGTATAAAGCGCGATTGCTTTTTTGTTATGATTAAACGCGCAAGCATGAAGAATCTTAACCTTTAAAACTTCAGAAGCATATTGTAGCATAGCTTCCATAAGCTTAGCCCCAAATCCTCGCAAATCAGGATTTTGATAAATCCCAAATTCACAAGAGATTCCAAGCTTTATATCCACAAAACATACGACACCCAAAACCTCATCTCCATCTATAACCAAAAAATATCGCTTTGATTTATCTTGTTTTAAAGATTCTATAAATTTTAAATGCTCTTTTAGGGGAATTGTTTGCGTTTTCATCAATGGGGCAATATGCAAATGATTGCGCCAAGCAAAAACCAAAACTCTTTCTACTGCATTTAAATCAACAAAATTTTTAAACTCTATCATAATTTAAGCCAAAACTCTTACAAAATATTCTGATATTACGCTCATTCCTCCACTTGCTACTAAGATTCCAATACTTATAAGCAAGATTCCAGCGCACCATTCAATCACCCTAAAATAGGCTTTAATCTTATCCAAAAAATAAAAAGCATATCCAATGAGCAAAGCACAAAGCAAAAAGGGAAGCGTAAGCCCAAGTGTATAAATGACAAGCAATGTGATTCCACTTTGTCCATCTAAACTTGCTAAGGCAATAATACTTGCTAGAATCGGACCTACACAAGGTGTCCAACCAAGCGAAAAACTAATGCCAAGCAAAAAGGGGGTAAAAAAATCTCTTAAGATTCCAAAGTTTGCATTTGTTCGTAATGTTTTTTGGTAATTTAAAAATGGAATCCTAAAAACTCCTAATGTATGTAGCCCAAAAACGATTAATAACCCCCCAGCAAAATAACGCAAAACAGGGCTTAACAGAATCCCGCCTTGTAAAATTCTAGCTGCCACTGCACCAAATAATACAAAAACGATTCCAAGCCCTAAGACAAAAAACACTGCACTTCTTAGAATCTTAAAACGTTTTTTTAAATCTAAAGAACCACTACTTTTTAACTCTTCAAGTGAAATTTCAGAAATATAGGAAAGATATGCAGGGATAAGGGGCAAAACGCAAGGGCTAATAAAAGTCAGAATCCCAGCTATTAGGCTCATCAAATGCGGAGCATTCTCAAAAAGCCCAAGTAATGATTCTTCCATTGATTTTAACTACCCTAGCAAACTAGGCAACCAAAGCGAAATTTCTGGGATATAAGTGATAAGCCCAAGCCCAACTAAAAGCACACAAAGCCAAGGAATAATGGATAATGTAATATCTTTTAAACTTAGTCCCGTAAGCGAGCTAGCTACAAAGAGATTTAACCCAACAGGGGGCGTTAGCATTCCAAGCTCCATATTTACAATCATCACGATTCCAAAGTGAATCGGGTCGATTCCAAGTTTCATCGCAATAGGCAAAAGCAAAGGCGTCATAATCATCACAACCGAGCTAGGCTCCATAAACTGCCCCATAATAAACAAAGCAATATTAACGAAGATTAAGAACATCCACCAACTCATCTGCATATCTACAAGGTATTCTGCAATCATATGCGGGATTCTCTCACCTGTTAAAAAATGTGCAAATACAACAGCAAAACCGATAATAAAGAAAATCATCGCTGTTGTAATTGCTGCATCTAAAAAGACGCTATACAAGTCTTTAAACTTAATATCCTTATACACGAATAAAGACACAACAAACGCATATACTGCGCTAATCCCTGCTGCTTCTGTGGCAGTAAAAATTCCAGCATAGATTCCACCAATCACAACAAAAACAATCAACAAAGCCCAAAAAGCTTCTTTGAATTTCGCCCAACGCTCACCAAAACTAGCGGGTTTAGTCGCCTTAAAACCTAATCGTTTTGCGCCAAAATACGCATACACCATCATCATTCCGCCAATCATCACGCCCGGAACAACACCAGCCATAAATAATTTTTCAATGGAAACTTCCGCAGTTACCCCATACACAATCATAACAACAGAAGGTGGAATCAAGATTCCTAAACTTCCTGCAGAAGTAATCGCCCCCACAGAATAACTCTTAGGATAACCCGCTTGTGATAATGCAGCAAACATTACTGAACCAATCGCAACTACCGTAGCAGGAGAGCTTCCACTCACCGCCGCAAAGATGATACACGCCAAAATTGCACTCATTGGAAGACCACCGGGCAAATGCCCGACAATGCTTCTCGCAAAATCTACGATTCTTTGTGCTGAACTTCCTTTGCTCATCAAAGAGCCTGCCAAAATAAACATAGGAATCGCCATTAATGCAGGTTTTAAGCCATTTAGCATAATCTCTGGCACCGCCATAACATCATAAGAGCTAAAGAACAGCATTGTTAAAACAGCACTCACACCAAGTGAAATTGCGACAGGCACACCGAGTAACAACAACCCAAACAAAACAATCAACAAGAATGCTACACTCATAAAAATCCTAGATTTTACTAATCTTTAATCACAGAATCGTGAATCATCTCTTCTTCAGCATTTTTGACAACTTTATCAGCATCTATCCATGAAACTTCATAGATTTTTTCTACTGAACGATAAGTCGCTCCCAAAAAAGCAATCGGCAAACAAAGGAGAAATACCCACAAAGGAACGCTATGTAGTGCTTCGCTCATATAACCAATTTCATAATTTAAATGACAAACCATTAAGCTTGCATAAAACATAAAGCCCAAAAATACGGAGTTTAAAATATGTGTCGCAAGTACACAAGTTTTAGCAAGCACCGGAGGAAATTTCTCAATCAACATTGTAACTGCAATATGCACACCTTTTCTAAAGCCATACGCTGCCCCAAAAAAAGCTGACCATAAAAAGCAATATCTTGCCACTTCCTCCGCCCAAGTGAGCGAGCCAATCTCGGGATAGAATCCTGCGATATAGCGCATACAAACATTAATCGCAGTAATTATGATTCCAAGTGCCATTCCAACCACAGCAACATTTTTATTGATTCCCGCAATAATCGTATCTAAGATAGCAAAAATCCTATTCACAACAGGGTCTTTATGTGCCCACAAAAAAGGCTTTTGAATCATCAATAATAAATTGCGCAAAGTAAAACCTTTTTAAAAATAATGATTTATTTTGTATTAATTGTTTTTTCAATCAAATCTTGCCCTATTAAATCATAAAACTTAGGATAAATTGCAAGCATCACATCTTGCCATTGTTGTTTTTGCGCCGCATCTAGCTCATAAACTTTTGTGCCTGTTTTATCATCGGCTTTTAATTTATCTAACAACATTTTTTCTTCTTTAGCACTTTCTTCACGCTCAAAAATTGTTGCTTCACGCATTGCTGTTGTAAATTTTTCTTGTAAATCTGCTGGCAATTCTTTCCAAAACTTCTCACTTGCAACAACTAAATATCCCAAATAGCCGTGATTTGAGATTGTAATTGAGCTTTGCACTTCATAAAATTTAGAATTATAAAGATTAGAAAGTGGATTCTCTGCTGCATCAACCACACCTGTTTGTAATGCAGAATACACTTCGCCAAAAGGCAAAACTTGTGGAATCGCTTTAACTGCTTTAGTCTGCTCTTCTAACACTTTAGAACTCATAATTCTCATTTTTTGACCTTCTGCATCGCTTGGTTCAATGATAGGTTTTTTGTTGGTGCTAAATTGTTTAAAACCTGCGTCCCAATAATCCAAAGCAATATAGCCTTTGCTTGAAATCACATCTTTTAAGATTTGTCCTACTTCGCCGTCCATTACATTATGCAAATGCTCTGTGTCGCGGAAGATAAAAGGAACATCCCAAAGGTTAAACTCTTTTGCAAAAGGAGTAAATTTTGAAAAACTCGGTGCTGCAAGCTGCACATTATTGCGCTTTAACTCTTGAAAAACTTTATCATCATCTACAAGCTGTGCTGATGGGAAAACATGGACTTTGATTTGCCCATCTGTTAGCTCTTCTACTCTCTTAGCAAAATAATTAGCCGCTTTACCCTTTGGAGTATTCTCACTTACAACATGAGCAAATTTTACTTCATAGACTTTTTTGTCTCCTGAAACACTTGCTGTTGCGTCTTTGTTTTCACCGCCACAACCAATTAACGTAAAAGCTGCTAGCACTGAAGCTAAAATAATCTTTTTCATTTCTTCTCCTTTTGGAATCTTAAATTTAAGAATAAAATATTTTACAAGGTTTTGTTACAAACTTAAGATAAAAAATCCCAAATCCTTTACAATTTATTTACAACCCTATAATTCTAGTATCAAAAATTACTTTTAGTAACAAAAAATAGCAATTATTTGTAATTCTTAATTGCCTTATCCAAAATCTCTTTAGCAGCATTTAAGTCTTTATATTCCTTGACTTTTACCCATTTATTTGGCTCTAAAGCCTTATAAGTTTCAAAGAAATTTTTGATTCTGTCTAATGTAATTTGTGGCAAATCTTTTAAACTTTGGATTCTGTCATATCGTGGGTCTATTTTTGAAACTGGCACTGCGATGAGTTTCTCGTCCATTCCGCTTTCATCTTCCATAATCAAAACACCAATCAAACGCGCTTTAATCACACTTCCTACTTGCAAAGGATACTCATTTAGCACAAGCACATCAGCAGGGTCTCCATCATCACTTAAAGTATTTGGCACAAACCCATAATTTGCTGGATAAAACATTGCGCTATACATTACTCTATCTACAACGACTGCCCCGCTCTCTTTATCAATTTCATATTTAATATTAGAACCATATGGAATCTCAATAACGACATTTAGCTTATCTGGGTTGCTTCCTACTTCAATTTTACTTAAATCCATTTTCACTCCTTTAAATTTTGCTTTTTATAAAGTTTTCCATTTCGCTTGTAATCTCTTCGATTGTGCGCTCTCCATTAATCTTTTGTAAAATGCCTTTATCGCCATAAAATTTTTGAATCTCTTTTAGTGGAGCTTGATAAACTTTCATACGATTATTAAAAACTTCTACATTATCATCAGCTCCTCTAGCGCGTCCTAATACCCTATCACAAGCAGTTTTCTCACTAACTTCTACTTCAATCACGCTTGTTAATGCAATCTCTTGCTTATCTTTTAGAATCTTATCAAGCTCTAGCATTTGCTCTACACTGCGCGGATAACCATCAATCAACACAACATTTTTTGGAGCATTAGAAATCGCATCAACAATTGTTTTTACGACAATTTCCAAAGGCACAAGATTCCCCTTGCTTGTAAAACTATCAATAAGTTTGCCAAGCTCGCTTCCACTTGCTACTTCTGCGCGCAATAATTCTCCTGTGGAGTAATGCACCATAGAATCGCCATTATTTTTGCTAATAATCTCCGCATCAGTTGTTTTTCCGCTTCCGGGAGCTCCAATAACTAGAAATAACTTTTTCATAAATTCTCCTTATTTTTTAGTTTCTCTTACTCTAATATGCAATTCTCTTAATTGCTCTTCATTTGCAGCACTTGGCGCGTCTGTTAAAGGACAAGTCGCCTTTTGTGTTTTAGGGAATGCAATCACATCGCGGATAGAATTTGCTTTGCAAAGCAACATAATAATCCTATCTAATCCAAATGCGATTCCACCATGAGGTGGCGCACCATATTGCAACGCATCAAGAAGAAAACTAAATTTATTTTTGGCTTCCTCCTCGCTAATGCCAAGCAAGCTAAACACGCGACTTTGAATCTCTTGTTTATGGATTCTAATACTTCCCCCACCAATCTCAAAACCATTTAAAACCACATCATAAGCCACAGAGCTAATCTCTTCAATATCCTCTACATCTAAATCTTTTGGCATTGTAAAAGGGTGGTGCAAAGCAGAAACGCTGCCATCTTCATTGCGCTCAAACATTGGAAAATCCACAACCCATAAGAATTTATAGAGATTCTCATCAATAAGCCCCATATCTTGTGCGACTTTCTGACGCAAGCGTCCCATATAATCCCATACGACTTTTTTCTCTCCTGCGCCAAAAAACACTATATCGCCGACTTTAGCACCCACGCGCTCTATCAAAGTCTTAAGATTTGCTTCACTTAAGAATTTAACAAGCGGACCTTTTGCGCCTTCTTCTTTGATTTGGATATATGCTAAACCTTTTGCGCCAAATTTTCTGACAAACTCTTCTGCTTCACCTAAAGTTTTACGCGTAAAGAATGTATCGCCTTTAGGAACGCAAAGTGCCTTAAATCGGTTCTTTTTAGAATCTTGCGCAATTGATGAAAAAATTGCATTACTAGATTCCACAAACAAATCTCCCACTTCTACTAATGGCAATGCAAAGCGCAAATCTGGCTTATCGCTACCATAAGTTTCCATAACTTCCTTATAAGTATGGTGTTCAAAAGGAGTATTGATTGTGATTCCACAAGCTCCAAAAATCGCTTTAAGCGTAGCTTCAGCAGCCGACATAACATCTTCTTGTGTGCAAAAACTCATCTCAACATCAATTTGCGTAAATTCTGGTTGTCTATCTAAGCGCAAATCCTCGTCCCTAAAGCATTTTGCGATTTGAAAATATCTATCAAATCCACTAACCATTAAGAGCTGTTTAAAGAGTTGAGGGCTTTGTGGAAGTGCGTAAAACTCCCCATGATGCACACGACTAGGCACTAAATAATCCCTTGCGCCCTCTGGAGTCGCTTTTGTTAAAATTGGAGTTTCTACTTCTAAAAACCCTAAATTACTTAATGTATTACGCGTTGCTTGTGCGACTTTACTGCGTGTGATAAAAATCTCTTGCAAACGCGGATTCCGTAAATCCAAATAACGATATTTTAAACGCACATCTTCGCCCACACTCTCATCACCCACAGCAATCGGCGGTGTTAAGCTTTTGTTTTCAATCCTTAATGTTTTGACTAAAACTTCAATTTTTCCTGTTTTTAGCTTGGTATTCTCTAATCCCGCGCCTCTTGCGCGCACTTTTCCTTCTGCGACCAAAACATACTCATCGCGCACTTCACTTGCAATTTTATGTGCCTCTTGGCAATCTTTTGGGTCAAAAACAAGTTGCACCAAACCACTACGATCACGCAAATCAATAAAAACAACGCCTCCATGGTCGCGGTAAGTGTTACACCAACCGCATAAACGCACCACTTCTCCAATATTTTGCTCGCCCAAATCTGCGCAATAATGGCTTCTCATCTTTTTAACTCCTAAAATTTTTACAAAACAAGGGAATATTCTAACAAAAAATAATAAAAGGTAAAATTAATCCACAAAATAAACCTTACAGAATTACCAAAGAATATATCCTAAAAATTCAATGCAATTACAATTAAAAATTTTTATCATTTATCATTCATTAACATTCATAAAATACAATTCCAGACTTTATTTTAAAATTTACAAAGGAATCTTAATGTGGTCATATAAGCTTTTTGCCCCAAAATTCACTTTATCGTGGCTAAATTTTGTCTTACTTAGTGCCTTTTTCCTAACCTGTATGAATTTTAATTTTTTCATTCAAATTTATCAAAACTTAGATGCTGATTCTTCTTTAGCTCTAAAATTCTCTTTTCTTGTGATTTACTTTGCTCTAGCAATTAGTGTATTATCAGCCCCCCCTCATACTCTTCCTTAAAATAAACTTATACAAAATCTTACTTATCTCCTTAATATGGATTAGCTGCCTTAGTGCATATTTTATGTTCTTTTAAGACAATATTCTAAAGACCGATACACAAGAAGCTTTTAGTTTGCTTTCTCCTAGTTTGCTGATTTTTATTTTTCTTTTTGGGATTCTGCCAACTTTGTTGATTATAAAAACACGCATTATTTATCCTAGCACCATAAAATGGCGTTTTCTCCTTCCCTTGCTAACCTTTTTAGGTGGATTACTTTTTGCTGTTGGGATTTTTTATTCGCAGAGCCAAACTCTGATTCCATTTTTTAGGAATCATAATTTTCTAAGGGTTTATGAAACCCCTATGCGTCAAATTTATTCCGCCGTCCTTTATACTAAACAATCTTTACCCCAAAAAGAATTTGAAATGATTGCCAAAGACGCGACTTTAAAGCCAGATTCCAAAAGAAAATTAATGATTTTTGTCGTAGGTGAGACTGCAAGAGCTGCGAATTATTCTTTGGGCGGATATTCTATTAATGATACGAATATTTACACCAAAGAAGAAGCGATTACATATTTTAATAACTTTTATTCCTGCGGGACTTCTACGGCGATTAGCGTTCCTTGTATGTTTTCGGATTTATCTAAAGAGAATTTTTCAAAATCTGCCAATTATCGGGAAAATGCTTTAGAGATTTTGCAAAAAGTTGGCGTAAATGTTTTATGGATAGGCAATAATTCGGGTGGATGTCAAGGTGTTTGCAAAAACCTAGAAAAAGTAAAAACACTTAAAAGCCCTTATGATGAAGCCTTGTTACCAGAGGTTTTAGAACAGCTTAAAAACTTAGAAGAACAAAATCTCATTGTCGTGCATTTACAAGGCTCACATGGACCGACTTATTATCAACGTTATCCAGATACTTTTAAGCGATTCCTTCCGACTTGCGATACCAATGAGCTACAAAAATGCACCCAAGAAGAGCTTAGAAATACTTATATAATACTGTGCTTTATACAGATTTTATTGTAAAATCCTTGATTGATATGCTAGAAGAGATTCCAGAATATGAAACAAGTTTGATTTATCTCTCTGACCATGGAGAGAGTTTGGGAGAGAATGGAATCTATTTGCATGGAATGCCTTATTTTATCGCGCCAAAAGAGCAAATTCATGTTCCTTTTATCTTTTTTAGCAATAATCCAAACCTTATGCAAATCGCACAAACTTACAAAAACTTGCCTATCTCTCAAGATAATATTTTTAGCACTTTGCTTGGATATTTTGGTGTAGAGAGTGAAGTTTATCAAGCTAGAGATGATTTGCTACACACAGATTTTCAACAAGGAGAATCATGAAACCCAAATACTACTTTTTTGCTAATGCAAAATTTGCACTAGAAGGGGTTTTGGCAATGCTCAAGCGAGAAGTTGCCTTCCGCATTGAGCTAGCTTTTATCATTCCTGCTATGGTGATTAGCTTTTTCTTGCCCGTCGATTTAAGTGTGCATTTATTTTTAATCGCTGTGCTTTTTTTGATACTGATTTTAGAAGCGGTTAATTCTAGCATAGAAGCTTGTGTGGATTTAATCACTTCAGAGTTTGCACCTTTAGCCAAAATCGCCAAAGATTGCGCAAGTGCTGCGGTATTTTTTAGCATTCTTTTAGCCCTTTTGGTGTGGGGAGTTGTTTTGTTTTCTTTGTTATAGCGATGATTAACATTATTTAAAAAATTTAGTAATATTTATAAATTTTATTGCAAATTGTTTTTTTTTTGATAAAATGTAAAAAACTCGATAAGGAATAAACAATGCCAGAGATTCAAGAATTTTCACCCGAAGTAGTAGAACAACTAAAATTTTATGTTTATCGCCTTATTGACCCAAGAAATGGTAAAACATTTTATGTAGGCAAAGGGCAAAGAAATAGAGTTTTTGAGCATACAAAACAAGCTTTAAAGCTAACAAAAGAAGAGGATGCAGGAGACCTCAAATATAAAACAATTCAAGCAATCAAAGATGCGGGGTTAGAGGTGATTCATATTATCCAACGCTATGGAATGAGTGAAGAAGAAGCCTTTGCGGTAGAAGCAGCACTTATTGATATTTTTGGAATCGAAAATCTCACCAACAAACAAAGTGGGTATAACACAGAATGTGGAGTGTGTAATGCAATCACACTCCAAAGGGATTTAAGTGCAGAATCCTTTAAAGAGGACGAAACCACACCAAAATTTATCATCATTAAAACTAACGAAACATGGATTAGTCGAAGAGGTGATAACAGATATGAAGCAACACGAAGCGCGTGGAAGCTTAACCCACAAAAAGCAAACCAATATCCCTATGTCCTTTCTGTAACTAATGGAATCGTAAAAGAAGTTTATGAGGTAGATAAATGGGTAAAATGCCCTACGAGAGAGGACAGATATGAATTTAATGGCAAAGAAGCACCTAAATCTATTAGGGATTTATTTGTCAATAAAAGAATCCCAGAATCTTACAGAAAAAAGGGACAAGCAAGCCCATTTTTGTATTCTAAATAAATTCCACTCTCACACAATTTAAAAATCTTAACGTCAATATAGAATCCAAAGGATTCTATACTTCGCTAACTTATAATTTTTGGCTCACTAAATGCAGTAACTTCTGGTAATGTTCCTGTATATTTCTCAAGATTTACCAAACCTGTATGTGCAATATTACCATTTGCTAATTTTGATGTTGGAATATCTAATGTCAAACAATTTGCATTTCCATATTTACATAATCCTTTTGCATCAGGATCATACCAACCTCCCTCACAAAGTCGCACAACACCTTGCAAAATATCATTGCTAACCACGGCTCCAGCTAAAACTTCACCTCTTTTATTAAACACGCGCACAACATCGCCATTTTTGATTCCTAATTTTTTTGCGTCTTTAGCATTAATCAAAATAGGCTCTCTCCCTTTAACCGCATAACTTTCACGCAAAGCAGTATGGCACATTTGTGAATGCAATCTTCCTGCTGGGTGATTAGTCAGTAAATGAAAGGGTGCATCTTTTGTTGCATTCCCTAACCATTCAATCGGTTCAAACCACATAGGGTGCGCTTTGCAATCATCATATTTATACTTTGCAATACTATTAGAATAAATTTCAATTTTTCCTGATTCCGTGCCAAGCGCATTAAGAATCGGGTCTTCTAAGAAATCAGCAAATCGCACATAATCATCACTTTCTAGCGTAGAATTAAAAGTAATAGGTTTGTTTTTATCCCAAAATTCTTCAAAGCTAGGCATTGGTGTAGCAAACTCTGCTCCATAAGCTTTTGTTTGTCGCAATGCGCTTTCATAGTATTCTTTGATAAAATCTTTCGCATTTTTGCCATTTTCAGTGTAAGCATTATAAACTTCCTCGCCATATTCCTTACATAAATCCGCAAAAATCATATAATCATCACGACTTTCGCCAATCGGTAAAACCGCTTGTTTCATTGGCACGATTTGGAGATTGGAATAATCTCCTGCCATCGTTAAATCATCTCTTTCATAAGAACTTGTTGCAGGCATAACAATATCTGCCATTTTTGCTGTTGGCGTCCAATAGATTTCATTAACAACTATTGTTCGTGGTTTGCGCCAAGCTTTAACATTAGTGTTAGTATCTTGATGATGCACTAAAGGATTTCCACCAACCCAATAAATAAAATCAATATCAGGATAGGTGATTTTTGTCCCATTATGGTCTATTTTTTTGCCCGGATTCAAAAGCGCATCTGCGATTCTAGCAAGAGGAAAAGAATAGCTAGCGGCATTTTGTAACCATTCTGCCCCTCCTTGAGCCATTCCTGCTTTAGGCATTCCTACAAATTTTCCATTTTTCCAAATCCCAACAGAACCTGCACTCATTCCGCCAATCACCCCACCTTTAGCCGTTGGGACACCGCCACCACTATAATGATAGCTAAGCCCGAATCCTCCGCCTTTTGTGCCGATTTGTCCAAGCATCGCACAAAGTGTTACCAACATCCAATGCGGTTGCTCTCCATGGTGTGCTCTTTGCATTCCCCAACCACTCATAATCATTGTAGGATTATCATAAAATTTTTCAGCCAAAGATTGAACAATATTTTCTGGGATTCCGCAAATTTCACTCGCCCATTTCACATCTTTTTTAATACCATCACTTTTTCCCTCTAAATATTCTTTAAACTGCTCAAATCCCACAGTATAGTTTTCCAAAAAATCATAATTTACTTTATTAGTAGCTATCAAATGGCTTGCCATTCCTAACATCATCGCAACATCTGTATTAGGTCTAGGCGCAATCCATTCCGCATTAAGAAACTTTGCAGTTTCCGTTTTCACTGGGTCAATACAAATCACTTTAATTTTGCTTTTTTTAAGCTTTTCAAAATATTCTATTCCTTTTTGTTCATTTGCTGTCCATGAAATTCTAAGGGTTGTCATTGGGTCTGCTCCCCAAATCACCACGACTTTGGAATGTTTTAAAATATTTTCCCATGAAGTTTGCTGTTCATAAACCTCTAAAGAACCCACCACATAAGGCATAATCACTTGCGATGCACCCGTAGAATAATCTCCACTAACACCGACAAATCCACCTGTAACATTTAAGAATCTATGCAATAAAATTCTACAATTTTGCATATTTCCGCTAGATTTCCAACCATAACTCCCGCCAAAAATTCCTTGTGTGCCCTTTTTTTCTCTTGTTTTTTTAAGTTCTTTAGCAATTAGCTTGATAGCGTCCTCATAACTAACGCGCACAAACTCTTCTTTGCCTCTTAAATGCGGCTTAGGATTGTCTGGATTCTCTAAATAACTTTTACGCACATAGGGATATTTCACGCGTGATTTATACACCATATCTGCAGTATGATACCATAGCGGATTATCTGTTTGAGTGATTTTATCATAAGGTTCGCTTTTGGTGATTTTGCCATTTTTGATTGTCAAATCCAAAACTCCCCAATGCGCTGCGCTAAGCACTTTTCCATTTTGCATTATTCCTGCCTTAAGTGCTTCTTTTGGCATTTCTTTGCTAAAACTAATATTAGGAATAAGTGGCAAAGCACTTAAACTTGCTCCCAATTTCAAAAACTTTCTTCTACCTAAACTCATTTTATTTACCTCCTTTAAAGTCTTTTGCATTTTTTTGTAGATATTCAATAATTAACCAATGTTCTTTTTTATCAATCCCTGTTCTGCTCACCATTGAACGAAAAGTTGATGGCCATTGATTGACACCAAATTCTTGTTCTTTATGAAGTGCATGACAGATTCCACAATTTTGAGTAAAAGTTCTTTGGCTTTTGCAAACATTTCTTGATTATCCTTAGCAAAATCTCCTTTTTGCGTCCAAATTTCAAGATTTACCAAATCCCATTTTCCTTTTTGACCTACAACTTTTTTAGTAAATTTCAAAGGAGTATCCTTAGAAAAAGCTGCAACCATAATTCTTTGAGAATCATTAAAATAAATCACGGAAGGTGCTTGCGGATTAACATAACCACTAATGCGAACCAATACCCAATCTCCTTGCTCCTTAAGGATTTGAAATGGATTAGTTGGCAACAACCTCCCTACTGCTTTTGTATCTCCTTTTTCAAGATAGAGCGATAAGACTTCTTGAGCATAAAAATTCTCTTTGCAATACAAAAGAGAAACTGCCATTAAGCACAAAAGTATTATTTTCTTCATTGCTACCTCCAAATTTTTCATTTTAAAGAATTTTATCACTTTCCTTTATATCAATTCAAATATATCCTTATGGAATCTTTTTAAACGCAGTTTTTAAGTAAAGTTTGTTTATAATCCAAAATTGGCTTAAGGATTAAGCAAACAGCTCTTCTACATACTTTCTTAGCTGTCATTCACATTTTTTAGGAGTTTTTATGAAGTTGGCAATTTTGCCTATTTTGGCGGGAATTGCGCTTGGGATTGCCGCACCTTTTTTGGTGTATTTTGGGAATCCGGGCAATATGGGAATGTGTGCAGCGTGTTTCACGCGCGATATTGCAGGAGCATTGAACCTGCATCAAGCAGGGATTGTGCAATATATTCGCCCTGAAGTCATTGGTTTAGTTTTGGGCGCATTGCTTGCGTCTTTTTTGTTTAGAGAATTTCGCCCACGCGCAGGCTCTGCACCGATTGTGCGCTTTGGGCTTGGAGTCTTTGCAATGATTGGCGCACTTGTGTTTTTGGGTTGCCCTTGGAGAATGTGGCTACGCCTAAGTGCTGGGGATTGGACTGCTATTGCAGGAGTTTTTGGGCTTATTTTTGGAATCCTAATTGGAGTCTTTTTCCTAAAAAAGGGATTCTCACTCGGACGCAATCGCCCTGCAAGCAAAATCGTAGGACTTGTTTTTCCACTTTTTGCATTAGGACTTTTTGGGTTACTCATTTGGGGACTTATGGGAGAAAATACACCGATTAAATTTTCCACAAAAGGACCAGGTTCAATGCACGCACCATTAATCATTTCTTTAGTCGCAGGATTATTTTTAGGTGCGCTTTTTCAAAAAAGTCGCTTTTGTATGATTGCTGCTGTGCGTGATACGATTTTGATGAAAGATACACATATTTTACAAGGTGTAATTGCGCTTGTTATTGCCGCATTCTTTACAAATCTTGCACTAGGATTCTTTAATCCGGGCTTTACTGGACAACCTATTGCGCACAACGACACACTTTGGAATTTCTTAGGAATGGCACTTGCTGGAATCGCATTCACTCTTGCAGGAGGATGTCCCGGAAGACAAATTATCCTTAGTGGCGAGGGCGATGGAGATGCAGCTGTTTTTGTGCTAGGATTGCTTGTAGGGGCTGCATTTGCACATAACTTCGGACTTGCAAGCTCACCTGCGGGAATTGGAGCAAATGCGCCTGTGGCTGTGCTTGTGGGATTTATGTTTTGCTTACTTGTTGCGATTTTTGCTAGAGAGAAAAGGAGTTAAAAATGGTAGAACTTGATGTGCGTGGGCTTTCTTGCCCTGAACCTGTGCTAAATCTAAAACCTCTTTTAGATAAAGGCGAAAACGAAATTAAAGTGCTTTGCAGTTGTGGCGCGAGTAGCGATAATATCCGCCGACTTGCTACGACAAATGGCTATGTTGTAGAATCGCAAAAAGAGCAAGGTGAGGATTTGGAATTTATTTTGAAAAAATCCTAAAATCTTCTTAAATGCAGAATCTCGCAATCTAAATTTGTGGGATTCTGCACGATTTTAGTCGCGCAAGATTCTTAAAATTTTACGCACCACAAAAGGAATCCAAATGCAACTTTCAAATTCAAACAATTTGATTTATTTAGATAATGCTGCAACAACCTTTCCAAAAGCTCCGGGCGTTAAAGAAGCTGTCATAGAGTTTTTAGACAATATCGGTGCAAGCTCTGGGAGAAGCGGACATTCTCTCTCTATAGAATCTGGTAGAATCCTTTATCAAACGCGGCGACTTTTAGCGGATTTACTCGGTTTAAAAGACTGCAAACGCGTTTTATTTACGCTTAATGCCACAATGGCGATTAATACTTTATTGCAAGGTTTTTTGAAACCAAAAGATATTGTCGTTACTACGCAAATGGAACATAACGCAATCAAACGCCCACTTAATGCGCTAAAAGAATCTTTAAATTTAGAAGTGCGCGAGATTCCATGTAGTCCTACACACGAAGTAGATTTAAAAGCCGCAAAAGCAATGCTAAAGGGCGCAAATCTCCTTGTTTGTGCGCATATTAATAATGTTAGCGGGGCAATGATTCCTATTGAAGAACTTGCACAAATCGCCCATACAAATGGCGCAAAAGTTTTGCTAGATGGCGCACAAAGTGTGGGTTGTGTGCCTATGCAAAATATGATGCAACAAGTGGATTTTCTAGCCCTAAGTGCGCACAAAGGATTGCTATCTCCAATGGGAGTTGGTGCGCTTTTAGTTAGCGATTCCTTTGATATAGAGAGAATCCAACCACTTTATTTTGGTGGCACAGGAAGTGCAAGCGAAGCAGAGATACAGCCTAATTTCTTGCCCGATAGATTTGAAAGTGGCACATTAAATATGCACGGAATCGCTGGGCTTAAAGCGGGTTTGGAGTGGATTAATTCTAAAGGAATCGCAGAGATTCATAAATATGAATTGCTTTTAAGAGAACAGCTTATTAATGGGCTTTTGGGAGTGAAAAATATCAAAGTTTATCAGACGCAAGGAAGTAGCAGTGGAATCCTATCCCTTGCAATCTCAAACCATACATTATCAGAAGTGGGAATGCGCTTAGATAGAGAGTTTGGAATCTGTGTGCGTGTGGGTTTGCACTGCTCTCCATCAAGTCATAAAAGCTTAGGAAGCTTTGAAAATGGCGGAACAATCCGCTTAAGCCCCGGAATCTTTAACGCAGAAAAAGAGATTGAAGCAACAATTCAAGCATTGCGACAAATTGCGCTAAGTTAGGGGTGATGATGGAGAAACAATTAATAGAAGGCTATGTTTTGGTTTTTACGACTTCAAGTGCGTTTGAGAGTGAAAGCATTTTACAAAATCTTGGAATCACAATTAAGCTCGTGCCAACACCGCGAGAATTTTCAAGCGATTGTGGAATCGCAGTTTGGTTTATGTGTGAAAATGTAGAAAAGATTAAAAATGCTTTGGATTCCGAAAAAATAGAATATGAAATCCGATGCATATAAAGAAATTCTAACCACATTTTACACACAGGATAGCCTATTCCACACCTTCATATTTTGTATTGCCCAAGCGCATAAACCGCACACAAACTGGATTTCAAACTTAAAAATCAAGAAAAGCAAAAGAATTGCGTAAGATACAAATTATAAATTCTTAGACTCTGTTTATGCAATCACACCTTTATCCTTTGACATACAAACGCCTTGGCAGAGATTTAAAATGATGTAAAAATCTCATAAGACAACAAAGATATTCTTATAAATCTCCCAAAGTAGCTTCCAATGCCTCTTTATCTTTTGGTATTTCTAAGATTTGGCTTCTACCATTTTTAGTTTGCATAACTCCCAAAGAATCCGCAATCCTTAAGGCTTGGTCAATATTGTGTGAAACCATTACTAAAGTGTGCGTGCGTGAGAGCTCTACGAATAGTTCTTCAATGATTCTTTGAGAATGTAAATCCAGCGCACTTGTAGGCTCATCAAGTGTTAAGATTTTTGGCTCTAGGCTTAGAATCCTTGCAAGAAGCAATCTTTGTTGTTCGCCACCAGATAGGCGCAAAGCATTTTCTTTTAAGCGATTTTTCAAAGAATCCCAAAGCCCAACTTGTTGCAAAGATTCGCAAATTTTTTGCTCCATTGTGTGCTTGTCTAAATTTGTAAGCAAAGAAAGCGGCAAAGATAGATTCTTTTCAATGCTTAGATTAAAGGGTTGGGGTGCTTGGAAAAGCATGCCGATATTTTTGCGCAAAGTTTCTAATGGAATCTCTTTAATATGCGTCATTTTTGGCGTTTGTCCTTTAGGAGCGTAATGCACATAAATATCCCCCGCAACTTCCCCACCCATTTCTTCAACAAGCCGATTAAGACAACGCAAAAAGGTGCTTTTACCACAGCCAGAAGCCCCTAGAAGCGTGAAGATTCCATACTGCTTAATCTCTAAATTAATCTTAGAAAAAATCTGCTTTTCCCCAAAAGAAACGTCTAGATTTTCAATTTTTAGGCTTAAAGACATTAAAATTCCTTTTTGAGATTCTTTGCAAAACGATGCCTAAAAACAACAAGAATCCACACAAACAAAGCAAGACTAAGCTTGCCCCCATTGCATTTTGTAATTCTAATTGCGTTTGGTAGTTTTGGGAGTTATAATAAATATAAAACGAAAGCGATTCAAACTTGCCCAAAAGTCCATTTGGTAATCCGGCATTTGCAACTGCGCCAACAAACATCACAACAGCAGTATCTTCTGCTACACGCCCAAGCGCCAAAATCACACCACTTAGGATTCCATTGCGCGCTTGCGGAAGCAAGAAATGCCATAAAATCACACCCCTTTTTAAGCCTAGTGCGCAAGCATTTAGCATTAAATCTTGTGGCACAGACAAAAGGGATTCTTTGGTTGTGGCAATGAGTGTGGGCAAAACAAGCAATGCAAGACAGCTTGCAGCAAGTAAGAGGCAACTATTTGCTTGTGGGAAAAAGTGATTTTTAAGCCATAAAATACTTAAGAATCCAAATAAGCCCATAATCACTGATGGAATCCCAGCAAGAATATCTATCATCGTATTTAAAAGCCATTTTTGGCGCACAGAAGCATAAAAGCTAAGATAGATTCCGCAGCCAATACCGGGTGCAATAGCAAGCAATAAGCTTAAAATCACAAGCCACAAAGTCCCAACAAGTGCGGGGAAGATTCCATCAAATACCGCGACTTTGCCCAAAATTGCGGACAAGGGCGAAGCATTGCCAAAGAATAATTGTAAATCTAACACAGAGATTCCACGCCAAAGCACCCAAAGCAATAATGCCAAAACCGCCAAACCCACACAAGCCGAGCCTAAAATACTAAAACCATAAAGGAGTTTTGCAAGGTTGCGCTTCATCTATGGAATCCTAAAGCAATTTTGAATCTTTATGCAAGATTCCACGCGCAAGTAGAACCAAGATAGCATTAACGACAATCAGCAAGAATCCAGAAACAAAAAGCGCGTTATAAGCGTCCCCAATAGATTCATTCGCGGTAATTAATGCAATATGCGCACTCAAAACGCGCAAAGGGTCAAAAAGGGAAGTCGCCAAAATCGTTGCATTAGAAGAAAGCATTAACGCAATCATTGTATCACCAAGTGCGCGTCCAAGCCCAAGCAAAAATGCTCCTAAAATCACACTTTTTGCCTTTGGAATCACGACAAAAAGCAATGTTTCAAAATCGTGCATTCCAAGTGCTAATCCATTTAAATGTTGGCTAAGAAAGGGCTTTTTGAGTCCAGATTCTAGGAGCAAAATCATCGTAGGCAAAATCACAAGACTTAGCACACAGATGCAAGCAAGGAGATTCCGCCCACTTCCGCCAAAAGATTCTCGCAAGAGCGGAATCAGCAAAAATAGCGCACCAAAAGCATAAAGCACGGTGGGAATAGAACCCATAAAGCGCACAAGAAAGCTTAAATAGCCTTGCAAGATTTTGCTAATTTTGGATTTTGTGGGCAGAATCAAAAAGCACGCAATCCCCAATGCCAATGGAAACGCGACAAACAATGTGCTAAAACTTAAAGTGAGTGAATTAACAAGCATTGTCAAAACCCCAAATTCATTTGCTTTGGGATTCCAACTAAAATGCAAAGTTAGGCTAGGATTTGACGCAAGAGTTTGCAGTCCAAATCCCCCAATCACGATAAACAGTAGGCAAATGCCACTTAGTGCAATGAGTGTCGCTAAAGTCGCGACAAGTTTCATTTAGGTAGCGGAATATAGCCTGATTGTTCAATAAACTGCGCACCATCGTCAGAATAAATATAATCCACAAAAAGCTTTGTAAGCCCTTGTGGCTCGCCTTTTGTGTTCATATATAAAAGTCTGCTGATTTGGTAAGAGCCTTCTTTGGTTTTCTCTTGATTTGGCTCTACGCCCTCAAATGCGATTCCTTTAATGCTTGGGTCTAAATGCCCGATTCCAACATAGCCAATCGCATTTTTATCTTGTGCAATCGCAATTTTCATTGCTCCATTAGAGCTTACAACATTTGCAGATTGTGGAATCTCTGTGCCTTTATTTAAACCTTTGGATTCAAAAGTATCGCGTGTTCCGCTTCCATCTTCGCGGACATAAATGTTAATTGCGCCATCACCTCCACCAAGCTCACTCCAATTTTTGATTGCACCACTAAAGATTTGGGTTGCTTGTTCTTTGGTAAGATTAGAGAGGGGATTTTCTTTATGCACTGCAATTGCTACGCCATCAACTGCAAAAGGAAAAGAAACAAGATTGTATTTTTCAATTTCTTGTGGTTTAAGTGCGCGTCCAGTGTTGCCAATATCTGCCAAGCCCTCGCCAGCTTTTGTGATTCCAGCACCTGTGCCACCACCTGTAATTGTAATGGTGATGTTTGGATTAGATTCCATAATAGCTTGTGCTGCCTTTTTCATCACGGGAATATGTGCTGTGCCACCTGCAATATCAATTTTGCCTTGTTCTTTGGCAAAAACTGCCAAAGCACCACTTGCAGAGGAGTTAGATTTAGATTCCATAGAATCTTTAGAGTTAGACCCACACCCGACAAACGCGCCAAATGTGAGCAACAAAACTGAAGCTGATAAAAGTGTAGAAACTCTTAGCATTTGTTATTCCTTAATGTAAAATTTAAAAGCCAAATTGTAATTAAATTGCCTTTAAAATGTATTAAGCTTTAATGCACTAAGAAATTTTCTTTTTTGAATGATTTTCTATAATTTGCTTGATAAGCATTTTCGCAGTCTAAATGCTCATTACGATTTCTCTTTAGAAGCTTTTTATTGCATTCTTGAATTTTCACTTCTAGTTCCTTAGTGTTTTTTGGGTCAGAATAATATTCCACAGATTTTGGCTCACTAGAGCAAGCAGAAAATACACTCGCAATAACTACACCAAAAAAACCCAACTTAACCACATTTTTCCTTAAATTTTATCTTTAGCTTTCATTTGCAGATATGTATTGTCTCTTTTTTAAAAGCTAAAAAAGATTATACCCCCCCCCCCCCTTAAAATTACTTAAAATAAAATTAATTTCAGTTAAATTTTAGGCAAAAATAGAAATTAAAGATTTATATTTTTAGGATTAAATTTGCTAAAAGAAATTTAAGGATTTTTAAAAAATTGTAGATTAAAAAGTGGCTCCGGATGTAGGATTCGAACCTACGACCAAGCGGTTAACAGCCGCCTACTCTACCGCTGAGCTAATCCGGAATAAGTAAGCTCATTTAAAATGAAGTGTGATTATATACAATTAAGTATTCTATGTCAAGAAATTCTGCGGAAATTTTGGTAAATGTTTGGGATTTTTAAACTTTAAAATACTACAATTCCACTTTTATTCCACATTGAAGGTAATTTATGGGAAGAGCGTTTGAATATCGCAGGGCAAGCAAAGAAAAACGATGGGATAAAATGTCTAAACTTTTTCCAAAACTAGGTAAAGCAATTAGCATCGCCGTCAAAGAAGGTGGCAGCGGGGACCCGGATATGAATTCCAAGCTTAGAACTGCAATCCTTGCTGCAAAAGCGCAAAATATGCCAAAAGATAATATTGAAGCAGCTATTAAGCGAGCTTTAGGCAAAGACGGAATCCAAATTACAGAAGTTAATTACGAGATTAAAGCACCGCATGGAGCGTTATTTTTCGTAGAATGTGCCACAGACAATACGACAAGAACAGTTGCAAATCTAAAAAGCTATGTCAATAAACTTGGCGGACAAATGCTGACAAATAATTCTTTAGAATTTATGTTTTCACGCAAAGCACATTTTGAAATTAGCAAAGATGGAATCGCAGATTTAGAAGAATTAGAACTTAATCTCATTGATGTAGGATTAGATTCTATGGAAGTTGAAGAAGATATTATCCATATTTATGGAGATTACACAAGCTTTGGCACTTTAGCAAATGCACTAGAAGAAATAGCCGATGTCAAAAAAGCAGCTTTAGAGCGAATTGCTACAAATCCGGTTGAGTTTAGCGAAGAACAACTTGTGGATATTGAAAAATTGCTTGATAAAATTGAAGATGATGATGATGTGCAAGCAGTTTTTACAAATATTGCGTAACATTATCACGGAATCTTAAATGTTTTGCTATCTTTTAAGCAAATTTATCACACAATGTAAGCCTAAAATTCAAAACAAGGAATGATTATGTTAGAGAAATTGACAAAAGATTCTTATCAAAATGCAGTAAAAGAAGGTGTATGTATGGTGGCAGTTGGTGCGCCTTGGTGTCCTGATTGCCGCAAAATTGAGCCAATTATTGGAATGCTAATGCAAGAATATGGCACAAAAATGAAATTCTTTGCTGTAATGGCGGATGAGCAAGAAGCACTAAAAGAAGAACTCAATGTGCGCAGAATCCCAACGCTAATTTTCTACAAAAATGGCGCAGAAGTTGGCGAACGCCTAGTTGAACCAAACTCCAAACCTCTTATTGAAAACGCAATCAAAGCAGCATTAGAAGCTTAAGGCTTCTGTGCTTGCAAACTTCATTTAAAAATTTATTTTGTTATAGAGCGCAATTAAGACTAAATAGCGCGCACCTTTTCCAAGTGCTATAAAAACACAACTTTTGATGATAGAATAACGATACACCCCAAGCCCAAAGACAAACACATCTCCAACAATAGGCAAAAAACTAAAAAATGCGTAGATAAAGCCTCTTTTTTGGATTCCATCTTTATAACGATAGATTTTTGCGTGCATTTTCTCAAAATGCTTTAAACAATAAGTATCCCCCAAATATCCGATTCCATAAGTTGTTAATGCACCGAGTGTATTTCCAAGTGTAGCTACAATCCACACCAAAAACCAAGAATAATCTAAAACTAAAAACCCAACCACAAAGGCTTCAGAACCCAAAGGATAAAGGCTGCTTGCCAAAAAACAAACTAAAAATAACCCAAATAATCCTAAAGATTCCAAAAAATCCATAATGCCTAAATCAAGCTTACCATTGCTAAAAGGATTCCAAGTGGAGCAACAAAACGAATCACAAAATACCAGCTTTCAAAATAGATTCCCTTTAAATGCCCCTCACTCATCGCATATACGCGCTCTTTTGGTAAAATCCACCCCATATAAAGACACATAAACACACCTGCTAATGGAAGTAAAAATGAGCTTGTAATATATGCAAACCAATCAAAAAGATTTTTTCCAAAAAATGTTAAATCCTCTGCAAACATTGCTGTATTGCTAAGCAAAACAACTACACCCAAGAAATATGCGCAAAGCACACTTATTAAATTTGCGTTACGGCGCTTCATTGTGTGGCATTCGATTAAATAACTATTTAAAGGCTCTAACATAGAAACCGCTGAAGTAATCCCCGCAAAAATCAATGCTATAAAAAATAAAAACGCAATCACTTGCCCAGTTATTCCCATATTTGCAAAAATAAGCGACAAAGAAACAAATACTAGCCCAACACCTTCTGTTGGCTCTGCTCCATAACCAAAAATGAAAGTGAAAATCACAAGCCCAGCAATAAGACAGAAAAAGAAATTTAGCAATGCAACAACCACTGCAAAACGCACAAAATTTCCATGTTTTGGCATAGAGTTAGAATAGGTTAAAATTACTCCAACCCCTAAAGAAAGGGAGAAAAATGCTTGTCCAATAGCTTTTACCACGACCTCTGAAGTAATCTTGCTAAAATCAGGTTGGAACAAAAATCTAAAGGAATCCCAAAATGCCTCTTGCATCATTGAATACACCAAAAGCCCTAGAAAAATAAACAATAATAAAGGCATTAAAATCAAATTTAATTTCTCAATCCCAGCTTTTACGCCACGATTTAAAACATACGCACAGAGTGATACGACCACAAAATGCCATAGCATTTGCCAAAGAACCTGATTAGAAGCAAAGTCCCCCCACAAATCCTTTGTCCCCTCTAGTGTAGTTGGCATTCCAAAAAGACTTAAAAACATATAATGCACAAGCCATCCTAGCACCACTACATAAAAAGAAAAAATCAATACGCCAGAAATCATCATAAATCCGCCATATTTTAAGAATCCTAAATGCTTGGGTGCAAATGTTTCAAATGCACTAACTGCATTTTGCCCGCTTGCTCTTCCAAATAGCATTTCTACGATAAATACACTCACTCCAAAAAATAAAAATGCAAGCACAAAAATCAAAACAAAGGCAAAACCGCCATTTTGTCCAACCAAATAAGGAAAGCTCCAAATCCCTCCAAGTCCAATTGCACTTCCAGCAGTGGATAACACAAATCCTGCTTTAGAAAATCTTGTCATAATACCGCCTATTTTTCAAAGTAATTTAAGATTCTACCACATTTGAAAGCAAAAAATAACAAAAAATTTCAGCACCCTTTGCGAAAACACATTCTTGACAAAAAGCCTAACGCGCCTCACAATACAACACAGTTTCACCTCACATTTTTATTCCTTAATTTTTATCCTTTTTAACCTTACCATGTAGTCTTTTGTTTTCTACTTCTAGCTCTTTTACTCTTCCTAAAAGCTCATTAATAATGTTATTTTTCTCGACAATAATCCTATTTTCCAAGAATAGAACTTCTTTTAATAATCTAACTTCTTCAATGCGCTTTTGATTTGCAGAATTTAAATATTCTGCAATCTTATCAAAAGGACGATAATAAGGATTATAATTTGGCAACTCTTCAATGCAGCTCAAAAAGATATTAAAACAGATTCCAAAATAATAATCCATATTCATTCTAAATGGAGTGTGCATAAAACTCAATGATTCACTGCTATAACGATTCAACATTCCGCCAATTAAAATTTCAATATTAGGTTCATCTAAATGCCGCTTGATAATATCGAAAAAATATAACTTTTGAATAAACCAGCTAAGTGATACATAGAATTTTCTTGCTACAACTAAATCTCCCCCAAACGCTTCAACAAGCGGACGTAAAAAACCCGGTAAAAATATATTTTCAACGTCTTCAGAACAATATGTTTCTCCTCCGATTCTTATTCTATAATAAATTAATTCTTCTGCTAAGATATACATATTTTTACATTGTAGCAATAAGCACACACCAAAGAGATTATCCTCTCGCATTACCTGATTTAAAAAGCGTAATTTAGTGTTTTGTAAAAATTTAAAATCAATGAAAACTTGCCACATATAAATAATGCTAGCACAATTTCTTTCTTTTGCATCTTGCAACCAATCTTTTGTGCTTATTTTACGAGACGTGTGTAAAATATCTAAATTTTTTACATGTGCGGCAATCTCTTCTGCGCCTTTTTCAACAATCTTTTCAAAACCAAACCAAACAATATCCATTCCTTCTGCTTTTTGCACACACTTATCTATCAAATCTAACTTACAGCAATCATCAGAATCAAGGAAATAAATATAGTCAATCTCACTTGGTGTTAAAAGCTCTCTACTCAAAATTCCCTCTTGTTTTTTATAAATGACACCAATTTGATAGGGATTTTCATTGCTGATTCCATAAAAAACTAATCCATTTTCTACATTTGCTTCTTTAATTTCATAGACACCGCTAAAATAATCCATACCGATATTTCTTGCAATAGAAACACCTTCATTAAAAGGCTTTACAATCACAGTAATACGCGCATCTTTTCTAGCATATTCCAAAGAAACTTCTACACAAGGCTCATGATTTCCATCATGCACAAGAACAATCTCTAAATCTTTGTATTTTTGATGAATTACACTCTCTAAACACTCTTTATAAAAATCAACAGGAGTATTATAAACAGGAATTACGATTCCTACTTTTTTGTTTGTATTTTTTACCTTTTTGGCAGCTTGAGCTTTCGTGCTTTCACTTGTTTTTTTTGCTGGCTTTTGTGTTTGTGCTTTTGCTTGACTTTTTGCCTTTGCCATAACATTCCTTTTATAGTTTTCAGAATTATAACATATTAAATATGGAATCCCATTTCGCGCGCTCCATCGAAATTTGACTTTAACTCTCTTTGGATTTCATCTAAAAAGCTCTGCGTGTTAAACTCAGGATTCTTAGTGCTTGCAACCTTATAAGCTGTATTTTTTACCACTAATGCAATTTGTCCGCCACTTAATGCGAACTCTGCTAATTTTTTCATACTAAAATCTTTAGCATAAGGAGCATTTTTAGGTAAAAGCTTTTCCCATAAACACACACGCTCTTCAAAATTTGGCTTTTTAAACTCAATCTTATAATTGAATCTCCTAGAAAAAGCAGTATCTAATGTTTCAAGTAAATTTGTTGTTGCAATCAAGATTCCATCAAATTTTTCAATTTGCTCTAAAAAAATATTTTGCATTTGATTGTGCATTTTATCCGCTCCACTTCCACTTGTCGTGCGCGTGCTTAAAAACTGGTCTGCTTCATCTAAAAGCAAAATAGGAGTTTGTTTAGAAGTTGCACAAAGCTCTTTATAAGAGTCAAAAATTTTACGCACATTTTTTTCACTCTCGCCCACATACATTGATAAAATCTTAGAACAATCAAAGCTAAGCACAGGCTTTTTAAGCGACTTTGCAAGTGCAAGTGCTGTCATTGTTTTGCCTGTCCCAGCTGCACCATAGAAAATAATCTTTGCATCAATGCCACGTTTTTTATCCTTAATCCCCCAATCTTTTAAACGTTGCAAGACTTTGGAGTCCATTTGTTGCAGCAAAACTTCAAGCGTATTTCTTGTGCTTGTGCTCAACACAACTTCATTTAGCGTAACTTTAGGACGCACAAACTCAAAAATTTCTTGCTCTTCAACCAACATTTCAAAGCTAACATATTCTTTTTTGCTATGACTTTGAGGATGTGTGATTTTCTTTAAAATCGTATCAGGAATAAAAAATATCCGACTCACCCAGCCAAAAGAATTTAAAATCTCATCATAATCGACTAATCCTTTTTCTACCAAGCGACTTCTATCATTTAAAAGCGAACGATTTTTCATTCTCTCATAATCATTCATGCTCACTAAATCAATCAAAGTATTAAGCTCTCTGCCTTCACTTTCTTTTCCAAGATATTCTTCTCTTACAAGGGCTGTAAAAATGATTCTTTCTTGCGCATTGAGATTAAACTCTTTAAACAAACTCTCCAAATTTAGCTTTTCTTTTGTTAGCTTCAAACGCTCTTGAATCCTATTTTGCAAAAGCTCATATTTCTGCATTCTTTTTTTCAAAAGCGGAGAAACATGATTATCTTTTTTGTGCGGGCTTAAACCATGCAATAACTCAATACAAGTAAATTGGTCTTTTAAATACTCTAAATGGTCTCTGTAAGGGGTGATTTTGGGTAACTTTGGATTAATTCCACCCTTTTCAAGAAGTTTTAAAAAACTTGTGCTTAGGCAAATTGTTACATCTAATAATTCTAATAAAAGCTCTTCTTGACTTAGGTTTTTTGAAAAAACATGTTGCACAATCCAACCCGCGTCTAAAAGATTCTTAAAACAAGGCAAATATTTTAGTGCTTCGATTTCATTTTTTGGTGTAAAAACTGCATTAATTGCTTCAAGACAAGTTATCTGGTTACCTTTTAAAAATTCTGTGCATAAATGGTGTAAAATTAACGCCTCATCTTTGCTGCATTTTAAAAATGGATAAATTTTTGCCTTATCAATATTATTGATTTGCAAAAAATCAATCAAATACTGCATGCTTGAGACCCCTCATCATCATAAGGGTCAAGATGCGTAATCACAATCCAATTCCCTTCTAAACTTTGGATTTTGCACTCAATAGAATCTGCAATATCATGCGCATCTCTTAGCAAAATCCTTGAATTAAAAACTAAATGCACCTCCACAAAATTTGTATTTCCGCTTTGACGCGTTTTTAAATCATGGTAACTTTCCACTTGCTTTTCAGAATCCAAAATTTCCTTAATCGCATTGAGTTTTTCATCATCTAATGCCCTATCTAGCAAAACTAATACACCCTCTTTTAGCAATCCAAATGCAGAATACACGACATATAGCCCAATCGCGATTCCAAAAAGTGCATCAATGCTACTAAATCCGGTAACCTTAACAAGCAGTAATGCCATAAGCACAGCTGCATTACTTAAAATATCTGTTTTATAGTGCAAAGCATCGGCTTTTATCACTAAATTTTTACTCTTTTTTGCAACATAACTTAAATACAAAACAAGTGCAGTTGTTAAAATCAATGAAAAAATCATTACATATAAGGATAAATCAATGCGCGCTAACTCGCTACCAAAGATAATTTTTTTAAAAGATTGATATAAAATAAAGATTCCAGAAACTAAAATTACACTGCCTTCAATCACAGCCGCGAGAGATTCTATCTTTCCTCTTCCATAATTAAACTTCAAATCCGCTGGCTTTTCTGCTTTTGTAATTGCATATAAATTAAACAAAGACGCAGATAAGTCTAGTAGCGAGTCAATCGCACTTGCAAGAATCGCCACAGAACCACTTAAAATTCCAGCAATAAACTTTACTACAATTAACACGCAAGCAACCGAGCTTGAAACTATTGTTGCTTTGCGTTGAATGCTCATTTTGGGTTTTTGTGTATTTGTATCAATCAAACAATTATGGGGAAAATTTGCAGTATTCATCATTACGCCTTAAACAGGAGGTAATAAATATAAAGGTTTTAAATTTGTATCAAACAAACTTGTATCTAAAACTTCAGGCAGAGAAAAAGGCTCAAGTTTAGGAAGCGTATCATAATTTTTAATTGCGATTCCATATGTGTTATTCTCCACTTCCACATTATCTTCTCGCACAAAATAGCAATTTCCATAAGCTTTAATAGGAGTGCTTTTGTTAAAATGAAAAGCATGTGCTGCATAAAGCTTAATCCCTTTTGCAATTTCTAAAGTTTTAGCAAAAAGATAAATTAATTTTAACGCCATAAAACTCCCTGGACCACGCACAAAATATAGAGTATCAAATTCTATCCCTTGTTTTTGTAGTTCCATAAATTTAGGCACTAAACCATCGCTAATAGGAAGCGTGATACTACACTCTAAACGCAAAACAAGAGATTCATCATATACACCAACTAAAGTTGGCTTTCCTGCAACATTTGGCAAAATTAAAATTTTATGCATTTTGCAAGGCGTATTCATAGACTTGTTGCGCCTCTTCACTCTCTAAAATCTCATACGCATTGCTATCTTCAAAGAGTTTTTTAGTTAGCAAATGATTAAGTTTATGGCTTCCAGCATAAGATACGTATGCTCCAAGAAGTGGAATCCCAAGCAAAGCCATATCGCCTATAGCATCTAAAATCTTATGGCGCACAAACTCTTCTTTATAGCGCAGACCATCTTTATTTAAAATGCTAGATTCATCAAGCACAATCGCGTTTTCTAAAGACCCGCCAAGCGCAAGCCCGATAGAGCGCAAATACTGCACTTCACTTAAAAAACCAAAAGTTCTAGCACGCGCAATTTCTTCTTTATAATTTTTCGTAGAGAAATTAAACTTATATTTCTGTGTGCCAATTGCTGGGTGAGGAAAATGTATCGAAAAATCAAAGACACAATGTTCATTTGGCTCAAAGCGCACAAACTTATCACTATCTTTAACTTCAATAGGTGCTTTAATTTTTAGAATCTTTTTTGCTGCATTTTGCTTGATTATCCCAGCTTCTTCCAAAAGCATACAATACCCAATACTGCTGCCGTCCATAATTGGCACTTCTTCATTATCAAGAGTAATTTTAAGATTATCAATTCCATAGGCGTGGATTGCAGAGAGCAAATGCTCAATCGTAGAAACTTTATGCCCATCTTTTGCAATCACAGTTGCCATTGTCGTATCCACAACACTTTCTGGTTTTAAGGGAATACTAACACCCACATCATTACGATAAAAATGGATTCCACAATTTTCATCTAATGGCTCAAGCATCATTTTCACAGGAACACCTTTGTGCAGCCCGATTCCGACTAATTCTACTTTTTTTGCTATGGTTTGCTGTTTCATTGTAATTCCTCTACAACAATGGAATCTTGTTTTTTATAAATTTTATTACGTGGATACTTTATCAGTTCTTTATCCACGATTTCTCCTTGTAATAAAACATTTCCTTCCCCAACATATCCTAAAATCATATATTCTCCATCACAAAACACATTTCCATCAATTTTGCCAAAAATTTGCACATTACCACCACTTTGAATATGCGCACCGCTATTGATTCTGCCAAAGATTGTTAAATCTCCTTTTGTGATAATCTCCTCTCCACTACGAATTGTGCGGTGCAAAACTAATGTAGTTATTTTTTCTTGCAAATTTGTATTTTGGGATTCTGCATTTTTAGATTCTGCATTTTGGTGTTTTATTTCAGCACTATTTATAGCATTTTGCGCTTTGGTATCTAGCCCCAAACTTCCTTTATTTTCAGACTGCATAAAGTTTAAGTTTTTATTAACTAAATACTCATACAAAGGCGTGTAATCTCCGTTTAAAGGATAAGTAAAAACTAGCAAAAGACTCTGCAAAAAACTTAAATTTTTATCAATGTAAGCAATAGTTTCTTGCGCTTCACCCTCTACAAAAATAAATGCGCGAAAATTCTTCTGCCTCGTTTTTACCATTTTATTCCCTTAAATTTTATCAATAATTTCCTTTGCTTCAGCAATCACACCAGTAATATTAAGTTTAATCCAATTTGCGTCCATCCACTCTGCATTCCACACTTCATAGCCTTGCACTAATACACTAAAATGCAAATGGTCTCCAAGTGCTAATCCCGTGTTACCTGTGTTTGCAATCACACTATTAGAATCCAACACATCGCCAACATCAACATTTGAAGTCGTTAAATGCGCATACAATGTGGAAAGCCCAAGCCCATGATACACCACAACACTATTACCATCAATTCCTACAAACTCATTAAGTGTTACAACACCCGGATTATTCAAAATCACAGGAGCTTGCTTGATGCTTGCTAAGTCTAACCCCATATGATTGGACTCACTCACATTCTCTCCTTGATAGGTAAAAGTGCGGTGATCCCCAAAGCTCGCCATAACTGCCCCATTTCTTAAAGGAGAAAAAGGCTTAATCACAAAATCTTCCACTTGCGATTCTACATCAAATGTTGATGAAGCCTTAAAGATTCTATCAAAACTCTGCTGACGCACAATCTCATTAATATAGCGAAACACTTCTACTTTATTTTCAAATTCATCTAAACTTCTCTCACCAATCTCCTCTACAAGAGCTGAAATCTTGCCATCAATAAAAGAATCTGTAAGTGGAATCGTAGAATCCTTATATTGTTTCTTTTGTTGAAAATAGCCAATAGGAGCAATACTTACATTTCCCGCGCTATCTTTAGCAATAATTTTTGGAGTGAAATTATCATGAAATTTTGACCATGCAATTAAAGAAATATAAAACCCGTCTTTATAAAATGGTTGTGCTTTAAATTCTAAATTTCCATTTGTGATTGTAATATCCTCTAAATTCTCATCAATTGCACTAAAAATCACAAGTGCGCTTCCACCTTGTGTAACTTTATAAGAGTTTGCAATCACACTAACTTGTGGTTTTTTAGAATCAATAGCAATATGGAATTGTTGTGTTGTTGTATTTCCCTTAAAGAAATTCCATTTGCTTGTATCCGTTACACTCACTTCAAGCATAATAGACTTTGCATTACTTTTCACTTCTTCTGGCTTTTGGATTCCAATACAAAAACTCTTTATAGGAGTGGGTGTAATAATGTTTTGCGCCAAAGGAGAAAGATTTGCATTTTTTGCCACACACTGCGCATCTTGTGTATTGATTTGTTGTGCATCAAGTGGAATCTTTTGCCCATTATCGATGAGTGCTACACTATAACTTTTAATCGCAACATTATCGCTAATCTCAATAGGAAAAGAATCTTTAAGATTCCAAGTCGCTTTATCTTTGATTGTAATTTGTGGTGCTTCTTTTTCAAAAGAATCAGAAGTTAGAGTGAAAATTCCTCCTCCAATTAGCAAAACAATCAAAATTAAACTTAAAATTTTCACAAAACCATTTCTCATATTAGAATTCTGCATTGTTTTCCTTCTAAGTATATTTTTCTGTGATTCTAGCTAAAAAGTGCTTATTTGGAGGTAAAAAATTGACTTTAACCAAACAACTTACAAAGTTTTAATCACAAAAGTTATAAATCATCAATATTACAATAATATTATTACTTATTAACATTAGTTAATCTATAAAATCTCACAGGGATTTTACTTAAATCCTTTATAATACACACAAACACAAAATGCTATAAATGCCCCAAAATAACCAACACTTCCAACGCTTAAATATTCTGTAATAAGACCACCAATATAAGCACCGCTTCCGATTCCAACATTATAAATTCCAGAAAAAATAGACATAGCAACAGAAGTGCCAACAGGGACTAAATGTAGCACTCTTGCTTGAAAAGCAAGCCCAAACATTGTGATAGATAAACCCCAAAGCACACAAATAAATACCATACTCAAAGGATTAAAACTTGAAATTTTTAAGCTTAAAAGCGCAATAAAAACTCCAAAAATAGCAAAAGTCAAGAAAATATCTTTATATTTATCATGGTATTTTGAAAATAAATATCCTCCCAAAATTCCCATTGAACCAAAAACTACAAGTGTTGCTGTGATTCCATTTCTGCTAAAATTTGCATTTTGTGCTAAAAAAGGTTCGATATAACTATATGCAATAAAATGCGCAGTTATCAAGCACATTGTGATTCCATAGACGCTTAAGAGTTTTGGTGTTTTTAGTAATTGTGGCAAAGAACGCAAAGAAATTGCCCCTCCGCTAGACATTTTAGGTAAAGTTTTAAACAAAACCAAAAAGACAAGAAACGCTACGATTCCAATGATTAAAAAACTAATCCTCCACCCAAAATATAAACCTATCATACGTCCTAAAGGAAGCCCTGCAAGCAAAGCTATACTGGTCCCAACAATCACAAAGCTAATTGCCACGCTCTCTTTGCCTTTTGGTGCTGCACGCACTGCCATAGGAGTAGCAATAGACCAAAATAAAGCGTGTGCGCAAGCAACTCCCAATCTTGAAATCATTAACATCCAATAATTTTCTGCAAGAGCAGAAAAAATATGGCTTAAAATAAAAAGTCCCACGACAAAAAGCAAAAGTCGCCTTAAATCAAAACGTGAGCACATAAGCATTAAAGGTAACGATGCAAGTGCAACCACCCACGCATAAACGCTCATTAAAAATCCAGCCTTTGCTTCTGTGATTCCAAAATCTGTGGCAATAAGTGTTAAAAGTCCAATGGGGATAAATTCTGAAGTGTTAAAAATAAAAGCTGCAAAGCTAATCGCAATAACTGCTTGCATTGCCGTCCTTAAAATCTAAAAATAAGGGGCACATTATACTACGATTCTGTAAGAAAAAATTTAAAAGGCAAGATTCTAAAAAAATAGAATCTTGCGTAAAAATTATAATTTATCAGCGTTTTGTGCTAAATATTGTGCAACACCTTCTGTTGTTGCTTTCATTCCTTTATCACCTTTGTTCCAACCTGCTGGACAAACTTCTCCATGCTCTTCAAAGAATGTTAGTGCATCACACATTCTTAGCATTTCGTCCATATTACGCCCAAGTGGTAAATCATTAATCACAGCATGGCGAATCACTTGATTTTTGTCAATCAAGAACGAACCACGAAGCGCAACAGATTCATTAAAGAGAACATCATAATCTCTTGAAATTTGCTTATTTAAATCCGCAACCATAGGGAATTGCACATTTCCGATTCCACCCTGATTTACTGGAGTGTTTTTCCAAGCAAAATGCACAACATCAGAATCAATAGATACACCAATGACATTAAAACCTTTTGCTTCAAAATCTTTTACTCTGTGGTCCATTGCAATAATTTCTGATGGGCAAACAAATGTGAAATCTAATGGCCAAAAGAATAAAACTGCACCATTTCTTCCTAAATTTCTTGAAAGTTCAAAATCATCAACAATTTGATTATTTGCCAAAACCGCTTTAGCCTTAAAATTTGGAGCTTTTTTTGTTACTAACATTCTTAATCCTTTATAAAAATAATTTATTGATAAAAAATATCAATTAAAGAATAATAACGCATAAAATATAAATGTAAAATTAAAACTTTTAAGTTTATCTAGGGTAGAATTTCAAAATACTTTAAAATACAAGGTGAATTTATGCAAAAAGAGTTTCTTTTCACTTCTGAATCTGTAACTGAAGGACACCCGGATAAAATGGCAGACCAAATCAGTGATGCGATTTTAGACTACATTATAGAGCGCGACCCTAAAGCGAGGGTAGCATGTGAGACATTGCTTTCTAATGGCTATTGTGTGATTGCGGGTGAGCTAAAAACTCACACTTATGCTCCCATGCAAGATATTGCAAGACGCGTTGTGCGTGAGATTGGCTATATTGATGCAAGATATGGCTTTGATTATCATAGTGCAGGTGTGCTTAATGGCGTGGGTGAGCAAAGTCCAGATATTAATCAAGGCGTAGATAGAGAAGATGGTGAGATTGGTGCGGGAGACCAAGGACTTATGTTTGGCTATGCTTGCCGCGAAACTGATGTGCTAATGCCTTTACCAATTTACCTCTCCCACAGAATCACAGAAGGTTTGGCACGTGCGAGAAAAGACGGCACTTTACCTTTTTTACGCCCTGATGGTAAATCACAAGTTACAATTAAATACGCTAATGGCAAGCCTGTTGGCATTGATACAATCGTTGTTTCTACACAACACAACCCAGAAACTTCCCAAAACACATTAAGAAGCGCAGTTATTGAAGAAGTGGTTAAAAAGGTATTACCAAAAGAATTTGCAAACGATAATATCCGCTATTTTGTGAATCCTACAGGTAAATTTGTTATCGGCGGACCACAAGGAGATGCGGGACTGACAGGACGTAAAATCATCGTAGATACTTATGGCGGAAGTTGCCCACATGGTGGTGGTGCGTTTAGCGGAAAAGACCCTAGTAAAGTAGATAGAAGCGGAGCGTATGCAATGCGCTATGTCGCTAAAAACCTTGTAGCAAGCGGAATCTGTGATAAAGCAACAATTCAAATTGCGTATGCAATCGGTGTGGTTGAGCCTGTTTCAATCCTCGTAAATACACATGGCACAGGCAAATTTGAAGATTCTAAAATTGAAGAATGCGTGAAGCAAATTTTCCGCTTAACTCCACGTGGGATTATAGAATCCCTAGATTTGCTTCGCCCAATCTATCAAAAAACTGCAAGTTATGGACATTTTGGACGCGAATTACCAGAATTTACATGGGAGAAAACAGATAAAGTAGAAGCAATTAAAGACTACTTCAATCTTAAATAAATCTTCACTGCTAGAGATTGGAATCTCTGGCTTTTAGATTTTTCTTTCATAGTCTAAACATATAACGCATAAAGTTTCTTAACAGCAGAACACGCCTTATCATAGACTTTCTAGCTTCCTAAAACATCAAGATTTCTGTTTTATAGTAATAATCTCTTTATAAATTGTATCAAATGCAGAATTTGTAAAAGATTCTTGTTTATATGCACTATGATGTAATTGCAATATAGCAAGCTTTGCCGCATTTTTTGCCGCGATTTGCTTCTCACTTACAGATTCTAATGGTAAAAATAAATGTGTTGGCGAGTATCCAAAAGTATCCCAACACACATATTCCATACTTTCTAGCATACGCTCTACTTTGACAAAATCCTGCACAAAATTTGCTTCTGCATAAATAATAGGACGATTTTTAGCAATCAATTTGCGTGCACCATCTAACACCTTATGTTCCATTCCTTCTACATCAATCTTCATTGCAACAACTTTTTCTTTAATCTTTAAACTATCTAATGGCTTACAAATAATCCCCCCCCCAGCAGTATTACCTTGTGTTAGGGACATTGCGCCAAAATTATGCGGAATCTCTGTTGCAAAATACGCCATCTCTTCACGATTTGACACACCCATTTCATACACTTTAATCATTTTTTCAAACCCATTAAGTTTAATACTCTCTTTTGCAATCGCACTCATTTTTGGATTTGCTTCAAAAGCAATAACTCTTAAACCATTTGCAGCAAAAAATAAAGAATGGTTTGCAATATTCATTCCCACATCAAGCACCAAAGAACCCTTTGGAATCCTTGTAAGCATAGTTTGAAGCATATCATATTCATAAGGAGCTTTACTTTGATAGACAATTCTTTGAATATAATCTGTTTCTTTAAAGGGTAAATACATTTTATATCGCACGCCTTCTTCTTTTAAATCCAAAGTTATTACATCCTCTTGCATTTTTACCTCTTATTTTTTAGAAATTTTAATATGGCAAACCCAAGCCACATCGCAAATACCACGACAAAAATACTTACTAAGGTTTCATCAAGTCCAACAGGTTGCGTGAAGTCAAAAAATCCTTCAAACATTTAAACTCCTAAAGCCTTTGCACAGCGCGAACAAGGCTCATTGTCTTGCTGACTGATAAACTGCCAACAACGTGGGCATTTATGCCCATTTGCAGGATAAATATTATAATTTTCTCCATTAAAAGTAAAACTAGCAAGAGCATTTTCTCCACTTTCTTTTTTGATAGCACTCACCATTAACCAAAGATTTAATTCCTTAAAAGCTTCCATAGAAGATGGAATCCCGAGATCAACTTCAAGTGTGGATTTGATTTTAGATTCCTTTTTTAAAGTATCAATTTGCTCTAAAAAGCTAGAACGCAATGCAAGCAAAACTTCAAAATCAAAACTTGGTGCATCAAAATTTGGCAAAGGCTCAAAAACCAAATCCAACACATCATAGCTTTCTGTATTTACGATTCCACAGCATTCTAGCAATGCTTTACTTTGCACATAACCCAAAGCTTCATTAATCGTATAAGTAAGAATCGGAGCTAAAAGCCCAAACAATCTCCCGCAAATCAAAGCCATTACGCTTTGTGCAGCTTTACGCTCTAAAGAATCGCGTGCATTGCAATACAAATTATCCTTACATAAATCCAAATAGATTCCACTTAATTCCACATTTAAAAAATAATTTAATTCTTGCAAACCTTTAGAAAACTCATATTCTTCAAATAATTGATTAACATTAGTAAAACACTCTTTTGCACATTTCAAAATCCATAAATCAATTTGTGAAAAATGTCCAACTTCTAAAGAGTCTAGCGATTCCACATTTGCTAGCAAAAAGCGGATTGTATTGCGGATTTTGCGATAATTATCACTGACTTGTTTTAAAATATTTTCTGAAATTCTTTGGTCATTTTGATAATCACTTTGTGCAACCCAAAGACGCAAAATTTCACTCCCAAAATCTTTTAAAATCTTTTCAGGCAAAATCACATTACCCTTAGATTTGCTCATTTTCTCACCATTTTCATCCATTGTAAAGCCGTGCGTCAAAATACTCTTATAAGGAGCGCATTCATTAAGCACACAACTTACAAGCAAGGAACTATGAAACCAACCCCTATGTTGGTCGCTACCCTCTAAATACAAATCCGCAGGATAGCCACCACTTTCATATTTTGTGTTATTCAACACCGCTTTCCAAGTGCTTCCGCTATCAAACCAAACATCTAAAATATGATGCACTTTTTCTAAATGCTTGCTTTGTGTTTTATATTTTGGTGGTAACAATTCCTCCACACTTTTGCTCCACCAAGCATCACAACCCTCTTTTGCAAAAATTTCTGCGATAAAATCTAAAACTTCAGAATCTAGCAAAACTTCTCCATTGCGCTTATCTTTAAAAAACGCAATCGGCACTCCCCAATCCCTTTGCCTTGAAATGCACCAATCAGGACGCTCTTCAATCATTGAACGAATCCGGCGGCGTCCATGTTCTGGATAAAACTGCGTTGCATCAATCTGCTCTAATGCAATTTGACGCAAAGTCTTACCGCTATTTCCAAAAGGTTCGTCCATCATAATAAACCATTGTGCTGTAGCTCTAAAAATAATAGGCTCGTGTGAGCGCCAACAATGCGGATAAGAGTGTTTAATCTTAGTGTGTCTTAAAAGATTCTCCCCTAAAAGCTCAAAAATTCTTGTATGCGTATCAAAAACAAATTTTCCTATAAACTCATCAGGATTAAATAACAACTGCTCTTTAATTAGCGTTGTATCAAAACGACCTCTATCATCAACAGGCATATGCACAGGCAAATCGTATTTCAAACCTATAAAATAATCATCTTCACCATGTCCGGGTGCTGTATGCACGCAACCGCTCCCCTCACCCACTGCGACATGTTCGCCTAAAATAATTTTAGAATCCTTGCCATTTAGCGGATTGATAGCATATTTATTTTCTAAAAGTCTTGCGTCAAACGTCTTTAAGATTCCATTCTCTACAACTCCAATTTCGGCAAGCTTTTCTACTTGTGAAGCAAGCACGATTTTGCCATCTTTTGTCAATGCGTATTTTTCATTAGGATTTAATGCGATTCCACTATTTGCAGGCAATGTCCAAGGTGTTGTCGTCCAAATCACACATTGTGCTTTTGTGATTCCATATTCTTTAGCATTAAGCGCATTTAACGCATCGTCTTGTAGATTAAAAGCAACAAAAATAGAATCACTTTCCTTTTCTGCATATTCCACTTCAGCTTCTGCTAATGCAGTTTGACAAGCCCAGCTCCAATACACAGGCTTACTGCGTTCTTTTAATAAACCTTTTTTTGCAACCTCACAAAGTGCTTTATAAATCTCTGCTTCAAACGCAAAATCCATTGTTTTATAAGGATTTTCAAAATCTCCCCAAATCCCAAGTCCTAAAAATCCATCTTTTTGGATTTCTACAAACTCTTGTGCATGCTTTCTGCAAAGCTCTCTAATTTTTGTTTTAGGCAAAGAATCCTTTTTTTCTTTACCAATTTTCTTTTCTACTTGCTGTTCAATCGGTAACCCATGGCAATCCCAACCCGGTGTATAAAAGACTTTTTTACCTTGAAAATAGTGGTATTTCACAATCATATCTTTTAGAATTTTATTTAACGCATGCCCGATATGAATGCGCCCATTTGCATAAGGGGGACCATCATGGAGATTAAAAGCGGCTGTTACTTTTTGACGTTTTTTTAGCATCTTCGCATAGATAGCATCTTCTTTCCATTTTGAGTAAGTTTTTGGTTCATTTTGTGGCAAATTTCCACGCATAGGAAAGTTTGTAGAAGGTAGAGCAAGAGTATCTTTATAATCCATAAAATTCCTTTATTTTGACAATAGGGGATAGATTTTACCTTGATTTCTTTTAAAACAGCATTATTTTAAGTTCTTTTGAACCATTTTTTTATTAAACTCCCTCTTATGAAAAAATTATTATTTTTATTGAATTTTGTTTGTATTCTTGGCTTTTTAAGTGCTTGTGGTCAGGGGGGTGATGATAAAGCTTTTCTTTATAAAAGCTCAAATTGTGATGATACCAAACGTGATTGCCTTCTTAAATGTCGCAAAGATGGTAAAGGACAAGCAAGGTGTCTTGATGAATGTGAAAAAGTGCGCGGAATGTGTGAAGCAGTTAAAACAAAGGGTTGTTTGCAAGATTGTAATGCAAGGCATGGAAAAAATACACCAATTGCTGAGCAGTGCAAAAAACGCTGTCAAGGCTTATAACATACACGTATAATGAAAATCTTACTAAAATCCAAAATCGCTTTAAGTATTTTTGGATTTCTCATTTTATGTGTCGGAGTTTCATTGCTTGTATTCTCACCTTTGGGGAATACTTTTATTGCAAATTCTTTATCTAAAGCATTAGAATCCCAAACAGGCATTATTTGGGAAGTTAGAAGTTTTAAACTCACTCCAAATACCTTTAGTTTAGATTTTTGTGCGCAAGAACAGAATTTAGAACTCTTTGCAAAAGGGAATTATTCTCTTTTAACGCAAAACCTAAAGGGTGATTTTTTATTAAATTCTAAAGGCTTCACGCTTCCACTTAATAAATATTTAAAAGTCTTAAATATCGAAAACAATGTGTGGATTGAAGGCACATTTTCTGGGGAATTTTCTAACTATTTCATCCAAGCTAATAGCAATATTTTACAAGCAAGAAGTGATTTAAGCGTAACTTTTTCTTATCTAAAACCACAAAGTTTTACTCTCACCACCAAAGAAGCAAGTCTTGCAAAAGCCCTTGAGATGCTTGACGAACCTCCATACGGAGATGGAATTTTAAATCTTGATTTACAACTTAATCGTCATTTATCAGACGCGCAAAATACCTTTGATGGAAATATTGTGCTAAATATTGATGGAGGAGATTTAGATTCCAACGTCTTTTTAAAAACCTTTAATCTTAATATCTCTCCCACTCATTTTCTTGCTCAACTTCAAGGAATGATTCACCAAAACACGCTAGAATATAATTTTAATCTCTATTCTAATATTGGGGATATACTTCTAGGGGGCACAACAAATATCCAATCCCTCTCTACAAACACAGACTTTAGTGTCAAATTACAAAGCCTATCCCCTCTTTCTCCTTTTTTCAAGATTCCTTTAAATGGGAGCTTTCTAGCTAAAGGGACAGCAAGAGGGGATGTGAAAAATATGTTAATTCAAGGTGGAATCACGCTTGAAAATTCCCCTCTTGACTTTCGCTTAAGCCTACAAAATTTAAAACCTCATACTTTTGAACTAAATAGCCAAAATCTTCAAGCAATGGCGCTTTTAAAACTTTTAAATCAACCTGCATATCTCAATGGTGCTTTAACACTTAAAGTTTTACTACGAGACTTCACAAGAGGAATATCGGGTGTCGCACAGATACAAGGAAAAAATCTTTTCATCAACAGCCCTTTACTTGAAACCCATATAAAAATTGGCTTTCCTTCTACCGCATTTAGCTTAGATTCCAAAATGGAACTTGCACAAGGGCAAGGCGTGCTAGACTATGCTTTGGATTCCAATGTTATAAGTTTTGAAAGCCAAGGAGGAAGTATCGCATTAAAACCCTTCCAACTAAACCTCCCACAAACCATCAATGTTAATAAACTTCAAAACCTGTCCTATCATAATAAAACTTTGCTAAATGGCTCACTCTTGCTAAATGGAATCGCAACACAAGATTCTTTAGAGCTAAATGGCACAATCACGCAAGGCAATAAAGAATCCAAAACAAGCCTTATGCTTAATCAAAATCATTTAAACTTATCTTTGGATAATCTCACCACAGAACAAATCTACACAATTTTTCCCAAAATTCCTTCTTTTCTTACAAACGCTATTAATGGGCGTTCAAATCTTCATATTCAACATGATTTTACCCAACAAACTCAACACATTAATCTTGATTTCATTACATTAAAATTACGCAATAGCACACTTTTAAAAAAAATCCATACTGCGCATTGCAAAAATTTAAGCAATGCTACATTTAACGGATATTTCTATAATCAACTTCAAACAAACAACACATTTCAGAGTAAAATTTCTTTGCAAAATCCCATAGCACCAAATAAGGATTCCAAAATTATACAAATTCAAGCCCCTAAAATTATTACAGATTTAAACACTCAAATGTTAGAGGGAAATCTCATCTTAAAATGCGATAAATCTCTACATAATATAAGTTTGGAAGGCTCAATCCAAAATCCTAAATTCATTAGAATAAAATAAATCCACAAAATTTAATCTTTTTTAAAGCTAAATTCATTTTATCTTTATATTAATTTCGTTTAAATGCGTTGAAATTTTTACTCTCTTAAGGCTTCATATGGAAGATTTAAAGCAAACTTACCCCGACTCTCTACCTTATCATCAAGGTGGCAAAATTGAAGTTATTGCGCGCACAAAACTAGACAATGAACATGATTTATCCCTTGCTTATTCTCCCGGTGTTGCTGTGCCTTGCAAAGAGATTCAGCGCGACCCACATACAGCTTATGAATACACGGCTAAAGGGAATCTTGTCGCCGTTATCTCTAATGGCACTGCGGTTTTAGGGCTTGGCAATATTGGCGCACTTGCAGGAAAGCCTGTTATGGAGGGAAAAGCAGCATTATTTAAAAAATTTGCAGATATTAATGCGTTTGATATTGAAGTTGATGAAACAGACCCCGATAAATTCATTGATATTGTGCGCTCCATTGCACCGACTTTTGGAGGGATTAACCTAGAAGATATTAAAGCTCCAGAGTGTTTCTATATAGAATCACGCCTTAAAGAGATTCTTAATATTCCTATTATGCACGATGACCAACACGGAACAGCCATTATTTCAACCACTGGAATTATCAATGGACTAAAAATCACCAACAAAAAAGCGGAGGATTTAAAAGTTGTTGTCTTAGGTGCTGGGGGCGCAGCCATTGCTTGTGCTAAAATGGCTAAAAATTTAGGTGCAAAGAATATTATTATGTTTGATAGCAAAGGTGCTATTAGTGCGTCTCGCAAAGATTTAAATGGATTCAAAAAAGATTTTGCGATTCCTTATGAAATTGATTCTTATAAAGAAGCACTAGAAGGCGCGGATGTCGTGCTTGGATTATCTCGTGGGGATATTTTGAGTGCTAAAGATATTGAAGGAATGAATCCTAGTCCTATGATTTTTGCAATGAGCAATCCGATTCCAGAAATTGACCCACAAATTGTAAAAGAAGCACGCCCAGATGCGATTATCGCAACAGGCAGAAGCGATCATCCCAACCAAATCAATAATGTTTTAGGATTCCCTTATGTTTTTAAAGGTGCATTAAAAGCGCGCGCAAGATGTATCAACGAAGAAATGAAGTTAGCTTGCGCTCACGCACTTGCTGCTGTTGCTAGAGAGCCGATTCCTAATGCTTTGAAAGAAAAATTAGAAAAAATCCATAAGAGAAAATTTGAATTTGGCAAGGATTATATTATCCCTAGTCCTTTTGATACGCGCCTTAAAGAGTTTATCTCTAATGCTGTTGCCCAAGCTGCAATTGATAGCGGAGTAGCACGCATTAAAAGCCTAGAATCTTAAAGGTAAGAATATGGAAGAATTTGCCTATAAACTTGTAATGTTTGGCTTTAGCGCGCTTTGCGAAGATTTAGATGAAGTCAAACGCCGTTTAAACATCTATCCTACGGAGAGATATGAGCTTGAAAATGGAGATGAGTGCTTTTTAGTAGAACTCTCCACACGCACAATCTATCCTATTGTTTTAAAAGATAATCGCTTTGTTATTGAAGGACTTTAATGCAAAAAATAGCGAATTGAAGCAAAATTTTGAATTTGTGTTTGTTTTAATGCTGAAATCTCATCGTTAGAAATGATTCCACCAAGCGCAAAAATCTCCGCTTGATAATCCTTTGGATTAATGCGTTTTAGAAAATCAACCCCCAAAGGATTTCCTTTATTTGGGGTTTTAAAAATAGGGCTAATTGTAATGCCATTAGCACCATTTTTATCTGCTTTTTCTAAACTTTGCATATCATGCGCACTATAAAAAACATATTGCAATTGCTTTTTATATTCTGGAATTTTATCAAGCTGCATACTATTACAATGCACACCATCAAATCCAAACTTACACGCCAATGTAAAATCTGTATTTAATAAACTTACAACCCCAAAAGCATCATTTAACTCTAAAAAAATTTCTATTAAACGCAAATCAAACTGCATTGTTTTATCGCGATATGCAGCGAAATCTAATTTATACTTCTGCAAAATATTTTGATAAAATTTACGGAATTCTAAAGGAGAGCTAGGATAAAGAAAAGGAGCAGTGATAAGGTAAGCCTTAATGGGCTTCCTCACTTTCTAAAACTGCTCCTGCTAGGAATACATAAGTTAGAATCATAAAAATAAAAGCTTGTAAAAACGCCATAAATGTAAGGAGTAAAAATGCTGGGAGTGGTGCAACCCAAGGAGCTAACATCAACATTACAAGCAAAAACATATCATCGCCTTTAATATTTCCAAAAAGACGGAATGAAAGAGAAACTAATCTTGAACAATGTGAGATAATCTCAATGGGGAACATCAAAGGAGCTAAAGGCTTAATAGGACCTGCAAAATGTGCAAAATATTTTACAACACCAAAAGTGCGAATCCCTTCAAAATTATAAAACACAAACACAACCAATGCAAGAGTCAATGTAAAACTAAGACTAGATGAAGGAGCTTCAAAGCCCGGTATGATTCCAATCATATTTGCTAAAAATACAAAGATTGCAATCGTTGCTGTTAGAGGCAAATATTTGCGTGCTTTTTCTTCACCAATAACATCTTTTGCCATAAAAATCACGCCACCCAAAAATGCTTCAAAAATATTTTGCATAGTTCCGGGAACAACTTGAAGCTTTGAAGTTGCCGCTCTTGCTAAAATAATTGCAATAACTGCAACTAAAACAGTATGAATTGCGATAATAAAATCGTGGTCATGACTAATTAGTCCAAAAAAGGTAAATAATCGTCCATCCATCTAAAGACTCCCTTTACATTGATTTAAAAGTTAATAATTATGCCAAAAGTAAATTTAATTAATAATTAACCTTTTCTTAGCACAATTGTTTTGAATAAAATATCATGTAACGCTTTTCTGTCTTTACGCCATAATGGAAGCAAGATTCCAACAATACTTGTGCCAGAAAGTAAAAATCCAAAAAAACGCAAGAGTGCAAAAATAAATGTTACCTTTTTTCCATTTTCACGCACAACCCACAAATCATATGCTTTTTTACCGGGCGTCTGCCCTTTTAGTGCTAAAAGTAATGCGACAATACTTCCATAAATCAAAACACCAGCAAAAGGCGCCCAAGAAGAATCACGAAACTCTTGCGCACTACCTATTACACCATAGGTTAAAACATACAAAAGCGGCATATAAATCATAAAAGTATCAATAACTTGTGCTTTGCCACGCTCAAGAAATCCTGCATGAAACAAAGCTTTAGAATCGCTTTGCTCAAGTTCTGAAAGTAATTTTTGTGGGAGATGTTTTAGAGTTTGCGATTCCAAATTTAGAGTTTTTTCTTTGGAATCTTTTTCTTGGACATTTGCTTTTTTAGAGCTATATTCCTTACCTTGTTTAACTTTTCTCCAACGCACTGCCTTTCCTAATTGCCGCGACTTCCGGGTTTAATTGCTTTTGTGCCTTGCTTACACAAAGGACAATTTTGTGGATTATATGTTTCAAAAACAAAATCTTCTAAAGCAAACAAAGGCAAACTATCATCAAGTTTGCATTCTGGTGTTTCTATATTTCTTAAAACATTGAAACGATTACAGATTCCACGATTTGCCAATGCTGCAAAACCAACAATTTTTGCTCCTAGATTTTGCACGACTTTTGCAGATTCCATAGCAGAACCACCCGTAGTAATAATATCTTCGCAAATTAAAATTTTTTCTTTTGGTTTTACTTCAAAACCTCGCCTTAATGTCATCACACCTTCTACACGCTCTGTAAAAATAAAACGCACTCCAAGTGCTCGTGCCAACTCATATCCAGCTAAGATTCCTCCAAGCGCTGGAGAACAAACGCAATCTACCTCAACCTTTGCTGCCCTAACTTGCTTTGCAAGAGATATAGCCAACAATTCTGCAACTTTTGGATTTTCAAGCACTTTTGCGGATTGCAGATAAAAAGCAGAATGTTTTCCGCTACTTAATAAAAAATGTCCTTCTAAAAACGCATTTGCATCTTTATAAACTTGTGCAATATCCATAATAACCCCTTATTTAGATTTTTAACAAATCTTCCTCTTTATGCTTAACTAGCTCATCAATTTTCTTTGTTGCATTATCGGTAAATTTTTGAATCTCATCTTGCCCTTTTTTAGACTCATCTTCACTAATTGCTTTGTCTTTTTCAAGCTTTTTAATCTTATCATTTGCATCTTTACGAATATTACGAATTGCAACTTTAGCTTTTTCACCAATATTTTTTGCCTCTTTTGCGATTTCTTTTCTCTGCTCACTTGTCATTGGAGGAAAAAATAGCTTAATTGTTTCTCCATCATTGTTTGGATTTACGCCAATATTTGCCTCTTGAATTGCTCTTTCAATATCTTTTAGGAGGTTCTTTTCCCAAGGAGTTACCACAATCGTGCTAGCATCTTGTGCTATGACTGAACCGACTTGATTTAGCGGGGTTGGCGTATCGTAATAATCAATACGAATATGGTCTAAAATAGAAACAGAAACTTTACCACTACGCAAAGTTCCAAATTCCTTTTTCATCGCTTCAATGCTCTTATCCATTGTTTCTTTTGCATGCGCATAAACTGCTTGTAATTCCATAGGATTCCTTTATTTGGATTCTGTATTGTCAGGAGCTACCGGAACAGCTGGAACAACAGAAGACTCCGGAATATTTGCTCCATCGACAATAGAACGCTTTGCGTCTTGTGTATAAAGATACCCAAGCGCGATTGTATTTAACACAAAGAGCAATCCAAGCCCAAAAGTAAGTTTAGCTAAAAACCCTGCTGGACCTTTTGCGCCAAACAAACTCTCATTACTGCCGCTATAAGCACCAAGCCCCATACTTGAACTTTTTTGCATCATTACAACAATTGTAATTAAAATCGCAAATACAAACTGCAAAACCAACAAAATTCCGCTCATTCTTAAAAACCTTTAAATTTTGAAAATAAAAATTGCGTAATTTTATCCAAACTTATATAATAAAAGATTAAAAATCACGCAAAACAAGCAATTCACTAAAGCCTATTGACAAACTTCAGCAACTTAACAACAAGCTAATCAATCAAACTTTTACTAGACAAATTGACGCATTGATAAATAGCTATTTAACGCACCAATATACGCCTTTGCTGTTGCTTGTAAAGTGTCTAAATGTAACCCATGCCCAATAAATGCAGGTTTATCTGACTCAAATTCCACCTTGACAACCACCTTTGCCAAAGCATCTTTGCCTTCACTTACAGCTTCCACTTTATAATCTTTTAAGATTCCATTATATCCACTAATTCTATCAATAGTTTTCAAAATCGCATCTACACTTCCATTACCAATAGCCGCATCAATTTTGCTTGAGCTATCACGCTTAATAGAAATTGCTGCATAAGGCACACCATTAGAATCACTACTAATTTGCATAGCAAGCAATTCAAAAATCTGTGGAATCTTGGTAGATTCTGCTGTTAGGATAGAGCGAATATCCTCATCATACACTTCTTTTTTCTTATCGCATAACACTTTAAACTTCTCAAATGCGCTATCAAGTTCTTCTTGTGTTAAATTATCAAAGCCTAAACTGCTCAACTTATCTTTAAACGCAGCTCTACCACTATGCTTACCAAGCACCAATCCATTATCTTGCGGAATCCCAATATCATTTGCCGACATAATTTCATAAGTTTCGCGGTTTTTAAGCATACCATCTTGATGGATTCCACTCTCATGCGCAAAAGCATTTTTACCTACAATTGCTTTATTTGGCTGTGGGCGGATTCCAGTAATATCAGCAACAAGCTTACTTGAAGCATAAATTTCTTTGGTATTAATGCGCGTCTCTAAATCACCAAAAATATCTTTACGCGTTTTTAAAATCATAACCACTTCTTCTAGTGCAGTATTTCCTGCCCTTTCTCCTAATCCATTAATTGTGCATTCTAGCTGCCTTGCGCCATTTTGGATTCCAGCTAAGGAATTTGCAACAGCTAAGCCTAAGTCATTATGGCAATGCACTGATAAAATTGCAGAATCCTTCACACATTCTTTTAATTCTTTGATGATATATCCAAGCTCTTGTGGCAAGCGATAACCCACTGTATCCGGTAAATTTAATGTTTTAGCTCCTGCTTCAATAACAGCAAGCGCAACTTCTTTTAAAAACCCTATATCACTTCTACACGCATCTTCGCAACTAAACTCAACATCTTCGCACAAACTTTTTGCCAAACTCACTGCTTCTACTGCGCGTTTAATCACTTCATTAGGCTGCATTTTGAGCTTAAATTCCATGTGAATTGGGCTTGTAGCAATAAATGTATGGATACGCTTTTGTTTTGCCTTCTCTAAAGCTTTTGCAGCTTGTTCAATATCTTTTGGAACAGCCCTTGCAAGCGAGCAAATTGTAGTTTTGCTGACTGCTTCTGAGATTCTGCTAATTGCTTCAAAATCTCCCGGGCTTGCTGCGGCAAAACCAGCTTCCATAACATCAACGCCCAAACGTTCTAATTGCAAAGCTAATTTGATTTTTTCTTCTGTATTCATAGAAGCACCGGGGCTTTGCTCACCATCTCTTAAAGTTGTATCAAAAATCTTAATCATTTCCATATTGTTATCCTTAAAGTTTATATTATAAAAAAGCCTACAAAACTACAAATCCAGAGGCGAGAGCAAAGAAAGTGTTAAGAGATTTTTAAACACACAGCAATAAAAACTAAATCGCATTCGCATTTTAATCCTTACTAAAGCGTCTTGCAAATAAATAATATACCGCACGAATTGGACCAAAACACACATAAAGTGTGATTAATGTAACGATAGTAAAAATTGGATAAATAAACAAAATTGCCAAAACTAGCATTAGTATTACAATAATCTTACTAAAACTCAATTTCTCTAAATTGATTTTTTTAAAGCTAGGATAACGAATATTGCTTACCATTAAAAGCGATACAACAAGACTTGCAATCATCAAAAACAGCAAAATTGCGGAGGAATATTGCGGATAGATTCTACTTAAATACATCTCAAATAATAACCAACTAATAATAAACACAGCTGCTGCTGGAATAGGAAGTCCGATAAAAACATTTGGCTCATTGTTGGTTGTCGTAACATTAAAGCGCGCTAAACGGATTGCCCCAAAAACAACATACAATCCTGCAACAACAACACCAAATTTTCCATAATGGAATCCTGTGTAAAAAAATAAAATCATCGCCGGTGCAACACCAAATGCAACCACATCTGCCAAAGAATCAAATTCCACACCAAACTTACTTGTTGTTCCAGTCAATCTTGCAACGCGCCCATCAAGCCCATCAAAAATCAAACTCACCAAAACTAACCAACAAGCAATCCAAAAACGTCCCATAAATGCATAAGAAATCGCTAAGATTCCAAGGTAAATGCTAGCTCCCGTGAAAAGATTTGGCAAAATATAAAGCGGGTCAATGCGCATTATTGTCCTTCAAATTTTGCAAGCAATGTTTGTCCTGCATAAATTTTATCTCCAATATTCACTTTTAATTCAGACTTTAAAGGCATTTTGAGCACTGCATTACCACTTAAAAAGAATCCTAAACGCTCACCTAATTTAAAATCTAAATCCCAAAAATACAGAGTAATTTGCGAAAAATTCTTTGGATAAAGCACCAAATCTAATGTTTCTTCATCATCACTTTCACGTTTAAAAGCAATTTTCACATGTTCGCCATTTATGCTATCCCCATTTTTTAACCCATAAATATGTTCTAACTTCATAGCTTCCCCAGCTTTACCAAGTTTAGCTATTGGCATTCTTAACATTCCACTAAAACAAATTGGCTTTTTAATACTCAAATAAATTCCGCCTTCTTTATTTTCAATATTCTTAATCACTCCATCTAAAGGTGCAAGCACGCAATCATTAGCAATATCTTCTGGAATACGCTCTAAATTACGATAAAAATAAACTACACATACAAACAACACAAGAAATACAAAAGCAAGAAAATTCCAACCCAACAATCCTGCGAGCAAAAATCCAAGCAATGCAACAATAATAGGCTTCCATCCCTCTCTTGCAATAAGTTCTGTGGTTGTTTTCATACTCTCTCCTTAGGCTTCTTCCTCAGTTACAAGACGCGATTCCATATTATGCTCCTCTTCATAATTTCTGATAATCTCACGCACTTTTTCACCATCAATATTTTCTTTTTCAAACAATTCTTTGACAATATTTTCAATCGCCTCTCTATAAGTTTCCAAAGAAGTTTTAACTGCTTCAAAACGCTCATTAAGGATAGTTTTAATGTGTTCGTCCATTTTTTGAGCCATTTCCTCGCTGTATTCCCTTGTGCTACCTAATCCACCATTTAAGAATACATTGCGCTGTTTTTCAAGCACCATTAATCCTGCAACGTCCGTCATTCCATAGTAGCTTACCATTGCTTTAATAATATCTGTTGCGCGTTCTAAGTCATTACTAGCACCTGTTGATATTTCTCCAATAAAAACTGCTTCTGCGGCTCTACCCCCTAATAAAACATCTACTTCTGCTAATAATTCATGCTTTTGCATTAAATATTTATTCTCTTCTGGCGTATTTAACGTATAACCAAGTGCTGCTAAACCACGCGGTATAATAGAAACTTTTGTAACTTTTTTTGCCCCTTTTGTAATCTCTGCAATCAGCGCATGTCCGCTTTCATGGTATGCAACAATTTTCTTTTCTTTAGGAGAGATTCTACGTGATTTTTTCTCTAATCCTGCAATTCCTCGCTCTACTGCTTCTAAAAAATCACTTTGTTCAACTTCTTTTTTATTATTACGTCCAGCAAGAAGTGCTGCTTCATTGACAATATTTGCTAAATCTGCTCCCGCAAGCCCAGCTGTTAATTTCGCCACTTCAAATAAATCAACATTACGCGCTAATTTAATATTTTTAATATGCACTTTTAAAATCTCTACACGCCCTTCAAAATCTGGCTTATCTACAAGCACTTGTCTATCAAATCTACCCGGTCTTAAAAGCGCAGGGTCAAGCACCTCTGGACGATTTGTCGCTGCTAAAACAATCACTGGAGAAGCATCAGAGCTAAATCCATCCATCTCTGCTAAGAGCTGATTAAGTGTTTGCTCTCTTTCATCATTCCCGCTTATCATTCCGCCTGCTGCACGACTTTTTCCAATCGCATCAATCTCATCAATAAAAATAATGCTAGGAGCTCCCTTTTTAGCATTTTCAAACAAATCACGCACACGACTAGCACCAACACCCACAAACATTTCAATAAAACTACTACCGCTTACAGAAAAGAAAGGCACATCTGCTTCCCCTGCAACTGCTTTTGCTAAAAGTGTTTTTCCAGTCCCTGGAGGTCCTACTAAAAGCACACCTTTTGGAATCTTAGCACCAAGCTTTGCATAGCGTTCTGGATTTTTCAAAAAATCTACAACCTCTACAACTTCATCTTTAGCTTCAGAGTTACCCGCCATATCCTCAAACTTAACATTTGGTTTTTCTGCATTAACTAGACGTTTAGAGCTTCCAATCCCTAAGATTCCATTCCCCATATTTTTTTGCATACGGCTTGCCAAAAACATCCAGATTGCAAAGAAAATAAACACAGGCAACACCCAGCCAAAAAGCATATCACTCAGCCAATTATTCTCGCTATATCCTGTATATTCCACACCTTTTTCATCAAGCAAAGGAATAAGTGTATTATCTGGGCTTACACGTTGTGCATTATAAACAATTTTACTCTCACCACTTTCTGAAGTTGCCTTAATATTTGTCTGTCCAATTGCTACAAAATCTACTTGTTTATTTTCAATAAGTTTTTTTAGTTCGTAATAATTAATCGTTCGCGTTGTGTTTGCACCGCTTAGTTTGCTCACCTCACTATTTGGAGACATCATTTTAAATACTACAATAGCAACGATTGCAAAAATCACAAATACCAAAAGTGGATTTTGATTAAAAAACCCATTTGGTTTCTTATCTTGAGAATTTTGATTATTATTGTTTGGTCTTTGCATAAGTATCCTTTATTTTTGTAACGCTAAAGTTACCCACTCTGTATTGGTTTCTTGTGATATAACCTTAAAATTTTTGAATTTAGCAAGAACTTTTGAGAGATATTTCTCTAAAATTCCTGATAAAATCAAATACCCGCTCACTTTTACAAAATCTTGCAAAGGAAGTGCTAAAATAATATCAGCTAAAAGATTTGCTATCACTATATCAAAAGATTCTTTTTCTTGAGGAATCGTATTTAAAGAACCTAAGAAAATTTTGTCTAAAATCACATTGTTTTTTTGCATATTTTCCTTTGTAGAATTCACAGCAACTTCATCTGTATCACAAGCCCACACTACTGCGCCACTCTTTTTTGCACAAATGCTTAAAATTCCACTTCCACAACCTACATCTAAAACTTTTTTATCTTTAAGCTCCAACGTATTTAGCGTCTTTAAACAGCCAAAAGTGCTTTCGTGATGTCCGCTCCCAAAAGCAAGTGCAGGGTCTATAACAATATCAATTTTATCTGCTTTTTCTACATGCCAAGAAGGATGAATATAATATTTTCCACATTCAATAGGAGCAATAGAGCTACGATATTTAGCAATCCAATCTTCATTTGCACAAACACTTACGCTTAATTCTAATCTAACTTCTTCGCCAAAGATTGTTTCAACTTCCTTAGCATATGACTTTAATTGCGCTTTTAAAGATTCTATATATTCTTCGGATTCTTCGGTGCGAATAAGGAATCCCTTTTCAATCTCTTCAATTGCCTCACCAGTTATTTCAAGGGCTTTATCTTGCAATAACCATATATAATTCTTTGCTTCGACTCTTAGGCAATGATAACAAGGCTTCATTTTTAGTCATTTACGCCCAAAACAACTTCTAATTTTTCTTTTAAAACTTGAGGAGTAAAAGGCTTAACAATATAGTTATTAACTCCAGCTTTTAATGCAGTGATAACTTCAGCTTTTCCACCCTCTGTCGTAACCATAATAATGGGGATATCTTTGAAACGCTCATCAGCACGCACTTTTTTAACCAAATCTAAACCATTCATTTCAGGCATATTCCAATCTGTAATCAGAACTTTAACATCAGGATTAGCATTCATTTTCTCCCAACCCTCAACACCATTTTCGCCTTCTAAAATATCTTCATAACCAAGTCTTGCCAAGGTATTCTTGATAATTCTACGCATTGTAGAGCTATCATCAACAACAACCATTTTCAAAGCTAACTCCTTAAAAATTAAAACTTCTAATTAATAAAACTCTATTTAGAAAAAATAACTAAGTATAATAACACAATTTCTTATAGAAAAAAATAAAATTCCATAGATTTATGTGTGCTAATCTTCAAATTTCCTAAAAATTTCTTGCAAGTTAATCTTACCTTCATAAAAAGCTTTACCCACAATTACACCATTAATACCCGCATTTTCTAACCCTGCAAAGTCTTGCAGGCTTGATAATCCGCCACTTGCGATTGTAAAAATTGCACTTTTTTCTTGAATTTTTTTTGTAAAATCAATATTTAAACCATTTAACATTCCATCGCGTGCAATATCTGTGCAAATAATCGCTTTGACTTTGCTTCCTTTAAAAAGCTCTGCAAACTCCCATGCTAAAACATTTCCACTCTTAGCCCAACCTTCTGTTGCGACTTTTCCGTCTTTTGCATCAATTCCAATCACAATTGCATATTTTTCTGCCATTTTTAATGCAAAGTCAGGATTCTTCAAAGCAATAGAACCCAAAATTACACGCTCAACTCCTAAATCTTCATAATGCTGAATCGTCTCTTCATTGCGGATTCCACCTCCAACTTCAATTTTAAGCTTAGATTCTTTGCAAATTTGCGCAATCACTGCACGATTTTTTGGCTCTCCTGCAAATGCACCATCTAAATCCACAATATGCAAATACTTTGCTCCAATCTCTTCAAAATGCTTTGCTAATTCCAAAGGATTCTCTGCATAAACCTTTGCACTCTCCATCAAACCTTGACTAAGACGCACTGCGCAACCTTCTTTTAAATCAATTGCTGGAATAATCTGCATATCTCTCCTTATAAGTTAATGAAATTTTCAAGAATCCTAAGCCCAACATTATGTGATTTTTCTGGGTGGGGTTGGATTCCAAAAATATTATCTTTTTGCACAATAGAAGCAAAATTCACTCCATAATTGCTAACACCGGCTGCATTTTCTAAATTTTTTACATAAAAACTATGCACAAAATACAAATAAAATGCAGAATCCAACCCTTGCAATAGCGGAGATTCTTTATTTTTATGCACCAAATTCCAGCCCATATGTGGAATCTTCATTGTTTTATCTTCTAAGGAGAATCGCACCACCTCTCCTTCTAATAATCCAAGCCCAAAATGTTCTCCAAACTCATAACTTTTATTAAAAAGCAGTTGCATTCCTAGACAAATTCCAAGCAAAGGCTTTCCGCTTTTGGCAAACTCTAGCACAGCTTCTTGCATACCAGATACAGCCAAATGTTCCGTTGCATCTCCAAATGCACCAACACCGGGCAAAATCAAACGATCATATTTTTTAAGATTCTGTGGATTTTCTTCAATAACTACTTCTTCTCCTAAGCTTGCCATTGCATTTCGCACACTTGCAAGATTTCCAATCCTATAATTCACAATGCCCAGCATTAATCCCTCTTAAACTTTGCTGTAAAGCGCATATATACTGCAAGTCCAATAAGCAAACACGTTACAGCACCGATTAAATACACTGCATAGATTAATTTTTCAGGTTCAATAATGGTAAATTTAAACACCAACATCAAAGCTTCAATCGCTAGTGCAATTACAATAGAACCCAAAAAGCGTGTCATTGTTTTATGCACCATTTTAGAATCTTGAGACTTTTGCCTTCCTAGCACTTCTTCTTCAAAAATCGCACGCACTAAATCAAAGATTGCTAGAGATAGCGTAATAAGAATAGTGGCTTCAAACACATCTTTAATATCTAAGCTATTAAACCGAGAAAGCCCGTCCCACATACTAATCCCACCTTTTACAAACAATAGTGTGCTAACCAAAAATAATGCCAAAGACATTATAAAATACACAGCTTTACCAAAACTAGAAAGGAATCCAAACAAGGGTGTTGGTCGCACTAGCAAACAAGTTTGCTCTAAAGGAATATCCATACACACTACATACATAAGCTTGCCCTTATCATTATATAGTGGATAAGAAACAGTTACGACTAAATTTCCACTAGCAAGCGAAGGATAAGGGTCTGTTAAAATACATTTTTTCTCTTTTATTGCACGATAAAAATACGCTCTATCGTTGTGATTTTCTCCTTTTTTACATTCTATTTTAGAATCCCTAGAGATTCCATCTAAAACCAAACTCCCACTCGCATCTAAAACATAGAGTAACTCAAAGACCCTAACTTCACGCTCAATTTTCTGTAATCCATCAATAATTTTATTTAACTCAATATGAGGCAAATTATTTCTAATATTACGTTGAAGTAAAAAACATAAATAGGCTCTAATCTCGTAGCGCATTTCACTAAATTGCATAATTTCTTTAGAAAGCATTGGAATCCTTATAGTGATTTATTTGCGCGCTAATTGTATCAAAAAACACAGAATAATATTCCTTGTCTTTCGGCAATTTCTCACGCCACTGCTCCAAAATCATTATATAATCTTGCACACTTAAGTTTCCTTTTAAAATTTCATAATTTAAATACAATCCATAAGTATTTAGCACATCACTTTGACAATACGTATCAATCTGCTCTAAATTCCCCGCATAATACATATCTAGCACCATATCACCACTGGTATTATATTTGCCCGGAAATCCTACTAAATTTGCAAGCACATCAAGTTTGAGATTCCGTACTGCTCCATAATTTCCCAAAGCTTCTAATAAATCTAAATGGAATCGCTCACAATATCTTTGACGATAATTCTCCCATTTATTTTTATTAAATTGTGGATTGTTTTCTTCAAAATACGCACTTGCACTTAAGCGATACTGCATTGCGCGCAAAAGTAACATTGGTATATCGAATCCTCTTCCATTGTAGCTTACAAGCTTAGGTTGCTTTTTGTTAATATAATCCAAAAATGCTTGAATTAAACTTCTTTCTCTCTCCTTTTTAGAATCCCCTACTGCCTTAAAATTTCCCACTTTATTAAAATTTCCATACTCATCACAAAATACTGCAGCAATACTCACAACTTGATGATAACAAATTGGCAAAAATGCAGTCCCGCTTTGCTCTTTTTGTATTTCCATAGCCTTTTGACTAAGCTCTAAATCCGTGCATACACCCACATCAACATTGCGCTCTAAAAATTCCTTCCTAAAACCTTGTTTGAGCAAATCCACATCTAAAATCGTCTCACAATCAAACACCATTACCAAAAGCATTCTCCTAAAATGAATTTCACTTGCATATTTTAAAGTAATTTTAGTTAGAATCCAAATTGATTTAAACAGAAGGCTTAATAATGCTACTTGGAGTAAATATTGACCATATTGCAACCTTGCGTGAAGCAAGAAAAATCAACGACCCAGACCCTTTAGAAGCAGTTTTTATTGCAAAAAGAGCAGGCGCAGACCAAATCACTATCCATTTGCGCGAAGACCGCCGCCACATACACGATAGCGATGTAATAAGAATTCTAGAATCCTCTGCGTTGCCTTTAAATATTGAATGCTCAATTAATCCTAATATTATTGACTCGATTTTAAAACTCTCCCCTAATCGTATCACGCTTGTTCCAGAAAATCGTCAAGAAGTTACAACAGAAGGTGGGCTTGATGTGGTGCAACATTTTGACAGAATTGCTGAAATCACACAAGCTTTAAAACAAAATTGTATAGAAGTTTCTCTCTTCATCGACACACAAATTGACCAAATTTGCGCTTCTAAGGAAGTTGGCGCACAAATGGTTGAGCTTCACACAGGTGCTTATGCAAATTTATATGCAATGCTAAATTCTAACCTCTCTCGCTCACATCATGTTATAGAATCTCTAAATCTTCCACGCTCCACATTAAAAACACATTTACAAGATTCCATTGCAAGTTTGCAAGATGGTGCTAAAGAAGCAAAATGGCTAGGACTTGAAGTTGCCGCAGGACATGGATTAAACTATCATAACCTAGCACCCATTTTAGCAATTCCTGAAGTTATGGAATTAAACATTGGACAAAGTATTATTGCCCGCTCAATTTTTACTGGTTTAGAATCGGCAATCAAAGATATGGTTGCCTTAATAAAGTCTAGCTAGGCTTCTAAACTATTACTACATTTAAAACACTACTATGATTTAATGCTTTAAAAATGCAAAAAAAGAATCTTGAATTAAATAGATTTTAAAACTTAAAAAGAAATCTAAAGACTTGGAAAATTAAAAGAGTGGCGGACAGAGAGAGATTCGAACTCTCGGTAATCTTGCGACTACGCATCCTTAGCAGGGATGTGGTTTCAGCCAACTCACCCATCTGTCCAAAAAAAGAGTTGTAATTATAGCTTTTTTAGGTAAAAAGGAGCTTAAAAGACCGCTAAAAAGCCTTATGCGATTCCGCTATTTTGCAAAGCTTCTGCTTGAAAATATGCCACAATAGGGTCAATTACAGAATCCAAGTTGCCACTTAGCATAATTTCTTCTAAACTATAAAGTGTAAGCCCAACGCGATGGTCTGTTAATCGGTTTTGCGGATAATTATAAGTGCGAATTCTCTCGCTTCTATCCCCGCTTCCTACTTGAGATTTTCTAGCCTCCGCATTTTGCTCCATTTGCGCTTCTAGCTCTGCTTCGTAGATTCTAGCTTTTAAGATTTTCATCGCTTTATCTTTGTTTTTGTGTTGAGATTTTTCATCTTGCATAGACACGCTAATACCCGTTGGTAGATGTGTGATTCTAACTGCGGAATCCGTTGTATTTACACACTGCCCACCATGCCCACCAGCACGGAATACTTCAACTTTTAAATCATTGGGATTAATAGTAACTTCCACATCATCGACTTCGGGCATAATTGCAACTGTGATTGCCGAAGTATGCACACGCCCTTGCGATTCCGTAGCTGGCACGCGTTGCACACGATGCGTTCCACCTTCGTATTTTAACCTCGAGTACGCACCTTTTCCTTTCACAAGCGCAATAACTTCCTTGTAACCTCCAACACTATTTTCACTTGAGCTAATGATTTCTACTTTCCACGATTTTAGTTCGGCATAGCGCACATAAGCACGAAATAAATCGCCAACAAAGATTCCAGCTTCATCTCCTCCTGTGCCTGCACGTAACTCTAAATAAATGTTTTTATCATCATTAGGGTCTTTTGGGAGCAATAAGACTTTAATCTCTGATTCTAAAGTTGCATTTTGGGATTCTGCTTCTTTAATCTCTTCTTTTGCTAAATCACCTAATTCTTTATCATCTAATAATGCCTTATTTTCTTCGATACTTTGAAGATTATTGAGATATTTGCGCGCCTTTTCTACAAGCTCTTCTAAGTCGCTTTGTTCTTTACTAAGCTCTGCAATACGCTTAACATCATTTAAGATATTGGAATCGACAAGCAATGCACTAATCTCATCATAACGTTTAATAAAGGGCTGAAGTTTGGAGGCTAACATTGTAAGAGCTTTTAGAGGGACAAACGCTAATTTTAAGCGTTTGCTAAGGCGAGTTTTTTCACAGAAGCATTTAAGCGGCTAACCTTTCTAGCGGCAGTATTTTTAGTTAAGATTCCTTTGCTTACATAGCTATGGAAATTTTGATTAATTTGTTGCATTGTTTCTTGAGCTTTGTTTAAATCTTTTGCATCAAGTGCTTCTTTTAAAGCTCTTGTCATATTTTTAATTCTTGTTTTGTAGTAGCGATTTCTCTCTGTGCGCTTTTTTGTCTGACGAATACGTTTCTCTGCTGATTTATGATTTGCCATAGGGTGTTAATCCTTTTGTAAAAAATTTAAGCTAAAATTCTATTTAACATTTTATTAAAAGCAAATAAAAAGGCACGATTATGAAGTTATTTGGAACAGATGGCGTAAGAGGTGAAGCAGGTGTAAAGTTAGACGCATTTTGCGCACTCAAACTTGGAATTGCCGCAGGAATTTATTACAGAGAACACACAAAAACAAATAGAATCTTAGTAGGAAAAGACACAAGACGCAGTGGTTATATGCTAGAAAATGCCCTTGTTAGCGGGCTAACTGCAGCTGGGTATGAAGTCATACAAATTGGTCCTATGCCAACACCCGCAATCGCCTATCTCACAGAAGATATGCGCTGTGATGGCGGGATTATGGTCAGTGCCAGCCATAATCCTTTTATGGATAATGGAATCAAATTTTTTGGGCGCAGTGGATATAAGATTGATGAAAAAGATGAAGAAGTGATTGAAAAGATTTACAATGATTTCAATACACTTGAAGCAGCGCAAAAGAAAGGCAAAGAAATTGGTTCATCTAAAAGAATTGATGATGTTGTAGGACGTTATATCGTGCATATTAAAAATTCTTTCCCAAAAGATTTATCCTTGCATGGAATCCGCGTTGTGCTTGATTGTGCAAATGGAGCTGCATATAAGGTCGCACCAACAATTTTTAGTGAGCTTGGAGCAGAAGTTTTTGTAATTAATGATGAACCTAATGGCTTCAATATTAATGAAAATTGTGGCGCAACACAACCACTGATGTTACAAGAAGAAGTGCGCCGCGTGCGTGCAGATATTGGATTTGCGCTTGATGGCGATGCAGATAGACTTGTTGTTGTTGATGAAAAAGGGGAAGTCATTCATGGTGATAAACTCATTGGCGTGCTAGCTTTAGCCGCTAAAGAATCTAAAATGTTAAAAAATAACGCTGTTGTTGCAACAATTATGAGCAATTACGCATTAGAAGAATTTTTAAAATCGCATGGAATCGCACTTGTGCGCTCTAATGTTGGGGATAAATATGTGCTTGAAGCAATGCTTGAAAAAAATTTAAACTTTGGCGGGGAACAAAGCGGGCATATTATTTTTAGCGATTTTGCAAAAACAGGAGATGGATTAGTAAGTGCCCTGCAAACAATGGCATATATTTTAAAATCCAAAAAACCCGCTTCAAAGGCATTAAATTGCTTTAATCTTTATCCGCAGATTCTAAAAAATCTTTCTGTTAATGCTAAACCAAATTTGGAATCACTAGAGAATTATCAAACATTTTTACAAAGTATTGAAGCGCACAATATCCGCCATTTAATCCGTTATAGCGGCACAGAAAATAAACTGCGGATTCTACTTGAAGGCAAAGATGAAAAATTATTAGAAAAGGTAATGCAAGAATGTGAAACATATTTTAAGGGCAAAATTTGCTAACAAAGGATTTGCAAAATAGAATCTGGATTGGCTTTTTTGCTTCTTTGTGTGTTGTGCTTATGCTCGATCAGGCAATTAAGTGGTATTTTTTATTTAAAGGCTACACGCAAGGCGATATGATTTTTGAAGGGAGTGTGATTTCGCTATTGCTCGTCTATAACAAAGGCGTTGCATTTTCAATGTTTGCATTCTTGCAAGAATGGCTAAAATACTTACAAATTTTACTTTTAGTTGGAATCTTTGTGTATCTTTGGAAACATAAAGAGATTATTAAAGTGCATTATATTGCACTTGGAGTGATTTTTGGCGCAGGGATTTCAAACATTTTAGATAGATTTATACATGGTGGCGTGGTGGATTATATCTTTTGGCATTATAAATTTGAGTTTGCAATTTTTAATTTTGCTGATGTGATGATTAATATAGGTGTTGCCTTAGTTCTTTTTAGCGTATTTTTAAGAAAAGATAAAAGTGTGTCGTGATAGAATGCGCGTTTCTTTAAAAAATGTTTGAAAAAAATATTTGGTCGCGTAGCTCAGTTGGTAGAGCACTACCTTGACATGGTAGTGGTCGCTGGTTCAAGTCCAGTCGTGGCCACCATTATTTTTAACTTCTTCATCAAAAATAATAAACTTTACTCAACCGTAACACTTTTTGCTAAATTTCTTGGCATATCCACATCATTACCTAAACGCACAGCAACTTCAAGCGCAAAAACTTGAAGCACAACCATCATTGAAAAAAATTCAACCATATAATGTTTTGCACTTGGAATCGCAATCCAATCATCACAACCTTCGTAATATTCAGCACTTAAAGCACAAATCATCGCATCACGTGCGCTAAGCTCTTCTACATTGCTTTTGACTTTATCATAGAGTAAATTTTGTGGCATTAATGTAACGCAAAATAACCCTAAGTCCGCCAAAGCAATAGGTCCATGCTTCATCTCTCCACTAGGATAGCCTTCTGCATGCAAATAGCTAATTTCTTTTAATTTTAATGCCCCTTCTAATGCTAAAGGATAGAAAATATCGCGTCCAATAAAAAAGAATCCATGTCCATGTAAATAGCGGCGCGATAAACGTTTTATGTGTTCATGGAGTTTTTTATCCACTTGTGTAGCCTTACTTGCTTCTAACATTGTGTTTGCTTCGTTTTTAAGCATAGCTTTATCTAGGATTCCACGTTTCTGCGCTAAAAAATTTGCTAAAATCCACAACACCATAACTTGTGTCGCAAAAGCCTTTGTGCTTGCCACACCCTTTTCAATCCCCGCACGCGTTAGCAAAGAATAATCACTTTCTCTAACAATTGAGCTATTATCTACATTACAAATTGCAAGCGCAGTTAATCCTTTTTGTTTAGCGAGCTTTAAAGCTTCAAGCGTATCAGCTGTTTCTCCACTTTGAGAAATCACAACAAATAATTCATTTTTATGCAAAATAGGTTCTTTGTAGCGGAATTCACTTGCAATTTCTACTTTTGTTTTTAGCTTTGCAATGCGCTCAATGAGATAACTTCCTGCTAAACTTGCATGATAGCTTGTCCCACATGCGCAAAGTGTAAGAGAATTGATAGAATCTAAATTTAGCGATTCTAACTCATCAAGACAGAATCCCTCTTCACTAACGCGCCCCATCATTGTTTCAAGCAATACTTTATGTTGTTCATAAATTTCTTTTTCCATAAAGAAAGTAAAGCCATCTTTTTGCGCAGAGAGTTTATCGCCACTTAAAGGCTTAATATTTTTTAATCGTGCAAAACTTTCTAAATCCATTTTTCCGACTTCTCCGTCTTCTAAATAACAAACTTCACTAGCAAGCCCAATCAAAGGCGCATCAGAAGATGCGAAAAAAACTTCTTTTGTCTTTGTATTTCTCGCAATAATCAACGGAGAACCATTTTTGGCATAAAAAATTGTATCTGGAGATTTTTGCGTGATAAGCAAAATCGCATACGCTCCTTTTAAATCAGAGATTGTTTTTTTAAACGCGCTAAATGGATCATTTCCTTGCGTTACGTAAGATTCAAAAAGATGCACAATCACTTCAGTATCTGTTTGAGAAGAAAAAACACAACCTTGCTTTTGTAAAGATTCCTTAATGCTTTGATAATTTTCAATAATTCCATTATGCACGATATTGCTATAATGTCCAATGTGTGGATGCGCGTTAATTTCTGTTGGTTTTCCATGCGTCGCCCAACGCGTATGTCCAATCCCTAAACCAAAACCACTAGAATGGAATCCCTCACATTTACGCTCCAAATTAATAAGCTTTCCTACTGCCTTAAAAGTATGCAATTCTCCATTTTCTAAAACAGAGATTCCAGCAGAATCATAACCGCGATATTCTAACTCTTTTAAGCCACTAAGTAAAAGAGATTTTTTTTCATTATTTCCAATATAACCTACGATGCCACACATAATTTTCTCCAAAAAAATTGATTGTGGCATTTTTGCATAAAATGCGTAAAGGAATGGTAAATGTGGCAAATTTGCTTCAAAACTCTTAAAAATTTTGCCCTTTATGTTAAAATGTATGTTTAAAATGTAGGCAAAAGGATAAAAGTGCAAACCTTTTTATTTACGGGAGCTGCTGGGTATATCGGCTCACATACAGCGTATTATTTTTTGAGCAATAGTGATTGTAAAATTGTAATTTTTGATAATCTTACAACAGGTTTTTTAGAAAATGTAGAGTTTTTGCAGCGCACATTTTCTGGACGCGTAGAGTTTGTTTTGGGAGATTTAGAAAATAGTGAGATTTTAAGAGAGACTTTTAGGCGCTTTAACTTTAATGGAATTGTGCATTTTGCTGCAAGTTTAATTGTGCAAGAATCTGTGCAAAAACCGCTACTGTATTTTAAAAATAATGTTGCAAATACAACCAATCTTTTACAAATTGCACAAGAATTTCAAGTCAATCGTTTCTTATTTAGCTCAACTGCGGCAGTATATGGAGAACCAAAAGGAGACGCAAAAGTTGTAGAATCTCTCCCAAAACTCCCCATTAATCCTTATGGAGAATCTAAATTAATGATTGAGAAGATTTTGCATGCGCTAGAGGTCGCAAACCCTAGCTTTAAAAGTGTGATTTTGCGCTATTTTAATGTTGCTGGGGCATTAATGGACAAACGAGGCGCATTAGGACAGAGAGCAAAAAATGCAACACATTTAATTAAAGTTGCGTGTGAATGTGCTTGCAAAAAACGTGAAAAAATGCAGATTTTTGGAGAAGATTATCCCACAAAAGATGGCACTTGCATTAGGGATTATATTCATATTGATGATTTAGCAAGCGCACATTTTTACGCGTTACAAGCATTGATAGAAAATGCAGAATCAGAAATCTATAATGTCGGTTATGGCAAGGGATTTAGTGTCAAAGAAGTGATTGCTTGTGTTAAAAAAGTAAGTGGAACAGATTTTATTGTAGAATCCGCGCAAAGAAGAGAGGGCGACCCTAGCGTGCTTGTGAGTGATAATCAAAAAATCTTAGCAAAAACACAATGGAATCCCAAATATGATGATTTAGAAACAATCTGTAAGAGTGCGTATTTGTGGGAAGAAAAACTAAAAAAGGATTAAGTTAATGAGATTTAGAGTCTTAGGCGCATTATACCTTCCTTTAGTTGTTTATAGCGATGTGTTAAAGGAGAGATTGTATGAAAAATTAGACTTTAGCGAAGATGAACGCGCTAAAGTTTTAATTTTAGACAAACAAATGCAAATTTTACAAGTTATCAGCGTGCAAAAAGGACAAAAAGAGCTAAAACTAAACTTTCAGGATTCTGATGAACTATTTATAACTTTTGTAGAAAATCCACAGCATTTAGCCTCTGCTCCTTTAGCAAAAGATTCTAAATATTTACACAACCTTGCAAATACAGAATCTAAAGAAATTCCAAAAGAATCTGCCACAACACTTAAAGAAGGCATAGAAAATGCAGATTTTGAAGGGAGCATTAGTCGCTATCAAGCGCGTTTTGAACGGAATCGCTTTTTTGGAGATTTTTTAGGATTTGAGCCTTATAAGTTTAACTACCTTTTACCAGCAAATGTTAATTTTAATAAAGATGAAAGTCAAGCAAAACGCACAGAAGCTAAGTTTCAAATTAGTATCAAAAAACTGCTTGTTGATGATTTATTCTTTAAAGATTTAGATTTATACTTTGCTTACACGCAGCAAAGTTTTTGGCAAATTTATGACAATGAAAACTCACGCCCTTTTAGAGAAAGCAATTATGAACCTGCTTTGTATTTTAGTTATCCCCTAGAAAACTACAATGTATTTTTTGATAGAGTAAATTTTGGCTATGTGCATCAAAGCAATGGTGGAGATTTATTAAAATCAAGGAGTTGGGATAGGCTTTTTGTAGAAGGTATTTATGGACATGAAAATTTTGCTTTAGGGCTTAAAGCTTGGTATCGCTTTAAAGAAAGTGCAAATAAAGATGATAATCCAGATATTTTAGATTATATGGGATATGGTGAATTAAGCTTAGGTTATGGGATTAATAAACATCTCTTTACGCTTACTTTGCGCAACAATTTACAATCTGATAATAGGGGAGCAATTATGCTAGATTACTCCTATCCTTTGTATAAGAATCTTTATTTGTATGTGCAATATTTTAATGGCTATGGAGAAAGTTTGCAAGATTATAATCGCGCTGTTGAGAGAGTTGGTGCGGGATTTTTGTTTGCAAGATAAAAGCGCAACTCCAAAAATTTGGAATCGCACTTGATGAAGTGCATTACTCCACTTCTGCGTCAATCACATCATCATCTTTTTTGTTGTTAGATTGCGCATTTGGATTTTGTCCATTATCATCTTTTTTATACATTGCCTCTGCAAGTTTATGACTTGCTTCTGTAAGCTCTTTAACTTTTGCGTCAATCTCTTCTTTGCTTGCATTTTCGTTTTTCAAAGTTTCTTGCAAAGCATTGATTGCGTTTTGGATTTTTTCTGCTTCATTGGTATCAATTTTATCTTTCATTTCATCTAGGCTTTTTTGGCTTTGATACACTAGGCTATCCGCTTGATTGCGCACTTCAATGATTTCTTTTTTCTTTTTGTCTTCTTCTTTGTTAAGCTCTGCGTCTTTGACCATTTTTTCAATTTCAGAATCTGATAACCCGCTAGAACCTGTGATTTTAATCTCTTGTTCCTTGCCTGTTGCTTTGTCTTTTGCGCTAACCGTTAAGATTCCATTTGCGTCAATATCAAAAGTTACTTCAATTTGTGGCACACCTCTTGGTGCTGCTGGGATTCCACTTAGCTCAAAGTTTCCTAACATTTTATTATCACGCGCTAGCTCTCTCTCGCCTTGTAAAACTTGAATCGTAACAGCAGGTTGATTATCTTCAGCCGTAGAGAAGACTTGATTTTTCTTTGTTGGAATCGTTGTTCCACGTTCAATAATTCTAGTCATTACCCCACCTAATGTTTCAATTCCTAAGCTTAAAGGCGTAACATCAAGCAATAAAACATCTTTAACATCACCTTTTAGCACTCCTCCTTGAATCGCTGCCCCCATTGAAACAACCTCATCAGGATTAACGGATTTATTAAGTTCTTTATCGATAAACTCTTTGACTCTTTCTTGCACTTTTGGAATTCTAGTAGAACCACCAACCATTACAACTTCATTAATTTCGCTTTTGCTCAAATCTGCATCTTTGATAACATTTGCAATTTTATCAATGGTTTGGTTGATATACTGCTCAATTAAGCTTTCAAATTTTGCGCGTGTAAGCTTTTTAACCAAATGTTTAGGACCACTTGCATCTGCGGTAATAAATGGCAAATTCATTTCAGTTTCTTGTGCGCTACTTAGCTCTTTTTTCGCATTTTCAGCCGCTTCTTTAAGACGTTGCAATGCCATAACATCGCCTTTTAGGTTGATTCCATTTTCGCTTTCAAATTCTGACGCTGCCCAATCAATGATTGCATTATCAAAATCATCTCCACCTAAAAACGCATCCCCACCTGTTGCTTTTACCTCAACGACATTATCGCCTGTTTCAAGCACGGTAACATCAAATGTTCCACCACCTAAATCATAAACAACAATATTTTCAGAATGCTTTTTATCCAAACCATACGCTAGAGCCGCAGAAGTCGGCTCATTAATAATTCTTAAAACATTTAATCCCGCAATTGTTCCAGCTTCTTTGGTTGCTTTTCTTTGAGCGTCATTAAAATACGCTGGCACGGTAATAACCGCTTCGGTTACTTCCTCGCCCAAATAACTTTCTGCGTCTGCTTTTAGTTTCATCAAAATCTTAGCTGAAATTTCTTGTGGGGTATAAACTTTTCCCGCAATCTCAATCGCACACGCTCCATTTCTATCAACAACTTTGTAAGGAAGACGTTTTTTAGCCTCTTGTGCTTTATCCTCATTAAACATTAATCCCATGATTCTTTTAATAGAATAGATTGTTTTTTCAGGATTCGTGATTGCTTGACGTTTCGCAGGGTCGCCAACTAATACTTCGCCTTTATCTGTAAAAGCCACGATAGAAGGTGTAGTATTTTTCCCTTCTTTATTTGCAATGATTTTTGCCTCATTACCTTCAAATACAGCCATTGCAGAGTTTGTTGTTCCTAAATCAATTCCTAATACTTTTCCCATTTTTTATCCTTTATGTTAAATTTAATTTATTTGGCGATACTTACCATAGAGGGTCGTAAAACTCTCTCTTTATACTTATAACCTTTTTGCATTACTGCAACAATTTCACCAGATTCGTGCGCATCACTTTGCACTTGCATAATCGCATCGTGAAAATTGGGGTCAAATCCACCATCAGTAGAAATAGGTTCAATCCCGTGTTTTGCTAGTGTTTTTAGCAAATTATCTAAAGTCAGTGCAATTCCTTCTTCAATTTTGCTTAAAATAGAATCGGATTCCTCTGCATTTATCTTAGAATCTTGAATACTTTTTAAGGCAATCTCAAGAGTATCAAGGCTTGGAAGCAAGTCTTTAGCGATTTTTTCATACGCATATTCTAATGCTTGGTCTTTATCGCGAATCAAACGCTTCTTAGTGTTCTCAAAATCCGCATAAGCACGCATATATTGCTCTTTTAGTTCGCTAATTTGTAATTGCAATGCTTCATTACTTACTTCGTCTTCTACTTTTTCTTGGATTTCATTTTCTTCTTGCGAATCGTCAAAAGCTGGATTCTCATTTTGCTCTTCTTGCATATTCTCTTGCACTTTCGCTCCTTAAAATATTAAATTTGAATATTTAAAATTGAATTTTAGCAATTATTCTTTCAAATTTCAAGCAAAATTATATAACTTTAGTCTATTATTGTCAAGATTAATTAATAAACTAAACTAAACTTTCTTAAAAATTAAAATTTAATCTTTCAAAAATACATGGTTTTATAGTGTTATACATGGGATTTTTTTGCTTTTAAGTAAAACTGCGTTATGCTTATAAAATTTTAAGAATCAAATAAAGGCATTACAATGCAGAGCATAAAAAAGTATTGCGTTATTGTTGCAAGTGTTTTTGCGTTTATCCATTTACCCTTAAAGGCAGTAGAACAACAAACAGAAAAAAATCCAGAATTTGTTGTAGAAAATGGCAAAACCATAATTCTTAGCACAAAACTAGCAAATCCAAAGCCCATTGTTGTGAATAAAAAAACTTACCATTGGGTTACTCACCCAAATGATACAACACGCAAAATTGCAATTTTAGCGATTCCCTACTATACAAAGCCTAGTTTAGTGAGATTAGAAAATGGTGATGCAGTAGAAATTGTGCAAGGAAATTATAAAAAAGAAGCAATCCAAGCAAGCCCAAGCAAGGTCAAACCAAACCCTAAAAACCAGGAGCGGATTAAAAAAGAGCGCGATGAAGCTAATGCAATTTATAGCAATTACAGCCAAACGCGTCTTTGGGATTCTGCTTTTGCCTACCCTATGCAAAGCAAAATTACAAGTGCTTATGGAAATGCACGCACATTTAATGGAGAAGTCAAAAGCTACCATAGTGGCACAGATTTTAGAGCTGCCATTGGCACAGAAATTTTTGCGAGCAATCGCGGTAAAGTCGTGATTGCAAAAAATCGCTTTTTAGCTGGTGGTTCTGTCGTTTTAGACCATGGAGAAGGCGTATTTAGTATGTATTATCATTGTAGTGAAATCAAAGTGCAGGTGGGACAAATCGTAGAGAAAGGTGATTTAATCGCTCTAAGTGGAGCAACAGGAAGAGTGAGCGGACCGCATTTGCATTTTGGAATCCTAGTGCGTGGCGCACAAGTAGATCCACTGGATTTTATTACACAAGTCAATGGTCTTTTTGCAAGCAATTAGGGGGATTCTATGGATTATAATATTGATGTGGAAATTTTAAAAAACCTCAAAACAATTTCACTTTCGATGTTTCGTAAGAATTTTTTTGGAATCTTTCATGGCTCTCTTTCTACCAAATTAGAAGAAGGGTATTTTTTGATTAACAAAAAAGATGCAATTTTTGATGATTTGGGTATGGAATCGCTAATTATGCTTTATCACAAAAGAGATTATCGCTGGAATGAAGCAAGTATTGACGCTTTTATTCATTCATTGATTTATCAAAATATTCCAAATGCCAAATACATAGCCTATGGAATGCCACCTTTTACTGTCTCTTATACACTCACGCATAATAAAATTATTCCCAAAGACTATTTTGGCTATAGAATGCTAGGCACATTAGATATTTATGACCCAAAGGATTTTGATAATTGGTATGAACGTGCTGATATTGAAATAAACCGCTATTTTAAAGAAAGCGATAAAAAAATTATGGTGATTCGCGGATATGGTGTTTATGCTTATCATCGTGATTTGCAAATGCTCTCTAAACTCTTCGCACTTTTAGAAAACACTTGCAAAATCCTGCATTTTAGTTCAATTTTAGAAGCTAGCAAGCAAAATCAAGATTTATTTGATATTTAGTTGCTTGTTCGATAGCGAAATTGCCCTTTTTTAAAGACCATATTTAAACCCCCAATACTATATAGCCATTTATTTTCAATAGTATTTTTCATAAATGCCGCAATCTCTCCTTTGACGTTTTTATGATAGACAATTCCTACACCATCTGTATGTCCTATGGAGCAAACCGTCCCTCTATGGTTAAATTTAAAAGGCTTGGTAAAATCTTTGCCTTCCAACTTTGCGCATAAAAGTTCTGCAACATAATCCCCCATTTGTGCAGCAAGTTGTGCTGTTGGCGCGTGGATTGCATCTTTATCTGCTGCAATAGCACAATCACCTACAACATAAATATTATCAAAATCCTTACATTGAAGTTGTGCATCAACACAGATTCTACCATTTTTGTTTGGAATGCTAGAATGCTCTACAATCTCACTTCCTTTAACGCCTGCACTCCAAATTATTGTGTTACCATAGACGCTACTAGACACACCGTTAGATTCTATAACGACTTCACCTTCTTTAATTTCTTTAATATCTGCACTCGATAAAATCTCCACACCTAAGTTTTTCAGTTTAGATTCCGCACTTTTTGCAAGCGCACTGCTAAACACCGGCAAGATATGTTTAGAACGCCCAATACAAGTTACTTTTGGAATATTACGGTCAATGCCACAGATTAAACAAAGCTCATCAAGCTGTGTGGCAAGCTCTGCGGCAAACTCAATTCCTGTAAATCCTGTGCCACAGACGATAATTTGCAAGTCATTAGGGTTTTTGGTATGCACAAATTCTTTAAATTTATTTTCTATATTTTTATCAATCTTTAAGGCTGCATTTAAAGATGAAAGTTTATAGGCGTATTTATCTACCCCTTTAACACCAAAATTATTGGGCTTAAATCCAAGTGCAATTACTAAAATATCATAAGAATATTCTCCCCCATTACCAATAACTTTATTTTCCTTTGGGGAAATTTGTTTGATTTTATCTTTAATAAAACACACTTTGTTTAAATCTAAAACTTTGCGATAATAGATTCTTGCTTTTCTTGCACTTAGAGTTCCTATTGCTACTTTGTGTAACAGAGTTGTTTGGTAATGGTAATCGTGCTTGCTAATTAATGTAATTTCTGCATTTCCTTGATATTTTCTTTGAAGTCCTAAAGCCACCTTTAATCCACCATATCCACCACCAGTAATTAGAATCTTTTTGGGTTGTTGCATCACCAATCCTTACTATAAACTTAAGTTTTATATTAAGATAAAGTTGTTGATAGAATCCTAAAAAGGTTAAAAAAATCTTTATTTTAAGAGCGTCAATGTGTATTTAAGGAATACTTTTTGCTTAAAATTAAAAAATTTTAAACACTATAAGGATAGCAATGCAAACGATTTATACAAATCAAACACATTCTGAAGCAAAGTTTATCAATTTTCCTAAATATGCAGAAGAAATGCCTTTCAATACCTTTTGCTTTGAAAGTGCTTTAAACCCTAAAGAAGAACAAGCGCAAGAAAAGGCAGAAATTTCACAAGATGATTTGACTTTAAACACAAAAATCATTCAAGACATTGTTGGGATTCCACAAGAGAACGAAGAGTTTTTACAAACATTGAAATTTCTAGCAAATTCTAAAGGAGAGGGTTTAGAAACAAAAGAAATAAAAAAACTAGAAGGAGAATTAAATCCCTTTTCCTATCCTAGAACTTTAAGGGTTTTAGAAGATTTAATGCATGAAAAAATCAATGCGCTTTACGCACAATCACAAAATTCTGAGGATTCTACATTGCAAACTTTATTGCTGTTTAAAGAGCAATTCTTGGAGTTTCCAAATGTAATGAAATCTTTAAAAGATGAAGCAACACGTGCTGCTGAAATGCTTGCTTTACTTTCTCCAAAATCTTTAGAAGAAGATAAAGGGGGAATTTATTTTCAAAGGGCAGAAGAATTGCAAAAAAGCATTGCTGCTTTTGCAGATGGTGCAAACAGCGGTATTGCTTGGATTAAAGGTTTTTTTGGAACGATTGCAGAGACATTAAGCCCTTTTGAAAAGGAACTTGTTTCTAAGCATATACAGATTTTCCAAGCATATTGGAGCGAACAAACAGATACCAAAAAAGGGATAACACTCAACAATGGAATGGTGTATGAAGAATATAGTGATTCTAATGGAATTAATGGATTTAATCTTATTGTTGATAATAGAATTCTCGCATACAGAACAGAGGCACTAAAAGATGGGAGCGTTCAAGCAGTCCTTGCAATCTTTGATAAAATGGCAAAACAAGATGATGTAGTCTCTTTAGTTGGTATTAGTGGCGAAATGGTAGCATCTTTTGAGGAGATTGAAAAACAAGGTTATCAAGCAATCGGACTAAAAACTAAATTTTTATAAGCTTTAGTAAGATATAATTTCGCTTTATCACATTTAGAGAGATGCAAATGCAAAATATTAAACGCTATTCTTTGATGATTTTAGCTGTGGCTTTAATGTATTTTTTGGTTGTCCTTCCAGAAATTGCACAAATTTTAGCAGGAGTTGCAATTTTACTCGTAGGAATGATGCAATTAAGCACAGGATTCAAAACATTTAGTGGGGGGATTTTAGAAAATATTCTTACAAAATCTACAGACACACGTTTAAAAAGTATTGTGTTTGGGGTTGTAACAACAATTCTTATGCAATCTTCTACGCTTGTATCTGTAATCTCCATCTCGTTCCTTTCTGCTGGATTAATTACACTTGCACAAGGTATTGGAATCTTATTTGGAGCAAACTTAGGAAACTCTGCTGGTTCTTGGTTGATTGTTGGATTAACAAGTATCAATATTTCTATGCTTGCGATTCCTTTAATCGTATGTGGAGTGCTTTTAGGATTCCAAAAAGACAGCGTTCTAAAAGGAATTGGAGCAATTTTTATGGGAATTGGCTTCTTCTTTTTAGGCGTAGATTATATTAAAGTAGGATTTGAATCTTATAAGGAAATTGTAGATTTATCACGTTTTAACTTTGAGGGGTTTAAAGGAGTATTAATCTTTGTAGGACTTGGTGCGCTCACAACAGGAATCGTGCAAAGTAGCCATGCAACCCTAGCGATTATTATCTCTGCGCTCATTAGTGGGCAAATTGGTTTTGAAAATGCTCTTGCCGCGACACTTGGGACAAGTGTTGGGGGAGTAGTAACTGCTGTTATTGCAAGCCTTAGCACAAACATTGAAGGTAAAAAGTTAGCAATCGCAAATTGTATTTTTAATTTTACAATTGCATTAATTGTAATTATTTCATTTCCATTTTTTGTAAAGTTAGTCAATATCATTGCAGAATTTTTAGGAATCAGTGCAGAAAATTATGCACTAAAAACAGCACTTTTCCATACTTTGTTTAACCTCGTGGCGGTGCTTTTCATCTCCTTATTTATCCGACAAATTGTCTATGTGCTTGATAAAATAGTCAAAGCCCCAAGAGATAGGGATATGGACGCTCCTTTATATTTAGATTCCAACATTATAGAATATCCAGACGCAGCTATTGATGCTTTGCAAAAAGAATCTGTGCATTTGTATAACAATGCTTATGCGCTTATAGCACACACTATTGGCTTCAATCGTAGTGATATTAGAGGCAAAGAAAGTTTTGATTCCATTGTCAAAAACAAAAAATGGTTTAGTGGTGATGTGGATTTAGATTATTTATATAAACGTAAGATTAAGGTGCTTTTTGATGCAATAATGGGATTTTCAACAAAAGCTCAAGGATATTTAGTAGAAGATGAATATAGAACAAATCGTATTTATTCTTTTAAGATTGCGGCACGCAACCTTACAGAAGCGACAAAAAACTTAAAACTTATCCAAGCAAATATAAAAGCATATTCTAAGTCTAAAAATCCTTATTTAGCAGAAAAATATAATACAATGCGCAAGGACTTAGGAATGCTCTTAAGAAGCGTAGAAGAACTAAAAGTGATGAAAGATGAAAACATGCAGTTAATCTTAAAACAACTCCTTGCTGCAAAAGACATGCCAAAAGAGTTTGATTATAAAAATATGCGTGATGTAGAAGAACTCATCAGTGAAGAAAAAATTAGTATAGCAAATGGAACTTCTATTTTAAATGATAGCGCATTTATTGCTGATATTGCCTCACATTTAATTGAAGCGATTGGTATTATTTTTACAAAAGAAGAATGGCAAGAAGAGCCTTCTCAAGCAGAATAAGCAATTAAAATTAGAATCGCAAGAGAGCTACTGCTTTAGATACCCCTCTTTAATAAGTAGCTCTACCACTTCTCTAAAAAGTGGGACGGCTGTGCGTGCAGCAAAATAAGCATTCGTTTCATTAGGCTCAAAAACACTAATACCAAAAGTGTATTCATTACCCGCTTTATCACTCGCAAAACCAAAGAAAGAGCTATTGTATTTGCTTACATATTTTCCTCCTTGTGCAATATGAGCCGTTCCTGTTTTTCCTCCTATGGTAATTCCTGGGACTTGAGCAGTCTTTCCTGTGCCATCACTGACGACTTTAATCAGTGTATTTTTGACTGCATTTGCTGTATTATCACTAATAATCCTAATAGGAGTTTGGTGTTTTATCTTATAGCGAATTAACTTAGAATCTTGAAGATACTCCACCAAATAAGGCTCATAAGCGATTCCATGATTAATAATTGTATTATAAGCTTTTAACATTTGGATAAAGGTTGTGCGCAAACCATAGCCATAAGAAGCAGTTGCACGATACACTTCACTACGAAATCTCCTAGAATCTGGAATAATACCCATACGTTCATAAGGCAAGTCAATCCCGCTTAAATTTCCAAAGCCAAAAGCTTGCAAACCCGCATTATATTCTGCTGGGCTTAGGCGTTGTGCGATTTTTGCCATACCAATATTACTAGAATAAAGCAACACTTCTTCAACACTTGAAGATTTTAATTTATGTGTATCTGTGATAGTGAATTTATCTAGCTTGAAACGCCCATTTTCCAAATCAATAATTTCATCTTGTCGCACTAAATTTTTATCTAAAAGCATTGCATAAATAATAGGTTTAATGATACTTCCGGGTTCATAAGAGTATTCAATAGCATTTGCATTGAGTTTTGCGTAATCTTGTCTTGTAATAGCATTGGGGTTAAAGCGCACATTGCTTGCTAAACTTAGAATCTTCCCGCTTTTGCTTTCCATAATGCCTACTAGAATTTCTTTTGCTCCCAATTCTAACGCATAGCGGTCAATCAAACGTTCTACTTTTTTTTGCAGTTTTAAAGGAATAGAGCTAATCACATCATAGCCATCAACGCGCTCTTTAAAAGCGGAATTCTTATTAAGTATAACATTAAAACCAATATCACGCTCGCCAATCATTAACAAATCACTATTTGGCTCAAGCTCTGCATCAAAACTTTTTTCAATCCCTTTAACACCATTTACACGTGTAGTTTTAGAATCATTTTCTTTATTAATATAGCCCAAAATTGGCTCCATACTATCTCCATAGAGATAATCACGCGATTCTCCACTCTCAACTATGGATAATCCATATTTAAAAATATTTCCATTTTTATCTTCATAGCTTTGAAAAACATCAAGTTGATTGAGTTTTAAATTCAGTTGCTTTAAATAACTCGCGCTTTTAGAATCTATACTATAAGAGAGTGTTACATTGCCTTTTTGTTCTAGCTTTTTTCTGACTTCTTGCTTTGGAATCTTGCTATAAATACTAAAAAGATTAATAAATAATTCTTTTTTTTGTGGATTAATATTATAGGTATTTACCACAGCTTTATAAACCTTTTTACTAGAAGCTAGTAAAAATCCATCACTGCTATAAATATTCCCCCTAATTGCACTTTCAATGCGTTTGGTTTGGAGATTTGGAAGTTTGCGCTCTGTAAAATTGCGGTAAAAAATCGTTCCTAAGAAAATACAAAATCCTACGGCTATTAAGATAAATAGCAGCAGGATTTTCCCTGCTTTTTTAGATTGTGTGCTATTCACAGATTACATTTGTGTTTTGATTAATTCTTTATAAGCACTAATTGCTTTGTTGCGCACTTCAAGCATTAGTTTCATGCTATTTTCTGCTTTTCCAATAACAACAGCTGCTTGATGTAAATCTTTAATTTGACCTGTTGCCATATCTGCCATTGCTTGTTCGGTTGTTTTTTGGTAAGCATTGACTTCATCTACTGCTTCTTTTAGCATACTGCCAAAACTTTTTGTAGGTGGATTTAAGTCATGGTTTGGCGATAAATTAGGGACATCTTGAAGTTTAGAGTTAAGCTTCTCTAAATCCACCCCATATTTTTTAATTTCCATTTATAATCCTTTATGCCTGGAACATTGAAATTGCTGTAGAAGCCATATTTTTGGCACTTTGGAAGACTGCGACATTTGCTTGATAAGCTTTTGATGCCTCAATCAAGTCTGCCATTTCTACAACAGGATTAATGTTTGGATACGCAACATAACCTTCAGAATTTGCATCTGGATGGCTTGGTTCGTATTTCATTTTAGGTTGAGTATCATCGCGCACGATTTTATCAACATAAACACTCATTAGCGTAGGCTTGGGCTTACGCTGCTCATCAAAACTATCCATTTCATCTAATGGATCTTCATATTCTAACAAATTATTGCTTTTTTCATACTTTTGATTTAAAACTTTATCAAAATCAAATGCTTTTAGCACTAATTCTCTTCTTCTATAAGGTCCGCCTTCGTCCGTTCGCGTGGTATTTGCGTTGGCAATATTACTTGAGATTAAATTTACTCTTTGGCGTTGGGCTGAAAGTCCATAGCCGCTAATATCAAAACTTGATAAAAACATTTATTCCCCTTATTAAATATTTCTTGAAGATTCAACAGCATAAGTATAGATTCCACCTTGCTTACGCAATGCTCCAACAATTGCTTGATACATAATATCATTTTTACCCATTTCACTTGTTTCAATATCTAAATCTACGCTATTGCCATCATTTCTTGCTAAATGTCCATCACGATAAAACATTGTTGGTTGATAAGGATTTATATCTTTTGCTGGCAACAAATGATTTTTGTTAGTAATTGCGACATCAAGCTCCAAATCACGATTGCGATTAAAAATCTCATCTGCTTTTAATGCCATCATTTGTTCAAAATTTACATCTTTTGGACGATACATAGGAGTAGAAACATTAGCGATATTACTAGCAATCATATCACGGCGCAATGCTCTATGGTCTAGTGCTTCTTGTGCTAATTCACGTGCTGGGCTATAACTAAAAATACTCATAGTAACTCCTAAAAAGATAAACTTACCATAGAGTAAAGCAAGTTTTGTTCCAAAATATCTATTTATAGAGATTCTTTTAAAAAAAATTTGGAATCTTTTTGGAATTGCTCTAAAAGCGTATTAAAAGCCATTTTATAATCCATAACTCCAATATCCCCTCCTCCAAATTCCATAACTTTTAAAATCCCTAAATCTTTTAAAAAATGTGCAATTTTTACATAATCAAGAATGCTATCTTGGTCGAGATGTCGGACTTTATAGACGACACTTTTTTGAGATTCCAAACCCAACTCATCTTTTAAGATTCCGCTAAAAGTTTTGTCAAAACGATAAGGAACATTTGCAACAGACTCGACAAAATGCACAAAAGTATATCCTAGATACTGATTACCAAATGTAAGAATTTTGCTATTAAGATGAAGCATTTTATCAAAAATAGAATCTTTACCTAGTGCTTCATTGCTAATTTGACATAATTCTTTAGCTAACTTCCCTTTAATAGCAAAAGAAAAAATCGGGCAATGTGTGCGTATTGCTCCATTTTTTAAAAAGAAATCTCCTAGCATTCCAACTTTTGAAGGTGTATTACACACATCAAAGATTTTATTTTCACAAAAACTATAAGTAAAAGTTGGAATCAATACATTTCCCTCATCGCCACAAATCTTAACAAAAATATCAAGAATGGCTTTATTAAAAGTTTCTTTGCTCTGCAACGCAATCCCAAAACGCCAAATCTCTGTATGCACACAGATACTATCTCCGCGTTGAACTCCAAGCGCACAAAGAGTATCTTCTAGCATTTGTGTTGTGTAAATTTTATCTTTAAATTTAACAAGCTGCATCGCTAATTCTTTAATAAAACATTCTTTTTGCTTAGAAAAGTTGAAATTGTATTGAGATTTGTGTAATCTTCAATATCAATCTCTTCTCCAAAAATACTAACTTGATAATGCCTTTCTAGTTTTTCTATCAAAGCCATTAGCGCAAACGAATCCAAAAAACCATCAGCGATAAAATCGCAACTCTCAAGGTTTATATCTGGAATTGTCTCTTGCAAGATTTGTTTTAAACTATTCATTAGATTCCTTTAATGTTAGATGGATTGCGTCTTTTTCGTTTTTGGTGTAGTTTAAAATCGTATAGATTTTGCCATTTTGCATAACTTTTGGCAGAGGAATTGCTCCGCTTTTTTGACAATCCATAGAACGCAAAAAAGCCCATTGTTTTTGTGTATTCCAAGTTGTATCCAAAAAGCCATTATTTGGTAAATCTTTTTTAAGATGCAGAGTAGATTTTTTGAAATGTTCTTGTTTTGTGCAATCAAAATTCCATTCTAAAATTTTGTCTTTAATTTCTACAAAAGCGTTATAAGCACTTTTTAATTGCTCTTGCGTGAGCGTAAAATAAGTATATTCCAAACCTAAATCAATGTGCTTTTGAAGTATAATATCCCCACAATCAATATCTTTATTCACACAATGCCAAGTGATTCCACTTTCTTTATCTTCTTCAAAAATGCTCCACATTTGCGCATTTAATCCACGATGAGCAGGGAGCAAAGAATTGTGATAATTGATAATTTTTAGAGTATTTTTCTCTAAAATTTCAGGCGGAAAGATATAATAATTATTTGCGCTAATGATTAGGCATTCTTGTGTAATACTAGAGAGATAATCCTTTAAAGCAGAACTTTGCGTAAAATTTGTATAGGATATTTTTTGTTTTTTACAATAGTTACCAAAAAATGAAAGATTAGATTCCTTAAAAGAAGCGCATTGTAAAGCATAAGAAGAGGATTGTAACGCTTTTAAAATCCATAAAGGTAAATTTCCATTGCCCAAAATTAAAATTTGTGCAAACCTTACCATACATTACCCCCTAGTCTTTTTACTTAGAGTAATGTAAAAATAACAGCTTATTAAAGCTGTATAAAGAGCGATTAAATCCCCCCCCCCCCCGCTAAAGTCTTCTCTCTCAAGGGATTCTACTTGTGCTTCTTTGTCATAACAATAATAAGCCTTAGGGGGATTAGTTAGCAAGAAAAAAGGTTCTTCTTTAAGGCGATTTTGAAGAAAACTAAAAAGCTCTTGTGTTCTTAATACATAGATTCCACTTGCTCCAAGAGGGAAGAATTGCAAGATTCCATTTGCTAATAATTCCTTTAAAAGTCGTACATAACTTACCTTTGCGCCATCATCCATCGGGCGGCAAAAATGATAAAACTCTGTTTGGAATCTCTCGCTCTCCATTGTGATAATTTCTCCCAAAAATGGCTTAAAAAACCTATATTTCACACCACACATAGCCTCAACATAAACGACAAAAGTGCAAACGCGTATATCAATACCCAAAAACAGCATTAAAGCATTTTGTTCCTTTAAGCGAGAATACACACTATCTTTGCTAAAAGGATTATTTTCTAATGTGTTTGCAGAAAGAATTGCTTGAGCATTTTCACCAAAACCTACGAAATTAAACATCGGGTGATTGCTCCGATATTTAGCTACCTTCCGCAAACTTTCATTCAAGATTCCAATCACGCTTTTTTGCTCCCTTAAGTCGCAATAGTGTGTTTTGGGAAAATCATAATTAAAAGTCGGCACAATAAGCGTGTTTCGCGCACTCAAATCCAAACAAAAATCCCTAAAAACTTGTGGAATCCTAGAAAACTCTTCTCCCTCTAATCGTCCTAAATTCTGTAATGCGCTATGGATTAAAAGCGTATCTTTATCTTTTAGGATTTTAAAAATTTCTTTGACTTGCTTAAAATTATAGCTTTTCATAAGAAATCCCCATAAATCTCTGCTATTTGCGTATAAATTTGCACAATGGATTCCTTAAATTCCTCATTATTCCAAGCTTTATTGCTTAACAAACTCCATTCAAGTTTATGCAAAAATTTATCTTTCTGTTCTATCGTATCAATATGCACATTGCCTAAATATTTTTGCAAAGACATAGCCAAAACTTCCGCAGCGCGAAAAACAAAAATAAAAAGTGGAATCTCTAAAAGGACTTGAAGATTTTGCCTAAGCTGCTTTTCTAGCTCTATACTATGCACTCTAGCCAAAGTGCAAGGGTGAGTAAGGCTGGAACTATAAAACAAATCCATCAACGCTGCTGGAAAGAATCCTAAAATCTCTCCTTTAGCACTAACACGCGGAAAATAAGGATAGATTCTACATAGAAGCGGACGCATTGAGTGTGGGTTACAAAGCCCAGAGCATTCACAAGAGAGAAAATATAGCACAAATTTTTTACCATTTTTGAGCGTAAATTCCTCTTTTTTTGCGGGTGTTGTTATGTTTTGGATTCCACCTTTTTGCCTATAATATTCATATTCTCCTTCTAAAAGTGCAAGTGTAACGGCTTTTTGGTTTAAAATCTTGAAGTTTTCTCCTAAGAAATTTTTACAACAATAAGAATCGCAAGTTGAATAACAATCTTTAAAATACACAAATTCCAGCTTATAAAGCTCTTCCCAATTAATAACTTGCATTTTGATTCTTTAAGGATTCTACAATCTTGCAAAACTTGCCAAATGTGCTAAATTCATCAGGGTCAAACTCGCTTAAATCAAGCTCAATCCCTAATTCCTCTTCAAGTGTGCTTAAAAGCTCTAAAAAACTCATAGAATCTAAACTCTCGGCACTAAAAAGTGGTAGATTTTCAAAATCCCCTACATTGAGTGTTGGATTTTTATCTTTTAAAAACTCAAAGATTCTTTTCTTTAACATTTTTTCTCCTTTTTCTTTAGTAGCCCACTTGCAATAAACTTTTCTAAATATTCTTCTAAATCCAACAAATTAAATCCACAAATCTCCGCAATTTCAAGTAAATCAAGCTTACCATCACAATACATTAAAAGATTGCGCATATCTTTGATTTGATGGATAGAATCTTTGGTGCTAAGAGTTGGATAAAGCCCTCTTTTGCCAAGCTGTGGCTCACAAAGAATCGTATTTTCATACACATCATTGATTTCTACCGCTTTTAGCACGCGCAAGACATATTCTAAACTCTCGCTCAAACTTTGCGCACTAAGCAAACTCAAATCATCTAGGCTTGTGTGATACTCTAAATATTCTCCAAATTTTGTCCGCATTAGTGTGCAAAATGGTAAATCAACGCCCGGCGCACAGTATTGTCTCTCATCACTTCCACGCTCCAAATAGGAATATGTTTTAAAATTTTTATAAAAATGCTTTAAAATGTGTTTTGTGGCTCTATCAGCTAAGTTATTTTCGCTTTTAGAATGCAGCACAGAGTAATTTCTATTATCCCCTATGCAAGTTAGAATAAATCCTGCGACACAAGATTCCTTTAGCGCGTTTAAATGTCTGCTTAAATAATAAATGCTTCCTATTGTCTCTGGCACAAATAAGATTCTATAAGAATAGCGATTTTCTCTTTGGCTTAAAAGCTTTGCAAGAGCGTAACACATTAGGATTCCGCTTAATTCATTATTTGCCATTTGTGGATGACAAATATAAGTGCTAAGCACAATTTCTTGCTTACTTTTTCCTGGGATTCTTATCTCTCCATAACTCATTGCGCCATTTTCTAGCTTACTATCAATTATGACTTGAAATTTCTCTTGTGAGTTTTCATACTCTTTTTGAAGTGCTTTAAAACTCGCAAAATCTAAACAGAATCCAAAATACTCTTTGTAATAAGAAGTAATATAAGGAATCGCTTTGGGCTGCTTTTCTAAAAAATGCAAATGCTCTTTTAGCTCTGCAAAGGTTAATTGAACGCGCGTTGGAATAGAATAACCCACCAAATGCAAATTATTCTCTTTAAAATCGCAGATTTTCTCTCCGCTTGGCGTGATAATATAAGCATCTTTAACATTCCATTCCTTTGGAATCTTCCAATCAAAAGCCCGCGTGTTAGTTGGAATCTCATAAATCTCCAAAGTCGCAGTTTTTAAAGAATCTTTTAAGATGTTTAATGTTTTGCGATTCCCATCTCCGCTTAAAGAACGTGGAATCTTAAAAAGGGTTTGCGCTAGCGCATACATTTCCTTGCCATAATCTAGGAAGCAAGTAATTGTGGGGGGGGGGGGCAATATGATAGACTAGCCAATCTTTAATGGCATTTCTATCAACTTTTCCATTTGCATTAAGTGGGAATTTTTCTAAAGAAAAAATCTGTCGTGGAATCATATAATGCGGGAGTTTTTGACGCAATGCGCTTAAAATCTCTTGTGCATTACAATTTGTATCCTCAATCACAGCATAAAGCACATCAAGTGCATTTTCTTTTAGCACAATCGCACGCGCTCTTTTATTGCTCACCACACTTAGCGCATTATCAATCTCTAAAAGCTCCACGCGGAATCCTTGAATTTTCACCTGCTCATCAATACGACCTAAAAAGCAATACGCATTTAATGTGGTGTCAAATTTACCTAAATCTCCTGTTTTATACCACCTAACCCCATTTTCTTCTATGAATTTTTCTTGTGTTTTAGTAGAATCCTTATAGTAGCCAAGTGCGATTTGTGAAGTCTCTTGCGCAGCCTTTGCACTTCCTAGTAGAATCTCTCCTGCTTCGCCATTTTTTACTTCCTGATTTTCTGCATCTCTTAAAGATAGCGCAAGCCCTTTAAAGGGCAATCCAAGCGGCAAAATTGTCTCTTGTAAAGACGGAATTCCATTTGCAATTCCACCTTTTTGAATAAAACGATAATATGTAAAGCTAATTGTCGCTTCTGTAGGACCATAGAGATTATCAAGTAAAGAATTTGGAGCAGCCTTTGCAAAGGCAAGCGCAGACTTCAAGGGTAGTGCCTCCCCGCAAAACAAAGAGATTCTAAGGCTTGGCAAGGAATTTTCTTTTAGAGTTTTTAAGTTTTGCAAATATGCAATTAAAGATGGGGGAGCAAAAAAGACGCTAAGTTGCTTTTGTGTGATAAATTTCATCGGATTTAACAACCAAATTTGCGGAATCACAACAAGCGTCGCTCCAGAAAGTAATGTGCAAAAAATATCGTGCATACTCAAATCAAAAGTTAAATCAAAAAATTGTGAGATTCTATCGTGTTGTGTAAAATGATATAAATCTTGTATGCGCTTGACATAAGCAATAAGATTATTGCGACTTACCAAAACTCCTTTTGGGATTCCAGTGCTTCCGCTTGTAAAAAGCAAATATGCTGGGTTAGAATCCGCTTTGTTTTGCGGAATCTTAAAAGTGGAAATCTCAAAATTCTCTAATCTAGGAATTTCTAGGAAGTTATGTTGTGGAAATTGCTTTGCTAGTTCTGTGCTGCTTATTCCATAGCATAGAACAAAAAGTGGCTTTATGGAATCTGCAATAGAGCAAAAAGATTTAACACATTCTGTGCATAAAAGCATTAATTTAGATTCCGCGCGTTCAATCATATTGCTTAAACGCTCATTTGGAAACTTAGGATTTAAGGGAACATAAGTATAGTTAGCAAGCACACAAGCCACAACACTAGTATAAACCTCTAAAGAACGTGCGCCAAATAAAATTACGCTATTTTCTTGCGCGAAGTTTTGGCGCAGAAAGTTAGCTAGTGCCTTACTTGAAGTTTCAAGCTCCGCATAAGTGATTGTCTTCTTATCCACTTCTATGGCGCAATTACTTGCGTATTGCTTAAAAACATTTTCAAATGCTTTACTTAAAGAATCCATACTCACCCTAGCTTAAAATAAATGTGTGATTATATCTAAAATTATTAAAAGTGTTGTTATAACTTTAAGCTTCACACCTGCACATCAAGCATTGCTTCTTGTTTAGGTTGTGTGTTTGTAGATTGATAAAAGTTATCAACATTTTGTGTGATTTCTTTGACAATAGAAATGACTTCATCTTCAAAGTTAGGATTATTTGCTAGATTCTTTTCTAAAGTATCTTTAGGGAGTTTGGTTAAGTTTTGGATTTGTGAAAAAATATCAGTTTGTTCTTGTTGATTATTTGTATCTTGTGTTTGTTTTGCTTTAGGATTTCCTTTTGCATTATCAAGCATACTTTGTAAATCTTGGACTGAAGTAGATTCTAAAGTTTTATCACTAAGTTTAACACCTTCTTTGCTTAATTGCTCTTGGAGAGATTTTTTGAGCATTTTAGCATTCTCTTCCATCATTTCAAGTGGAGCAAAGTCTGGAATCGGAAGTCTTCTTTTTTCCATTTCTACAGCAATTTCATAAAGACGTTGTTTAGCTTCTTTAACAGTCCTTCTTTCATTATAAAGTATTTTGCCATCTGCATTTTTATCTTGCTCTAGGCTTTGATTTAATGCACTTTCTATGGAATTTGGTGCAGTCAATGTCCACTCTTTCCCATCTGTAACTGCGTGAGCCCTTTGATAATTATCCGCAGCAATAGGCTGAATCTTATTTCCAAATACAGCTACTAGAACAGTTGGTATAGTAGTAAGCTGTAATTTCTCATCATCATCTAAAGTTCCATCTTGATTAATATCTGCTCCAAGATAACCTCTTTTATAGGCAATATCTCCAAACCAACCACTAACAAACTTTTCTGCTTCACCTTTTAGGAGAATATTATCTCCATCTCTCTTGATAGAATTTTCACCAAAAAGATTTTGAAGATTACTTAGATTTTTATCACTTAGTCCTACTTTAACATAAGCATGATTAAGTGGGTCTCTAAAATAGACATTATTAGAATAAGCACTCCCATTGCTTGTTTTAATGCTGCTAATTTGTAGTTCTTCTGCTTTTGGTTCTGTGAAGTTTGGATTGAGTGCAGAGTAATCAACACTCCGCATAAGCCATTCAATATTAACAACATTCTCCGGGCTTAAGTTTTTAGCGTTTGAATTGTGAGTATTTAAACCTAGTATCATATGGAATAACTCTTATTTTCCAATATACCAACTCATAAACGCATTAGAAAGAATTGCTTGATTAGAGGTTTGAGGATATTTATTTGCATTATAGTTATTTGTCCAAGGCTGTTGAATATAAGTATGTCCATACCAACTAGCAGTAAAAGGTCTATACCCTCCTACAACTTCACGCATTTCTTTATCATTTAAAACTTTTATGCCTTCACTTTGTTCATTTAAAGCACCATTTGTCGCAATAGCAATTACATCAACTTCAGCACTAAAACCTAGACTGCTGATAAATAATAAACTTAAAAGTATTTTTTCATTTATTCTATATCTCCTTGTTATTTTCTAACATTTTTATTTTAAATTATTTTTTGTTAAATCTTGTTGTTTGAAAAAATATTTTTTTATAATATTTAGTTAGATGTTACTTTTTGGGATTTTATTTTTTTAATGTAACAAACAATGATAACCTTAAAGAAAAGCTTTTTGCAAAAGTTTTTTAGTTAATTTTAATAAAATTTATCCCCTTTTTGTAAAGCGTAGCATAACAACGCGGGTGGCACTGGGTGTCCCTCCTGTTGGAGTAAAAATTAATTATACTGATATTCTTGTTTTATTTTTATTTACAAGATTTTGATTATAATTCCTTTATGAGTAGAAAAGAAAAAATAAAAGCAATGATTGATTTTTACAAATCTCTTATTTTAGCATTATTAACTGCATTGTTTGGTGTATTAGGATATACTTTTATTAATTATGAAAAATATTCTCTTGAAAACACATATATTGTGGTTATGGTTGTTGTATTCTTGCTTGTTACCATAGCAATACTGATTAAAAGTTTTTTAAAAGAAGTAAATAAACTAGAAAAGGAGAAAGAATGACAACAGGTTTTATAGCACTAATTGTTTCTTTTGTTGGGTTTTTCGGTGCTTTATTTTATGTGATTTACAAATTATCAAAGGCATAACTACAGAGAGGAAATTTAATTTATTTCTCTCCCACCTTTTTACCGTTGCATTTCTAAAGCACAAATCTCTTCATATAATAATCTTTTCTAATAATTTTGTTCCCTTCTGAATTCAATAAAAAAGGGGTGAAATTGACCCAGGCGAAAGAATAGTTACGATTGAAGATTCCCAAGAACTTTTTGTAGAGAATTGCAATAAAACACAGCTTACCGCGCCAAAAGAAGAGAGTGAAATATATTCTTATCAATCCACGATTAATAATTCTATGTGTTTGTATCCAGATAGACTATTTTTGGTGAGATTGATATTAGAAACACTTTTACATTTTTAGGGATCGTGTTATAATTCTGTAATGATGATGTCTGAATCCTCGTGATTCGTAAATAGCTTCCATAGGAATGGTGATTTTCGCTTCTAAATATTGATTATTCTCTTGCCCCAACTTTACCAAACTATTTCACACCTGCACATCAAGCATTGCTTCTTGTTTAGGTTGTGTGTTTGTAGATTGATAAAAGTTATCAACATTTTGTGTGATTTCTTTGACAATAGAAATGACTTCATCTTCAAAGTTAGGATTATTTGCTAGATTCTTTTCTAAAGTATCTTTAGGGAGTTTGGTTAAGTTTTGGATTTGTGAAAAAATATCAGTTTGTTCTTGTTGATTATTTGTATCTTGTGTTTGTTTTGCTTTAGGATTTCCTTTTGCATTATCAAGCATACTTTGTAAATCTTGGACTGAAGTAGATTCTAAAGTTTTATCACTAAGTTTAACACCTTCTTTGCTTAATTGCTCTTGGAGAGATTTTTTGAGCATTTTAGCATTCTCTTCCATCATTTCAAGTGGAGCAAAGTCTGGAATCGGAAGTCTTCTTTTTTCCATTTCTACAGCAATTTCATAAAGACGTTGTTTAGCTTCTTTAACAGTCCTTCTTTCATTATAAAGTATTTTGCCATCTGCATTTTTATCTTGCTCTAGGCTTTGATTTAATGCACTTTCTATGGAATTTGGTGCAGTCAATGTCCACTCTTTCCCATCTGTAACTGCGTGAGCCCTTTGATAATTATCCGCAGCAATAGGCTGAATCTTATTTCCAAATACAGCTACTAGAACAGTTGGTATAGTAGTAAGCTGTAATTTCTCATCATCATCTAAAGTTCCATCTTGATTAATATCTGCTCCAAGATAACCTCTTTTATAGGCAATATCTCCAAACCAACCACTAACAAACTTTTCTGCTTCACCTTTTAGGAGAATATTATCTCCATCTCTCTTGATAGAATTTTCACCAAAAAGATTTTGAAGATTACTTAGATTTTTATCACTTAGTCCTACTTTAACATAAGCATGATTAAGTGGGTCTCTAAAATAGACATTATTAGAATAAGCACTCCCATTGCTTGTTTTAATGCTGCTAATTTGTAGTTCTTCTGCTTTTGGTTCTGTGAAGTTTGGATTGAGTGCAGAGTAATCAACACTCCGCATAAGCCATTCAATATTAACAACATTCTCCGGGCTTAAGTTTTTAGCGTTTGAATTGTGAGTATTTAAACCTAGTATCATATGGAATAACTCTTATTTTCCAATATACCAACTCATAAACGCATTAGAAAGAATTGCTTGATTAGAGGTTTGAGGATATTTATTTGCATTATAGTTATTTGTCCAAGGCTGTTGAATATAAGTATGTCCATACCAACTAGCAGTAAAAGGTCTATACCCTCCTACAACTTCACGCATTTCTTTATCATTTAAAACTTTTATGCCTTCACTTTGTTCATTTAAAGCACCATTTGTCGCAATAGCAATTACATCAACTTCAGCACTAAAACCTAGACTGCTGATAAATAATAAACTTAAAAGTATTTTTTCATTTATTCTATATCTCCTTGTTATTTTCTAACATTTTTATTTTAAATTATTTTTTGTTAAATCTTGTTGTTTGAAAAAATATTTTTTTATAATATTTAGTTAGATGTTACTTTTTGGGATTTTAT
>NZ_JRPB02000047.1 GCF_000765695.2 Helicobacter sp. MIT 11-5569 | reverse complement strand
TGTATCAGGTTGTGCTACAAGTGTAGGATACATATTATAAATATAAGCATTTCCACTGCTTAAATAGCTAATACTTGTAATACTCCTTAAACCAATTTGTTTTTTAAACAAAGAATCCATAGTAATAGGGTCAGAAGCAAAAGCAATAGAAAATAAAGCAAAGATAGGGAATAAAATCCTTTTAAACATTGTGTTCCTTTTTGTAAAAATATGAAATTTCATTCCAACTCTGTTAGCAACAAGTATTCCACTTTGTGTGAATTTTTTGCTATGATAATTTTCTATATATAGATTTTAGGGAAGAGATAAAGAAAACTCTAAACCTATTATAAAAGATTTAGAGTTTCCTAGTGAGGGATTTTTTAGATAAGTTTAGTCTAAAATCATTTCTCAATCTCGACT
>NZ_JRPB02000039.1 GCF_000765695.2 Helicobacter sp. MIT 11-5569 | reverse complement strand
GGGTAATAGCTGTTTCATCTTGCTTTAAGCCTTGTTGAATATTTTGAATGTTTGCATTAATTTCTTTTGCCATTGCTCCAAATTCGTCATTGGAGTTTAAAGTAATAAGTGTTGTATTTGTAGAGTTGTTATTAATAAAGCTGAAAAAATTGCGCAAATTTGCTTGCACAACACGCACGCTTTTAATAAGGTTGTTGTAAAATGCCCAAAGTATAGGAATCATAATTACAAAGAAAAAGATGATTCCAATCCCGAAACTTTTTAAGAGTGTCGCTCGAAGATTGGCAACAATGTCGTAAGAAATTTCTTCTGTATGTGTAGCAAGCGTATCTGTATAAACTCCTGTAGATAACCAGATATTATCTGTATTTGGAATCATTGCAGCATAGCCGATTTTTTGTGCTGTTCCAAGTGTTCCATCTGGCAAAGGTTTTGAAAAAGTAAAATACACAAATTTTGTTTCTTTGTCCTGTGTTTTAGCAGTTTCAAAAAGCTCACGCACATAATATACACCATTAACATCTTTTGTTTCATATAACGACTTTCCAATCAAATCTTTGCGTGTTGGGTGTGCTACTGGAGTATGTTCTTTGTATGCAAAATAATATCCACTTTTGTCATCTTCAAAGCGGAATTTTTCAATGCTTTTAGCGATAATCTGAATTTGTGATTCTTCATCAACACCTTGCACAAGCTCTCCTAAGGAGTTTGCTAAAGAGTCGGTAGCAAGCTTTAATTTTTGTTCAACTTCTTGCCTTATGCCATTATCAATTGCAACACGCGTGTTGGCAACCATACTTTTTCCATAATACATTACAATTCCAATGGCTATTGCTAGTCCTATTAGCATACCAAGAGCCAACACCATGATTTTTGTTTTAAGCGATAAATTTTTATACATTGTGTTATTCCTTAAAATTCCAAAATCTATAAATATTCTATGATTTTTTACTTAAAAAATCCCTTATCATAATTTACGCTATATTATAGAATTAACTTTAAAAATGGGAAATGGTAGCAAGAGGATAGAAATTTAAAAATTATAATTAAATTCTATGTAAATTGAGGATTTAACTCAAAATTAATATTTTTTATAACTTTTTAGCATTATTTTATTCTAAAAACATTAAAAAAATGCTAATATCTGTGCTTGTAACAATAATAAAATAAAAGGGAAAGGAGATTTATATGGCACAACCAGCCTATATCAAAATTGAAGGTGTAACTC
>NZ_JRPB02000038.1 GCF_000765695.2 Helicobacter sp. MIT 11-5569 | reverse complement strand
GGCTTATCTAAAAACTCTTTCCATTACTCTTTGTGTATTATCTCTCATTATCTTTAGCTTTTATTCTTATAAAAATACCCATAATGCTATTAATTTAAACAATCAAACAATTAAGATTTTGTATTTAATTTATGTTGGATATGATGTGTATTATCTCTTACAAAGACTAACCAATGCCTAATAAACCCTTAACCTATAATCGCTTTAGAGCTTATTTGCGAGTTAAATTAAAAAATCAGCATTTTAATAAAAAAAGAACTTTATTGATTTCCTTAGTCTTGATTTTCTTTGTTCTTTGTTCTTTAACTCTCTTTCTACTCCCTTATAATATTTTAACGCAATATCCTTATTTAAAAGTTTTCACTGACTTTATGGACTTTATTCCAGCAATTAAACTTATGGAATCTAAAACCTTTGCCCCTGAACTTTGTAAGTTTTATGCTGCATATATGTTTGTGGTGGGTATGGTATATTCTTTGTGGGTCTTTGTGTATTATTTCTATCTTGTTATGAGACAAGGATTGTTATCCATTTATCATTATACTAAGGAAGCGAAAAAGGCTACTGAAAGGTTTGCAAGGATTTGTAAAAATAAAAAAATGGCAATATTTAGTATGATTATACTATCATTGCTTATGATTTATGTGTTCCATCGTTTCCTTAATGGCGGACTAATTGGCTATTCTAAGTATGAAGATAGTAGCACTTATTTTATAGATAACTTCTTTGAGATGTTATTTTACATTGATTTTTGGCAAGGCTTTATGGTATGCTTTGGAATACCATTCTTCTTTTGGGGTGCTATTGTAAATATTTATATTATTAGGGGCAAACAATGAGTGATGAGACTAATAAAGCAAAGAGTGGTTATCAAGAAAGAGGAGATACGGTTAAAAATGGAATAGGGGCAATAGGAGCTGCAATAGAAGCCACTACTAAAGAAGTAACTAAAAATCTTGATGTTTCTAATTTTGGAAAAACTACATTAAAAAACACTCCAAAGCCTATTAGTATTATCAATGATATTAATTCCATAGCCACTGCACAAGGAGAAAAGGCTAAAGTTGAAGCCTTTTATGGTGTAGCTCTTAGTAATACTTGTGCAGTAGCGGGAGGTGCGGCAGCTGGAGCAGTTATTGGTAGTGTTGCGCCCGGAATTGGCACGGCTCTCGGTGCTGGAGCAGGTGCAGGGTTTGGCAATTGGGTATGCAATAAATGGATTGCTGAACCCACAGCAGATAGTGCCTATAAACTTTATCAAAATGGCAAAGAGATGATAACCACTGCTACAAACTTTATATAAAACAATATTTAATTCCAAAGGACACCCAATGAATCTTAATTCCTACCTCACCCTAACAATAAATCCCACCTCTTCTCCTTCTGTCTCCTTTAAAATCACAAAAGCCATCA
>NZ_JRPB02000037.1 GCF_000765695.2 Helicobacter sp. MIT 11-5569 | reverse complement strand
CAAAAAACACAAAAAACTAAAACCAAAAAACTAGAAAACCAAAAACACAAATTCATTCAATTCATTAAAAGGAGACATAATGAAGACGAGAGAAGAGATGGAGGAGATTTATGATACGCGTTCAAAATGGCTATCATTTTTCTTATCCAGACTTTGCGCTAAAAGATTGGCAAGATAGAATCCATATTTTTGAGGTAAAGAGTATGAGAGGTGGGGATAATGCAAATTTTGCAAAACAATATGAGGCAAAAGTTGAATGGAAAGGTTAAAACGCTTAGCGAGAGGGTTTAAAGAGATTTTGTGTGCAGAGATAAAATTTTAAGACAAGCTGAGGAATGACAAAATGTTACTTACGAATAGGCAACAAGTGTAACTAAATTGCGCCACAGCCTAGAATCTACCCAAACGCCTTTTTGCAAATTACACCTTAATAATCCCTCTTTGGATATAGCTTTTAACCGCTGCATCTATCGTTTGCGTAATGCTATATTTGGGTGCATAGCCCAAAAGCTCTTTTTCTTTTTGGATATTATACGCCCCACTTCTTACAAGATGATAGTAGGAATGCTCGGTATATTCTTGATTATTGATATAATCGCACCATTCTTTCCACGAAAGAAAGTCAATTTGTGGAGTTTGGTTAAAAAATTCATACATATATTTTGCATAGCCATAAAGCGTAATGCTTTGTTCTCCCACCGCATAAAAGCTTTGTCCAAGTGCTTTTTCTCTATGTGCAATCGCCTTAAAAAACACCTGCGCAACATCTTCATTATGGACATGGTGCAAAGTTTCCATACCAAAATTAGGCAAAAAAATCTTTTCACCTTTTGCGATTTTTTCAAACACGCTTGTATCTGTATTGCCCCAAGGATTGATGATTTTAAACCCCTCTCCGCTAATTTGCCCAGGTGCAATAATTGTCATCGGGAATCCATTTTGAAAAGATTCTTGCAAATACATTTCGCTTAAAAACTTTTGCTCACCATATTCATCAAGGGGTGTTTTAGTCGTGCTTGCAGGATTAAGTGGCAAAATCTCTGCTCTGCCTTGTGCCCAAACAGATGAACAAAACAGATAATGGCTAATCTTGTCTTGAAACTTTGCAACCAAATCTTTGGTGTCTTTTAGTGTGAAGTTGATGAGATCCACAATAATATCAGGCTTTAGAGATTCTAAATGTTCTAAAAAATCCGGTGCATTTCTATCAAGCGTGATTTGTTCTACCTTTTGCCACGCAGGGTTTTCATTATAAGGCTTGCTTTTGCCCCTGCTAATGTTTGCGACACTAAAGCCTGCTTCAACCAAAGCAGGAATCAAAAAAGTGCCAATATGCCCACTACCTCCAATTACAACGACTTTTTGCATTGTTTCTCCTTTTGTGTTTTTTGCTCCTTAGAAATACATTTTTGCAATAAAATTACCCAAATTAAGCTTAAAGAAAGTCCTCATCTTGAAATTCATTACGCATAGATTGCACACTT
>NZ_JRPB02000036.1 GCF_000765695.2 Helicobacter sp. MIT 11-5569 | reverse complement strand
TAAAGATAAATCAGGAGTTGTTTGTAGAGTTTTTACTTTAGGAGTAAGGATTTTTCTTCTTGTTTTCTTAGCCATTAAGAATCCTATGGGAGTTTAGAAGGGTTGGTAAATCTAATAAAAAAGAGAACTTATCTATTAATCTTTCCAATCCATCTTATAATATTACCTTTATCATCTATTTCTACTTCTAAATCTTTGTATTTATTATAGAATCTTGGGGCTAGGATTTCATTGAAATATTTAGTGCCTTTGGGGGTTCTTGCAACCCAAAAATGATACTTATCCCAATATTGTGGAGTATCCCAATTAGAATGCAAATAATCATCATCGCTCATATTTGGGTATTTTTCTCTAAGGTCTATCATATCTCTATTATACGCTTCGGTATAAAAGAAATTATCCCTAAAATATATCCAAGCTTGATATTTGTCTTCTTTTTGTTTTGAGAGGTCATTTTCTTCTTTGTCTTGCAATCCACACATACCAAATTCTATGTATCCTGCTAGGAAGAGTTGTCCTAAAAGATTAATACATTCACTTGCATAAGTGGGCTTAGGGTCGTTTTCTTGAAGTGTTGGGTGAAGCTCTTTATAAGGATACCAACACAAAAAAATACTATCAACCTCTGTGCCATTCTCCATTGCTCCATCAAGATAAAGGCATTCAAAATATTCTAAAATATCTATTTTGGTAATATTTGAAATCTGTGCAAACCAAATAAAGCTTAAAACATTATTGTCATAAAAATCCATATTATCTGTTATTTTATCAAAATCAGGAAACATTACGCCTGATTTATGTATCACTTTACCAATCGCCATCTTCTTTTGCCTTATTGTGGATTGTAACATTAGGTTTTTTATTTCCTATCTCTATCGTGGAACCCCCCGTCTTTGATTTCTGCCTTAGCCTTACAATTGTCCCATCTCGCAATTTTGCTATTGTTAATTTACCCCCGAGTTTATCAGGCTTATCACGATCTATTATTTCTGCTCCCTCTGTAATATCGTCCCAAATTTCTTTGATTTGTTTGTTATCTCTCGCCCAATAGACATTATCACTATTTTTTATATTTTTATATCCTTCTTTCTTTAATTCCTTAGAAGTCTTAAGCCCATATTTGTTTCTTAAAAGACTTATAGCCTCCTCCCTACTCAAAGACTTAGGCTTTATAGATGTGGATTTTTTTGTAGCTGTCTTTGGTTTAGGTTTATGTTTTCCTTTAGTTAGGATTCCTAATCCTATATCCAATACAGCTTCTCCTGCAGTATGCCAAAGACTGTTTTCTTCTTGTTCTAAATTACTCTCTTGTAATTCCTCTTGATTGTCTTCTAACAACTCTATCTCTATAAACTCTCCACTATCATCTTGTGTTTCTATTCTTATCACATTAGGAGGAATCTCTTCTTGAACAACACTAGAAATACTTCTCTCTACCTCTACTTTCTTATTAACTTTACTACTCTTCTTTATTTCTCCTATCCCTTCCCATTGTTCTCTTTGATATTCTATCTTAGGAGAAGGATTAGATGGTAGTTTGAGTGGAGAGAATTTA
>NZ_JRPB02000035.1 GCF_000765695.2 Helicobacter sp. MIT 11-5569 | reverse complement strand
GGCTTATCTAAAAACTCTTTCCATTACTCTTTGTGTATTATCTCTCATTATCTTTAGCTTTTATTCTTATAAAAATACCCATAATGCTATTAATTTAAATGGAGAACAGACAAAAACATTCATCTTTAAGGGGATTGCTTATGATATTTACCAATTGCGCCCTTTTGATGGAACAATGTCTTCTGTGAAGAAAAATATAACCTATAAAGTTAGTGTGCGCAATGGCAAGGTAAGTGATAAAATTATGAGTTATTATCCTAATGGAAACTTAAAATCTATGCAGATTGTTAAAAAAGGCAATGGTTGCTCATTATTTTATTATGAAAATGGAAATTTAGAGGCAAAATATTGTTTGAAAAATGGACAGCTTGATGGAATCCAGCAAATATTTTATGAAAATGGGAATCTAAAAATTCAAGGTTATTTTCAAGATAATGAAGCAGCAGGAGAGCAATTTTGGTATAGAGAGAATGGTGTAATGTGGTATAAGATGATTTTTGAAGAAGAAAAAGTAGAAGAGTTTGATGAATATGGAAATTTTGTAAAATCTATCACATCAGGTAATGATTTAAAAGAAATAGTGCAAAGATTAAAGGAGGCAATAAATGGCTGGAGCTAAACAAATAACAAGAGAAATTTATCAAGGGATATTAAAGAATACATTAGATAGTTTAGAGGAAGATAATCCTTATATACAAATGTTACCAGATGAGGCGATAGAACAAGGAAAAAATGAAAACTAGATTTATGATGCACAAGAATTACAAGGAGAATGCAAAGAAGCTTGGATAAAAGACTTAGAAGAAAATGCCCATGAAATTTATGATAGCCTTTATGTAGAAGATGATGATAGGGATTATGATTCTTGCGAACTTAGAGAGTTTTATGGTGAAGATGAGGAAATGTGCGATGAAAAATATAGCAATAATCTTATTGTGTGTTTGCTTGTGTGAATTATGCGCAAATGACCTAGATGTAGTGGATTCTAAAGGTAGAAGTTTTTGGGATAAAAAATTTGTTTGTTATCAAACAAATAAATCACAGATAGCAAAAACTTGTGGCAATGAAGAATACTTTAAAGAACAAGGATTGCAATTTGATAGAGAAAGTAGAAGTATAATAATTTATACCCCTATGGAGCGTATAGATTTGATAGTAAAAGATTATAAAGATAAGATAATACTTCAAGGAAATAAATTTATTTTTCTATTTGTGAATTCTATAAAATATAATCCTCAAGATGTGTTTAGTTTAGAATTTTTGAATGATACTTTAATTCAATGGTGTATGTTTGAAGTGTGTGGAAAGTATGTGTTGTGCCCAAATTAACTAATTTGCTTTTAATGTGAAACAAGCGATAATAATAAGTTTATTTGCAATCCAATTCCACTTTAGATGGAAAAACACAAATGGCAAACAAGAAAAATTATATTGTAAGCCAAGTTCATATTAACAATTTTAATTAAAGGGAGTAAATGAGAAAATTACTTATTACTAACAATTCTAAACTCCCATAGGATTCTTAATGGCTAAGAAAACAAGAAGAAAAATCCTTACTCCTAAAGTAAAAACTCTACAAACAACTCCTGATTTATCTTTA
>NZ_JRPB02000034.1 GCF_000765695.2 Helicobacter sp. MIT 11-5569 | reverse complement strand
ACCTAAATGAAAAAGTTATTAGCAACTTTATTTCTAAGTTTGGCACTTGTTAGTAGTGCATATGCAACAGATTTAATTGCTCTTGCAACTAATGGTAAAGTAAATGAAAACTCTTTAGGAGTTAAAGTCTTATCAGATGATGAGATGAAAAAGGTTGTGGGAGGAGCTACAATTCTTAAACATCTGTATGGTAATACATATGAGTATTATATTCCTTATCACTATGGAATAAAAAATAATTCTGGGACCAGGGTATCTTATACAGCATATTATAAATTATTTGAAGATTATACAAACGAACTTCGTCCTTTAAATGTTGATAATGGTAGAGGAAATTACATTCCCGTAGTTCAAGCAACTTTGAGCCACTTGAATAATCAAGTAAGTGTATCCATTATTGGTATGAACCAACATAATCCAATTTATTCAAGACCAGCAGATAGGTATTATGCGGATAAATTACTTAATGATAGAAAAATATTCAATGAGATAAATGGGATTATTAGAAATGACGCAAATAAATACTGGGGCATTAAATAGTATTTAGGCACACTTTTTGCTTAATCTTTAATAATTAAATTAAGGAGTAAGTATTGACAAATATTTCTAATTCTCTTTATACAAACAATACAAATCTCTACGCAAACCTTTTTAGCCAAAATAAAAATCAAGCAACAACTCCATTATCAGATTCCATAAGCGACAAAGAAGCATTACAAGCTATTGTAGATTATGTATCGCCGATAGAAAAAAGAGGAGTCGTGGTTGATTCTGCTAATTATTTCAAGTTTGAAGATACACTTATACAAAAATCAAAAGAAATAAATCCACCCACAAAATCACAAATGCAAGACGCAAAAAACTTTTTAAAAAACACAATGGATAATATTATAACGACTATCTATCGCGATAATAAAGAAACAATAGAAGATTCTATTGCAATAGAAAAAGCAATAGAGCTAGGAGAGAATAGAGAATATCCCAAAGGAGGTTATGAACTTTTAAATCTCTTAAAATCTTATCCTTATGTGCCACAAAATTCGCTTGATAATGGGGGAAAAGATTTATTAGAGCAGGTCAAAAGGTATGTTGATACAGAATTAAGCGCAGTGGGGACGACATTTTTTAATATCGCACAAGATTATATCCCTAAAGAGCAATTAGCAGAAATCCAAGATAAACTAGCTATTGTGCATTCTTATTATTTGAATGGGGATTCCATAGAAATTGATAATAAGAAATTTTCTTATAACGCAATAAGAAATGACTTTAATGAGTTTTTTGTCAATGAAATTACAAACATTGAAAATTTAGTTGCAAGCAATGCGGATTATTTCTTAATGCAAGCTTCTTATACTGCTTCCCAAAGCTTTTTTGACATTTTAGAAAAAAGAGACAAACTAGAAAAAGAAAATCAAGAGTTAAAAGCAAAACAAGCTTATAGTGCTTATGGAATCTCAAATACTACAAACTCTATTCAAACAGATTCTACAAGTGATTCTTTAATGCAAGCATTACTAAAGGATTCCAAAGAGAATAAGAATCCAAGATTCTAAAAATGCAAAGAATACTAAATTTATCTAAAAAATCTCTCACTAGGAAACTCTAAATCTTTTATAGCAGGTTTAGAGTTTTCTTTGTCTGCAATAATAAGAGCAAAGCCTCCTGTTTGATTTTTATCCCAAATTGAATAAAATTCTTTCTTTGTAGATTTATATTCTCCAAAGTTTGGGTCAAGA
>NZ_JRPB02000033.1 GCF_000765695.2 Helicobacter sp. MIT 11-5569 | reverse complement strand
TAAATTCTCTCCACTCAAACTACCATCTAATCCTTCTCCTAAGATAGAATATCAAAGAGAACAATGGGAAGGGATAGGAGAAATAAAGAAGAGTAGTAAAGTTAATAAGAAAGTAGAGGTGGGGAGAAAGGCAAGAAATGTAGGAGAAACAAAGGGGTATAGAAGCAGTATTTCTCTACACTTCAATGGCAAACTTTTGACAATCATTATCAATAAAGATGATAAAGAGGTGCAAAGAATCTCTTTTCAAGCAGTTAGTGGCAGACCTAAAAAAGATAATGGAAAGCATTATTTTACCTATGAAAAAGAAAGGCAAATGCTAAAAAATGAAGGACCTATACCTGAGGGAGAATATTATATAGAAATTAATAAGATTTCTAGTGTTCCATCATATCGTTTAGATAGACAATATGGTTGGGGTGATAAAAATGTTCCCATAGAATTAAATAACCAAGAAACTTATGGGAGAGATGGATTTTATATCCATGGTGACTGGAGTGCTGGTAGTGCAGGTTGTATAGATTTATGGGATAGAAATGAGTTATTCTTTGAAAATCTTATAGAGTATAGCAAAAAATTAAATATAACCAAAATTCCTTTAGCGGTGAAGTATGATAATGCCATTATGGAATGTTCGGATAATCTATTGGGTTTGATAAAACAATGCGAGGCTAAACAATGATTGATTTTGCTATAATTTTGTGGAATGTTTTTATCTTTGTGCCAATACTCATTTTTATTTTTTTACCCAAATGGAGATTCTTTGCTATTATTTTATCATGTGCCAATTTGTGTTTTGCATCTGTGAATAATATAACTCTTGTAAATAACGACAATCTATGGGGATTATTGCAAACAGAAATAGAAGTTTCTAAACATATATTTATTGTTTATCAAAGCATTTTAATTTGTTTGTTTGCTATTTTATTGTGTATAGCATACAAATACATTAAACTTCGTATAATAATTTTTATATATTTTATTTTGTGTAATATGCTTTTACCATTTAGTATTGTAGAAAAATTTTTATTTGGGAGGTAGAATGCGATGATTCTTTTTATACCAAATATTGCTAACCAATAGATTAAGGAGAAATCAATGAAACTCACTTGGCAAACAGCCTTTAAAGCTTTTATTGCTTTGTTTTGGGTAACCAATATTAGCTTGTTGCTTTACGGTGCAATGAGTTCAAGTAAAGGGATTGCAAACCACTTGCTTGGTGATTTTATGTCCCAATTCTTTTTAATAATTGGTATATTGGGTATATTGAGTGTTATTGTAGAAATATTTTATAAAAATATTATCTATAAGTATTTTGTTTTATCTTTTTTACTTGTTTCTTATTTCTTTTTTTTTCGAGATTACTTTTCAGTTTTTTAACATAAAATCATCTTTTTCGAAGGCTATGGATTTATCTAATATAGAATTGCATTACACTATTAATTTTATTCTTATAATTTTATCAACTCTTGGGATTTATGGACTATTAAAAAACAATAAAAAAATTATTTATTTTGGTTTTTTGTGTTCTTTAATGTATCTTATTTTATATATCTTATTTTATGCGCTCATAAGATGGAATCATTAAGAGCAGGATCTGGTGGTTCAACCATAGAAATAGGTAATAAAAAAATCCACAACAAGGTAAAAGAAGATGGCGATTGGTAAAGTGATACATAAATATGGTTCATTGTTTCCTGATTTTGATGATTTTGAATATGGGAAAGATGATGAGTTTTGGGAAATGGAATTATTTTTACAAATCCCAAATATCACAAAAACTGATATTTTAGAATATTTTGAGCATATCGCTTTGGATCGGGTATCCATAGGTGAATGTGATTCCCACTTTATGCCTATACATTATTTGAACATAAATAACGAAATAACAGACAACGACCCTAATCCCACTTATATTAGCGAATACATTAATGTCATAGGACAACTCTTCCTAGCAGGTTATATTGATTTTGGCTCATATTGTGATGATGAGGATAGGAGTAAGATA
>NZ_JRPB02000032.1 GCF_000765695.2 Helicobacter sp. MIT 11-5569 | reverse complement strand
ACATAGGAATCCTTATTTGCAATTCTTTAAGTCTTCCTATGGATTATATCTTTATTATTCTTGAAGATTCTTATTATTCTCTTTGGAATCTTTTAGTAAGGCTTGCATTATGGAATCTGTTGTTATATTTTGTGTTTCTTGTTTGTCTTTGCGCTCTATCATTTCAAACAAGGATTGGGAAGTAAGATTAGAATATTGCATTATTAGGGATTCTGCTTGTGGTTCAGATTGGGATTTTATAAGAGAAAATTCCACTTCTCCTGTTGTTGTATTACGCTTAAAAAACACATTAGCGTATAGGAATCCATTTTCTTCTTCATACACTCTAACCTTTGTCATTGCTTCTATGATTTCTTCTCTTTGTGTTGGAGAAAGCCGATTGGCAACTAATCCAAAGAATACAGCCCCATCTTTGTCTTCTTTGAGAGAATCATAATTCACTGCCATTAATTGTGCATTTTCGTGAGTGAAGCCACCTTCTTCTCCACTTAGTTTCCTTAATCCTCTCACGCTATCTTGCATAGAATAAGCATTCATAAGATTTGCAAATGCCAATAAATTCCTATCACCTACTAAATCCCATTCTTCTTGTGTTAGCTCTTCTCCAGTTTTGCAAAATTTTGTTGCTAATGGCAATAAATCGTGATTTTCCTTAGCAATTTCTATCATTATCTTATCGATTTGTTCTTCCAAAAATTTCTGCGCTTTTTCATATTCTGCTTCTGTTGGCATTAGGGTTGCTTGCTCTTTTGCTTCTGCTTCTAGCTTGAAATCTCTAACAGATGATTCAGATTGGTCAATCATAATTACCATTTTTCCAAATGGGCTATAATCCATATCTTTAACAGGAGTGCGATAAAAATCTCTCACTTCTTGTAAGATATTCTCATCACTAGGAATCTCAAAGTTCTTTTGCTCTGATGAATCCAATTTTGAAGCTCTATTGATAAAGAGATTATTGTTAAGAGTGAGAGAATTTTTTATACTAGAATCCATTGTTTATCCTTGTGTTACTTTTTATTTCCATTAACTTTACCTAAGATTTTTTGGATTCTTTAGATTCCTTTAACAATGCTTGCATTAAAGAATCACTTGTGGAATTTGTTTGAATAGAGTTTGTGGCATTTGTGATTCCATAAGCACTATAAGCTTGTTTTGTTTTTAGTTCTTGATTTTCTTTTTCTAGTTTGTCTCTTTTTTCTAAAATGTCAAAGAGGGATTGGGTGGAATCGAAGTTAGAGAGATGAGATAAAAAGGAATTATTTTGCATAAAAGCAATTTTAACTTCCCCAGTATAATAATCTTTGAAAGGTAAGTCATCTCCACTCCAAGAAATAACCGCGTCTCCTAATTTAAAAGATTTATTGTCTAATGCTCCAGCTTGATTGAGTAAATAAGTTTGAACTTTTTCTAAAGCATTTTGGATAGTATTTTTTTGATTCTGTGGAATCTGGTTAAAATATTCTGCTCTATGAAAAAAGTCTGCAATAGAGGTCGCAAAACCATTAGAATTTGTCATATAGTCTGATAATTTTTGTTTAAAATCATTAGATTTATTTCCATTTTTGAGTTGCCATAAAGCTTGTAGTGCATCTTGCGTGGAATCTTCATAGGATTGTTTAGAGAATGCTCTATTGCTCATCATAAAGCCTGCTAAAAGACTTTGAAACTCTTTGCTATCCTTATTTTCATTAAAGCCTTGTATTAAAATATCTTCAATTTGACCAAATAAAAATTCTAAGTTTGTTTGGAATTCTTCTTGGCTTGGAATGGGGCTATTTTTTGCTTGATTTTTTATATTTTCGCGATAGTCTATTGTTGCGCTTGTTAATGCATCGTTATTGATAATTAGGCTTAAGTCAAGTTTGTCAATATTAGAATACTCACTAATAAAAGCATATAATTTTTCTTTTGTGTTTTGATTATCTTTTATGGATTCTTGCTTGCTTTCTTGTGTAGTTGTAGTGGTGGTAGTGCTATCAAGTTCAGTTTTATCATTTGTGCGAGAGTTGTTATATAAGCTTAGATAAGAGTTTGAATAATTTGCATAAAGATTAGAATTAGAAATAT
>NZ_JRPB02000003.1 GCF_000765695.2 Helicobacter sp. MIT 11-5569 | reverse complement strand
TGTGAATTTTGAATTCTGTTTATTCACCATTTCTCCTTTATCATAGAAAATTAAGATAGGCTGCAATTTTATCTAAAAGAATCTTATAAAGTCAAGTGGAAAGAAAGAATTTTAAACAAAAGGTAAATGAAAATTTTGCACAGATTGTCTAATGCCCTCATATAGGACGATTCCAACGCTTGTGGCGAGATTTAAACTGCGAGCATTATTTTGCATTGGAATTGTGTAGCAATATGAAGCATGCGCGCTTAGAATCTCTTGAGAAAGTCCAGCATCTTCGCGCCCAAAATGCAGATATGCACCTGTTTGCATAGGGGCGGTATAATAGGGAGTGGTTGTTTTGGTTGTCAAAAAGAAATGTGGCAAGGGGCTTTGCGTGTGTGTGTCAAAAAAATCTTGTGTGCTTGCGTATTCATAGACTTTTAAATGTTCCCAATAATCCATTCCAGCGCGTTTTAGCTCCTTTTGTGTGAGACTAAAGCCTAAAGGGTGGATTAAATGTAAAGTTGTATTGCTTGCAAAACAAAGTCTGCCGATATTTCCTGTATTTTGCGGAATACGCGGCTGATGTAAAACAATATGGAATCGCAAACTTATCCTTCTATATTTAATGGGGAAGATTTTTTGGAATCTTTTTTTGCGGAATCTTTTGGGGTTGTTTTGCTAGGATTTGGAATCTCATCTTGAAAAAGTGCGGAATCTTGCAAAATATCTTTTTGGGTTTCTTGAAATGTGGATTTTGGATAATGCTTCGCACCTTGTAAAAGTGCTTTTAAGATTATTGCGATTGCTTGGGTGTTGCGCTTGCAAAATTGCGTTAATTGATATTTCATAATATCTTGTGCAATATGCGCGGAATCGTGGTGTTTTTGTGTGGTTTGCATAACTTCTCCAATAAGGAGAAATTATAGCAAAATTTTTTAGAATTTATTGTGCTTTTTTTGTAAGTTCCATACGAGCTGCTTTGCGTTTTTGCGCTTTTTCAAAGCGGCGTTTTTCTTCTTCTGTTTTTGGCTCTAGTGGTGGCACTTTGGTAGGTTTGCCATCATTATCAACACACACCATATTAAAATACGCACTATTTGTGTGCATTACGGTGCGCTTTTGGATATCTTCTGCGATGACTTTGATTCCTACTTCAAGCGAGCTGTTTCCTGTGTAATTCACAGAAGCTAGAAAGGTTACAAGAGAGCCTACTTCGATAGGATATTTGAAATTTACACTATCGACTGAAAGTGTAACGCAATATCTACCACAATAGCGAGAAGCACAAGCATAAGCAACTTGGTCTAGGAGCTTTAGCAAATCTCCACCATGCACGCGTCCTTTGAAGTTTGCAACTGCAGGAGTCATCAAAATCGACATTGTTAGAGATTTAATATCAAAGACATTTTCAAAACTATTCATTTTAGGATTCCTTATTTTATGGATTTGGATATATATTAGCATTTTTTTGTAGTGGATTTTGCAAAAAGTGATTAAAATTTTTAACTTTTTAATAAGTTGTTACATTTTTACGAGAATTGGTATAATTTGTAAAATTTATTTTGCGATTCTTATATTCAAAGGTTTTTTAATGCGTGTTGTTATTACCGGTGGTGGCACTGGGGGGCATTTGAGTGTTGCGAAAGCGTTTTTGTATGCGTTTAGTGCTAGGGGATATTCTTGTATTTTCATAGGTTCTAGCAGTGGGCAAGATAAAGCGTATTTTGAAAAAGAAGAAAAATTTGCTCAAAAATGGTTTTTAGAAACAAGCGGGGTTGTCAATAAACGCGGAATCGGGTTTTTAAAGGCATTATGGCAACAAGGGCGTGCTTTTAAAAAAGCTTATGGAATCATAAAAGAGTTTAAGCCTGATTTTGTGCTTTCTGTGGGTGGATATTCTGCTGCACCAGCTGCTTTTGGGGCAAGCGCGCTTAGGATTCCGCTTATTATCCACGAACAAAATGCAGCGATTGGGCGTTTAAATAGGATTTTAAAACCCAAAGCAAAGATATTTTTCTCTTCGTATTTAGAGAGTTCGCCGATTAAATTTTATCCTGTAATGGAAGTCTTTTTCACAAAAGCTAGAGTAAGAAGTGCGGTTAAGACTTTGCTTTTTATGGGTGGCTCGCAAGGTGCAAGGGCGATAAATAATTTTGCGCTAAGTTCTTTAAACGTGCTTAAAGAGCGTGGAATCAAGGTTTTTCATCAATGCGGAAACAAAGACTTAGTGCGCGTGGTGAGTGAATATGCAAATGAAGGGTTAAAGGTTGGAATCTTAAAAGAGTCTCTAAAAGTTTGGCAAGATTCCACAGAATCGCAAATAATAGATAGAGTGGAATTTGTAGAGTTAGGAGAGTTTAGCGGTGTCGATGTGGTGGTTTTTGGCTTTAGTAAAATGATGGCTGAAATTTATGCACTTTGTGATTTTGCTGTGTGTCGTGCTGGAGCTAGCTCGCTATGGGAATTATGCGCTAATGGGCTTCCTGCACTTTTTGTCCCTTATCCTTATGCGGCTTCTAATCATCAATATTACAATGCAAAGTTTATCGAAGAAAAAGGGCTCGGGTTTTTGTGTTTGGAGCAAGATTTATTTTGTGAGGTTTTGTGGGATAGTTTAGAGCTTCTTGAAAGCAGAATCGCACAAGTTAGCGCAGATTTACAAAAAGAATGCGCAAGTAATGCAGTGGATTTAATGTGTGATGTTATAGAGCAAAAAATCGCTCTATAAATCTAATAAACTATAAATTGGGGTGTGCTTTTGCATTTCTTTTGCGCCATGTAAATCTTGGAGATTAATAATAAAACAAGATTCTATACATTGCGCACCCGCTTGTTTGATGAGTTTCGCTCCTGCAAGTGCAGTGCCACCTGTGGCAATAAGGTCGTCAATAAGTAAAACACTTGGAATCTCTTTTTGCGTGCCTTTAAAAGCGTCTATATGGATTTCAATCTCACTAAAACCATATTCTAGCGTGTATTTTTCGGCAATCGTAGTGTAAGGGAGTTTGCCTTTTTTGCGGATTGGAACAAAACCGATGTTTAACGCATATGCTAAAGCAGCACCAAAGATAAAACCTCGACTTTCAATGCCTGCAATAAAATCTAAATTGTAACTTTCATAACGTTTTTTTAGATGATTGATTGTAAAGCTAAAGGCTTCTTTGTTGTTGATTAATGTCGTAATATCACGAAATATAACTCCGGGCTGTGGATAATCGTTTATAACGCGGATAGAATTTAGTAGAAACTCTTTTTCTTCAGGTTTTAGCATTTAAGATTCCTTTGTTAAAAAATAAATTCTACACTATTTGCCATACAAATGCACTTAAAAATCCTAAAAATAAAAATGGCACAAAAGGAATAATGGGATTTTTGCGCCCTAAAAATACGCGCATTAGGAGAATGAAAAATAAGGCATAAAGTGCTGCTAGAAAAATCGCTAAAGCTCCGTAAAATGCACCCAAAGCGCAACCTATTGTGCCAAAAAGTAACAAATCTCCCTCCCCTAGTGTTTCTTTTTTTGCTAAAAAACTCACAAATAGCCTTAGAAGCGTGGCAAATCCGATAAAGCTTAAGCAAACAATGCAAGGGATTAGGATTTCATCATAATAAGAGAATGCAAAGGTTAAAGCAAAGGCGAGTGTTAGAAAATTTAAAGAATCTGGAATCGCTAGAAAATGCGTATCAATTACACTTAGTGTGTAAAATAGAAGCACCAAAAAGAAAAGTGTAAGCGCGCTAATGGTCGCAAAAAAATAAACATAGCAAAATACTGCAAGGATTCCACCAAATAACTCGCTTAAAAGATAAAAAGGTGGAATCTTGGCACTGCAATAACGGCATTTTGCGTGATTTAAAATATAACTGCATAAAGGAATCTTATCGCGCCATTTTAAAGGTGTCTTACACTCTGGACAAAAAGAGTTTGGGAGAAAAATACTAAGATTGCGCGGAATCCTATAGATTAAAACATTCACAAACGCGCCAAAACTGATTCCAAAAGCAAAGATTAAAAAAAGGGTTAAAACTTCCATTTATTCTTCTTTTTGCTAAAATTTTAACCAAAAAAGGTAATGTATGCAAAAGCGTGTTGGAATCTTTGGAGGTTCGTTTGACCCTCCGCATAATGGGCATTTAGCTATTATCAAAAATGCAATTATACAATTAAAACTTGATACGCTTTTTGTTGTTCCTAATTTTTTAAGCCCTTTTAAAGACGCATTTTATTTCACTCCAAATCTGCGTTTAGGGTGGTTAGAGCAATTAAAAAAAAGTTTTGAAAATGAAAATTGCACGCTTATTGTGCTAGATTTTGAAGTGCGTCAAAATGCACCAACACCAACTTTTAAAACATTAAGATACATTCAAGATTCCTATGATTTTGGGGAAAATGCGCTGTATTTTTTGCTTCTTGGGGCGGATAATGTAGAATCCCTGCCAAAATGGGAGCAATATTCTTGGCTAGAAAAGAATGTAGAATTTGTTATAATTCCACGCAATGGCTACACAATCCCCAAAAATTATAGAGTATTGGAGTTTCAAGAGATTCTAATTAGCTCGACACAATTACGTAAAATGCTAGAAAATGGGGAAGGTGTGGCACTAAAAGATTGGATTCCTAATAGCATTTTAGAATCCGTAATAAAGGAAGCAAATTGCAAGAAGATAGAAAAGCATTCACGCAAGAAATCTGTCAAATTTTAGAAGATAAAAAAGCGGAAAATATTGAAGTTTTTGACCTTAGCCAAACAGATTATTTTGTGGATTATGTTGTGATTGCAACAGCACTTATCGACCGCCATGCATTAGCACTTTTAGACGCGCTGAAAAAACCGCTTAAAGAAAAGGGAGAGAGTTTTTTTCAGATTGATGATGAGAATCCAGATTGGATTGTGGCGGATTTGGGCGATGTGATTGTGCATATTTTTACAGAAAATCAACGCAAAAAATTTAATTTAGAAGAGTTTTTGCAAAAACTTCTTAAAGAAAGGAGAATCGCTAATGTATAATGCGCTCAATGCAGAAGAACAAAGAGTTCTTTTACACAAAGGCACAGAAGCACCTTTTAGCGGAGAATATGAAAATTTCTTTGAAAAAGGGGTGTATGTCTGCAAGCAATGCAACGCTCCGCTTTTCACTTCGGAGAGCAAGTTTCATAGTGGTTGTGGGTGGCCTAGCTTTGATGAAAGTATTAAAGGTGCAATCAAAGAACAATTAGACGCTGATGGTAGGCGCACAGAAATTCTTTGTGCAAACTGCGGTGGGCATCTTGGGCATGTTTTTTTAGGAGAGGGATTTACAGAAAAAAACACGCGCCATTGTGTAAATTCTGTTGCTTTGATTTTTAAGGGTGAAAAATCCTCTTAAAAATTATTGTAATATTTTATAATTTTAACATAATAAATACTATATAATCTCGGTTTTTTAAAGGAGAATGCTATCGAGCCGTTACTTATAATCATCTGTGTCTTGGCAATGGCTGTTATATCTGGAATCGTGCTTAATCGCTTAAAGATTCCTGCAATTATTGGATATATCGTTACAGGAACACTCACAACTTATATTTTTGGATTCCGCTTAGAAGATTCTGTGGATTTAAACGAAGCTGCCGAACTTGGAATCGTGTTTTTGATGTTTATGATTGGACTAGATTTTAGCTTCAAAAAAATCACACAAATGCGACAAGAAGTCTTGCTTTTTGGCGGATTGCAGATTGGAATCTCTATTGCAGCATTTTTTGCAATTTGTTATCTTTTATTACGCTTTGATTTTAACACTTCTGTTATCATTGCAAGTGCGGTAAGTCTCTCATCAACAGCGATTGTGCTAAAGCATCTTAATGAAACAAATCAAACAAGAACGCCTTATGGTGCGGCTTCTGTTGGGATTTTAGTTTTTCAAGATATTGCTGTGATTCCTATTTTGCTCATTATTAAACTCTTAAGCGATACGAGTTTGAGTATGGGAGCAATGCTCTTAAGCACAGGGTTATCCGCTTTAGTAGTGCTTTTGCTATTAATTTTACCCGGTCGTTTTCTAGCAAGAATCGTTCTACGCTCTAGTGCAAAAATGAAAACTGATGAAATTTTTGTAGGAACGGTGTTTTTGATTGTTCTAGGCTCTGCATATTTGAGCAAATATTTCGGATTCTCCTTATCGCTTGGGGCATTCTTAGCAGGAATGATTGTTTCTAATTCTCCTTTTAAATATCAAGTAGCAAGTGTCTTGGTGTATTTTAGAGATTTATTGCTTGGAGTATTTTTTATCACCATTGGAATGCAAGTTGATGTAATCTTTGCGGCAAAATATTTTATCATTGTGCTAATTTTATGTGCTTTGATGATTTTAACAAAAACGCTTATAATGTTTGCCTTTTTGAGCTTATTTAGAGGTGCTAAGGTTGGTATGCGTATTGCGCTCTCTCTTTCACAAATTGGAGAGTTTTCTTTTGCGATTTTCTTGCTTGCAAGCCAACATAAGATTCTAAATTTAAAATTAGATGGCGGAATCTTAAGTGCGATTTTTGGGCAAGAGTTTTTAGCCACAATTTCACCGCAAGAAATTTATCAATTCCTAACTTTAATGGTGATTTTCTCAATGGTTGCTACACCTTTTATTTTGGAATGTTTAGATAGTTGCACAGAGTTTATGCTAAGACTACTTAGGATTCCAACACAAGCGCAACCAAAAGACGGCTCATTTAGCACATCACAGGAAGAAACTTTTAATGATGTTGTTGTGTGTGGATATGGATTGCTTGGAAAAAAGGTTTTAAAATTTTTAGAGAATTGCAACTTCAACACTCTTGTGATTGATTCTAATTATGACCGCGTAAAAAATGCGCAAAAAGAAGGGGTTAATATCATTTATGGAAATATCACTGACAAAATGATATTCAGAGAAATTGAAGTGCAAAACTCCACAGTGGTAATTTTGTGTGTGGAATCTGCAAATACAATCACACAAGCTTGCCACCATATTATGGATATTTCACATCGCGTTAGAATCATCGCACAAACTGATGATGACAGCTTAGAAGAAATGCTAAAAGGAATGGGCTTATATGGTGTAATAAATAGCCAACAAGAAAGCGCGGTGATTCTCTCTAATCTCGCTCTAAAGGCTATTGAAGAACAAGAAGATGCACTAGGAAAAGATAAAGAAGAATCTGAAGAATAAATCTAGCTAAAAAAACATTTTTTTAAACATTATGCTCAATACGATTGCATACATAATCAGTAATGTAACTTTGTGTTTTTTCGCGTCAATTTTAGAAAGCATAAAGATTCCAATCCTTACGCCAATCAAAGAGGCGATTCCAACAATAATCCCTTCTTTAAAACTTGCATAACCATGCAATGCTAAAGAAGAAAAACCAGATACTGAAGAAAAAATCACAAAAAATAAGGATAGTGGAATAATTTGCTTGCTACTATATCCTAAATAATACGCCAAAAGTGGTGCTAACATCATACCGCCACCAATACCAAGAGAAATCGCAAACACACCAACAACACAGCCGCAAAGCACTAAAAATATTTTTGACGCTACGCCCTCCCCTATGCGCTTTTCTCCGCCATAAGCACTTGCTTTAAAAAGTTTTATGAAAGAATACATAATAAAAAGACTAAAAATAATTTCTAGTGTTTTTGAAGCAACATTATCAATAATCACTCCACTAAAAGAAGCACCAATCAACCCACCAATACCAACATAAATTCCGTCTTTTACATTCAAAAGCTTGCGTTTATAATTCACATAAGAACCATACACAGAAGAAAAAATCATCTGCATAATAGAGATTCCAATCGCAATTTTAATATCATGCCCTAACATCATCACTAAAGGAACTAAAATAGCTCCCCCTCCAATCCCAAAGAATCCCGCTAAGATTCCTGTTAGGATTCCAATGCTAAAAAGTGCAATACTATAAAAAGGTTCAGAAATTAGGAGTTCCATAAATTTTCCTTATGTGAAATACATACGAATTTTAAGGAAAATTCTACCAAAACAACCTCATAAACTCAAAAATTTTCAAAGTTAAACTTACAAAAAGTATGTTAGAATTTAGGCAATGGAGTAAAAAATGGATAAACAAATCAAAATCACACATTTTGTTAAAGTTGCTGGTTGAGCGGGCAAAGTAGGTCTGGAAGACCTCTCACATCTTGCAAGCACATTACACAACAATGCAGATTCTAATATTTTAGTCGATTTTAAGGGCAATGAAGACGCTGGAGTTTATCGTCTAAGCCCTACATTAGCACTTGTGCAAACAGCAGATTTTATTACCCCTGTGGTCAATGACCCCTTTGCTTATGGACAAATCGCGGCAGCAAATGCTCTAAGTGATGTTTATGCGATGGGTGGCTCTGTAACTTGCGCACTTAATTTAATGCTATGGGATATGTGCAGAATCCCGCAAGATTATGCGCACGCTATTTTAGAAGGTGGATTATCTAAAATCAAAGAAGCAGGAGGTGCGCTTGTTGGCGGACATACAATTGCCGATGATGAGCAAAAATATGGCTTAAGCGTCAGCGGGATTATTCACCCTGATAAAATTTGGCGCAACAATGGGGGAAAAGTCGGCGATGCGCTAATTCTCACAAAACCCATTGGTATGGGAGTTTTAACCACAGCTCTAAAAGCAAATCTCTTAGATGTTAAACTACAAGAAAACATCTCTAAGATTATGGCAACGCTTAATCGCAAAGCCTGTGAGATTGCAAGCAAATTTGAAATTCACGCTTGCACAGATATTACAGGATTCGGGCTTTTGGGACATTTAAGCGAAATGCTAAATCCAAATATCAATATCCGCTTGAATGGTAATGCGATTCCACTTGTCCAAGAAGCGATTTCTTTTGCGCAAGATGGAATTATTCCGGGTGGAAGTTGTGGAAATGAAAAAGCAACACAACATTTGTGTAAATTTAATCTCTCCAAAACTTCAAAATTTTATGGATTAGAAATTCTGCTTTTTGATGCGCAAACTTCTGGAGGGCTTGTATTTGCGCTTGATAAAACACAAGCACAAATTTTATGCAAAGCTCTGCAAGATAATGGCATAGAATCTGCACAAATTATCGGAGAAATTGAGCCTTATAGCACACAAAATTCTGCTAGAATTTTTATAGAATAACCTTATATGATTCTTAAAAACTTGCCAAAAAGAAGTGAGTTTATGTATAATCAGGGAATTTTAATTTAGGATTTTACAATGCAAATTCGCGTATTTTATGAAGATACAGATTGTGGTGGAATCGTATATCACGCAAATTATTTAAAATTTTGTGAAAGAGCGCGTTCTGAAGTTTTTTTTAATGCAGGGATTCCACCTTTACAAAATGGTATAGGGTTTGTCGTCAAAGATATGCAAATTGAGTTTTTGTATCCTGCAAAACTTGGCGACTTATTAGAAGTGCAAACACAATGTATTGCTTTTAAAAACGCTTCAGTGCAACTTCTGCAAACCATTTGCCTACAAAACACACAAAAAGAAATTTTTAAAGCACGATTGACGCTTGTTTGTATGGATTCTAACACACAAAAAATTACAAAGATTCCAGCTTGGGCGGAGAAAATTTTTCATACACTTTAAAGGATTTTTATGCAAGAAACTACGGCTCATCGTCAAATTCAATACCCTTGCATTTGGCATTATCGCATTATTGGATTTGATAAAGATACATTGCGTTTAGCTGCATTAGAAAATATCAACAAAGAGTTTATTCACACACCCGGAAAAGAAAGCAGTGGTGGCAAATACCACAGCATTAATCTTGAAATTGAAGTAGAAAGTCAAGAAGAAAGGGATTTGATTTTTCAAGCATTACAAAAAGATTCTAGGATAAAATTTGTTTTATAGATTTTTCTTCTTTATATTTCTTGCAAATTTTGCTTTCGCAAATCCAAAAATTGCAACACAATGCCTTTTGCAACACTATCCGCATTTCAAAGATAATTGGGAGATTGCAAGTATTTCTACACCTAAAAATATAGCACAATACAATCTCGCATTAGAATCTTCCAAACTTGCAGATTCCTTTGCTTATCCTTATCCTCTAAAATCTTATGCAATGGAATCCTATAAAGACAGCACGCGCATTAGAGATTACGCGTTCCTTAAAAGTATTTATGGCGATAGTAAAGCAAATGTGGAATCGCATTTAAAACCACTGCAATGGCTAGATGGAACAACACTTTTATTTAATACACAAAATGGAGCGTATGAAGCATTATTGCGCACAAAATTGCGCTTAGAAAAACTTTTAAAAACAAATCCACTTTTTATGCAATATCTAAAAAATATCGGCGGGACGTATAAATGGCGTAAAATTTCAGGGACAAACCGCCTAAGCCCGCATAGTTTTGGAATCGCTATGGATATTAATGTCGCGCAATCACGCTATTGGTTGTGGGATTTAAAACACAAAGCCTTTCAACAAAATATTCCAATGATTCCGCAAGTTATTATCCAAGCATTTGAAGAAGAAGGCTTTATTTGGGGTGGGCGTTGGTGGCATTATGATACGATGCACTTTGAATATCGTCCAGAGATTCTCTGCTATGCAAAGAAAGTCAAAACCCTAAAGCCTTAATGCAAATTCTAATGCACAATGCGCATTTGGCTCAGGAGATTGCAAAATTTCCGCATTTTGAAGCAATTTTTGTGCAGCTTTTTTAGTGCTTGCGCCAATGCAGATAGCAATATAACTACAATCCCAAACAAAATTTAACAAAAATGCCTCAATATGCGATGGGGCACTAAATAAAATCATAGAACCTCTTTGTAATTTTGGTGGATTTTCTAAAAGATTTGGGGTATTTTCATATAAAATTGCTTCTTGTAAAGCAATTCCATTTTCTCTTAAAATTTTTGGAATCTCTGAAGCAATTTTTTTTGCGCGTAAAAATAAGGGTTTTTTGCCTTGCAAAAGAGTCATTAATTCTTGCGCAAAAATTTCTCCATAAGCACGTGTGGCGATAAATTCTGCTTGCATTCCAAGTTCTTTTAACGCATTTGCGCTACCTTGCCCTATGACAAAATTTGGCAAACTCTTCCAACGCTCTTTTAATGCATTGCTCTGCTCTAAGGATTCTAAATTTTCATTTAAAGCATAAATTGCATTTTTAGAAGTAAAAATTAAGCTATCACATTGTTGAAGTTGTGTCCCTATATTTGAAACAAACTGCGTTTGCAATGTGATTAAAGGGAGAATCGCAACATCTTTTGTAATCGGCAAATGCGCCAAATTTGGATTTGTTTTTGTGATATAATAGACCATTTTTTATTCTAGCAAATTTTCAATAATAAGGGCGTAAAATGTATATTAAAAACAAAAGTTTAGCACAACCCATAGCACTAAACACGCTAGATACAAAAGATTTTATTAGTATTGATTTGCGCTCAAGAGGATATTTTTTAATCAGCCACATCAAAGATGCTCTTAATATAGAATCCTTACAGCGCATAGCACTTATAGCAAAAGAAAATCCTGATAAAAAGATTCTACTTTATTGCCACAGCGGAGCAACAGCAGCAGATTTTGGCTCACAGCTTGTTTCTATGGGATTAAACAATATTTATTATATTGACGCGAATTATTTTGCACTAAAAAAACATAATATTGCTTTAGAAGGCGAAGGGATAGAGAGGAATTAAGCAAATTTTTGTTAGAATTTTGCGTTTAACTTAATTTAAATGGGCAGATAGAGAGTGGAAGAATTATTTACACAATGGTTACAAGAATACGGCTATATTATCTTGTTTATTTGGAGCACTTTAGAGGGCGAGCTTGGACTAATTATGGCTGGGATTATGTGCCACACTGGGCATATGACAATTCCTATTGCGATTTTCGTTGCTGGGCTTGGCGGATTTGTTGGAGACCAAGTGTATTTCTACATAGGACGCTACAATAAGCAATTCATTTACAAAAAATTACAAACGCAACGTAGAAAATTTGCCCTTGCACATTTGCTCTTGCAACGTTATGGCTGGCCAATTATTTTTGTGCAACGCTATCTCTATGGAATGCGCACTGTCATTCCAATGAGCATTGGTGTTACAAGATATAGCGCAAAAACCTTTGCTTTTATTAATTTTATTAGCGCACTTGTTTGGGCTGCAATCACCATTATTCTAGCCTATTATTTTGGAGAAGAATTACTCGCCATAGTGCATTATGCAAAAGAGCACTATTATGTTGCAATTCCATTTGCAGTTTTTTTGGGTGGTGGAATCTATTATTATTTACACAAAGTTACACAAAAAGTTGAAAAAAAGATAATGGGAGATTAAAATGAAAATTCTAGTAAGTGATAAAAAAAGTGATTTAGAAATCCTTTTGATTTTTGACAAAAAATTGCCAAAAAATCTCACAAAAGAACAAAAAGATGCACTTGCACTAAGGGATTATAAAGGTGAAGGTTGCTGTTTTATTGGAGGGCAATTTTTCATAGGAATTGATAGCCATACCTATCCTTTCCCTAATGCTGTGCGTGATGCGGTTGCTAATGCGATTCCAAGTATAAAAAAACTCAAAATTTCTTCTGCAAGCCTTAGTGTGGATAGCTTACAAATTGCCAAAGAAGTGTGCGAAGGATTTCTACTTGGAAACTACACTTTTGAGACTTTTAAAAGCAAAAAAGTAAAAAGCTCTCTAAAAGAAATTCATCTCCACGCACCAAAACTTGATACCACTGCACTAAAAGCAGTTATCGAAAAAGCAGAACACCTTAGCACAAGCATTAACCACACGCGCGAACTTATTAATACTCCCCCTGCAATTGCAACACCAAAATATATTGCAGAAGTCGCTAAAAAAAGAGCGAAAAAAGTTGGAATCTCTTGTGAAATTTATGACAAAAAATTCTTAAAACAAGAACAAATGCACGCATTTTTAGCAGTCGCAAAAGCAAGCGCAAATGCTCCTTATTTAGTGCATTTAACCTACCTGCCGAAGGTTGGTAAAGGCAAAAAACTACCTAAATTTGTCCTTGTTGGAAAAGGCTTAACTTATGATTCTGGAGGGCTTAGCTTAAAGCCGGGTGATTATATGACAACAATGAAAGCTGACAAAAGCGGAGCTTGCGCTGTGCTTGGAATCTTAGAAGCTGTCGCTAAACTTAACTTACAAGCTGAAATACACGGAATCTTAGGGCTAGCAGAAAATATGATTGGGGGAGATGCGTATAAACCTGATGATATTTTAATTGCACGCAATCAAAAAAGCATAGAAGTGCGCAATACTGATGCGGAGGGACGTTTAGTATTAGCAGATTGCTTAAGCTATGCAAGTGATTTAAAGCCTGATTTTTTGTTAGACCTTGCTACACTAACTGGTGCTTGTGTCGTAGCACTTGGAGATTATAGCACCGGTGTTATGGGATACAATACAAAACTAGCAGAAGAATTTAACAGAGCTGCATTTAATGCTGGGGAACTTAGCGTAACATTGCCTTTTAATCCCTATTTGCGCAAACTTTTTAACTCCGAAGTCGCAGATTTATGCAATATTCCCTCTAGTCGCTATGGAAGTGCAATTAGTGCAGGAATGTTTTTGGGAGAATTTGTAGAAGAATCTCTGCAACAAAAATGGCTACATTTAGATATTGCAGGACCAGCTTATGTGGAAAAAGCTTGGGGGGTTAATCCCTTTGGAGCAACAGGGGCTGGAGTGCGCGCTGTTGTAGAATTTATCACAAGCAAAATAAAATAAAGGATTTTTATGGGTTTATCCATCGGTATTGTAGGGCTTCCAAATGTCGGAAAATCTACAACTTTTAACGCATTAACCAAAACACAAAACGCACAATCTGCAAATTATCCTTTTTGCACTATTGAACCCAATAAAGCTATTGTTCCCGTTCCTGATGCACGTCTTGATGCTTTGGCTAAAATTGTTAATCCACAAAAAATCCAACATTCAGTAGTAGAATTTGTAGATATTGCTGGGCTTGTTAAAGGTGCGAGCAAAGGAGAAGGGCTAGGCAATCAGTTTTTAGCAAACATTAAAGAAACAGAAGTCATATTGCATATTGTGCGCTGTTTTGAAGATTCTAATATTACACATGTTGAAGGCAGTATTAATCCTTTACGTGATGTAGAGATTATAGAAACAGAACTACTCATTGCAGATATGCAAACTCTTCAAAAACGCATAGAAAGACTAACTAAAACTGCAAAAAGTGGAGTGGATAAGGAAGCAAAAGCACAATTAGAGATTACACAAAATTTGCTCAAACATATTGAAGCAGGCAATCCTGTGCGCACATTTAATGATAAAGCAAATGATTATTTTCTTTTACTTGATAAAGAATTGCGCTTTTTAACCAATAAAGATATTATTTATGGCGCAAATGTCGATGAAGAAGGCTTGAGTGAGGATAATACTTTTGTAACTGCACTTAAAGAATATGCCACAAAACAAAATGCGGAAGTGATTAAACTCTGCTCAAAAATTGAAGAAGAATTAGTAGGATTAAGCGATACAGAAGCAGCAGAATTTTTAGAGGCGTTAGGTGTGCAAGAAAGTGGTTTAGATGCAATAATCCGACTAGGATTCAAAAAACTTGGACTTATTAGCTACTTTACAGCAGGAGTTAAAGAAGTGCGCGCATGGACAATCCACAAAGGCGATAAAGCCCCTATTGCAGCTGGAGTTATTCATAAAGATTTTGAAAAAGGATTTATTCGTGCTGAAGTGATTGCCTATGATGCCTTTATTCAATATGGTGGAGAAACAAAGGCAAAAGAGGCAGGCGCAATGCGTGTAGAAGGCAAGGATTATATTGTGCAAGATGGCGACATCATGCACTTTAGATTCAATGTATAAAATTCCGCATTAATGCAAAGCGGAATTTAACTCTATTTTACGATTAGAGCGAAATGCTATCATTTCTCCTGTTTTTGCATTTTGTCTAAAATGCACTCCATTTTTACCTGATAAATCTCTTCCTTTATAAACCCCACTCTCTTTAATCTCAAAGCCCGGATTAATTTCTGCAAGTTTTCTTGCTTCTTCTTCTGAAATCTTAAACACAGTTCCAGCAAGCACTGCGATTCCACCATCTACAATACAACCATCACCCAAAGAAATTCCTGTTGAACTATTTACTCCCAAAAGACAATTTTTGCCAATACTAATAGGGTCGCTATTGCCGCCGCTTAATACGCCTAAAATACTAGCACCACCGCCAACATCACTACCTTCACCCACAATAACACTCGAGCTAATACGTCCTTCATTCATACAAGCACCCATTGCACCTGCGTTAAAATTCACATAACTAGCACCCGGCATTTGCGTATAACCACCTGTCCCTAGATATGCACCAAAGCGTGTTTTTGCAGTATCAAGCAAGCGGATATTGTCATATTGCGGAATCACTTGCATTAAATAACGTGGGAATTTATCCACAAAATCAATTGCTGGAAACTCTCCGCGCATTTTTAGTGCAATTTCATTTTCTCTTAACCAATCAAGCTCATAAGGCACATTACCACTCCAAGCAACATTGCTTAGCAACCCAAAGATTCCATCTAAATACAAACTTCTAAGCGGTGCTTTGCCAAGAGAAAGTGCAAGTAGCTTCATATACGCAGACTCTACACTCTTGCATTGCGCATCTTGATAAATCGCACAAAATCTATAACGAAAATCTCCATTTTCTGTATAGATTCTATCTTCTTGTAAAGCACGTTGTAATTCTAACACGACTGCAACATTTTTATGCGCATTAACATTAGCCTGCGCTTCTGCAATATAAGGAGAAAAATCTTCTAATGCCTTTAGCACAAATTCTTCTGTGATTCCAAGCACCAATTCACTTTCACTATCTTCTAGCACCTCACATTCCTCGCGCAATGAAGAAAAAATTGCATAACTTCCAAAATTTTCTCCCCAATTTAGCACAGGATAAGTTGCTTGTAAAACTTTATTACTTATTACACCAACATCAACAAAACAAATCCCAAACCCAATAGGTTTTTTATAATTTGCTCGACTTTGGATTGTTTCAACTTTAGTTTTAAATTCTGCTTGATTCATAAAATCTCCTTTATAAAATATTTTAGATTATAGCCAAATTTATATAATTTTTTAAAAACTTAAATTTTATTTTTACATAATAAGATTTGTAATAAAATATCGCCGCTTTTGTCCTTAAACAAAGCAATTCTATCTACAAGGAGATACTATGAAAAGTAGCAAAAAGTTATTACTAATTTTAGCAAGTTGTGCATTTTTGACAAGCTCAAATTTGCTAGCACAAGACTTCTCACCAGTAATTGTTATTCATGGTGGAACAAGTGGTTTGGGATTAAGTAAAGCAGATTTTGCAGCAAGAGAGAAAGTAATGAAAGAATCTCTAAAAGCGGGACAGAAAATCTTAGAAAATGGGGGAAGCTCTATTGATGCAGTTATTGCTGCTATTAAAGTTATGGAAGATAGCCCAGAATTTAATGCTGGGAAAGGGGCAGTATTTGCTTCTGATGGTTTTAATGAGCTTGATGCTTCTTTAATGGATGGAAAAAGCTTAAATGCTGGTGCTGTCGCAATGGCTAGAACAATCAAGAATCCTATTGAAGCTGCAAAAGTCGTTATGGAAAAAACTCCACATACACTTATTGCTGGAGAAGGCGCAGATAAACTTGCTAAAGCTAATGGATTAGATATTGTTACACAAAAATACTTCTACACAGACCATAGATATAAGCAACTAAAAGATGCGCAAAAAAGCAAAGAAATTTTGCTTGATAGCGATAAAGCAAAAGCGCATTTAGGTTCTAGCACAGAACCTTATTTAGGAACAGTAGGAGCAATTGCTTTAGATAAAAATGGAAATTTGGCAGCTGGAACAAGCACTGGCGGAACAACAAATAAAATGACGGGTCGCATTGGAGATTCTCCAATTATTGGTGCTGGTAATTATGCAAATAATGATTCTGTTGCTGTATCTTGCACAGGAACAGGAGATATTTATATCAGAGTAGCTGCAGCACACGAAGTTGCTTCTTTATACAAATACAAAAATCTTGATATTCAAAAAGCAACCGAAGAAGCTGTTAAAGAAGTAGCTACACTTGGTGGAACAGGTGGAATTATCTCTATTGATAAAAATGGAGAAATAGGCTATGCTTGGACAAAAGATAAACTAGGAATGTTTCATGGAGAAGCAAGAATCGGCAAAGAACCTAAAGTTTTTTGGCCGGTAGAAAAATAAAATTTATCCCCTTGTGTGGGGATTGAGTGTTAATTTCATTAACACTCAATACACTTTAACAATAATAATTTTAAAAAAATCCGCTATAATTTTCAAAACTTAAAAAAGGTTAATGATGCAAAGTTGGATTTTGATTTTAATACTTTTTATATGCGTATTGCTAGTAATTGCGTTTGGTTATGCTTTGTGGAATAGCAAAGGTAAAAAAGATTCTAAAAATCCATCAACCAAAATCCCAAATGCAAAAGAACTCTTAGAAATGCTAAAAGAAAAAGGAAACTCCTTAGAACAATTAAAATCTTACAGCAAAATTGCTTGCGCACACTATGAACAATATATGCAAGAAATTAAAGATTTTGATTTGGAATTTGTTGCCATTTTAACCGCACATAAAAATGTTAATGCAAAACTTATTTTAGAGATTGAACGCCATTTTAAAAACATTAATCCAGAGCGCAAAGCACTGCTAGACCAAGCACTTACTGTTGGACTAGGGAGTCGTTAGCTATTGCGATGCTTATAATCTTCATAATTATAAGATTTCAATAGCTCAAAACTCCCATTTTTCCGAATTACACCAATACTAGGAAGAGGAATTCCATTAAATGTATTGTTTTTTACAATTGTATAATGCACCATATCTTCAAAAATTATTCTATCGCCAATTCTCAAGGCTTCTTTGAAACTATAATCCCCAATCACATCTCCTGCTAGACAAGTTGGACCACCAAAGCGATAATTATAAGACTTCTCGCCTTTTAAGCGCAATCTATCTTTTTTAACAAATGCTTTTGCCATATAACTATTACGCACATTTGGACGATATGGCATTTCTAAACAATCTGGCATATGTGCTGCTGCGCTCACATCTAAAACAGCTATATCTATGCCATTTTTCACAATATCTATCACACTTCCTATCAAGAATCCACATTGCCAACCTACCGCCTCTCCGGGTTCTAAATACACTTCAGTTTTATATTTTTTTCTAAAGTCTTTGATGATTCTTATTAGCAACTTCACATCATAATTTTTGCGTGTAATATGATGTCCTCCACCAAAGTTAATCCATTGCATTTTTGAAATATACTCTCCAAAATGTTTCTCAAAATGCTTTAGAGTGCGCTTTAGTGCATCACTATTTTGCTCACAGTGTGTATGAAAATGCAAACCACTAATGCCTTCTAACCCAAACTTCTTAACCCCTTTTTTAAACTCTTCTGGCGGAATCCCAAGACGAGAACCCTCAATACAAGGATTATAAATAGCCGGAGTTACTTCACTATATTTTGGATTCACACGCAATCCCACTTCAATTTTAGCAACCCCTTTACGCTCCCTTAAAACATTTTGCGCTTCAATTAAATCCTTAAAACTTTGCCACTGCGCAAAAGAATTAAAAATAATATGATTAGAAATTTGCACAAGCTCACGCATTTCTTCTAATTTATAAGAAGGGCTAAACGTTGTTACTTCTTTGCCAAATTCCTCAAAACCTAAACGTGCTTCATAGATTCCACTTGCTGTTACTCCACTTAAATATTGCTTTGCTAAATCAAAACTTCTCCATAACGCATAACCCTTAAGTGCCAACAAAATCTTTGCACCACTTTTTTCTTGCACAGCATTTAATAATTTTAGATTGTTTTCAAACTTTTCTTCTTCTAGCACATAACAAGGGCTAGGAATATCCTTAAAACATTGCGGATAATTGTATGTTAAAGATTGTTTTTTAGTGCAGTTTGTTGCTATTTTGGTTTTGCGTGAATTTTGCGTTATTTGTTCTTGCATACATTCCCTTTGGCTGATTTTTGACAAATTCTAGCAAATCCTTGCTTGTATAGAGATTTTTTGGAATATTCTTTAAAGCGATTTTAAAAACCTCTAATGCAGTTTTGGAATCCTGCAAAGCACGATGTAGATTTTGATGATAAATCCCTAAGAACTCATTTAAAAAACCAAGCGAATAACGTGGAGATTCCAATGTTTTTTGCGCAAGCTTAATCGTGCAAAGGCGCGGATTATATAAATACCCAAACCCACATTTTTCCAAGGATTGACTAAGAAAGCTATAATCAAACTCCACATTATGCGCCACAAAAATACTATCTCCTAAAAATAACTTAAACTTCTCTAAAACATTGGGCAATTTTGGAGCATTTTGCAACATTGGCACATCAATCCCAGTGATTTTTGTGATAGATTCTGGAATCTCTTCGTTAAAAATCAAAGATTCAAAAGTCTCTATAATCTCTCCTTGATGAAATTTCACCGCTCCAATTTCAATAGGAGTATGCACATAGGGATTATGTCCATTTGTTTCAATATCTACAACACAAAAGGTTTCTTTCAAAATGGGGGTTAAATTTGGGCGATAATAGATATGCTGATGTGCAATCTCAATAGGGATTCCACTATTTTTAAAAATCTCCAACTCACTTTGCACATCTCCAAATAACCCAGCAACAGGCAAGAGCAAAGATAAAAGCTCATTTTCGCTCACTGGGCGTTTTTGTAGAGTTGCAATAATTTTATCATAACGTTTTGGCATTTAAAATTCCGCAGCTAATTTACTATTTGTAACAAAAAATGCTGAAAATCTGTATCTATAAACCTTATAGCTTTATTCATCAGCACTTATTGCGACCAGCACCATATTTGGCTTCCATCGCCTCTTTGAAGAATTCCCTTTGTGTTTTTGGAATCTTGTCAGGATGATTTTTCCTAAAATGCTCCAAATATTTGTCATAACTTGGCATACCTACGAGCAAATGAAAAAATCTATCAGATCTCCTATAAAGGATTTTTAAATATAAAATTATTCTTTGCATAAACTATCCTTAAGTGCAGTATTTTAGAAAATTTATAATTAAAAATCAAATATGAAATTGAAGGCTTAATAAGTCGTAATATGTAGCTTAGTAGAATCCCCCTAAAAGAATAGGGGAATTAATTGATTATTTTTTTACTTCGTTTAATTTTTTGTTAGCTGTATCTTGCGCAGACTCGATTGCTTGATCCTTTGCTTCTTTGATAATATCATCAGTCTTTTTACCAGATAACAATCCACTAATTGCACTAATGCCAATATCAATTGCTTTACTTTTCGCTTCTTCTACCATATCATTTTTACTATCTGCTGCGAAACTAAAATTTGCAATAGCAGCAACCAAACTCAATGTAATCAACAAATTTTTCATTTAACTCCTTTTATTTATCCTATAGGATATAGATATTGAGATTTTAACCATATAAAGTTTAAATAATACTTAACCCTATAGGATAAATATATGGTAGAAAATAATTTCTGTAACACCACTAAAGACGAGATTGCATGCTTTTACAAACATATTTCTAAATCTGTAAGAGAAATCAGAGAAAGCAAAGGAATATCACAACTTGATTTAGCATTAGAAATTGGAATTAAATCTGTTGCATTTTACTCAAACTGTGAATGTTGTAGATATGGAAAACATTTTAATTTAGAGCATTTATATAAAATCTCTAAAGCATTAGAAGTAGATATATGTAGTTTTTTTAGAGCTTAATTTTAATCTAAGAGAAGTTCTCTTAGATTAAATAAAGCTAATGCACGACAACTTGCCCTTCATAATCACTAGTTTTCAAATAAGGAGATTCCGCAAGTGGAATCGTATTTTCACCCTTTGTGCATTTAATACAAATACGAATTGTTTGGATTAAAATCAAACAAGTTACAAACATAAAGAATGCGCAAAGCCCAGCATTAATTAAATTGTTAGTCGCAATTGTTGCAAATCTCTCTGCTAAAACTGGGTCTGTCGCAGCTGCTGCTTTTTCTGTATTGATTTGCCATAAAGCAATATGACTCACTGCATCATGGATTCTTTCACCATTTGCAGGAAGAAGTTTTAGGATTCCTGCATAAAGCGTAGAAATCAAAACCCAAGCTGCAGGAAGTATGACAACCCAAGCTTGTTTAGAGCGCCCCATCTTAAACAATACAGCAACAACAAGCAATAAAGCCATACCTGCTAGCATTTGATTAGAAACACCAAAAAGTGTCCAAAGTGATTTTACCCCACCTTGAGGGTCTGTTACGCCTTGGTATAAAATATACCCCCAACCTACAACACAAATTAAAGTTGCAACCACTCCCCAAAACATTGAATGGATATTGCCAATCGGCTTATAAACATTTCCTAATACATCTTGCACCATAAAGCGTCCTGCTCTAGTTCCTGCATCTACTGCTGTTAGAATGAATAATGCTTCAAACAAAATTGCAAAGTGATACCAAAATGCCATTGAGCCTTGATTAAAAAGTGGAATCTCAGAAATAATCATCGCCAAACCAATAGCAAATGTCGGCGCACCACCAGTTCTGCTTAAAATACTATTCTCTCCAATATTGTTTGCCATACCTAAAATTTCTTCTGGAGTAATTACAAAGCCAAAATTGTTAATAGTCTGCGCTGCAATTGCTGCTGCCTGCACAACATCTGTAACTCCCGTAGTTCCAAGTCCTGCTGGAGCAACATTAATAGAAAAATACAAGCCCGGAGTTAAAATACAAGCAGAAATTAATGCCATAACTGCAACTGCAGATTCCATAACCATTGAACCATATCCTACCATTCTAGCATGCGATTCTCTCTCTAACATTTTTGGAGTTGTTCCACTTGAAATTAATGCGTGGAATCCACTAATTGCCCCACAAGCAATAGTAATAAATAAGAAAGGAAAAAGTTGTCCGCTAAAAACAGGACCGCTACCATCTATAAATTTTGTTGTTGCTGGGAATTGAATATCGGGTGCTACAAATAAGATTCCAGCCGCCATTAAAACAATAACACCTATTTTTAAAAATGTGCTAAGATAATCTCTTGGTGCAAGCAAAAACCAAACAGGCAAAATTGCTGCAACAAAACCATATCCAATCATAATATAAGTCAATGTTATAGGGCTTAAAGTAAAGATTTCCGCCATTGTAGGATTCTCTGCTACAACTTGTCCATAATAGAGTGATAAAAGCAGTAAAACAAAACCTATAATACTAGCTTCTCCAATTTTACCCGGACGTAAAAAGCGCATATGAATTCCCATATAAATTGCAATAGGAATCGTCATAGCAATTGTAAATAATCCCCAAGGAGATTCTGCAAGAGCATTAACCACAACTAATGCCAAAATCGCAATAATTAACATCATAATTCCTAGAATACCAATCATTGCAATACTTCCAACACCCTTACCAAGTTCTAACTTAATAATCTCTCCCAAAGATTTTCCATTACGGCGCATAGAAACAAATAAAACTGTGAAGTCATGCACAGCTCCTGCTAACACAACCCCAACAACAATCCAAATCATACTTGGCAAATATCCCATTTGCGCCGCAAGAATAGGACCGACTAATGGACCCGCCCCTGCAATCGCAGCAAAATGGTGTCCAAACAAAACAATTTTATTTGTTGGCACAAAATCACGACCATCATTTTGCACCAAAGCAGGTGTCGCACGATTATCATCTAACCCTAAAACTTTTTCTGCAATGTATTTTGAATAAAAACGATACCCAATTGCATAAATACAAACTGCTGCAACAACAATCCATACTGCAGAAATTTGCTCTCCTTTGTGCAATGCCAAAACACCAAAACCACAAGCACCAATAAAAGCGACAACTGCCCATATCGCCATACTTAAAATCTTATTCATAGATCTCCCTTAAAATTTATAATTTAGGTAAAGCTATTATATATTTTTATTTTAAATCACAAAACTAAAAATTTATTTTTGATAATATTTTATGTTTCTTTTTTAGAAAAGTGATTAAAATGTTTATTTTTTACTCAATTTAATTAAAAAGACAGAATCACAATAAATTCTACTAAATTTATTGCTTAGCCCAAGAAAGAATAGTATCTTTTTGATGAGAAAAATTTTCAAAATGGTGCGACCCACCCTCTTCTATTACACATTTACATTCTTTAAAGCGTTCTTTTGCAATCGTATAATCAAGCACTTTATCCCCCTTTTGCAAAAGCACACAATAAAGCTCACTTTGAATACGCTCCACATAATACTGTTTTAAACTCTCCACTAAAGATAAATCCCAAAAAAATGACTCTCCAGTATAAGGAACTAAAATTCTACCAATTGCTGGCAATAAAGTCGTATAAGCATCTACCACAGGATTTACAAGCACAGCTTTAATGGAATATTTATCCGCCAAATAAGTTGCATAATAACCCCCAAGCGAGCTACCAATAAGACAAAGATTTTGCGCACCATATTGCACAATTAACGATTCTGCATAAGCAATTGCTAATTCTGGAATATAAGGAAGATTTGGAGTGAGAGAATTTGGTGCAAAGGAAGCTATTTGCTTCCCTTTATGGCACAGACCAACACTGCGAAATCCATGGAGATAAAGTAGCACCTTTTGCATTATTTTACTGCGTTTAATGCAGCATCATAATTTGGTTCTGTTGTGATTTCGCCAACAATTTCTTTATGCACGATTTCTCCATTTGGATTTACAACAAATACCGCGCGTGTTAATAATCCTGCAAGTGGAGAATCTGCCAAAAGCACGCCATAAGCATTTCCAAAATCTTTATTTTTAAAATCACTCAATGCTACAACATTTGCAATACCTTCAGTGGAGCAGAATCTACCTTGTGCAAATGGTAAATCAAGAGATACAACAAAAACTTCTGCATTTGGAAGTGATGCTGCTTTTTCATTGAATTTACGTGTTTGTGTCGCGCAAACTCCTGTATCAAGAGACGGAACAACATTAATAATTTGAAATTTTCCACTTGCCCCACCAACTTTTTTTGCACTCAAATCACCTGCTACTAAAGTTACTTCTGGTGCTTTATCACCTACATTTACCGCTTTGCCTGCTAATGTTACTGCACTTCCTTTAAAAGTTGCCATATCAATTCCTTATTTTTAAAATTTTTAGGCTTTTATTATTAAATATACAAACTAAAATTAACATTAAAACATAGTAATTCTAGGACGTGTTTGCAAAAAATCAATTGCACTAAATTCCTTGCGCTTATAAGACTCCACTGCAACGCGCCCAATCATTGCAGCATTATCAGCACAAAATTCTAAAGGTGCTAGCAGCAATTCTACTCCATAAAAGTTACACATCTCTAAAATTCTCTCTCTTAAAACAAGATTTGCACTCGCCCCACCAACTACGCCAAAGTGCTTCCATCTCTTAGAATTTCTAGCATTTTCTTCAAAGAAAATTTTACACTTTTGCATTAAATGCGCAATGGCACTTTCTTGAAAACTCTTGCACAAATCTTCTTTAAAAACCTCATTTAATGTAGCATTTCTTTGTATTTCCTCTTCAATTTCTAAACGCACAGCATTTTTAAGCCCAGAAAAACTAAAAGCAAACTGCTTTTTGCTACGCAAAGGAATCGGAAGTGTGAATCTTGCATTTCCCTTTTTTGCAAAAGATTCCACAATCGGACCACCCGGATAGCCTAAAGATAACATTTTTGCAACCTTATCAAAACTCTCTCCAAAACTATCATCTAAACTTTGTGTTTTAATAGAAATTTTGTCAAAACTTTGTGCTTCTAAAAGCATTGTATGTCCCCCAGAAACTAGCAAAACACCTAAGGGAAATATTTCTTTTTGTTTTAAAAATAAAGAATACAAATGCCCTTTTAGATGATTGACGCCAATTAAAGGTAAATTTAGAGCATAGCTTAACGTTTTTGCCATCATAACACCTTCTAATAAGGTTACATTTAAACCCGGCTCGCTTGTTACTGCGATGGCTTTGAGAGAATTTAAATAAGGTTTTGTTTTTTCTAAGATTAGCGGTAAGGATTCTGCATGCAAACGACTTGCAAGCTCGGGAACAACACCACCAAAAGCACTATGCTTTGTCTCTTGAGAAATTTTTTGATGAAAGATTAAATCATAAGTATCAATCGCAGTTAGAGCGATAGAACTATCATCACAACTGCTTTCAATACTTAAAATGAGATTCAAAAATAACTCTTACGCATTTGTGTCTAAAACATCTACACCAAGACTTGCAAGTTTTTTATCTACTTTTTCTAAAGCTTTTTCCAATGTTTCCTTGCTAATATCTGGTAAGTTTCCACCCCAAGACTTTTCTGCTTGATTGTATCCTCTGATGATTCCTTCTCTTCCGGCTTTAAGCTTTTCTATATCATCTCCTGCGCCCGCTAGGACAAATTCTGCAATTCTTTCTGAAGTTTTTGCAACCCCAAAAAATCCATCTTCTGCAATCAGTGCTTTTGCCTCATCTTGAGTTAATTCTTGAATTGGCTTACCATCATAACCAATAGATTTCAAATCCAAACCGCTAAGAATGCTATTTAGCTTAAAGGGGTCATTCATTGCGCTTGTGCCACCAAACAAGCCATTTTGTGAAGAGAAATTTGTCTCACTTGAAATGGTAACACTCATTTGGAACTGCATAATATAGCCTGTTACTAAAGATTTTGCATCAACCTTTGAAGCTGCTTCTTGAATACTTTTATTTCTATCCTCTGCTGAAGTCTCATCTTTTTTAAGCGGATTAGAGCTCATTGCATTTTGCAAATCATTTGCATATTCAAAGCTGCTTTTTGTAGAATTACTAGAAGCATTAATTTCCATATTGTTCTCCTTAACAAAAAATTTATATAATAATATCGTCATTTTTTTAAAAAAGAGTATAGCCAATGAAAAAAATTTTTGCAGAATGGGAAAAACAAGATGGAATCCTACTTTCTTTTCCCCATAAAAATTCCGATTGGAATCCCTATTTAAAAGAGGTGCAACAAGTCTATTGTGAGATTATTGTAGAAATTTTGCAAGTAGAGGCTTGTATTTTAATATGCGATTCCAAACAAAACACACTAAAAATTATTAAAGACTATTGTGATTTTAAAAACATTAATACCGATATTTTAAAGCAACTTTATTGCATTGAGATTCCAAGTAACGATACTTGGGCGCGTGATTTTGGTGGAATCACAATTTGTAACAATGGCAAAAATGTAGTTTTAGATTATGGATTTAATGGCTGGGGATTAAAATTTGCTTCTAATTTTGATAACCAAATTACACACAAACTTCATCAATTAGGAATCTTTAAAAAAGTCAAAACAAAAAAACTTATTTTAGAAGGTGGAAGCATTGAAAGCAATGGAAATGGAATCTTGCTAACAAACACACAATGCCTTTTAGAGAGGAATCGCAACCCTTTCTACTCTAAAAAACAGCTAGAAAAGATTTTGCAAAAAGATTTAGGAATCCAAAAAGTTTTATGGCTAGATTCTGGCTATTTAAGTGGAGATGATACAGATAGCCACATTGATACGCTTGCGCGTTTTATTGCGCCAAATACTATTGCTTATATAACTTGTGATGATAAAAATGATGAACACTATCAAGCATTACAGGCAATGCAAAAAGAACTAAAAGCATTACGGAATCTCAAAAATAAACCCTTCAAACTTATCAAACTTCCCTTTACTGCACCAAAATACTATGACAACGAACGCTTACCAGCAACCTATGCAAATTTTCTTTTTATCAATGGTGCAATTTTACTGCCTATTTATCGAGATTCTAACGATAGCCTAGCAATAGAGATTTTACAAAAAGCTTGCCCCAAACACAAAATTATTCCGATTGATTGTTCGGTTTTAATAAGGCAGCATGGCAGCTTACATTGTATTAGTATGCAGTTTCCTAAAAACACATTAAACTTCCAAACTCTTAAAAATTTCTCAACTAAAAATGCCACCAAAAGGAATCCTTGAAAAACTATGAAAGTTACATTTAAGAATATTTTAGTAGAATTCTGCTTTATTTTTGAAAAGCGGAAATGGCGAAACTGGCAGACGCACCAGACTTAGGATCTGGCGCCGCAAGGCATGGAGGTTCAAGTCCTCTTTTCCGCACCACTTGTAAATCCCATTCTATTTACTTTAATTTTCCACTTTAGATTCTTAACTTGCATAAAATTCTGCTTAACACATTTTATTTTGGATTATTAATTTTATTTGCTAATATTTTTAGACGCATTATGCGCAATAAAGCAGTTTTGTTAATACAAAAAAATACAGATAGCTAAGATTCCAAAGACAAAACCACATTTGCATTACCTTTGGAATCTAAAAGCATTTGAGGAAATTATCTTATGTTTAAATATGCTCCCAAGCTATCTTTTGTCCAAGTTTTTTGTTCATTTTGAAAGCTTTGGTAGCTTGCTAATACTTTTGCAAAATCAGGATTTTTTGCACTTTCTTCTTCAAGCACAATCGCTAATGTTTTTTTAAATGTTTCTAAAATTTCTGGAGAGAAAGTTCTAACTTGCGCACCTTGCGCTTTTAAATCTTCCATTGCTTTTGCATTATAAAATTGCCCCATTGCTGTCATTTGCAAATGCGCTTCCCTGCTTGCAACCTCCAAAATACTTTGCACTTCTTTAGAGTAGCTCTCCCACTTTTGCTTATTAAACACAAATTCTGTAATAGAACCTGCTTCTTGCCAAGGTGTGTAGTAATAAGGTGCAACTTTATGAATATCTAATTTTAAATCAAATGCAGGAGATACCCATTCTGCAGCGTCTAACACACCTCTTTCTAAATTTGGAACAATTTCGCCTCCGGGAGTGCTTTTAGTCGCTGCTCCTAATTTTGAAAGAACTTGCCCCGCAATCCCAACCATACGGATTCTTAAGCCTTCAAAATCTTTTATACTTAGCATTTCTTTTTTATACCAACCTGCCATTTGGATACTTGTCGCTCCTCCTAAGAGTGGATAAAGATTATATTTTGCTGCAATCTCTCTCCAAAGGCTCATTCCTTCTCCATACAAAAACCACGCATTTTGTTCAATATCTATCATTCCAAAAGGGATTCCAGAAAAAATATTAAACGCTGTGTTTTTTCCTTCCCAATAGTATGGCGCAGAATGATACGCGTCAATTTGCCCGCTACTTACTGCATCAAATACGCCTAATGCTGGCACAAGCTTCCCAGCAGGAAAAATCTCAATTGAAATACTTCCGCTACTTAACTCACTAACAGTCCTTGCATAATGCTTCACTGTCTCTGCTAAAATTGGCATTGTAATTGGCCAAGTCATTGCAAGGCGGATTTTAACACTTGCTTTTTTGCCTGCTGTTTGCTCACTCTGCCCTGCTGCTTTACTTGTATTCTCTTCACCGCCACAACCTGCTAAAGCTGCTACACCAAGTGCAGAAATTGCACCAATACCTGTATTTTTCAAAAACTCACGTCTTTGCATTTTAAACTCCTTATTTAAAAGATAAATCCTAAAATTTTAGCCCAATCTTCGCTTTTTAGCACTAATTGTGGAAATAAAAAAACAACTCCTAAAACCAAAATTTGCAACACAATAAAAGGAATCACACCTTTATAAATTTCTCCTATTTTAATCGCATCACCCACAGCGGATTTTAAAAAGAAAATAGAGAATCCAAAAGGTGGTGTCAAAAAGCTAGTTTGCAAGTTGATTGCTACAAGCAAAGCAAACCACAACATATCAATTTGATAATGTATTGCGATTCCAGCAAGGATTGGCAAAGCAATATAGCAAATCTCAAAAAAATCAATCAAGAATCCCAAAATAAAAATTACAAACATCGCAACAAGCATAAAATAAAATGGTGAATTTAAATATTGTGAAAAAAATTCTAGCACCACAACATCGCCACCAAGAGCATTAAACACAAGTGTAAAGCAATTTGCTCCAATTAAAATCATAAATACCATGCCACAGAAAATCACGGTTTCTTTGCTTGTATGTTTGAGTAATTCAAAATTCAACTGACCATTAAAAAATGCCAATAATAATGCACCCATTACTCCAATTGCAGCAGCTTGTGTTGGCTCTACAATTCCTGCTAATATGCTTCCTAAAACAAGCGTGATTAACACAATAGGTGGAATCGCCATTTTTAACGCTTCTAGTGCTAACATTCTTAAATTTTTAGAAGAATCCGGGCTTGCTGGTGCTAGCTTTGGCGCAAACACTACCACGCCAAAAACAAAAAGGATATAAAGTCCAACCAAAATTGCACTAGGTAAAATCGCAGCACTGAATAAATCCCTAACACTCACATGCAAAACATCTGCTAAAATAATCAAAATAATAGAAGGCGGGATAATTTGCCCTAATGTCCCACTTGCGGCAACTACACCAGAAACTAGGCTTTTGTTATAGCCTGCTTTTAACATTGTTGGCACAGCAATAACACCCATCATGACAACTGTTGCCCCAACAATCCCAGTGCTTGCTGCTAGCAAAACACCCACCAAAATCACTCCAATAGCAGCACCACCCCCAAGTGAGCCAAAAAGTTTTGCGATAGAATTAATCAAACGTTCTGCAATTCCACTTCGCTCTAAAATCATTCCCATTAAAATAAATAATGGAATCGAAATTAAAGTTGCATTGTTAAAAATTCCTTCCAAGCGGTTTGGTAAAAAAGTCAGAACATAAGGATTATCTCCAAAAAACATTAAATAACTTCCCACAAGCAATCCGCTTGAACCAAATGCAAACGCAACAGGAACGCCAACAACTAATAAAACAATAGCAATTCCAATTAAAGCTAATAATTCCATTTTAGATTCCTTATTGCATTTTTGCAGATTGCGCTTTTATGCGCTTAGATTCTTCTGTATAAACATCTTCTGGAATTGCATAAGATTTTTGCCAAATTTTTACAAACGCTTTTAGAATCTCACTAAGACTTTGCAAACTCAAAAGCACAAAACCTAACACCACAAAAGATTTAAAGATAAAATAATACGGAATCTTTCCATTTTGTGAAGATTCTCCTATTTTGTAGGATTGTATTGTAAAATCTAGCCCATATTTCACCATAATCAAAGAAAAAGGCAAAATAAATAAAAGATTAATAAAAAACCAACTCATCACTTTTGTTTTTTGCGTATAATGCGCATAAACTAAATCTACGCGCACATGCTTATCTTCTTTTAGAGTATGCGAAATTGCAAGCAAAACAAGTAATGCAAAACAATACAAACTTAAATCATCAAGCTTACTATTCACATAAGAAAAATTTAATGCAATAGACAACCCAAAAACCAAAAAAGAAAGCACCCAAAGTGCTATCATAGAAACCTTTGAACTCACTAAAGATATTCTATCTAAAAATAATGCAACCTTTAAAATCTTTTGCATAATGATGCTTTTCCTAAAAAGTAAATTAATTTTAATTTTTTATAAAATTTAATATTGTCTCAAAATTTTAAATAAAATACAAGAAAAAGCTTTAAAACTTTTAAAAAATCCCACTAATAAAAACAACAAGTATCAAAAATGGAATAAAAAACTTCACATAATAAAACCAAGCATTAATAATTTTCTTATGATGAAATCCATTTGCAAGCTCTTCTTTTGCATCATCTCCTAAAATCCAACCCACAAAAATCGCTGCCCCAAGTGCAGTTAAAACAAAGAAAATATTTCCGCTAATAAAATCAAACGCATTAAAGATATTCTCATCAAAAATACAAGGAATATTTCCTGCAAGAAATGTTAAAATTAACACCCAAGATACAGCTGTTTTGCGCTGCATTCCTAGTTTTTCTTGTGCTGTGGTAATGAGTGGCTCATAAAGCGTAATAGAAGTTGTAAATGCTGCTAAAAGCAACAACAAAAAGAATCCGATTGCAACCATAGAACCAAAATACATTTTTGAAAATACAATAGGCAAAACTTCAAATACAAGGCGTTCTCCAGAATCTGGTTCTAACCCAAATGTAAAAAGTGAAGGAAAAATCATAAATCCTGCTAAAAGTGCGATAATTGTATTGACGATTCCTGTAATTGTGGCAGTTTTTACAAGATTTTCTTGCTTATTGAGATAAGATGATAATGTAATCATTACGCCAAACCCTAAAGAAAGCGCAAAAAAGACTTGCCCTAACACTTGAATAAATAGCTCTGCTGTAATTTTGCTAAAATCAGGATATAAGTAAAAATGCACACCTTCATACGCCCCATCTAATGTGAGATTCCTTATAACAACACTGATGAGACAAACCAACAATAAAGGCATTAAAAATTTCGCAGCTTTTTCGATTCCATTTGCGATTCCTTTTATAAGCACTACATAATTCAAAAGCACAAATACAATCGTATAAAAACTAATCGCCAAAGTGTTATCGCTAATATTTTCCACATAAAAGTTCTTTGTAACTTCTTTTGTAATAGGGGCATATAAGTCAAGATTACCCAACACAATGCTTGTAATATACACAAGCACTCGCCCTCCAAGCACCATATAATATGCAATAATCCCAAATGCACCAATAAGCCCCATATAACCAACAATCTTCCAAGCCTTAGAGATATTTTTACGTTGATACTCACCATCAAAAGCATCTACGGCATTTTTATGCGCTCTTCTTCCAATCACATTTTCGACTAAAATCATCGGGATTCCAATTAAAAGCATTGCTGCAATAAACGCAAGCACATATGCTCCACCACCATTTTGTCCCACCAAATAAGGAAATCTCCAAGTTGCCCCAAATCCAATTGTAGCTCCAGCTGTTACTAAAATATAAGCTAAACTACTTGACCAAGAATATCGCATTTATAAAACTCCTAAAAAATCAAAGTGCTATTATAGAATATATTTTAAGTTTTATGGTTTTTAAATTTGCAAAATATCGCCAAATTCAATAACTTATTAAGAAAAAAATCTTTACAATCTTTTTTTACTTTACAACTTAAGGAATCTTATGTTTGAGTGGATTGCGAACCCAGAAATGTGGATTGCTTTAGTAACATTGATTGCACTAGAAATTGTTTTAGGTATTGATAATATTATTTTTATTGCGATTCTTGTTGGACGTTTGCCAAAAGAACAACGTCAAAGGGCTAGGATTTTTGGATTAGCTTTAGCAATGGTAACACGCTTATTACTTTTACTCTCACTCTTTTGGATTATGAAGCTAACAACACCGCTTTTTTCTATTTTTTCACAAGAAATTTCCGGACGCGATATAATTTTACTTCTAGGGGGATTATTTTTAATCGGTAAATCTACACTAGAAATTCACCACGATATTGATAGCGCAGGAGAATCAAGTGATGAAGAAGCTTTAAAAGAAGGTGCGAAAAAAGGCTTTTTTAGCGTATTAATCCAAATTGCTATTTTAGATATTGTATTCTCACTAGATTCTGTAATTACTGCTGTGGGAATGGTAAATACTATTGAGATTATGATGCTTGCAGTTATTGTTGCAGTTGGTGTGATGATGATTGCTTCAAAGAGTATTTCAGATTTTGTAGATAATAATCCTACAATTAAGATTCTAGCTTTAGCATTTTTAATTTTAGTGGGTGTTACTCTTGTCGCAGAAGGATTAGATTTTCATATTTCAAAAGCCTATATTTATTTTGCTATGGCTTTTTCATTGGGTGTGGAATCCATCAACATTTATATTAAGAAAAAACGCCTTGAAAATACAAACAAAGGATAAAAATGCCCTATGTAAATTTTAAAATCACAACAGAAAATGGAAGCCCAACAAAAGAACAAAAAGAGCAGATTATCAAAGAAACAACAGAGCTTTTAGAAAAAATTTTAAACAGAAGCTGCAAAAATGCAGTTATTGTTATTGATGAGATTCCAACAGATAATTACGGATTTGGTGGAATCTCAATCACACAAAAAAGGGCGCAATCTTAAAAAGGCTATTTTATGAAAACACTCACTATTATTGATACTTTTGGATTCTTATTTCGTAGTTATTTTGCCCTACCGCCACTTAAAAATCGTGAGGGTTTTCCCACAGGTTTATTAACAGGATTTGCAAAGCTTATTATGCAACTCCACAAAGATTATCCTAACGACTATCTCGTTTTTGCATTAGATTCCAAAGAAGAGAATTTTCGCAAAAGCATTGACCCTCTCTATAAAGCAAATCGCCCAGAAGTGCCAGAGGACTTAAAGCTACAACTTCAAGTTGCTATTGATTGGGTAGAACAAATGGGCTTTAAAAATATCAGCATTGCAGGCTATGAAGCAGATGATGTTATTGCTTCTATTAACAAATGCGCAAATGCACTAAATGTTAATGTTAGAATCATAAGCCACGATAAAGACTTGTATCAACTCATTGATGGCGATACCTTTTTATTTGACCCTAAAAAGAAACAAGAAATTAAAGAAGAACAATGTATTGAAAAATATGGTGTAACTCCATCGCAGTTTATTGATTATCAAAGTATTGTAGGTGATAGTGCTGATAATGTGCCGGGAGTCAAAGGAATCGGCGCAAAGGGAGCTGCAAATCTACTAAAAGAATATGGTTCGCTTGATAATATTTATAAAAATTTAGATTCCATTACCCCAGTGCGCACACAAACACTTTTAAAAGAAGCAAAAGATGATGCTTATCGTAGTCAAAAGCTTGTATCTTTGCGCGATAATCTCTTAAATGATTTTAGTTTGCAAGATTGTGAAATGCCAAGAGTTAGCCCACTGCTTAATATCGTAGATTCTTTACAAAAATACGAAATTTATAGTGTTTTAAAAAAACTTCCCATAAAAGATAAAACAATAAAAAGAGATTCATCAGGACATTTTAAGTATCAAGCCATTTTAATTGAGAATGCCACAATGCTAAAAAACCTAATGGCACAAATCACAAAAGATTCTATTGTATCCTTTGATACAGAAACTACGGATTTAGATGTTTTGCATGCCAAAATCGTAGGCTTTTCTTTTTCTTTTGATGGGATAAACGCTTATTATGTTCCTATTGCACATAGCTATCTAGGTGTGCCAGAACAAATTAGCAAAGAGCTTGTATTAGAATTTATCACTGCCCTATTTGACGCAAAAGCAATCATTGGACACAATATCAAATACGACTTAGAAATCTTGCGCACAAATTTTAACTTTAGCCCTAAAAGTTATCATAATATCAAAGATAGTATGCTCTTAGCTTGGCTATATCAAAGTGATATGCCTTGCAATCTTGATGATTTAATGCATCGCTATTTTAAACACATAATGATTGCTTTTAAAGATATTATCAAAAAAGGAGAAAACTTCTCACAACTCCCAATCGAAAATGCCTTTACCTACGCGTGCGAAGACGCTGCAGCTTGTTATCAACTTTTTCATAAAATTTATGATTTACTTCCAAACTCTTTAAACACAATTGCAAACAATGTAGAATTCCCTTTTATTCAATGTTTGGTCAATATGGAGCTAAGTGGGACAAAAATCAATATTGAGTATTTCAAAAACCTAAAAATTGAAATGACAGAAAAGCTTCAAGCACTCTCTGATGAGATTTATACTCTTGCAAATAAACGCTTCAACCTAAACTCCCCACAGCAACTCTCTATCGTGCTTTTTGAAGAGTTAAATTTACAAAGTGGAAAGAAAACAAAATCCGGCTTAAGCACAAATTCTAGCGTGCTAAATTCCTTAAAAGACGCGCATCCCATTATCCCAAAATTATTAGAATACAGAGAACTTTTTAAATTGTATAGCACCTATATTGAACCCTTAATCGACCTTGCTAGCCAAAATACAGAACATAAAGTTTATACCTCTTTTATGCAAACAGGCACAAGCACAGGACGTTTAAGCTCAAAAAATCCCAACCTGCAAAACATTCCGGTTAAAACCCAACAAGGCAGACGTATCCGAGAAGGTTTTATTGCGCAAAATGGACATTTACTCTTAAGTTTAGATTACTCTCAAATCGAACTACGTTTGCTTGCGCATTTTTCAAAAGATAGCGCAATGATTGAAGCTTTTCATCGTGATGCTGATATTCACCTTGAAGCAGCGAAAAAAATCTTTGGAGAAACACAAGCAAAAGAAAAACGCTCCGTAGCAAAGAGTATTAACTTTGGGTTAATCTATGGAATGGGAGCTAAAAAACTTTCTGAAACTTTACAAATTAGCTATCAAGAAGCAAAAACTTATATTCAAAACTATTTTGATTCCTTTCCAACCGTAAAAGACTTTTTAAAAGAACAAGAAGAATTTATTTTAAAAAATGGATATTCCCTAACGCTTCTAGGAAGAATGCGAAAATTTAATTTTGAAAACATTCAAGAATTTCAAAAAGCAGCATTTTTGCGTGAAGGAATCAATGCAATTTTTCAAGGCAGTGCCGCAGATATTATTAAGCTTGCAATGATTCAAATCACACAAGAAAAATTAGAATCCAAATTACTTTTACAAGTGCATGATGAACTTATTTTTGAAACTCCTGAACACTTAGCAGATATTGAAGCACAAAAAATTACACAAATTATGGAAAATATCACTACTTTGCGCGTGCCATTGCGTTGTGGCGTAAGTCTTGCAAAAAATTGGGGAGAGCTTAAAGGATAATTAATAATCCACGCGACTTAAAAATAAACCATTGGGAGAAATTGGGATTCTATAATGCCATTTTCCCAAAAGTTGCTCTTTTAAATCTTCTAATGTCAAATTCCCTTTATCAATCTCTAATAAAAATCCTACCATTAACCGCACTTGAGAACGCAAAAACCCATTTCCCCAAAACGATAAAATCCAAAAGTTTTTAAACTCCCTTAACTCTGCTCTAAAAATTATGCGCACACTAGATTTTTCATCACTTCCTTGCTTCATAAAAGCTTCAAAATTATGTGTGCCAACAATTAACTTTAAAGCCTCTTGAATAAGATTTGGATTTTTCAAAACATAATATAAAGAAAAAGGCGCAAAAAGCGGGGAAGCGTGCTTACTTAACACATAACAATATCCCCTTCTTTTTGCGCTAAATCTAGCATGAAAATTTTTACCAACTTCCCAAATACGCTTAATATAAATATTTGGTGTGAGTTTTGTGTTTAAATGTTGTCTTAAGCGTTCTAAATCTCTCCAAAAATATGGAATCTCTAAAGATATAACTTGCGCACTTGCATGCACTCCCTTATCTGTGCGCCCACTAGCAACAATTTTACTAAAGATTCCAACACTTCTAAAGACGCACTCTAACGCATTTGCTACACTTTGCACATCATTTTGGTTTTGGAATCCAAAAAAAGCACCGCCATTATAAGCAATACGCATTGCAACTTTAATATTTTTTCGAAGGCTTCCTTGTAAGCTTTTTTGCATCAATTCTTAAAACCTTCTGTAAAATTAATAGAATCTTGCAATGTAACGCTTATAGAAAAAATATCCTCCAAAAGCCCAAATTGTCGGCAGTAGCAACATTCCAAGCAATGGTATATAAGTCGCACTTAAATACATCAAAGCAAAAAATATCCCAACCACACCCATTGTTTGCAGAATCGTATAATTCTTTTGATAGCGCGGATTTTTTACACCAAGTAAGGGAAAATAAAACAAACTAATAAGTGGAAAAAGGGAAAGCAAAACATACATACAAAGATTCCGCTTTACCTTATCTTGCCTTGCATTTTCATAAAATGCTCTCTTCCAATACTCCAATAAACCGATATTTCCATCGCCTGAAAAATCTATAATAGAACGCAAAATCATTACTTCAAATCCAATATACTCTATTCCATCGCTTATCTTTCTATAAATCTTCCCATTTTTCAAATGCGCTTCCATAACACCATCTGTATTTTCAATGCTTGCTTCTTTTGCAAAAATAAGTCCATCTTTTTGACTATTTTCACCTTTTTGCAAAGAAAGAAGCACAATATTTTCATAAATGTTATCTTTGCCTTTTTGCACATACACAAGCCATTCTCCAAGCTTTTGCCCAAACTCTCCTGCTTGTAGATTAATATCAATGCTACTTTTGCGCTCTTCTAAAAACTGCCTATAGGCAATATCGCTAAGCGGTGTAAGCACAAGAGATAAAACAAATAAGCTTATGCTTGCTAATAAAGCAATAGGCAAAAAAATCTTAATGATTTGTTTTGGACTCATACCAAGTGCGAATAATACAGGCAATTCATAATCAAAACTAAGGCGCGATAATCCAAGCACACATGCGACAAAAAAACTTAGTGGAATCACAAAAAAAAGCATTGTTGGCAATGTGTAAAAATATAAAGTTAATAGCTCAAAAAAGCTAATCTTTACCACAAAAGTTACTCCTGCGATTCGGATAAAAATCACCACAGAAGCGATAAAAAATAATACTAAAAAAACAGAAAAAAAGATTTGCGCAAAACTTTGAAATAAAAAATTTTTAATTCTCAATATTTAAAAACCTTATAATAAATTTGTAAATTTTCTCTATGTGCATCAAGCCATAGTCGAACTCTTTTTGGATTTGTATCAAATTTTTCTACAAAATTCCAAAAATCCCTACTATGATTTTGATGTTTTAAATGTGCAAGCTCATGGATAATCACACTATCAATACAATCTCTTGGCATCAAAGCTAATCGTAAAGAAAAACGGATTCTTTTCTTTAGCGAAAAACAACAACCTAATTGTCGATAACTTTTACCAAATGTAACCGCACTAGGGTATAAATCCATTACTTTCGCAATAAATTCTAAACGCTTACTCATATAAGATTTTAATGCTTCTTTATAAAATGCTTCTAAAATCTTTTTATAGCGCGTATCATTTGCCTTTATAGCGCATAGCCAAAGATTTTGCAAACAAACCACACTAGATTCTGCTTGTGCATTTTGTGATTCTTTCAATCTTTGAATGCGCTTGCAAAATGTTTGCATAAAACCTGCTTGTTCTGCCTCTATGCTAACAGCATTAAAATCTTTCCATTCGCCAAAATAATACATTTTATCTTCAAAAAATACAGAATCTTGCATTGCCTTAAAATGCGATAACACCCATTCCATATTGATACTTAAAAATTCTAAGCAAGCTTTCTTAGAGATTCTTTTTGATTTCTTAAGCACCAAAGCACCTCCTCCATCAAACTCCATTTTAATACCTTTTATGCGATTATTTTCTACAAGTTTAAAAGGTAAATTACTAGGAAAATTCTTAGGTAATTGCAAAATTTAGCCTATTGATTAAAAGGTGCAAAACGTGTGCTTGTTGGCTTTAGAATCTCAATATTATATTGCACTTGTTGATTTCTTATTTTTTCTTTAAAGAACCGCTTTGCGCTAGGAACGCTTTTCGTATAAAAATACTCCACTCCAAATGCTGTTGTGTAATTAATCCAACTATATTCCAAATCTGCATTTAAAAGCTTTGCATTTTCGACAAACAAACTATCAAGTGGCATAATAGAATTTGCAATAAACATATTACTTCTATCACGTTCTTGCGTAATAGAAAGCAAACTAGGATTATAATTAATTTGTGTTGAGTATATTGCATTTGGACGAATATCATTATAGGTAATTTGCGAAAGAATAATGCTAGAATTTGTTACAGGAGTATTAAGAAAAATACGCGTGGAACGCAATGTGCTTCTTAAATTTTTCATCTCTTTTTGAAAATCTGGATTCTTTTTGAGGTTAAAACTTCGAGAATAGATTAAATTTGCATTTTCTTCTTGTGTATAAGCCTGCATTTGCCTGCCAATAGTGCTATCATCATAAAAACTTGTTGCCTTGACATTTGGATTTAAAGCAGAAAGGCTTTGAATCTGCTCTGCATAGCTAATTCCCCCAAAAATAACATTTGGAGTATTAATTTCTGTGTTTAATTGCGTTTTATGCACTGTTGGTATAAACACAGACATATTTGGGTTTATCATATTTAGCGCATTTGCACCCTCTTGTGTAACAACAGCAATCACTTGACGATAGCCTTTAGCATAAATAGTTTGTAAAATAGCCTGCATATCCTCTAGCGATTCTGTTTTAGAATCAAAAATTTCAAAGTTAAATTTCCCTTTTTGATTAAGAAGATAGCTCAAAATCACATTTGTTGTAGTGCTGGAATAACGCCCTATACTCTTACGAGGAAACATTAATGCGACACTAAAAAATGGTTTTTGCGCACCCAAAAAATAAGGAATCTCAGAAATTTCAAGCGTGCTTAAAAGCGTGTTTAACTCTGTAACAATCATAGCATTTTGATTGTCTTTATTCACATTAGCAATAAAAGAAAACACTTGTCCTTGTTCTAAAAAATTTCTCAAGCAACTCGTGCTGCATTTCTTGCTTTCAAGATTCAACACCTCCATATTTGGAGAAGGCAAAGGTGAAAGATACTTTCCGCTTGCTAGCCCAAATTGCGGATAAATTAACATCACACACAATATTATTTTTTTAAGCATTTTTTTCTCCCAATAATTGTCTTAATTCTAAAAATTCTTTATGTGCAGCAATTTTAAGTTCCGGTTGGCGCACAAGCAAAGAAAGCGCAAAAGTAGGAAATACCTCATAGTGATTCCATTTTAATAACTTCCCTTGCACGCTATTATAGCTATTTCCATCTTTTGTGAGATAAGAATAAACTTCAGCACCTAGAATTACAAGCGTTTTTGCTCCACAAAACTCTAATTGTTTTAAAAAATATCCCATACACGCTTCTATGCTTGCTTGCTCATTTTGCTTTGGAATCTCACATTTTAAAAGTGAGAGAATAGAAACTTCTTTAAGTGAGAGTTTAAACACACCTTCAATAATATTTTTTAGCATAATAGACGCTTTAGAACCAAAACGCATTTGTCCGCTAAACAAAGGAAAAAGAGTAACAAAAACTAGCTTAGAATTTGCATGACATAATCCAAAATTTGGCTGTGAAGATTTTTGCGCACACAGCTTACAAGCTTCTATCATCGCTTTTAAATCACTTGTATTTTGGCTTTGGAATCGCTGCTGTATAGGTGCTAAGAATTGTGGCTCACAATAAGAAAAACCACAAGATTGTAGTAAATATAACTTTTTTAAAAGTAAAGCCTGATGAAGTGTTTGCAAAAGTTCCCCAATAAATAAACGCAATTATAAACTAAAATCATTAAACGCTTCTTTATTTGAGCTTCCTTCGATACCAAAGGAGTGCAAGCATCACCAAGCCAAAAAATATAATCTCAAGTAAAAGAGATTTTAACTCCACTATACACTCTCAACCATATTTTGTTCAATCATATTCTTTAAAAGAATATCACTTTTTAACACATTCTCTCGCAAAGACTTTTCTAGGGATTCCAAATAATTTGTATCCACATAACTTTTAACATCTTTTTTATCTGCAACTTCGACTTTGTTTTCATCTTTTGCACCAAGATTTAGCAAAGTATCCCCCAATGAATCTTGTGTTAAATCAAAATTAAACTTCCAAATCACAAACATTTCTACATTTCCGCTTGCTTCAGCACCAACCTTAAAAAGCACTGCTTTGCCATCATCGCCCATCATTTCATTAAGGCTAATCGCACCATCAAAATTGCTATCTTGTGCGATAGAATGGTTAATAAAATCTCCAATATTATCGATAAATCCAACTTGCTCTAAAAACTTCTTTTGGGATTCTAAATCCCCTCCAATCCTATCTGCAATCGAATAATAACTTCCATCAAGCAAGCTTACAAGACTTTTTAAATGCACGCCCTCTTCTAAGCTAATTTGCCCATTGCCATCACTATCACCGCTTAAATATCCCATTTTGTAAGCCGCGTCATAATAAAAGCCTTTAACATAATCACTTGCTTCTTCTAAAGAACCAAATTGTTCAATAAGCTTTTGTGCATTTGCATCATTTAATGGCACTGACACTTTTTTTCCACTCACTTCATCAATAAATTCTACTGCTTGTTTTATGGTTTTATCATTCTTTGTATCTTCTGTAACTTCTAAAGGATTATGCGCATCTTTAACCTCTTTTGCAATACCATTTGGAGCTTTAGAGCTTGTTTGGACAATTGCTTTATCTAAGATTCCACCTTTTTTGCTTTCTCTTTTTATCAAAGTGTCATTTTCTACACTTTGTGAGATACTTTCTTTTGCTTTCTTTTTATCCTCTATCTCTTTCTTTTTGCGTTCTTCTAAAGGATTGCGGATTGGGGTTTGTTCTTTATCTGAAATATTAACGCTAGAAGCAAGCATTTCTTCTTGTGCAATCATTTGACTTTGCTTTCTAGCTTCGCTAGATTCTGTGCCTTGCCCTAGCATACTAAGTGCCGAAGCTTCACCTTCTGTTGATTTTTGCAAACTTTCTTTTAGTGCATTTACATCGACTTCTTTAGCGATTTTTGGCTCTACATAGCCATTATTTTGAAGTTGTTGAATCGCCTCTTTAATAAGCCGTCGTTTTTTAAAATAGTCATCTTGTGTAGAGCTTGTGCTAAGTCTTTCATTTTCAGCAGTTCTATTATTTGGGTTTAGAGCATCTTGCATTAATGCGCCATAATTCACACCCTGCATATAAGACTGCACGCCCGTTCGTTCAGAATACCAATATGCCATTTTCTATCCTTAAATTTGAATTTTTATCCTTAAATCTAAGCAATTCCTTTGGCATTCTTCAAGCAAAAACTATTCCTATTTTTGCTTTTTATTGATAATATTCCTTTAATACTCAATACCTGCTTCTCTTAATGCGTCTCGAATCGCACGCATTTGAATATTTTTATCAAAACACCATTTTGGAGCTAAAAGCGTATCATTACGCACGCCAGCACTTACTCTGTGTATTACGACATTTTGAGGGATTATTCTTAACGATTCCACAATTAAATCAATATAATCATTAAGCGTAATAGGCTTATATTCTCCCTTTTCATACATATTTGCAAGCAATGTTTTTTCAATAATATACAAAGGATGCACTTTAATCCCATCACTACCCCATTCAAGCACGGTTCTTAAGCTATGGAGCATCATTTCTTTTGTTTCTTTTGGCAATCCATAAATAATATGCGAACAAGTCTTTAAGCCTCTTTTCTTGCTCTCTTTAATACAAAATTCCATATTTTCTGTCCCATGCCCACGATTTATAAAGCGCAAAGTCTCATCATAAACAGATTGGATTCCATATTCCACCCAAATTTCTTGCCCTCTTTTTTGGGATAACTCTGCTAAAAAATCAAGCAATTTCAAATCAACACTATCTGTGCGTGTGCCTATGGACATTCCTATGACATTTGGCAAACTTAATGCTTCTGTATAAAGTTTTTGCAATGTATCAAAAGGAGCGTAAGTATTTGTAAAAGACTGAAAATAAATCATATATTTTCCTACACCAAATTTATTACAATGAAACTCACTTTGCCACTCAAATTGATGATGTAATTGCTTAAGCTGCATTTCTAAAAGTGGATTTTCTTGCATATTAGGGTGCATTGTTATACGCACTTTTGGTTCTTTTTCAAGCGTTGGAGAAAAACTTTCATTCTTGCAAAAAATACAACCACCGCGCGCAACAGTTCCATCAATATTCGGACAGGTAAAACCAGCTAAAGCAATAGGAATCTTACGCACCCTTTGACCAAAACGGCGCTTGCAGTAACGCCCAAATGTTAGCATTTGTTTCACATTTTATCCTTAGATGATATATTTACCATCAAAACAGGCTTGACAATATTGATAATTTTCCTTATCAATGCTACGTTTTAAACCTTCTAATGACAAAAATGCTAAAGAATCTGCCCCAATAAACTTACACACTTCCTCTTCACGCATTCTTGCGCTAATTAGCTCTTCTTTATTGGGTGTATCCACGCCATAAAAACATGGAGAAATCGTTGGTGGAGAAGAGATTTTCATATGGATTTCTTTTGCTCCACAATCACGCAAAATCTTCACAATTTGTCGGCTTGTCGTCCCGCGCACAATAGAATCATCAATTACAACTACACGCTTATTTTCTATGAGCTCACGGATAGGATTTAGCTTTAAGCGCACTTTAAGTTCTCTAATTTGCTGCGTAGGCTCAATAAATGTGCGCCCTACATAGTGGTTACGAATAATGCCTAGCTCAAAAGGGATTCCACTCTCTTTAGAATATCCAAGTGCCGCTGCAACACCACTATCAGGAACAGGAATCACCAAATCCGCATTTACAGGATTTTCTTTTGCAAGTTCCGCACCCATTTTTTTGCGAATATCATACACCAAACGCCCAAAAATATGACTATCTGGACGCGCAAAATAGACATATTCAAAGACGCATGGATAAGGATTTTTAGGCATAATACTATGCGATTGGATTCCCTTATCTGAAAATACCAGCATTTCTCCGGGCTCTACATCGCGAATATATTTTGCCCCTACTAAATCAAAAGCACAAGTTTCACTAGCGACAATATAGCCTTTAGTGCCATCAGCATTTGTTATTTCACCTAAAGATAAAGGGCGGAATCCATTTCTATCTCGGATTACAAACATTTTCTTACGACTTAAAATCACAAAACAAAATGCACCCTCAAGCTTATTAACTGCTTCTTTAATCCTCTCAATCAAACTTTCTTTTTTTGACCTAGCAATCAGATGAATAAGATTCTCTGTATCCATATAACTTTGAAAAATCGCACCCTCACAAATGAGTTCATCGCGAATTTTACGCGCATTTGTCAAGTTTCCATTATGCGCAATAGCAATCTCTCCTAAATCATAACGTGCAAAAATAGGCTGCGCATCAGAAATAGAATCCCCACCGGCTGTGGAGTAGCGATTATGCCCAACTGCGCTAAAGCCTTTTAGTTTATTGAGTTTATCATCACAAAAGACTTCTGTAACTAAACCATGACTTTTAATTGTAGTGATTTTTTCACCATTGCTTGTAGCAATCCCTGACGCTTCTTGCCCTCTATGCTGCATAGAAAAGAGAGAGTAATACGCTAAGCTTGCAGCATTTTGTGCATTATATACACCAACAACCGCGCATTCTTCATTCCAACTGCTATTTTCTCCTATTTGATTTTGAGTAACAAATTCCACTTATAAACCTAACGCATCATCAATGCTATATAAACCATTTGGCTGATTTTGTAGCCAAAGTGCCGCTTTGATTGCACCTTGCGCAAATGTCGCACGAGATGTTGCTGTGTGAATTAGCTCTAAATATTCACCATTGCCATAGAATCCTACATTATGGATTCCAGTAACATCTCCACCGCGCAAAGACATTACACCAATCTCATCTTTAGTTCTCTCTCCAATATTACCATTTCTACCACTTTGGCGCACAGAATCCAAATCTAGCCCCCTAGCATTTGCACAAGTTTGCGCTAAATGCAAAGCAGTTCCACTTGGAGAGTCCTTTTTATGGTGGTGGTGTGTTTCAACAATTTCAATATCAAAATCACGCAATGTGCTAGCAACAAGTTTAACTGCCTTATTTAGCACAGCAACACCCAAAGACATATTGCTTGCATATAAAATTGGCATTTTCTTAGAAGCCTCTCTAATAAGATTTTGATGATGCTCTTCAAGTCCCGTTGTTCCAATAACAATCGGTTTAGGATTCTCTAGTGCAACTTCAAGCAACGCTCTTGTTCCTTCTGCGGTTGTAAAATCAATAATCAAATCTGTGCTTTCTAAAAAAATTTTTAAATCCTTTGTGATTAAAACACCCGGGTCAATAGAAAAATCCAAATCCTTACGCACATACACTGATTCTAATCTAACCGCATCACTTTTCTTTGCTAATTCTACAATAAGTTGTCCTACACGACCACCTGCGCCAAAGACTCCAATACCAAGCATATTTATCCTTTTTACTTATGATGTTCAATAAATTCGATTGCACTAAGTGCTGCTGTCGCGCCATCTGCTGCTGCACACACAACTTGCTTTGAAGCATCTATGCGCAAATCCCCTGCGACAAATAAACCGGGAACATTTGTTTCCATTTTTAGATTAACAACTGCTTCTCCATACTCACTAACCGCACAAATATTGCTACCATCTTCTTGGATTAATACAGAATTATTTACTTTATAACCAATTAAGACAAATAAACAAGCAATATCTAAAGTTTTCGCATTACCATTTTCCAAATTTTTAAGTTGCAATCCTGTAACTCCAGAATCATCACCTAAAATCTCATCAACCCCATAAGGAGTCAAAAACTCAATATTTGGCACTTTTTTAGAACGTTCCACAGTAACAGGAGAAGCGCGAAACTCATTTCTTCTATGGATAACATAGACTTTTGAGCAAATTTTTGCAAGATAAATTGCCTCTTCAATAGCTGTATCTCCACCGCCTAAAATCGCAACTTCTTTTCCTTTATAAAAAAATCCATCGCAAGTTGCACAAGAGCTAACGCCTTTACCAAAAAAAACATCCTCGCCCTTTACTCCTGATTTCTTTGGGCTTCCTCCTGTTGCGACAATCACAGATTTTGCTTCGACTTCCTTGCCATCACTTAATACGATTCCAAAATGATTGCCAATCTTTTTGACACGCACGACTTCTGCCATTTCATGCTTTAGCCCAAAGCGAAAACATTGCTCCTGCCAAGGCGTCATAAAATCAAATCCGCTCTTAACTTCTGCAACTCCGGGATAATTTTCCATTTCACTACTTGAAGTAATTTGTCCTCCGGGCATTCCTCTTTCAAACATGACAACATCTTTTAAGCCACCTCTTGTTGCATACAATCCTGCGCTTAATCCAGCAGGACCTCCACCAATAATTGCTAATTCTAGCATAGATTACTCCTTAGTATTATTTGTTTTAAAATTCATCACTTTATAAAACCCAAAATCTTTTAAATGCGTATATTGCATAGGATTCTTATCATCTTGTTTGATGACAAAACATTGTGGTAATGTTTTTATGTTAAATCCATGGATTAATTTTAGCATTAAAGTGCTTGAAATTCTTACTAGATTAAAATTTTTTTCCTTAAAAATATTTTGTCCTTGTTGATAAAAATCAATCCCTAAAAGTGGAATCTCATTTTTAAGATTTTTTTGTAAAAAGTCTTCCTGTTCCTTTAAAAAACTATTATAGATACATAAATTATAGTGTTTAGATTCTGGAGTGAAGAGACTTAAACTACCATTTGTATCTGTATAAAAGGAATCTTGTGTGAAATCAATTTTTATCATTGATGTGAAAGAATATTGATAATAAATAAATGCACCCACCATAAAGATAATGATAAATGCAATAGGAAGGTTTGGGCAGCACTTTTTCACGCTACCCTCTTTAGCTCCAAAAATGCGGAATCTATAAGATTATAATAAGCCATCAATTTTTTCTTTGAATGCTTGCTCGTTTGCTGCACCAATCATTTCATCTACTTTTTCACCATTTTTGTAGAAATAGATTGTAGGAATAGAGCGGATTCCAAATTTTGACGCTAGGTCTTGTTGCTCATCTGTATTAACTTTGCAAATTTTTGCTTTTCCAGCATAATCCTCTGCAAGCTTATCAATCACAGGAGCAATCATTCTACAAGGACCGCACCATGGAGCCCAAAAATCTACCATTACTACACCACTTTTGATTGTTTCTTCAAAATTTTGCTCTGTTAATTCAATATAACCAGCCATATTTTCTCCTTAGATATTAAATATATTCGCGCATTATACAACCAATTACTTAAAAAAATAAAAACTTTTAAAATTACATAATACAAATAAAAGTTTTAATAAAAAATCCAAAAAATATGTTACTTTTTCTCTAACTCATAATTGCAATAAGCTTTTGAACGCTCTCTTCATAGGTTATTGAGGCATTGCAATCTTGCTTTAGATACTCTTCCATTGCTTCTTTTTTGGCAATCGCTTCATCTAAATCTTTATCACTCCCTGCTTGATACGCTCCGATTCTTATTAGCACTTCATTTTCTTTTAACATTGCATATAAGCGGCGAAATTTTCTAGCTGCTTCAATATGCTCCTTATTTGCGACATCTCCCATTAACCTTGAAGCAGAATTTAAGACATTAATAGGAGGATAGATTCCAAAATCTGTCAAAGACCTATCAAGCACAATATGCCCATCTAAAATACTTCGGCTTTGGTCGGCAATAGGGTCGCTCATATCATCACCTTCAACCAAAACGGTAAAATACGCCGTGATAGAACCTTGCCCTTCTTCTTTTCCTGCGCGCTCCATGAGTTGTGGCAAAAGCGTTAAAACTGATGGGGGATAACCTTTGCTTGTTGGTGGCTCACCAAGCGCAAGCCCAATCTCTCTTTGTGCCATTGCAAAACGCGTTACAGAATCCATCATAAAAAGCACATCTTCACCCATTGCTTTAAAATATTCTGCCACACTCATTGCAGCAAATGCTCCATATTTACGCATAAGAGGAGAATCATCACTTGTCGCGACAATCAACACTGTGTTTGTTAAATCCCCTCCTAGATTTTTCTCTACAAATTCTGGAACTTCACGCCCACGCTCACCAATAAGTGCAATAACCTTGATTTTCGCAGTTGCACCATGCACAATCATACCCATTAAAGTAGATTTCCCTACCCCACTTCCTGCGAAGATTCCAAGCTTCTGTCCTTTACCACAAGTTAGCAAACCATCAATACTTTTTACCCCAACACTAAAAACTTCATTAATCATTCCACGTTTCATTGCTTCAATAGGAGGACGAATAATAGGCATTGCTCCTTCAGCTCTAATTGCGCCTTTGCCATCAATTGGTTCTCCTAAAGGATTGATTACGCGCCCTAAAACTTCTGGTCCCACTGGTATTTGCAACCCACGCGTATTTAAATACACTTTATCGCCAACTTTTGTCCCTTCTACAAATGAAAAAGGAGTAACTCTAAAACTTTCTTTTTCTAAAGCTGTTACCATTCCCATACTTTGGTGTGTTTCGCTAATAATTTTTACAATATCACCAATACGCGGAGATAGCCCATTTGCAGATAAGAATCCCTGTTCGACTTTAACAACCAAACCAAAAGCAGGAGAAAGATTCAAACCATTTAAGCGTTCTCGTAAATTCCCTAAAGCCATTGCAAACTCTTTTTTAAAAATGTGGCAAAATTTTAATATATTTTTACTAAAATTTCAGCTTTAAGATTAATGCCATAAAAGATTTATTATAAGGATTCTAATGCCTAAAATTAGCATATTTGGAGGTGGAGCGTGGGGAAGTGCATTACATTTTGCCTTCAAAGAAAAAAATTCTGCCTTTATTATTTCTCGAAAAAATCTAAACTCTAAAGCACAAATCACACAAGAAGAAGCGCAAGATAGTGATTATTTTGTTGTTGCGATTGTTAGCTCTGCATTGCATTTATGGCTAAGCACACACCCGCTTCCAAAAGAGGCGAAAATTTTAGTCGCCTCAAAAGGAATCGCAAATGGAGAGTTTGTCAGCGAAATTTTTAGCAAAGCTTATCCTAATGCCAAACTTAGCTATCTTGCAGGACCAAGCTTTGCTAAAGAAGTGCAAAACGCATTACCTTGCGCACTGAATATTCATTCAGAATCAATGGGGTTTGCAAAAGAATGGAGTATGCTATTTCCTAGTTTTATTAAACCCTACATTTCTTTAGATGTTATGGGTGGTGAGATTGGCGGGGCTTATAAAAATGTAATTGCTATTGCGAGCGGGATTTGTGAGGGATTAGGGCTTGGAAATAACGCGCGCGCATCTTTGGTGGCTAGAGGGTTAGTTGAAATGACAAGATTTGGCAAGTTTTTTGGTGCGCAAGATTCCACATTTTTAGGATTATCAGGTGCTGGAGATTTATTTTTAACTGCAAATTCTACTCTATCGCGTAATTTTCGTGTCGGAATCTATCTCGCACAGGGCAGAAAACTTCAAGAGATTTTAGACGATTTAGGAGAAGTCGCAGAAGGAGTAAAAACATCGGAAGAGATTTACACTCTAGCCCAAAAACATAATATCTACACACCTATTGCAAAAGAAGTTGCACAAATTATACAAGGTAAAAATCCAAAGCAAAGTTTGTTAGATTTAATGCAGAGTTAGAAAGAAGGGAGAAAACGCTCGCCCAAAAAGGGCGATACTTAATTTGCATAAGTTATAATTAAGCATAGCAGGATTATAATTGCTATCGTTTTCATTTGCATTTACCTCCTTTCGGAGAAGCAAATTTCCCTTAGTGAAGTTCCGATTCACTAAGGAATCAACTTCACCGCTTCAATTTTATCCATTTAAATTTAAGAATCACTAAGAAAAAAGTTACTAGCATTAAAGATTTTGTGATTTTTGTAAATTTAATAGTATTTTTTAGTTTTATTTAGTTTTTAGTGTTAAAGAAGTTTTTTAGAGTTTAAAAAGTTTTAAAGAAGAAAGAATCCCAAAAAGGGATTCTTGTTTGCAACTAGAAAGAGTATTTTACTTCTACCCTTGCTCTGTTTCTATCTTCATCTGGTTTTGATGAAGCAACACCATTTTCTGTTTCTAGCTCAGTAGATAGCATTGCATAGAATGCAGAGATTTTTAGATTCTTATTATGTTGCCAGCTAACCACTGGAGTGATTTCTGTGAATTTTGTTTTCTTATAGATAACCCCTCCGTCTGTCTGCCCTGCTGGAAGTCGTGTAACTTCGTTTTCACCAAACACACCCTCAATGCCAATATTTAATCTATCTTCAAGGAAGCCATAGCCTAGAGTTCCATACATTACGCTGATTTCTTGCTCATCTCCTGCTTTTGCTTGGTAATTTCCATTTAATAGTGTTGCTCCTAAACCAATAGATACTCCAGTAGCATTATTTTGCCACCATAGCTTTCCAGCTTTTGCAAATGTTCCTTCATCATCGAAAGATACCGCTATACCATCTTGGAAGTTTGTGATATATCCAAGTTTAATATCTAGTGGTAAGTTGTATTCTTTAAAGTTTGCACCAATTTGGAAAGAGAGTAAATCATTATCTGTTGCAGCATTTGCTGCGCTATTTGGATCATTTGGATTAATTTTTCCATATAAACCAGCAGTTAAACTTTCTGCATCATCATTTAATGTTAGCATCGCATATTGTAATGTTGCATTTAAGAAGCTATATTTCCAGCCTAATTCTGCAAAGATTGCTGAATCTACTAAGCTATCTACATAGAAGCCCCAAACTTGCGCACCAAAGTTACCGATAGCTGTGTCTGTGTTGTAGATTGCAGCTAATACATAAAGTGGCTTATCTACTGATGTTTCATTACCATTATATCCTTGAAACATATCATCTAAGCTCCAAGAGTCAAATGCACCTGCTGCTAGAGTAAGTCCGGGAATATCACTATTTAGAGCTAAAATACCTGTTCCTCTATCATCAAGCGCATCTGTTAATGGAGTGCCAAGACGTTGCTTACCGAGAATTACAGTTGTCGCTGTGCTATCTGGAGTGATTGTCGCATTATATACGCTTACACCAAAATCTCCATCTTTTCCTGCTCCAAGTCCATTTCCTAAGCCAGCAGGTAAAACGGTATTACCATTTGCATCTGTAACTGCTCCATTTTTTCCGTGATTTACATTTTGACGCTCATTGTTATAATATACACCTAAGTTAAGTGCTACTGCATTTACTGTTGGAGTTTTGAAATCTGCTTGTGCTCTCCATCTATGTGTAGCATTACCTTTAGCTGCAGGTGTAGGTCCTGCATCATTATCTACATTATTTTGATTATCATATCTATCATCATTATAACGATATCTCAAAAACCCGCTTACATCTACACCTTTGATTGCTTCTTCTAAAGGCTGTGCGAAACTTGCTGTTGAGAATGCACCTAGTGCAACACTCGCCGCCAAACTTAATTTTAAGAACTTCATTATTATCTCCTCGAAGTAAAATTTAAAATTGCACGCTAATTGTATTAAATTTTCAAGATAAAAAGCAAGTCTTTGCGTATTATTTTGGAAATTTTTGCAGTAATTTTAAGATTTTTAGGGGAATTTTCAAGTTTATTAATGATTAGTTTAGAGTTTATTGCTAAGTATAGAAGCGATTTTAGTGGAGATTCTAAAATCTAGCTTCTTTAGAAATTAACTTTTAGAAAATTAATTTTTGATTCCTAATAATGTAGTAATCATCTCATCAATGGTCGAAATCATTTTTGCATTTGCGCTATATCCACTTTGGAATCGGATAAGATTGACTAGCTCGTCATCTACTGAAACTTCAGAAATCGCTTTGTATTCTTGTTTGGCTGCTTGATAGACAGCTTCTTTTGTATTTTGCGTCATTTGTGTCGCTTGTGTCTCTGTGGCAACCTTGCCTGCAATGTAACGAAAATACCCACTAATGGTTTCTGACCTCTCCTCGCCCTTATAATCTGTAAAGGTAATCTTGTCAAATTGTAATTGTTGCATTTTGTTTGCAACCACAAAATTTCCATCTACTGCTTCTCTAAATGCTCTAATTTGCGTTGGGTCTTCGCGGTATCGTTGTGCAAGCTCAATATCGCTTGCGTCTTTACCATCAAAGAAACGATTAACCCCAAATGCTCCGGCGAAGTTTGTGCCATTATCTTGGATTGAGATATAAATCTCTTCTGAAGGATTTTTAGCTGTGATACTAAACGTTCTGGAATCGTTATTATAGATTGCTTGAAAGTGGTCATCAAAATCATTCAAAGCGTTTCCGTCTTCATTATCATCGACATTTGCATTAAGCTGACTAACAATACTTTGCATTGTTGTAAGATTGTTGATTGTAACTTCACGCACTCCAAGCTCTTTTCCATCTTTATTATACATAACAACTTTGAATGTCCCTTCATGCACATTATAACCGCTTGTTGTTAGCGCGTCTCTTGTATCTAAGGTCAAATAGTCGCTTCTTGCACTTAATTGAGAACATTCTGCATAGATATTATTTGTCGCTTCTATGATTCCATTTGCAAAAGTATCAAGGTCGTTAATATAAATTTGTAACTTTCCTAAAGTGCCGTTACAATTTAACACATCTTCTGTGCGAATCAAATCTAGCAATGCGCCAACTTTACCTTCATTTAAAGCATTTGTTAAATCATAAGGCTTGTGGTCGCTACGCAAATATTTAATCGTATAGATTCCGCTTGGATTTTCGGAATTATCCAAAACTAAAGGGTGAAAAGAAGTGCCATCTACTATGGATTTTCCTCCGATTGTTAGTGTATAACCATCATCAAAATCGGCAATATCTTTATTCACAACACAGCTTCCTTGCACATTTTGTTTAAAAACATTACAACCGATAAGATTGTTAATTTCAAACTCATATTGGTCGCGCAAATCACGCAAATCATTTGCTTTTTTGTAAAGCTCATGGCTTTCATGCTCTATAATCTGCTTATTTAAGATTGCAATTTGCTCACCTAAGCGATTCACCTCTTCAACTGCGATTTTCATTTCATCATTAAGACGTTGTTGGAGATACTCTAAAGATTTGCGCGTTTCTTGGATATTTTTTGTCAATGTCCCTGCTCGCTCTGCTAAGGCAATTTTTTGCGCTGGGTCTCCAGCTTTTGTCGAAAGGTCTTTCCAAGCATCAAAATACTCTTGTAAATCGTTATAGATTCCTACATTATCGATTTCTGGATAATAAGACGAAGCTTCTTTAAGCCCAGAAAAGCTTGTATCATAATAAGTTTTTTCTGACGCTGCTTTTTTATAACGCATAAAACTATATTCATCATGCACACGTTCAATTGTCAGAATGCTTAATCCCTGTCCTAATGCGTAATTTTGCTTCCAAAGGGGAGTTTCAGCTGCGGGACGCACAACTTGACGCGTATAAAATTCATTATTTGCATTAGCAATATTGTTTCCCGTGGTATCCACCATTACTTGATGACCAGTTAGCCCTGTATAAGGAGTATTCAAAGAAGAAAGTAGTCCGCCCATTATCTACTCCTTAAATTTCTGTTTGTAGAAATGATGCGTTACCTAGTGATTGTTTTTGGGATTGTTTTTTATATCCGCGGTCTTCAACAGGAACGATTTTGCTTAAAAGTGAGCTGTAAAATTCAGAAACAGCTAAAGACATTTTGCCAAGACGCAAATTTAAATCTTTTAACACACTTAAACTATCATGCAATTCTGCTGTGTATTGGCTAGCACCCTCACCCAACAAACGCTGCTTGTCTTCATAAGTCAAATCTTCTAATGTAGCATTTGGAAACTCTGCACACAAGCGTTCTTCTACTTCTTTAGCATACGCTTCTTTTTTGCGGATAAATGATGCGGTTAGCTCTTCTTTTTGCGGAATCCTTGCAAAGATTGCGTCATTATTCGCAACCTTAATATCAGCAATATCTTGTTCAGTGATTGCAATTAGAGCTTTAACATCCTCTAATGCATCTTGTAAAAACTGCAAAGACATAAGATAACTCCTTGAAATAAGTTATCTCTATCTAAGCAATTCTTGTGCCAATTTTTCTGCACTCCCCCTTAAATCAATTTTATATGTTCCATTTTTGATTGCATCTTTGATTGTATCCACTTTAGATTCTGAAGTTTTTACATTTTCTTTTGTTTTTTGCTTATCATCAATGGTTTCATTTTTTGCATTAACTTGCGAAGTATTTTTGTTGTTCGCTTGATTAATAGCAGTTGAGAAAGTTGCATTATTCATCAAATGATTAATCATTTTCACTCCTTTTTATGAAATCTTATAGCTATATCGGCTAAATTTTAAAAAACTAAAATGATTCACGCACACTTTTTGAAACATCTTGTAAAAATTTCTCTGTTTCGTTTTTTGCTGGCGCAATATTCTGTGTTTCACTATGCAATGGAACATTTGGACCACCAATTTTAATGGCATATAAAATTACAAAAAGCATAAAATAAACAAATAATCCAAACCCAATTGAAGGCACAAACCAATCTTTCATTTATGCTCCTAAGCTTTATATTGTGAAATCAATATTAAGATTATAGCAAAATTTTAAAATGATAAATTTTAAAGCATTTTTTAATTTTATTGCCCTAAATTGCGGATTTTGTGTTATAATTCTTAATTCAATTTTAAAAATCTAGGTTATTTTAAAGGATTATTATGCGTATTATAAAACAAATCAAACCCATAAAAATTTTTAGAAACACACTTAAGTTTTGGCTTGTTTTTGGGACTTTTGGGGTATTTTCACACGCGGCAACAATCCAAGAGGCAAAATGGGAACAAGGGCAAACTCTACTCACTTTTTTTGAAAAAAATGCGATTCCTTTAAAAACCTATTATGACCTTGCTCCAGAAGACAAAGAACTTGCTGATGAAATTATTAGCGGAAGCACTTATTATACATTATATGACGATTCTACACTGCTTCAAGCTCTAATTCCTATTAATGAAAATTCACAACTTCATGTTTTTAAACAAGGTGATAGCTATGGAATGCGTGCGATTCCGGTTGTGTATTTCTCCAAAGAACACACGATTTCTTTATCAGTGGATAATTCCTTATATAATGATATTGTTAATCTAACAGGAGATAGTTTTTTAGCAAGTGATTTTATCCAAGCTCATAAAGGCAATGTTAATTTTCGTAAAGAAGTGCGCAAAGGAGACCAACTCGCGGTGATTTATGAGCGCAAATATCGCTTAGGCAAAAATTTTGGTTCGCCTAATATCAAAGCATCAACCCTTAAAATCAATAACAAAAATCGCTATGTAATCCGCCATGACGATGGACATTTCTACGACTTACAAGGAAATAATTTAACCAAATATCTCCTCACTGTGCCTCTGCAATACAAAAGAATCTCCTCGCATTTTTCAATGGGAAGAAAACACCCTATTTTAGGCTACAAACGCCCGCATTTAGGCACAGATTATGCAGCACCTAGACATACGCCAATCCGCGCTTCAGGTGATGGAAAAGTAATTTTTGCTGGAACAAAAGGAGGATATGGCAGAACTGTGATTATCCAACACAATAATGGATACAGAACGCTTTATGCGCATATGCAAAAGATTGAGCGCGGAATCCGAATGGGCACTCGCGTCAAACAAGGTAAAAGAATCGGAACAGTGGGTAGCACAGGACTTAGCACAGGACCACACTTGCATTTTGGTTTATATAGAAATGGCAATGCTGTTAATCCTATCAAACATTTAAAAATCACGCATTCAAAATTACAAGGTAAGGAAAAAGAAACTTTCTTAGCAAATGCCAAAAATTATAAAAAAGCACTCAATATAGCTCTTTCAGAAGATAAATTCCAAAACACGCCTTTTAAACGTATCAAAGATGGCTATATCGTTTATCTAAGTCAAGATGATAAGAACTTTAACTAATGCAACCTAAAAATATTTCAAATATTCGCTTTTGTGCGTGTGAGGATTCTAAATACATAAAATCCAAAAGAATGCTTTTTAATGAAAATGGAAAAGAACGTAGCTGGGATATTATAGAAGCACATGATAGTGTTGCAGCATTACTCTACCACACACAAAAAAACGCTTTTGTTGTTGTCAAACAATTTCGCCCTGCTGTATTTTTAAAAGAAAAGAATCGCGATATAGGGCATTTAAAAACTGAAATTGGTTACACTTTTGAATTATGTGCAGGAATCACAGACAAAGATAAACCGCTTAATGTAATTATGCAAGAAGAGATTTTAGAAGAATGCGGCTATAATGTCCCTTTGCAAAATCTCATAAAAATTACAGAATTTTATAGCTCTGTGGGATTTGCAGGAAGCAAACAAACACTATTTTTCGCTGCTCTTGATGAAACTTACCGCCAAAACTTAGGCGGTGGTGTCGATGATGAAAATATTGAAACAATCTTTATCCCAAAAGAAGAAGCCTATAATTTTATTTTAGATTCTTCCTATCCGAAAACTTCAGGAATTATGTTTGCATTTCTTTGGTATTTTAGGAATTATCCATAATGCAAGACTTGAACGCTTTAAAAGAACTCACCAAAAAACTTGATACTATCAAAGAATCGTGGCAAATTTATGCGATTTTTGAAGACGCGAGAAAAAATTTTAATGAAGAATTTAGTGCGCTTAAAAAAGACAAAGAAGCCTTAATAGAATCCTTTAATACAACTTCTGCCAAAAATGCACTTTTGCTTGCAGAAAATAAGGAGCTAGAAGCCAAAAACAAAGCTTTATTAGAAAGCAACAAGACTTTAGAATCTTCGCAAAATCACACAATGCAAGATTTTACTTTAGAAAAAGATTCCACACATCTTTATGCGCAATGCGAAAATCTACAAGATACCCTAAAAGGCATACAAACTCTTCTTTCTAAGATTCCAAATGCTACTCCAAAACCCTTACAAAAGCTTGAAGTTTCTTACCAAAAACACCAACGCTTACTTGCAAATCCAGCAAAGGGCTATGTTTCTTTAGAAAGTGCTACTGCATTGTTTAATATACTAATCAATGTGGAATCCAAAATCAAAACATTAGATTCAGAACTTGCAAAGCTTCAAATTGAAATGCGTGATTTCTTTCAAAGCGCACAAAATCCCACAGAAGAGAATCTTGAAATTTCTGAAGATTCCACAGAATCAAATACAACACAACCCACAGATAACGATACACCTTGAAACCGATAAAAATTTTTGTCTCTGCTTTGGAATATTCTGCAAACCTGCATCTTGCTAGGCTTATAGAAGCCTTTGAAGAAAAAAAGATTCCTTTTAGTCTTTGTGGAATCTTTGATACTAAAGTGCTTAAAAACTATACAAGCACTTATAATCCTACAATATTTCGCGTTATGGGATTTAGCGGAATCTTAAAATTACTGCCAAAATTCTTTGCCGTCAAAAAAAATCTTGCAAAACTTGCTAGCACTTGCGATATTGCACTTTTTATGGATTCTTCTTCTTTTAATATTCCCCTTATTAAAAATATTCGCAAAATTTGTCAAAATCATTCTAACACGCCACCTTATATTGTTTATTATATCTTGCCACAAGTTTGGGCATGGAAAGCTTATCGCGCTAAAGTGTTAAGCACAATCTGCGATACGCTTTGGGGGATTTTACCTTTTGAGTGTGGATTCTATCCAAAAAATACGCCCATTTGTTATGTCGGACACCCTTTATTAGATGCTATTCCCTACTCTTTAAACGCTTATCAAGATTCCAGAAAAATTGCATTTATGCCCGGTTCAAGAAAAGCGGAAATCCAAGCACTTTTTCCTATTTTTCAATCCCTTGCAAAAATACTTAAAGAAAATGGAAAGATTCCGATTTTAATCGCGCCAAAATCTTTTGAAAACAAAAATTTAAACGCAATTTATGGAGATTTTAGCGACTTTGAAATGGTATTTGATACATATAGTGGCTTAAAAGATTGCTCTTTTGCCTTTGTTTGTAGCGGAACAGCAACTTTAGAATCTACACTTTTAGGGATTCCAACAATTTTGGCTTACAAAACAAGAATGCTTGATTATTACATCGCAAAATCTCTAGTGAAACTTAATTTTATAGGATTAGCTAATATTTTCCTAGAATTTTCCCTCTACAAAACACCAAAAAACAATCCAAATCCAAAAATTCCGCCTATTCACCCAGAGTTTTTGCAAAATTTAGTAACACCACAAAATTTACTAAAAGCTTATGAAAATTACGATTATACACGCTTTTTTGAGGGAAAAACTAAACTTGTAGAATACTTACAACAAGGCAGCGCAAAAACTTGTGCGCAAAATTTAGAAAATTTAATAAAAAATTTACAAAAATAAAGGGCTTTTTAACTCTCTTTGCCCTACTATTTCAAATTATTTTATTTTTAAGGAATCTTTGTGGAGCCTATGACAGAATATGGCTATAATAAGCTAATCACTGAATTAAAGAATCTAAAAGAAGTCGAACGCCCAAAAAATATTATTGAGATTGATACTGCAAGAGAGCATGGAGACTTAAAAGAAAATGCAGAATATCACGCTGCAAGAGAGCGGCAGCTCTTTTTAGATGCGCGCATTAATGAGCTTACACAACTTGTTGCAGAAGCGCGCGTAATTGACCCTACAACACTTTCGCATGACAAAGTAAGTTTTGGCTCTACAATCACACTAGAAGATATGGATACAGAAGAAAGCTACACCTACACCATTGTTGGAGCGACAGAAAGCAATCCTGATAAAGGCTTAATCTCTTATCATTCTCCCCTTGCAAAACAACTTCTTGGTAAAATTGTAGGCGATGAAGTGAGTATAACTTTACCTAAAGGGCGTGCAGATTATGAGATTTTAGACATCACTTACAAACCTATTGAATTTTAAGTTAGGTGTAGTTTAAGGAAAAAGTAATGGCAACACTTAAAATCAAACTTCTAAACTCCAATGCAACACTCCCTAAATACCAAACAAGTGGTTCTTCGGGATTTGATTTATGCGCAAGTGAAAATTTGGTGTTAAAGGCAGGGAGTTTTACGCTTGTTTCAACAGGACTTAGCTTTAGCTTTAGCGATAAATATGAAATTCAAGTGCGTCCTAGAAGTGGATTAGCCCTAAAACATGGAATCTCTGCTTTGAATACTCCGGGCACAATTGATGCAGATTATCGCGGAGAAATTAAAGTGCTTTTAATCAATCATAGCAAAGAAGATTTTACAATCAATATTGGTGATAGAATCGCACAAGCTGTGTTATGTCCGATTGAAAAAGCTATATTTGAAGTCGTAGAAGTTTTAGATACCACAAAACGCGGTGAAGGTGGATTTGGTAGCACAGGCAAACAATAAAAGGAGAAGAATTTGAGCTTAAAACAAAATGTAGATTACATCAAAGAAGAAATGAATAATGACGAGAAAATGCTTGAGGGCTTATTACGCTTTGAGAGTTGGTTTAGGCGTTACAAAACTGCTATTTTTACATTGCTTGGGATTATTGTTGTTGCAAGCGTTGGCTATGCAGGTAATACATATTATCAAGAAAAGCAACAACAAGCATTAGCGCAATCCTATGAAAAAGCATTAAAGGGTGATGAAAGTGCGCTTGCTACATTAAAGGATTCCAAAAGCAGGCTTTATGATTTATATCTTTTTCAAAATGCGCTAAAAACCAATGACGCTGCTGTGTTAAAGACTTTAGAATCTTCAAAAGACTCTATTATTGCGCAATTTGCAAAGACACAAAATGCTTCGCTTAGCAAAGATATAAATACGCTAAATTCTAAAAATTCTGGTGATTTTGGATATTTGCAAGCTGCACTTTTAGAGATTCAAGCAGGAAACTCGCAAAAAGCTAGAGAAATTCTAGTAAAAATCAAAAACGACTCTCCGATTAGAGATTTGGCAAATGCACTTACACATCTTAGTATTAAAGGAATAGATAATGAAAAATAATGTTTTAAAACAATGGCTGAAAATTACCTTTTTAGGTGTTATTGGAATTTTGATTTTTGGGGGTTGTGGGTCAAAATATTATTTCAAACCCGAACAACAAAGCATTGAAGGGTCTATAGAATATGATGGCATTGCTCCATCTTGGATTGGTTCTGTTGTGCGTGATGGTGCTACACTTTTAAATGGACGCTTTATCACAAAACATGCGGAGATTCCTAATATCCGCCTAAAAGCTGGCTCAAGATACCTTAATGAAACAGAAGAATATTATATTGTTCAGCGCGGTAAAGCACTCATTCTCATCAATAAAGACGATAGAAAAGAAACTAACATTCCGCTTGAAAGTATCCCTGTAAGTGTTTCTATGGATAAAAATTTAATTGCAATTATTTTTGATACTAATACAATCGCAATTTATGATTTAAATCGTATGCAAGTGGTTTATCGTCAAGATAATGTTCCAGCACCGGCAAACAACACACTGATTGCTTCTCCTTATTTTTTAAGTGATATTGTTGTGATTCCAACACTTGATGGCAAACTCATCATTGTAGATAAAGCAAGTATGCGTCTTGTAAGAAATATTGTTGTTAATGGAGATAAATTCTTTAATAATGTTATTTACCTAGAAGCTATCGGAAATCGTATGGTTTCAGCTACTCCAAAACGTATTATTTCTGTTAGTCCTAATATTATTAATACCTTTGATGCTAATATTAAAGATATTTTATTCTTTGAAGATAGAATCTTTATTTTCTCCAATGAAGGAGAGATTATTTTAACAGATAAAGACCTTAACGAAATTCGCCGTAAAAAATTCCCATTTGCACATTTCTCTGCAACAAACCATGGCAAAGATATTGTTGTTCTTGAAACACAAGGTTATATGATTACAGTTGATGATTCCTTGCAAACAAGTAAAATCCAAAAATTACCTCAAGCAATCACAGAACCAACATTCTCTGCTTCAGGAAAAATCTTTATTGGCGATAAATTTTTTAATATTCAATAGGTGCTTTTAATGATTCTTTGTGATATTGGAAATAGTTTTTTACATTTTTACTATCGCGGAAGAATCTGGAAAGAAGATAAACACGCGCTCTCTCAAAAAGACCCTAATGAAATAATCATCTACATTAGCGTCAATAAGGATTCTACAAAAGCTCTTTTGCGCTCCCATAAACGTTGTTTTGATTTATGTGATTACTTAAATCTTGATACAACTTATAAAGGTTTGGGCATTGATAGAATCGCAGCTTGTATGGCAATTAATGATGGTGTGATTGTAGATGCTGGAAGCGCGCTTACTGTAGATGTTATGCATCAAGGTATCCATTTGGGTGGCTTTATAATGCCCGGAATTTCTCAATACCGCAAAATGTTTAGCAATATTACAATTTTAGACCAAGAAATTAATTTAGCTGTAGATTTACACTCTTTTCCGCAAAATACAAAAGATGCTATTAGCTATGGAATGCTAAAATCCATCATTCTTACACTACAAACAACAACAAAAAATAAGAGAATCCACTTTACAGGAGGAGATGGCAAGTTTCTCTCGCATTTTTTTGAAAATTGTTTTTATGATGATTTGCTTGTCTTTAAAGGTATGCAAAAAGCAATTAAAGAAAATTTCACAGCAAAAGGGATTTATTTATGATTAGGGTTGCATTACCAAAGGGGAGAAATGCTGAAAAAACATTAAAGATTTTTGAGCATTTTTTAAATACACCACTACAATTTGAAGACCGCAAACTAATTTTAGAAAAAGAAAATTTTAGTTTTATGCTTGTAAGAAATCAAGATGTTCCAGCCTATATAGAACGTGGTGTAGCAGATATTGGAGTTGTTGGGTTAGATGTTTTAGAGGAACAAAAAAGCCCTCTTGTGCGCTTGCTTGATTTAGGATTTGGAAAATGCAGAGTTTGCATTGGTTCGCCAAATTCTTATACCTTTGATTTTGCAAATCCTAATTTAAAAATTGCCACAAAAATGGTCAATATCACAAAAAAATTTTTTGCACAAAAAGCAATGAGTGTAGAGATTATTAAACTTTATGGCTCTATTGAGCTAGCCCCTCTTGTAGGAATGGCTGATGCGATTGTGGATTTGGTGGAAACCGGTGATACAATGCGTCAAAATAACCTAAAAATTGACCATACTATTATGGATATTAGCGCATATTTAGTAGCAAATCCAAACAGCTTTTATATGCAACAACAAACAATTTTGGAAATCCAAAACTATTTTAAAACTTCATTAAATCTTTAAAAGGAGCAAAAATGGGACAAACAATTACTGAAAAGATTTTTTCACACCATGTAGGAAAAGAAGTTTATGCTGGAGATATTGTAGATTCTCCTATTGATATGGTAATTGGCAATGATATTACAACACCACTTTCTATTAAAGCCTTTGAAGAAAGCGGTGCAAAGCAATTAGCAAATCCTGATGGATTTTGCATTGTTATGGATCATTTTATCCCCGCAAAAGATATTGCAAGTGCCAATCAAGCAAAAATTAGTCGTGATTTTGCTAAAAAACACCAACTTAAACATTTTTTCGATGAAAAGGATATGGGGATTGAACACGCACTTCTACCAGAAAAGGGGCTTGTCGTAAGTGGTGATGTGATTATTGGAGCAGATTCTCATACTTGCACACATGGAGCACTTGGCGCATTTAGCACAGGTATGGGAAGCACAGATTTAGCCTATGCAATGATTACAGGGCGTAATTGGTTTAAAGTGCCAAGCTCTATTAAAGTAGAATTTATCGGTAAGCCTGCAACACACATTTATGGCAAAGATTTAATCTTAGAAATTATCCGTCAAATTGGCGTAGATGGCGCGCTTTATCAAACTTTAGAATTTTGCGGGGAAGGCATTTCTCATCTTAATATGGACGATAGATTCTCTCTTTGTAATATGGCGATAGAAGCAGGAGCAAAAAATGGAATCATTGCTCCAGATTCCATTACACGAGAGTTTTTAGCAAGCCGCCCTAACCTACGCACGCAGCCAAAAGAATTTTTCTCAGATTCCAATGCAAATTACACACACACAATCACGATTGATATTAGCAAACTTGAACCTGTTGTTGCTTATCCTTTCTTACCAAGTAATGGAAAAAGTATCACACAAGCTGTTAAAGATAATCTAAAAATCGACCAAGTTTTCATCGGAAGTTGCACAAATGGGCGTTTGAGTGATTTAAAAATTGCAAGTGAAATCCTAAAGGGCAAAAAAGTGCATTCTGATGTGCGACTCATCATCACACCCGGAACACAACAAATCTATAAAGATGCGCATAAACTTGGCTATATTGATATTCTTTTGGATTCTGGTGCGCTTATCTCAAATCCTACTTGCGGAGCATGTCTTGGCGGATATATGGGGATTTTAGGCGATAATGAACGTTGCGTTTCTACAACAAACCGCAACTTTGTAGGAAGAATGGGTGCTAGAAATTCAGAAGTCTATCTTGCAAATTCTGCTGTTGCAGCAATCAGTGCGATTAAAGGTAGAATCGCAGACCCACGCGACTAAGGGATTCTATTAAAGTCTTCCCTTAGTGTGCGCTTGTCGTAGTTGCGCTTCAGAGAAAATCTCTTCTCCCATATATTGCCACTCTAGCTCACTAGGAACTGAAAAATCTTGATATTGTTGCATAGAAGGATTTCTACTTCCATTTTGCAAGGAACGCATACTATATCCCGCTATGCTTCCTCCATTTAAAAAATAAGCTGTTGTTACAGAACCTAACCCAGCACCAAGCAAAAATGCGTCTGCCTTTGCAGAAATACAACCACTAAAACCTATCAAAGCGCAAACTAACAACCCAACAAAAACTATTTTTTTCAGAATCATTTTTTCCCTCTTAAAATAAAATTTCTAAACTTTTCTAAGCACACTTTATTCCAAAATTAGATAGAATCCCAAGTTTAGCTAACAAAAAAGGCAATTTAACAATGTTTGGAATGGGATTTTTTGAGATTTTAATGGTTGCAGTCGTTGCAATTATCTTTTTAGGACCAGAAAAATTACCAAAAGCACTCGTAGATATGGCAAAGTTTTTTCGTGCTGTAAAAAAAACAATGGACGATGCAAAAGAAAGTTTGGATAAAGAAATCAATCTCAATAAAATCAAAGAAGAAGCTTTAGCTTATAAAAATAGCATTACACAAGGTGCGCAAAATTTGACAAAAGAATTTGATTTAAAAGCACTTGATTTAGATGACAACCTCTTAAATGAGACACAAACTTCTAAAAACACAGAAGCAAAGCCTCAAACAAATTCCAACCCCAAAGATTCTACGCCACAAGAAGAATCACAAAAAGCCCAACCTACAAACCCAAATCTAAAAGAAATCAAGCTAGAAGCAAACAATAAAACCACTCTAAGCTTTGGTTCAAATCTCAATCAAGATACGCACAAGGAATCTTAATGCTTGAAGACTTAAAACCACATATTCAAGACTTACGCCGTTGCCTCATCAACATTACTATCGCTCTGTTAGTTACTTTTGCTATCTCTTTTTATTTTTGGGAGATTATTTTAGATTGGATGGTTGCTCCTTTAAGCGCAGCTTTGCCAAAAGGGCGCGAAAGTGTGATTTTTACGCAAGTTGGTGAAGCGTTTTTCACTGCACTTAAAGTTGCGTTTTTTAGTGCTTTTATTTTTGCGCTTCCTGTTATCTTTTGGCAAATTTGGGCATTTGTAGCTCCGGGACTTTATGAGAATGAAAAAAAGCTTGTGATTCCTTTTGTGATTTTTGGGACATTTTTCTTTTTATGCGGTTGCGCATTTGCCTATTATATTGCTTTTCCTATTGGATTTGGATATTTGATTAATTTTGGTAGTCAGCTTTTTACCGCACTTCCTAGTATTGGAGATTATGTAGGTTTTTTTGCAAAATTAATGGTAGGCTTTGGCGTATCTTTTGAACTTCCTGTGATTACATTTTTTCTAGCAAAAGTCGGGCTTGTAACAGATAGAACACTCAAAGAATACTTTAAATTTGCTATTGTTTTTATCTTTATTTTAGCAGCGATTCTTACTCCTCCTGATGTGCTTTCACAATTTTTAATGGCGATTCCCTTAGTTTTGCTTTATGGGCTTTCTATTATGATTGCAAAACTTGTGAATCCCTACAAACCAGCTGAAGAACTTGAAGAATCCTTAGAAGAAGAAACACACAAATGAATCCTTTAGCCCTAGAAAGCTATGATTACACACTCCCTAAAGAACAAATTGCAACAACCCCTATATCTCCAAAAGAAGCCGCAAAATTGCTTGTGTTTAACCGCAAAGATTCCACGATAACACATAGCACTTTTAAAGATTTTGCTAGTTTTTTGCCTAAAGATACATTGCTTGTTTTTAATAATACAAAAGTTCTTCCTGCTAGAATCTACGGAAAAAAACTTTTAACCCCTCCCTGCGATTCCACAAATCTACAAGCTTGCAATGGAGCAAAAATTGAAGCACTCTTTCATAAAGAGCTTGGAGATAATCGCTATTTAATGCAATGCAAGGGGCGTTTGAGAGTTGGACATTCTATTGGTTTTACAAAAAATATTTTTGCTAGAATCTTAAAAGATTCTTCAGAGCTAGGCGCAGGTTTTAAGGAATTAGAATTTTTTACAATACAAAACAACACAAGAATCCTCTTAAGCAAAGATACATTTTTTTCCTTTTTAGAACAATTTGGGCATATCCCTTTGCCACCTTATATCAAACGCGATTCAACAAAAGCAGACAAAAACGATTACCAAAGTGTCTTTGCAAAATGCCTAGGAGCAATCGCTGCCCCTACTGCTTCTTTGCATTTTAGCAAGGAATCTTATCAATCTTTGCAACAAACTTTTAATACCACAGAAATCACCTTGCATGTTGGTGCAGGCACTTTTATGAGCGTGCAAGCAGAAAATATTTTAGAACACACAATGCACAAGGAATCCTTTTTTATCTCTAAAGATTCTGCCCAAAAGCTCAAAAATGCAAAACACATTACAGCTATTGGGACAACAGCAGCGCGGACAATCGAAGCTTACGCAAGGCACAAAGCCTTCTTAAGCGGAGAAGAGCTAAGCGGGGAATGTGATTTATTTTTGCACCCAAAAAATCCTCCAAAAGCTACCAATGCACTTTTGACAAATTTCCACCTTCCAAAAACAACCCTTTTAATGCTAGTTGCTTCTTTTATAGGATTAGAACAAACCTTAAGTCTCTATCAAGAAGCTATTGCGCACAACTATCGCTTTTATTCTTATGGCGATGGAATGTTAATTTTATAGGCAACAAATGTCTTTAGATTCCACACAATTAGAACTTTTAAAATCCTACAAAATTATGCTTCATCAATGGAACACTATCCATAGTTTAAGTGGCGCAAAAGATACAAATCATATTCAAAAAAATATTGAAGATTCTTTATTTCCTTTGCAAAAAATTGATTTTAGCAAAAAGCATCTATTGCTTGATATTGGTAGCGGTAATGGATTCCCAGCAATCCCTATGCACATTGCGCTTAAGATTCCAACAATCCTGTGTGAGCCAAATGCAAAAAAAGCTGCATTTTTACAAAATGTCAAAGCAAGTTTAAAGCTTGAAAATCTAAGTATTCAGCGCAAAAAAATAGAATCTCTAAATCTCCCTATTTTGCCAGACCTCATCACTTCCCGTGCTACATTTTCACTTGCAACACTCCTAGAAAAATGCAAACATTGTATCAAAGAAGAGACATTATTACTCCTTTATAAAGGCTCAAATGTAGATAATGAGATTCCAAATGGCTTAAAATATTCACGTTTCAGCCAAAATCTTTTACAATATATTGTCATTAATGGAAAGGATATTTTATGTTAAAATGGATAATATTTGCACTCTGTATTTTTGGAATTTATTTTTTCTTTTTTAGAAAACCAAAAGAGAGCCAAAAAAAAGAACATAAAAAAGATTCCATTATGTTAGAATGCAACACTTGTGGAATCTATGTTTCAAGCGAAGAAGCAATCATTCAAGATGGTAAATATTACTGCTCAAAGGAATGCGCAAAATGCTAATTTTAAATCACCCGCTAATTAGCCCTTTAAATCTTAGAATTGTAAGCTCCAAAAATGCAATTGAAAATTCTCTGCCTAGTGATTTTTTAATCCTGCAATGCCAAAGTTTTGAAGAGCTTTTAAATCTAGCAAATTTTTGCAAAGAAAATCGTGTAAGCTTTAGCGTGATTCCTACTAATATCAAAGAAGCCTTGCTATTAGTCAATCTCAATGCGCGCTTTTTGCTCACAAAAGACTTAACATTTGCAAGCACTTTACAAAAACTTGCAGAAATTTATCTTTTTGATACAAAAATCCTTTTTTGCATTCAAGATGAAAATGCGATTGAATCTACTGCAAATTATGGAATCGATGGAGTTATCTTTGCAAGCATTTAGCCCTTTGGATTCCTTTGCCCCCTTTGACACCCTAAGTGCGCATAGCGTTCAAGAACTTCTACAAATCACCACATTAAAACTTTTTAAGCCAAAAGAAATTATCCTTTATGAAGAAGATTGTTGCAATTCTCTTTATTTTCTCTTACAAGGTTCGGTCAAACTTTATAAAGTCGGACGTTTTGATAATGAAGTCTTTTTAGGAATCCTAAATAATGGTTTATTGCTAGATTTTCAAATACAATGCGACACTTTTACTTCTTTTTGCAATATTGAGTGCATACAAGATTCCTATATTGCATGCTTTGATGGCAAAAAATTAAACCTTCTTCTAAAACAAAATGCAGAAATCTTAGAACTCTTTTTTAAAGCAACTTCAAACAAACTCCAATTATTTGCTGAAGTAATCCAAAAAGAACTTATCTTTGATAGCACCGCAAAGCTTGCTTATGCGCTTTTTCACCAACTTGAGCTTTTTAACGCGCGCAAAAAACAAGAAAATGCAGCCATTTTAAACATTCAGCCAGAAACACTCTCAAGAATCCTTAAAAAACTGCATCGTGATGCGATTCTAACCACAGACTCGCAAGGAAAAATTCAAATTAAAGATAGAAAAAAACTCCAACAAATTTTCAAACAGGAATTAAAATGACAAAAATCGTAACACGTCTTATTGCTCTTGGAATCCTTACAACCCTATGTGTAGCAGTAATGATTTTTTCTGTAATTTTAATCAACCAAAATAGTCTTCAAGATGGTCATATTATTAATATTGCAGGAAAACAACGTATGCTAACACAAAAAATTACAAAAGAGATTTTTATCATTAGCACACAAAATAGCAAAGACTATACAACGCTCAATCAAGCAATAAATGAATTTGAACAAAATTTACATATTTTACGCTTTGGAGATTCTAAACGCAATATTAATCCCCCTAACAAAACAATTATTGTTGCTAAGCTTGATGTTATTGCCAAAGAATGGAATGATTTTAAAACTTATGTAGAGTATTTCAAACAAGAAGCAAGCAAGCTTTATAGTGATAGAGAATTTTTATACACTAATAATTTAACTCTGTTAAAACTCTCTGACAAAATCGTTAAAGCAATGGTCGCTGCAAATATGCCTGCGCAATTAATTGATGATTCTGGACGCCAAAGAATGCTTAGCCAAAGAATGGCATATTTGCTAATACGTTATATTAACAACTGGGAAGATTACGCTTATAAAGAGTTCAAAGAAAGTTATAAGCTATATGATACGATTATCACAGATTTTTATCACAATAAACAATACCAAAAAAATCCACAACTTGCAAAAACTATTAATACTGCTTATAAGTTTTGGCAGGAATACTCAAAGCACATCAATGGAATCCTAGAAACACAAGATATTGTTGTCGCAAACTTACGCAAAATCTCCCAACAAAATACAGAAATTTTAAATGAAATTGACTGGTTAGTTAATCTCTATTCCGACCTTTCTATTCACTCACACACTTATTTAGAAAAATTCCAATATGCTGCTGCTTGCATTATGCTTTTATTAGCACTTTATTCTATCTATCACTTATTAAAAATTCATGGAATCCTAAAATGCTTTGTCGATAAAACACAGCTTCTAGCAAGCGGAAAACTTAAAACAAATCTCGCACAAGCAATTCAACTAGAAGGAGAAAGCGAACTCTCGCAAGCTTCCCAAAATCTTTCACGTTTCATTCAGCAAATTGAGCGCACAAAAGAAACTTCCAATCAAACTATTTATTTAAGTGAAATTATTAGTGAAGAAATCGCTAAGATTAGCGATGAGATTCGCAGTAAGCTCTCTCATGCACAAATTAGCGATTCCAAACGTCAAAATATTGAAAATGCCATTAATCTAGGTGAGGATATTGCTATCCAATCTAGCGAACAACTTATTGTCGCTGCAAAGCTTATTGAAAAACTGCATATTATTCTAAAAGAAATTGAAGAATACACCTAAAAGCTAATCACAAAACCACGGTCTAGCCCCGCTAAATCTTTGTAAAACTCTAAAGACTTATGCGGGATTTTTTCTAAATGCGCTTTAATACTCTCTCTTTGATTATAACCCATTTCGCACAGCGCATAAGGAATCTTATGCAAAAAAGCCAAATCAATAATATGCAAAAGCATTTCATCTCCCACTTCCCCAGCATAAAGTGCTTTTTTAGGTTCAAATCCAAGAGATTTAGGAAGCTTTTCTCCATTTTTAATATAAGGGGGATTTGCGATTAAAACATCAAATTTAAGCCTAAGCTTTGTATTAAAATCCAAATAAGAACTATGGTGCAATTCTAAATTCTTTGCATTAAATTTAATCTTATTCACATAAGCATTAAACAATGCTTCAGGAGAAATATCACTTGCATGCAAACACAATGTGGAATCTTTTTTCAAAAAAGACAGCATAATGCTAATTGCCCCACTCCCTACGCCAATTTCAACAATATTTTTGCACCCCTTTTGTGTGATAATCTCTAAGGCTTTATCTATTAAAATCTCTGTTTCAGGACGCGGAATCAATGCACCATGAGAAATATAAAATTCCTCCCCATAAAAACTAACTTTCTCCACTAAATATTCAATAGGCTCATGCAAACGCCTACGTTTAATAAGACGCCAAAAGGATTCCGCATAAAAAGGATGCACATTTTCATCATAGCGACAATGCAACTCAACCCTATTATAATCTAGCACGAAACCAAGTAGAATCTCTGCTTCTAATCTTGCGCGCTCTATTCCACTCTCTCCTAGAGCGCACACTGCTTCATCTAGCAACTCTTTAATCGTATTATGCGATTCCATTTTTGCCCAAATGCCCACAATCAAGCGCAAGCAACCTTGCCATTAAAGGGGGATGACTATAATAAAAACGCATATACAAAGGGTGGCTTAAAGGAAAGGAATTATTCTCTTTAACAAGCACAAGCAAGGCACTTGCTAAAGCTTCTTTAGTCGTTAAACTTGCCCCAAATTTATCCGCATTAAATTCATTTTTACAACTTAAAAAATTCACAAGCAACATAAAATAAAAACCAAAAGGCGCACTTAAAATCAATAAAAAAACAATGCTTGCATGCGCACTTATTTCTAAATGTGCACTTTGAAAGAGTGCTTCAGGCATATTTGCGACAAAAAATACAAGAAGTGCAAAAAAACCAAGAATCAAAGCCATCATTTTATAAATATCGTGATGTTTAAAATGTCCAAGCTCATGTCCAAGCACCGCTAAGAGTGAATCGCGCGGAATCTTATCTAAAAGTGTATCAAATAAAATCACACGTTTTGCTTTGCCAAGTCCTGCAAAATACGCATTTAATCTTCCATCGCGCTTAGATGCGTCCATCACAAACACTCCTTCACTTTTAAAACCAACACGCGCAAGTAAAGCATTAATCGCTTCTTTTAACTCCACATTATCTAAAGGGGAAAATTTATTAAACAAAGGCGCAATCACAGTTGGATACAATACATTTAAACTTACAATCAAAACTGCCCCTAAAATAAACGCGTATAACTCCCAACTCTCCACATTTACAATAATCCAACTAAATGCAAAAATTAAGATTCCACCTACAATAAAAAGTATTGCAAAAGACTTTAAAGTATCTGCCAAAAATAATTTTACCCCACCTTTTGCAAAACCAAATTTCTTATCAATCACCAAAATTTGATAAGCTTCAAGCGGTAAATGCACTAAAGATTGCACCCCCAAAAACACAAGCACAAATATGACAGACTTTACCAAAGGTGATAAATCCAAAGCATTCTCTAATGCACTAAATCCAAACAACAACCAAAACCCCACTAAAAGCAAATCTAAAAACGTATTTATAATGCTTAATTTCTCGCGCAAAATTGCATAATTTGCGGCTTGTAAAAACTTATCTTTCTCTAAAATATAAGGCTCTTTTGCGCTTTCTTGCTTTAAAAAGCCAAGCTGAAGCATTGATAAAACTAATTTTGGAAAACTCAAAACAAATGCGTAGCAAATAAAAACAATCATTTAAAAACCTTGAAAAAAACTTGCCTGCATTATAACAAAAGCGCGTAAAATTTATGATTTACATTGTATAATTTGTTAAAAATTATGTTGGGATACTATGGCACTTTTTGAAAGAAATGATATTGCAGTGGATTTAGGGACAGTCAATACTATCGTGCGCAACAATACAGATGATGTATTATTCTGTGAAGCAACATGTATTGCATTAGAAAACAAATATGGCAACACGCGCACTTTAGCAATTGGCAACAATGCAAAGAAAATGTTAGGACGCACACCACAAGAAATTAGTGTAATTAACCCTATTTTAAATGGTGCAATTAGCGATTTTGAAACAACAAAAATCTTTATGCAAGCACTTATTGAAAAAGGTAAAACAGGTTCTTTTGCTCCCAAAGTTGGTATTAGTATTCCCCAAAACTTAACACAAGTAGAACGCCACTCACTTCATGAAGCAACAATGCTTGCAGGAGCAAAAGAAGTCTTACTTATTGAAGACCCATTTAGTGCAAGTGCAGGCGTTGGGCTTGATATTAGCACATCACGCGCAAAAATGATTATTGATGCAGGAGGAGGTTTAGTTGAAGCAAGCATTATTTCTTTAGGAGGACTTGTAACAAGTGCTTATACAAAAGAAGCTGGAGATTTTATAGATTATGCAATTATGGAGTTTTGTCGTCATAATAAAAATATTGGCATTAGCAAAGATGTCGCAAACACTATTAAACATAGCATTAATATATTTTCTGATAATCAAAGTATTAATGTTGGCGCAAAAAATCTCGTCAATGGAATGCCTATTGCCTATGAATTACAATTAAATGATTTTAAAAATTTGCTTTTAAATAGTATGGAGAGAATAAAACGCACAATTTTAGAAGCAATCCATGAAGCTCCTCCACAAATTGCACCAGATTTAATTGAAGATGGTGCTACACTAACAGGAGGATTAGCGTTAATGCAAGGCTTAAAAGAATTTTTAGAAGAAGAATTAAAAATCGCTATTCATCTCTCGCCAAATCCATTGTTAGACATTTCAAAAGGTGTATGTTTAATTATGCAAAATTACGCAGACTATGAACAAGGGTTATAATGCAAACCCCTCCATCAAATATAGAAAAAACGCAGATTCATACGCCAAATGGCATCTGCGCGTTTTTAAGCCATTATCCTAATAATATTGCTTTTCACGCCGGCAAAGATTCCAAAGATACAATCCTAAAGAATCGCAGCACATTAATTTCCCCTTTTCATCTCTCAAACCTTGCTTATCTAAACCAAATCCATGGAAATATAATTTTAAATGCTAAAAATGGCGGGTTTTTAGGAGATGGAGATGGAATCTTAATCACACAAAAAGGAATCATTGGAATGATTATGGTTGCAGATTGCAACCCTATTTTGCTCTTTGATTCCAAACAAAAGATTCTTATGCTTTTACACGGGGGGCGCGTTGGATTACAAAAAGGAATCTTACATAACGCGCTAGATTTACTACAAAAAGATTTTCATACAAATTTACAAAATCTTTTTATCTATATTGGTCCTTCAATCCGCGCTTGTTGCTATGAAGTGCAAAATGATGTCTTTAGCGATTCCACTTTAGATTGTGGCAAGATTATTCGCAATGGGAAAATTTATTTAGATTTAATAGCAGTTATCCGCGCACAATTAGAATCCTATAATCTTACAAACCACACTATTGCACCACAATGCACTTGTTGTAATAAAACTTTTTTCTCTTATCGGCGTGATTGTAATTGTGGGCGTTTTGCTCTTTTTGCATATTTGGTATAATACAGCTTTTAACAAAATGTTTAGGCTTTTAAGGGTTTAAGGAATGACTGGTTATTTAATCGGACTAAACGCACAAGCGAAACGTGGTTTGATTGAACAAGCGCACAATAAGCGTAGGTTTGAGTTTGATTTAAGTGTATGGGATGCAGATTTTAAAGAGATTTCCCCTAATTTAGAAGTAGAATTTGAACTCAGTGATGATAAAACTCGTGTCAATGTCGTGCGCCCCAAAAAAAATCCTAATCAATCCTTTGTTATCCGCCAAACACGTAGTATTAAAGATTGTATTTATGATTATTTTGGTGGTGTTGAAAACTTAATTAAACGTTATGAAAAAGAGATTAACTCCAAAAAAGACTTAGATTTTTTACGCATTAAACGCTTTTTATTTACTGCTTATAATGACCTTTTTGAACTAGATAGCACCATTTCAAATACTGCATTAACAAACTTAAAATCAGAGCTTGGTGCATTAGATAGAGAATACGAATCCTTTACGAAAAAAGTCTCTTACCCTCCACAATATTCTTATGAAAAAATCTTTTTAACACGTCAAATAGAATTTGTCAAAATGGAAGAACTCATTGAAAGCACACAATCTATTATCAAAAGCGCGACCATTCAGCAATCTACCTTAGGAACTACACTAAAAAATATGGAAGAACAATTTTCAAAACGCAACGATACGCGCAGTGCTTCTTATGCGCAAGCTTTAATTAATCTCAAAAAAATCCGCAAACGTTATGTAGATTTGCTCCACTATCTCTCTGAACAAAAAGATAAGCTTGCCAAAGCTACAAAAGTAAGAGATGAGTTCTCTGAACAATTTTTTGAAGAATTTTTAAAAAATTATCTTCCGCTAACAAATGAACTCAAGAAGGATTTTATAAAGCTTTTAAACGCAAAAGCTTACGATTTAGACGCGCTTCTTTGGCAAAGAGCAAAACGTAGTTTAAGTGTTAGAAGATTCTTTATCAAAGCTGGAATCACTGGAACTTATAGCTCAAAAACATTTCTAAAATACTTTTTACATAGCTTAGACCGCAACAAAATCCGCAATGAAACAAAAAAACTTTTTGACCTTTTAAAATACCTTGAAGCATTTTCTAAAAAAAACATTCTCTTAATCCAAAGTTCCAAAGATGATAGCAAGCGTTATAAAGAATATTTAAGAAATTTTGATAGTGATTTACAAATCACAACTTCTAATGACCCCCATAACCATTTAAGCATTTCAAATCCAATGGATTATCATGTTATTGTTATGGAATGGGAAGTGTGTGAAATGAATGTTATAAATTTTATGCAAAAATACCTTGAAGTTTTTAGAGAAGCTTCTTGTGTTCCTAAATTTTGTGCAATTATGCCTAAAAATATCAATGGCACGATACTTGCAGAAGTTAGAGAGCAAGGTATAGATTATTATGTTACACAAGGAAATATCGACCAATTTATTGATATGATGCGAATGATTTTATAGTTTTTGTGCTTTTAGGTTATTTTTTGCTACAATAGCAAATTATTTTTGTGCTGGGGTTTATAAATGACTTTTAATTCAACTTTAGATTCCATCAAGACTTATGAGACAGGACGTCCAATTGAGCTTGTTGTAAGAGAATATGGAATCGCAGAAGACGCAGTAGTTAAACTAGCTTCTAACGAAAACCCATTAGGTGCTAGTCCAAAAGCTATTGAAGCAATCATTAAAAATGCACAAAATGCACATTTATATCCTGATGATTCTATGTTTGCTTTAAAAGAAAGTCTCGCTAAACATTTTGATGTGGATAAAAATACCTTAATTATCGGCTCTGGAAGCGACCAAATCATTGAGTTTTGCATTCACGCAAAAGCGAATGAAAAAAGCAAAATTTTAATGGCAAAGACGACTTTTGCAATGTATGAAGTTTATGCCAAAGCTGTTGGGGCAGAAGTGGTTCGCACGAAGAGCCATGAGCATAATCTAACAGAATTTTTAGAATCCTACAAACAGCATAAACCAGAGATTCTATTCCTTTGTATTCCTAATAATCCTTTAGGAGAATGTTTGGACTCCAAAGAGACTTTTGAGTTTTTAAAACAAGTTGATAAAAATTGCCTGATTGTGATTGATGGGGCGTATCAAGAATATGCTAAGGCTAAGGATTTAAGCAAAGCAATCCAACCAAAAGAGCTAATCAATACTTTCCCCAATGCAATTTATTTGGGCACTTTTTCCAAAGCTTATGGATTAGGTGGAATGCGCGTAGGATATGGAATCGCAAATGCAGAAATTATCCAAGCACTTTCTAAACTGCGTCCTCCTTTTAATATTACAACACCATCACTTGCAGCAGCCATTGCAGCATTAGAAGACAAAGAACACATCAAAAAAAGCGTAGAAAATAACTTAGCACAAATGCCTTTATTTGAAAATTTTGCAAAAGAAAATGGCTTTGACTTCACGCCAAGCTATACAAATTTCATCACTTATTATTTCAAAGCACCGCTAGATTCTACCAAAGTTGCAGACTATTTGTTACAAAAAGGAATGATTATTAGGAATCTTGCAAGCTATGGCTTAAATGCGATTCGTATCACTATTGGGACAAAAGAACAAAATGAAAAATTCTTTGCATTATTTAATACATATCTCAATCAAAAATAGGCGTTAGATTTTGGATTTAAAAGCATTATTTGAACAAATTAGAAGTCTTTATAAGAAGCTAAATAAAAAGCAAAAAATTGTTATTTTAGCAACCGTTGTTGTTGTTGTCGGCTTTATTTCTGGTCTTATTGTATGGAATTCTGTTAATAACAGAGCTGGAGTCTTATATCCCGGATATGCAGTTTTATTCGAAGGCGTTTCTCCAGATGATGGCGCACTTATTATTCAGCAACTCCAACAAGACAAGATTCCTTATAGAATCCCAAAAGATAATACGATTCTAATCCCCCAAGAATTTGTCTATGAACAAAGAATGAAGCTTGCAAGTAATGGAATCCCAAAAAGTAGCAAGATTGGTTTTGAAATTTTTGATACAAAAGATTTTGGGGCAACAGATTTTGACCAACGTATTAAATATTTGCGCGCTATTGAAGGAGAATTAGCGCGCACGATTGAAAGCCTAGCCCCAATTCAAAAAGCAACCGTGCATTTAGCCCAACCTGAAAAAACCGTGTTTGTGAGCGAGCAAACACCGCCAACAGCTTCTGTCGTTCTTGTCTTTAGACCAGCACAAACACTAACGCCAAAGCAAATTTCAGGGATTAAAAATATTGTTTCTTCGGCTGTTCCAAATCTTACCATTCAAAATGTAGAAGTTGTGAATGAAAAAGGTGAGCCATTAAGTGAGCTTGATGAATTAGGCGGCGCAAGAGAACTTGCAGTGGCTCAACTCCGCTACAAAACAGACTTTGAACATGCTTTAGAAGAAAAAATTGTTAATATTCTCTCTCCAATTGCAGGAGGAAGAGAAGGGGTTGTTGCAAAAGTTACAGCAGAATTTGACTTTGCGCAAAAAGAAAGCACGCAAGAATATTATGACCCAAATAATGTTGTGCGCAGTATCCAAGATTTAGAAGAAAAGCGTGAGGGATTTCGCCCCAAAGAAATTGGAGGTGTTCCGGGAGTTGTCAGCAACATTGGTCCCGTGCAAGGTTTAGAAGATGATAACATCAAAGAAAAATATGAAAAAACACAAAACACTACAAATTTTGAAATCAGTAAAACTATTTCTAACATCAAAGGAGAATTTGCCACAATTCGCAGATTATCCGCCGCTGTTGTTGTAGATGGACGCTATGAAAGGGAACTCAATGAAGAAGGTGTAGAGCAGTTAAGATATATTGCATTAAATGAAGACGATATGTCAAAAATTTCTGCTCTTGTGCGTCAAGCTATTGGCTACAACGAAACAAGAGGAGATGAAGTTTCTGTAAGTAATTTTCAGCTCAATGGACAATTATCTGGCTTTAAAGCACGCACTCCATTAGAGAGATTTTTAGAAGCATCAGTTAAACTTTTAGAACCCTTTATGCCATTGCTAAAATATGCAGTTGTTGGTTTAATTTTATTCTTCTTCTATAAAAAAGTTATCGTTCCATTTAGCGAACGCATGCTTGAAGCAAAGCCCGATGAAGAAGAAGAGTTGGAATCTCTTATTAAAATTGATGAAGATGAAGAAGAAAATGATGACCGACTCAATGAAATGCGCCGCAGAATTGAAGATCAACTTGGATTTGGTGGCTCAAATGAAGATGAAATTAAGTATAATGTCTTATTAGAAAAAATTAAGGAAATTGCTATGGAAAAACCAGCAGAGCTTGCAAATCTCTTCCAAACTCTAGTGCATGATGAATTAGGACTTGATAGCATGAGCGGAGGAAAACGCTAATGCCTTCCATTACACTAAGCCCACGCCAACAAGCACAATATGACGATCTCTCAATGGCGGAAAAAATTGCTATTTTATTAGTTCAGCTAGGTGATGAGCTAACAGGAGAAATTTTCTCACACTTAGATTTGGATTCTATTACAGAAATCTCTAAATATATCGCCCAAAATTCTGGTGTTGATAAAGTAATTGCTGGAGCAATCTTAGAAGAATTCTATGCAATTTTTCAATCTAATCAATTCATTTCTACTGGTGGTTTTGAATACGCAAAAGAGTTACTATACCGCACACTTGGACCTGAAGCTGCTAAGAAAGTCTTGGATAAACTTGCAAAGTCTATGCAATCTTCCCAAAACTTTGCTTATCTTTCACGCGTGCGCCCTCAACAGCTTTCAGATTTTATTATCCATGAGCACCCACAAACTATCGCTCTAATTCTAGCGCATATGGACCCGACAAATGCCGCAGAGACATTAAACTTTTTCTCTGATGATTTGCGTGCAGAAATCGCGATTCGTATGGCAAACTTGGGAGATATTTCTCCAAATGTTGTCAAACGTGTTTCAACGGTGTTAGAAAACAAACTAGAATCTCTAACAAGCTATAAAGTTGAAGTCGGTGGAATCCGTGCTGTTGCAGAAGTATTTAATCGCTTAGGGCAAAAGGCAGCAAAAGCAACGATTGCGTATATTGAACAAATTGATGACCAACTTGCAGTTGCTATTAAAGAAATGATGTTTACTTTTGAAGATATTGAAAAACTTGATAATAATGCAATCAGAGAGATTCTAAAAATCATTGATAAAAAAGATTTAATTCTAGCCCTTAAGGCATCCCCTGAAGAATTAAAACAAAAATTTATGTCCAATATGTCGCAAAGAGCAAGTGAGCAATTCTTAGAGGAAATGCAGTTTTTAGGTGCGGTAAAGGTTAAAGATGTAGAAGCTGCGCAACGTAGAATTGTAGAAACAGTGCAATCTCTCTCTGAACAAGGCATTGTCCAAATTGGAGAACAAGAGGATACCATTGAATAATATTAACGAACACGAAAATATCATTACAGAACAACACAAAGATAGGCATGATATTAAAAAATATAATTTTAGAACTATGGAAGTTGTTGCAAAAGCTGAACCACAAGCCAATACAGAAGCGCAAGTGAGCGAAGAGATAGCACCACCGCAGCCAACAATGCAAGCTGTTGAAACTCCACCAAAATCAAATGAGCCTAACATTGATGCTCCAGCATTGAAACTTTTTGAAACAGAAGTGGTGGATAAAATTTTACAAAAAAGTGATGTATTAGCAGAATCTTTACAGAAACTTCAAGAACAATTTGACAAGCAAGAACGCGAGATTGAACAAAAAGTCAGTGCCGCTAAAAGCGAGGCAAAAGAGCAGGGATATAATGAAGGTTATCAACAAGCAAAACAAGAGTTAGAAGCACAAATTAGCAGTCAAAAAGAGCTTTATGCGCTAAGTATTCAACGCATTGATACAAATATTTTAGAATCTAAAAATCATATTTTAGACCTAGAAAAAGAGTTAAGTGCTATTGCGCTTGATATTGCAAAAGAAGTGATAACCACAGAAATTAACACAAATAGTGCAAAAATTGCTTCTGCTCTTGCGCGCACTCTTTTGCAAGATATTGCTCAAAATACACAAGTAACACTTAAAGTTTCTCCTAAGGATTTAGAAGAACTCAAGGAATCTCTAAAAGACTTAAGTAATGTTACACTAGAAGCTGACCAAGCTGTTTCCAAAGGAGGTGTTGTAATCTTAAGTAGTGAGGGAAATATTGACGGCAATGTTTTTGTGCGCTTTGAAACTTTGAAAAAATCAATTTTAGAGAATAAAGCATAATGCCACTAGATTCAAAATACTTAGAAATTCTAAATACAAAAGAGCTAAAGGAAAAGGACTTCACTGCTTTAAATGAACTTGCTACACTTATGCGTGAAAGAATCTTAGAAGTCGTCTCTAAAAATGGGGGGCATCTTAGCTCAACACTTGGCGCAGTAGAACTCATCATTGGTATGCACTGCGTTTTTGATTCTCCAAAAGACCCATTTATCTTTGATGTTAGCCATCAAGCCTATGCACATAAGCTATTAACTGGTCGTTGGGATTCCTTTGAAACACTGCGCCAAAAGGACGGGATTAGCGGTTTTACAAAACCAAGTGAAAGCAACCAAGACTACTTTATTGCCGGACATAGCTCTACTTCTATTTCTTTAGGAGTTGGTGCTGCAAAAGCCTTTGGTTTAAAAGGAAGCAAACAAATCCCTGTTGTTCTTATTGGTGATGGTGCGATGAGTGCAGGTTTAGCTTATGAAGCACTCAATGAATTAGGAGACCGCAAATATCCAATGGTTATTATCCTAAATGATAATGAAATGAGTATTGCTGAGCCAATCGGGGCGATTAGCAAATATCTCTCACAAATTATTGCAGGAAAATTTGTCCAAGGAATAAAAAATAGAATTGGTAGTGCGATTCATAAAATGCCAAATGCAACTTATATTGCAAAACGTTTTGAAGAATCCTTAAAGCTAATCACACCGGGCATTCTCTTTGAAGAATTAGGCTTAGAATACATTGGACCAATTGATGGACACAATTTAAAAGAAATCATAGATGCTCTAACGCTTGCTAAAAATACAAAAAAACCTATTATTGTGCATGCGCAAACCCTAAAAGGCAAAGGATATTCTCCAGCAGAAGGACATTTAGAGCAATGGCATGGAGTTAGCCCTTTTGACCCAGCAAAAGGCGATAAGACACTTACTAAAAGCAACACAGAATCTCCAACTTCCGTTTTCGCAGCAACTCTATTAGAATGCGCAAAAACAGATTCAAGTGTTGTTGGAATCACTGCTGCAATGCCTAGTGGAACAGGATTAGACAAACTCATAAAAGCATATCCTAATAGATTTTGGGATGTTGCTATTGCCGAGCAACACGCCACTACGCAAGCAAGCTCTTTGGCAAAAGAAGGACTTAAGCCTTTTGTGGCGATTTATTCCACATTTCTACAACGCGCCTTTGACCAATTAATCCACGATGTTGGCATTATGAAAACTCCGGTGAAATTCGCGATTGACCGCGCTGGAATCGTAGGAGAAGATGGAGAAACTCATCAAGGCATCTTTGATATTAGCTATTTAAATATGATTCCAAATTTCACACTCTTTGCACCGCGCGATTTAGCAACACTATCTTTAGCAGTGGAATTTGCAAAAGATTTTTCAAGCAGCCCATGCGCGTTTCGCTATCCTAGAAAAGCATTTAAACTTTTAGAAAACACATTTAAAGCCACTCCTTTTACTTATGGAAAATTAGAGATTCTACAAGAAAATAAAAATGGAATCTTATTGCTTGGATATGGTAATGGCGTAGGACGCGCATATCAATGCTTATTAGAGCTAGAAAAAAAAGGAATTAACGCGACTTTAGTGGATTTGCGTTTTATTAAGCCTTTAGATATGGAATCCCTATTGCATTTAGCGCAATCCCATTCTACTTGGTTTGTCTTTAGTGATAGCGTAAAAATCGGTGGTGTGGGACATATTCTTAGTGCATTTGCTCAAGAACATTGCCTTAAAGTTAAAATCCATTCTTTTGAATTTGAAGATTCCTTTATTCCGCATGGAAAAGTAGAAGACATAGAGGAACAATTAGGATTTACCACACACCAGCTTACACAGCAAATTTTAAAATACCTATAAAAGGAATATTTATGCGATTAGTTTTCATTTTAGTTTTTTTCTTTGCAATGTCTTTTACTTTCTTAAACGCGCAAGACTTACAACTAAACTCTGTGCTAACCCATGCTCAAGAAAAGGATATATTAAATGATTTTGAAGAAGAATATTCTACTTCCTTAGCTATTAATGATCCTTTGATAAGCTATAATCGCTGGATGCACAATGTAAATTGGGGATTTTATAATTATGTAATGAGCCCTATTTTGGACGCTTATAATTTCATTACACCGCTTGGACTAAGAATTGGGCTTTATAACTTTTTTGATAATCTTGCAGCCCCTGTGAGATTCCTTGCGATTTTGCTTGCTGGAGAGCCTAAAGGCGCAATGGATGAATTAGGTCGTTTTATGCTTAATTCTACTGCTGGGATTTTAGGATTTTTTGATATTGCTTCAGAAAATAACTTATATTCTCATCATAACGACTTTGGAATCACCTTTGGTAAATGGGGAATAGGTGGAGGATTTCACTTGACTTTACCAATTCTTGGACCAAGCAATTTGCGTGATATTATTGCCCTCCCTTTAAATGCCCTCGCCTCTCCTACAAACTATCTCAAACCTGCCAAAGCGGCATTTGCAGTCGATACAATCGGATTTGGAAACTATGTAGCACGGCATAAAGCAACTTTAGATTCTATGTATCAAGATTCTTTAGATAGCTATCTTTTATTCCGCGATTCTTATGAACAAAGACGCGCAGCATTAATCTCAGAAAAATAAGGACAATTATGAAGACTTCAAAATTTCTTCTAAAAATTTTATTACTTGTTAGCATCTCCTCTTGTTTTGTTTTTGGGCTAGAGTTTGGGGAGATTGATAACACAATGCAAAAAAATATCCAGCAAACTCTTGCAATTTTGCAAAAAACAACAAGCGGCAATAAAGATTCCACAATTTCTAACGCACAAGCAGAACAAATTTCCAAAGAAATTTTTGCACTCTTTGATTCTATTTTTGATTATTCTCTTATGGCGCAGCTTTCTTTATCCAAAGAATATAAAGCATTATCACAAGCCCAACAAATAGAATACACTAAAGCATTTGAGCAGAATCTCAAAAAAAGCTTTACAGATAAACTAAAACTCTACAAAGATGAAAAAATAGAGGTTGTCGGTGGCGAGAAACCAAAACCTAATCGCTACAATCTCAAAACTTCTATGGTTTTAGATGGCAAGATAAACTACATTATTTTCAAATTTCACGACAACAATGGGGATTGGAAAATCTATGATGTAGATATTTTGGGAATTAGTATTATCCAAACTTATCGTTCGCAATTTAGTGATATTTTGGCAAAATCTGATTTTAACACATTGCTAAATAGTTTGCAGAGTGAAATTTCCTTTGAAGCAAAATAGCGTTTTCAAACTTCAAGAGTTGCTAGCACGCCTTTTTTCACGCTTCTATAAGATAATTTTACACTCTCCAAAAGTTACTCTTGGAATCTGTATTGTATTTTTTATTCTTTTTGGAATCTCTGCATTAAAACTTCCTATTGACGCAAGCTCTGATAGCTTAATCTTAGAAAATGACAAAGATTTCAAGACTTATGAATCACTCTTAGAAGACTATTCTACTAAGGATTTTTTGATTCTTGCTTACACTCCAAAAAGTGGCAATGTTTTTACTCAAGATTCCTTAGAAACCCTAAAAGAGCTTAGCGCGGATTTAAAAGCGATTCCACAAGTTGAAAGTGTGCTAAGCATTCTAAATGCACCTTTGCTTAAAAGTGTGCCAAATTTAGATTTGCAAGAAACTCTAAAACGCAACCCAACATTGCTTTCTCAAGAAGTGGATTTAGAGCTTGCAAAAAAAGAGATTCTAAACCATTCCTTTTTCTTGCAAAATTTAATTTCAAAAGATTCTAAAACTGCTGGAATCATTATTAATCTAGCAAGTAATCCGCGTTTAGTGGAGCTAAAAACCCTAAAAAACACCGCAAATTCTGCTTTTGAAAAAGAAGAATACCAACAACTCATCACCCTTGAGAAAAAAAGATTACAAGCCCAAAATGATTCTGCTATTGCCGCTTTAAAAGCTTTGCAAAATCAATACGAAGGACTAGAAATAGGCGGAATCACACTTATTGCTAGCGATATGATTGCTTATGTCAAATCAGATTTAATCACTTATGGGACACTTCTTAGCGTCATTTTAGCTTTTATGTTATGGATTTTTTTTAGAAGTTGGCAATTTGTCGCACTAACACTTGGAATCTGTTTTTTCACTCTTGTGGTAAGTAGCGGAATCTTTGCAGCACTAGGTTATCAAATCACCGTTGTTTCCTCAAATTATGTTTCTTTGCTACTTATTATTAATGTTTCTTTGGTTGTGCATTTAATCGTAGCGTATTTAGAATTTTATGAAAAATTCCCAAAAGCAACACAAAAAAGCCTGCTATATGCTACACTTATTGGTAAGCAAATGCCAAGTTTCTTTGCTGTGCTAACTACAATGATTGGCTTTTTAAGCCTTATCTATTCTAATATTTTGCCCATTATTCATTTAGGAATCGTAATGAGCCTTGGGGTTAGTGTGGCACTAATTTTTACTTTTGTATTATTTGCTAGCATTTTATCTCTGCTTCCAAAACCCAAAAAAGTCGCCAAACTCCCCTCAAAACAAGAATCCTTTTTACGCTTTTGCGCAAATTACGCCATAAAAAAACCAAAAACAATCTATGCGATTGCCCTATTTTGTGTCCTATTTAGCATTTATGGAATACAACATTTAAAGGTCGAAAATAGCTTTGTGAATTATTTTAAAGATTCTAGCGCAATCAAGCAAGGCTTATTAAAGATTGATAAAGAATTAGGTGGAACCGTGCCTTTAGATATTCTTGTAACTTTTCCCAAAAAAGAAGAAAAAAAGGAAAATGCGACAAATGATTTTGAAGCAGAATTTGAAGCGTTAGAATCGCAAGATATTTATTGGTTTGATAGTCAAAAACTCCGCATTGCTAAACTTGTGCATACTTATTTGCAAACAAATCCCTACATTGGCTCAATCTTAAGCTTGCATAGCCTAGCAATGCTTCTTGATAATCTTGGCATTGGTGCAGATGATTTTACGATTGCTTTTTTGTATAAAAATGTCTCACCGGAGCTTAAGGCGCAGCTTTTTATCCCTTATGCAAATTTAGAGAAAAATCAATTGCATTTTTCTTTGCGCACTTTTGATTCTAATCCAAATTTAGAACGCAACACCTTTATCGCACAAATCAAACAAGATTTACACAATCTCTTGCAAGATGAAGAAGTTAGCATTGAAATCAATGGTGCAATGGTTTTGTATAACAATCTTCTGCAAAACCTTATCACCTCTCAAGTTGATACACTAAGTTTTGTGATTGGTGTGATTTTTCTAGTCTTTATTGTGATTTTTAGAAGCCTAAAACTTGCCTTTATCGCGCTTCTTACAAATCTCATTCCACTTGGCACAATCTTTGGAATCTTAGGAGTTAGCGGGATTCCACTTGATTTAATGGGAGTTACGATTGCTGCAATTGCGCTTGGAATTGGCGTTGATGATGTGATTCACTATATCCACCGCTTTAGCGCAGAAATCAAAACGAACTCTCTACAACAAGCGATTCTAAATTCCCATAGCTCTATTGGAAATGCGATGTATTACACGACACTTATTATTGTTGTTGGCTTTTGTATGATGATGAGTAGCAATTTTATCCCCACAATTTATTTTGGATTCCTTACAACACTTGTAATGCTACTAATGCTCTCAAGTGCGCTTATTTTGCTTCCTGCTTTATTGCACAGCCTTTATAGAAAAGTATAATATTCAAGATAGAGAACAACATCTTGCTTGTATTTATCCCATTGCAAAGTATAAATACAAGCAATCTCCTTGCCTTGCGCTTCTCTTAAATCTGTGTTAAATACAAACGCATTGCAAATACTCTTTCCTTCTTTTAATTTTAATTGACTATGTCCTGTGCCAAAATAACGTATGTTAATAATCTTTGCTTGCACGCAAAACTTTGGAATCGTATTTGCATGACCAAAAGGCGCAAAGCTCTGCACCATTGCAAAAAATTTAGAATCAATAGCACCTAAAGGCAAATATCCCAATGTTTTGTTGAAAGTAGAATCCTCTTTAACTTGCACATATCTAAAACGCTCTAAAGCTTGCTTAAACAGCTCTAAAGATTCTTGCTTTAAACTAAGTCCAGCTGCTCCAAAATGCCCCCCAAAAGCACACAAATACTCTTTTGCACTTTCTAAAACTTCCATACAATCTATATGCGATGAACGCATACTGCCTTTTAAGATTCCATCTTTTTGCGTTAGTGCAACACAAGGTTTTATAAACTCTTCACTCAAACGCGCTGCAATAATTCCAACAATTCCTTCATGCCAACTTGGATTATAAACCAAAACAAAAGGAATCTCTGTATGGTTTTCTTGTGCGCAAAACATTGCTTTAGCTTCTGCATACATTGTATTTTGCAGAGTTTTTCTCTCCGTATTAATCGCCAAAAGTTGCTCTAATAAGGCTTTAGAATGCTCTTTATTTTTCTCTATTAAAAATGTATAAGCAAGCATTGCGCTATCCATTCTCCCAGCGCAATTTAACAAAGGAGCAATATAATAACTAATGAGTTGTGTATCAATATGATATTTACAAAACTGCTCTTTTAGATGCATAAATGCTAGTCTTTTACTTTGTTTAAGCACTTCTAAACCTTTTTTTAACAACACGCGATTCATTCCTCGCAAAGGCATAACATCACTAACAATTGCTAATGCTAATAAGTCTAAAAATTCCACCATTGCAATATCAACATTCAATACTTGTTTCAAAGCAGCACAAAGATACCACGCTACACAAGCCCCGCAAATTTCAGGTTCAGGAAAACTGCTTGAAAGCTTAGGATTGCAGATTAAAGCATTAGGTAGAATCTCTTGGGGCGTGTGGTGGTCTGTAATGAGTAGCTCAATCCCTTTATCTTTGCAGATTTGCGCAACCTCAACTGCATTAATCCCATTATCTACCGTGATAATCACATCACAATCCAAACGCGCAACAACAGATTTTGAAAGCCCATAGCCATCACTAAAACGATTTGGAATCTCAACTTGTATCGGATAATGAATCTTTTTGAAAAATTCATAAAGAATTGCGCAAGAGACAACACCATCAACATCATAATCCCCCACAACAACAATACGCTTTTGTTCTTGAATCGCAGCTTTTATGCGTTCTGCGATTACTATAAGATTACAAAGACTATCAGGATTTGGTAAATCTTTTAACCGCTTAATCTTTTCATCAACAAAACGTTGTTGCAAAAGTGATTCCACAGCTTTAAAATCAAGTTTTGGTAAATGTGGAATCACAAAATTTCCTTAAGGACGCAAAGCATTAAGAGATTGTTTAATAAACTCTAAAATTACACAATTTGGAGCTTGCAATCTTGAAGTAAATTCTGGGTGAAATTGCACTGCAACAAACCATGGATGATTCTTTAGCTCAATTGCTTCAATAAGCCCATTACTCTCTCCGCTAATTATCATACCTTGCTTTTCTAATGCTTCTCTATATTTTGGATTTGCTTCGTAGCGGTGTCTATGACGTTCTTTAACAACTTTTTGCCCCTTATATGCTGCTTGAAGTTTGCTACCATTTTTTGTTTGGCATTCATACTCCCCTAAGCGCATCGTGCCTCCCATTGGCGAAGTATGCGTCCTAATTTGTGCATTTCCTGCTTGGTCGATAAAGTTTTCAATCAAATAAATTGCAGGCTCTTTTGCCTTAGGATTAAACTCCATAGAATCTGCCTCTTTTATCCCTAAAACATTGCGACAATACTCTAAAATTGCAAGTTGCATTCCTAGACAAATCCCCAAAAATGGAATCTTATTTTCTCTAGCATAAGTAATTGCTTGCATTTTTCCTATAACTCCACGCTCTCCAAAACCACCGGGAACTAAGATTCCATCTACATATTTTAACTGCTCTAACGCTTCTTCATTTTTTTCTAGCTCCTCACTATCAATCCATTGAATATCAACTTTTGTATCAAGATTTGCCCCTGCGTGGATTAAGGCTTCAATCAGTGATTTATAGGATTCTTTAAGCCTTAAATATTTCCCTACAAAAGCAATTTTTACTGCATTTTGTGGAGCTAAAATCTGCTTTACTAGCAAATCCCATTCTTTCATATCTGGGCTAAATTCAGGCAACTTTAAAAACCTAGCAATCGGTGCTAAAATACCTTCTTTTAAGAAATTAATAGGCATTTGGTAAATACTTTTTGCATCTTGTGCTGTTATCACACAATCATAATCCACATCGCAACTCATAGAAAGCTTACTTTTAAGCTCTTTTGGAATCTCTTTTTCTGTGCGTGCGATAATAATCTGCGGTGTGATTCCTATACGTCTAAGCTCTTGCACGCTATGTTGTGTGGGTTTTGTCTTTAGCTCTCCTGCGGCACGGATTAAAGGAATCAAAGTTACATGCAAGCTTATAACTCTTTCCATTCCATATTCATGCTTCATTTCACGCATTGCCTCTAAAAATGGTAAGCCTTCAATATCTCCAACCGTCCCTCCAAGCTCCACAACTAAAATTTCATTTTCTTCTCCTGCAAGACGGATTCTGCGTTTGATTTCATCAACAATATGCGGAATCACTTGGATTGTTTTTCCTAAATATCCCCCTTTTCGCTCTCGCTCTATTACACTTAAATACACTTGTCCTGTTGTGAAGTTATTTTTACTTGAGAAATTCATATTTAAAAATCTCTCATAATGCCCAATATCCAAATCCGTTTCTGCGCCATCATGCGTTACAAAAACTTCTCCATGTTCTAGCGGGCTCATCGTTCCTGGGTCTACATTAATATAAGGGTCAATTTTTAAAATTCCAACCTTAAAACCAGAATGCTTTAAAAGTGTCGCAAGAGATGATGAAGTGATTCCTTTGCCCAATGAACTTAACACACCACCTGTTACAAAAATATATTTTGTTTCAAACTTTGTCATAAATAACCTCGCAGATGTAAAAAGCGCATTATACTTTTTGGCAACTTCATTTTTGCTTTTTAACAGATATAGAATCCTGCTATAATTTTGAGATAAAATTTTGCCAAAGGCAAACAATGCTAGAAAAAATCCTAGAATCTTATCCTAAGTTAAGCTTTCGATTCCATAGGCAAATTTGCCTAGAATTACAAAATAAAACTTGCCTTTATGGAGCAAATGGAATCGGAAAAACAAACTTTGTTCTACACTATTTTAACCAACCACAATTTAACACATTTAAAAAACTCTATATCGATTGCAACGATACACGTCTAAATCCACTAAAAGATTTAAAAGGACTAGATTCCTTTATCAAAGAGCAAAATATCAATCTATTAATCATTGATAATTTTAACCCCTCTATCACACTTCCCCAACTCCCTTCTTTATCTTTTTTGCTCATAATTTCTAATACTCCTTATGCAAATTTTCATAACATACAAATGCCTCCTATTACTTTTAACGAATTTCTTTTAATGCGTAAAATTTCACAAGAAGACGCACTCACACAATATTTGAAATTTGGAAATTTATTTGAAAATTTAAATGGACAAAAAAAGGGAGAGTTTTTAAGAGCAATCGCATTAGATTCTATGAATTTTTGGATATTGCGGAATCTCATTTTGCACTTAGGACAAAAAGTTTCGCCCTATCAAATTTACACAAAACTAAAAAAAGAAGGCAAGCTTTCAAAAGACAGATTTTACGCATATTGTCAATTCTTACAAGAAAGTGGAATCCTATTTTGGCTAGAGAAATTTGAACACGTTTCCTCGCCAAAAAAACTTTATTTTTGGGATTTCACACTAAAAAACGCTGTTTCTTTTGAACGCAATTTTAATCTGCTTTTTGAAAATATGGTGTTTTTAGAATTACTTTATCATTTTAAAGTGGAATTTTTTTATACCGATAAACTCGACTTTTATATTCCTTCTTTATCGCTTGGAATCCTTTGTGCGCCTTTCACACAAACATTACAATCACGCCTTAGCAAACTTGGCAAGGAAAGGGAATTTTGCGATTCCTTATTAATCCTTTCTTTAAACCAAAAAGCAAGCGGAGAGCATTTGGGTATGCCTTATAAAATCTTGCCTTTTACCGATTTTGTTGCAAGCAATTTTAAAGATTGGCTTTAAAGATTTCTTGCACATTTTCTAGTATAAAATATGCTAGAATCCCAAAATTTTTCTAAAGGCACATAATGTTTGAGAATATAGAATCTGTTACTTATATTATAGGTGTAGCAACTGTTACAATTATCGCTGTTTTAAACCCTTTTGGCAATCTCCCCTTGTTTATCGCAATGACAGAACAAGTCCCTATTCGCTTGCGCCAAAAACTCTTTTTAAATATCTCATGGGTAGCATTTTTAATTGTCTTGCTTTTTCTCTTTAGTGGTTCTTTTATTATGCAATATCTTTTTCGTGTCAATTTAGATAGCTTACGCATAGCTGGGGGCTTAGTGATTATTGTAATGAGCCTAAAAAATTTACTTTTCTCACACGCGCAACAAGATTTTTCTAGCTACAAGGATTTAGAATTTCATGAGCTTTTAAAGCATAGTGTTATCCCTATGGCTTTTCCTATGCTTGTGGGACCTGGGACACTCTCTACCGTGATTATTATCGCAGAAGAAAGCAATATGTTAATCGCTTCAGGAGCAGTGGTTACCGCATTTATTTTTTTATTGATTTTATTTTATTTTTCTGCAATGATTGAAAAGATTTTAGGACATCTTGTATTGTATGTGTTATCACGTATCGCATTAATTTTTATCATAGCAGTTGGAATCCAAATGATTATTACAGGATTACAGGGAATGGGAGTTATTCCAACGCCTAAATAAACACTTCAAAAATAAAGCTATATTTCTAATAATATTTTCCAAGAATCTCGCAAATTATCAAAACTATATCTCGCATTTGCTGGACTAGTTGAAGGCAAAGAAAAGATTGTAATCTCACGTCCAAATTTTTGGCAAAAAGATTTTGAAGATTCTTTAGGGATAAGGGTTTTATAATTTTGGTGCGTTTGGATTGTAAGCTCTAAATTGCGGGTTTTGCAATATTGCATAAAAAGTGTTGTAGCTTTTGTGCCATTTAGGCAAATCATTCGAATCTTGCTTGAATCAAGCAGGGCAAAAATATCGTTAAATTCTTTATTTTTTAGGCTACTATCACTCGAACCTTTAATCTCACAAGAATGCACTATATCCCATAACACTAGGGAATGGGATTTAAGAAACGCGATTTTATCATCGGTGTTTTGCAGCTTTAAAATGCCTTTATCGCTTTTATCACCAAACAAATCCGCTAAAACTTTCCAAAAGCGATTCTGCGGGTGCGCGTAGTAAAACCCTAACTCTCTTGAAACCACAGAAGGAAAAGAACCCAAAATAAGGACTTTGGAATCCTTATTTAAACCACTTGGCGGAAATGGGTGCATTGGCATTTAATCGCCCTCTATTCAAGAAGCATAGGTTTCACAAAAGGAACATGAGAGCCTACAATTAAAGTTTTATCTTTTTTAAATTGTGTCAAAAATTTTTCCCTAGTCTTTGCGGCTTGCTCTTTGTCTATATCATAAGTCGCTGAAATATCAGGATTCTTAGTTTGCACATCAAAAGCATGCAGTAAATCCGCCCAAAATACAAGTTTTTTGCTATTTTTCATATCTTGTAGCATAATGAGATTATGCCCGGGAGTATGCCCATAAGCTGGGATTGGAGAAACCACCAAAGCACCTTTAAAGATAGGATTCGCATCAAAAAATATCGTATCTTTTAAAAGAGATTCTAAAATATTTTTAGCTTTTTTATTATCGCTTTTGAGCCAATATTCTTGCTCTTTTTTATCAATCAATACCTTAGCATTTGGAAAAGTCTTTTTATCATTTTGGAGCAATCCGCCGATATGGTCCATATGTCCATGTGTAATGATAATATGCGTAACATCGCTAGGCTTTACATTTGTAGCTTGCAATGCTTCTGTGAGCTCGTTTATCGTATGCTCAAAGCCTGTATCTATAAGCGCAATATAGTCTTTATTTTTAAGCAGCATAACATTTTGCTGATTTTTTACATTTTTATCTTTATATGTCTTTGCGATAAGCTCCTTATCTGCTTCATTATTAGCTATGAGTATTTCAGGATTGATAGGTCGCTTCAACAATGAAAGCACATAAACATCAGTATCAGCTATTTTTGTATGGTAGCTTTCTGCACCAAAAGCATATACCCATAATGCAATAAAACATAGTATGATTTTTTTCATTCTTACTCCTTTGATTTTGCTGTAAATGCGTATTGTAGCATAAATGTAATGTCGCATTAAGATTTTGCTGCAAATTCTACACCCGTGAAAATTTCTAAGCACTCTTTCACAACACGACACACCAGAATTATCAAACTTGCTAAGCCCGCTTTTGGCATATAGGGTATAATCTTTGCCCCTTTCTAGCTCTAAATGCTTTTCACTTGTTTTTGGTGTGCTTTGCTAAAAGGCAATGCAAAATGGCTTATCCATTAATTCTAATTGCTCTAATGCGCTAATTTTCAAGCTATCATCAAGCCAAAAATAATCAAGCTTGCCTATCTTTTTATTGCCAAAATTTAGAATATTTAGGTAGTTTTGCATTTTTTCTCTTCCAAGCTCGCGTGCGATTTGCTGAAAAGCTGGCACTTGAGAGAATTTCATCGCATTTTTAAGATTTGCATCATTTTTCCACACTTCAAAGCTAACATTTTCTCCATTATAGCGATAAAATATCGTATCAACATTCTTTACCAACCCAGAATCTAACGCAAAAAGTGAGTTATAAATCTTGAAAGTTGAAGCGGGCGGATAAGTAGTAGCAGCCCTTTTTTGATTGATGATATAGGTTTTAGAACCTAGCTTTATCACAAATGTGCCATCAATGCCATAATCCCTAAAACGCGATTCTATGGTTTTAGTTTTATCATTAGTGGATTTTTGCGGATTGTGTTGCAATGTTTGACTAAAGAGATTTGTGCTCAAACTTGCAATGCTAAACAGAGTTAGAAATAATGTTTTTAGAATCTTTTGCATAGATATCCTTGTTAAGAAGATTATAGTGTGCAATTACATTTTAATGATTTTAGAATCTGGCATTACGCCACTCAATTGGAATATATTTAGTTTGATAATATGTTTCTAATTCTTTCTCTAGATTGTCCTTTAAATCTTTTATATTTTTATAGCGAATTTGTTTGTATCCTTTTAAATCAAAACCTGCCTCTTCATTTTCTTTTAACAACAAAATGAGTTGCTCATCGATTCCTTTTGCACGGCAAAGTGCTAAAGTATAACCAACCTCCAAATAAACATTAGGATTTTTATTTGTAATATCAGCAATCACAAGTCCTCTTTCATCAATCTGATCAAAAATTTCATTAACGATTTGATAAGTTGTTCCCTTAATATACTTATCTATTCTTAAAGGTTTTAACAAATTCTTATCCTCAAGTATCTCTAAACTTATTTTTTCTATTGTTTCATTTATTGCTTCAAAAACATCATCATTATCATGAAATGCCATAGCAATAAATATTTTAAAACTCTTAGGAATATAGGTATTTTGATAAACCAAAAAGAGATTTTCAAAATCTTGGAATCTTTTTAGCTCTGCATCTTCTATAAGCCATTCACAAAAATATTTAATTTCTTTTTCAATTTTTACATTCTCGTTATCTTTCATTTTTTCATAGAGAAAAAAGATAATACAAATAAATTCTGCTAGTTGGTTATGGTCAGAAAAATGCTTTAAAATTTCTTCAAACTCTTTTTGCTCAATCTTATCCCTCAAAAATGAAAAAAATTCACTTAATAATTCCTCATCATTATTTTGAATCTTTTTTGCTAAATAATCGCAAGCTTTGGCAATAACATCCTCTTTTAATTGGTTATGATAATCTTTGAAAATATCTAAAATTTTATCATTAGATTCTCTAAACACATACAACCACCAATCAATAGCTTTAAGTTCCTTAGAATCTTCAAATTCTTTTAGTGTTCTACTTAAATAATCTTTAGGCAAAAGTGGTTTTGATTTGGAATTAAGATAATAGAAAAATGCTAATTCATCTTTGATACTATTCTCCCCCTCTTTCATAAAAACAAAAGTTACACCAACATAGTCATCATTAAAGGCATTTTCTTTATCTTCTAAAAGTTTTTTAATTGCTGAAAGCCTATGATTGCCATCTACGATTTTAAATTTTCTCAAAGCTTCTTGCTTTTTAATACTAAGCTTAAGCATTGAGTGAAAGGGTCTTTTAATTTTAGAAAAATCTATTTCAGAATCTAAAGATTTCACATTAAACATTTTTACTAAATTCATATACTCATACATTTTTTGAGATAGCTCTTCAATATCCATATTTTCTATATTATCATTCTCAAACCCACTAGTCATTTTTTGAATATCTTCGAATGATAATAAATTTACTTTAAGTTGAGATACTTCTATATGTTTATTTTCTAATAGCTTGCCTTCGTCTTCAAAGGACAACTCAAGATTAAGATCTTTATCTCTTACCACTATTACAATATCAGGCAAATAACGATATTTTTCATTTTTAAGATATTTTATAATTTTATCTTCATGTTCTCTTTCTAATTCTCTTTGATATTCTCCACTAAAAACTTCAAAGTTAGCAAGTTGTCTAAAGCTTAGATAACCTTTAGCTACACGATAATTAAAAATCTGTTCTTGCCACAAATAAACATCAATAGGTTCAAATGCCATAAAGTTATCCTCCTAATATCATCTTTTCCACTTCTTTTTTAGCAGATTCTAAAATTGCTTTAGATTCTATTTGCAATGCCTTTGCTTTTTCTCTGCGTTGGCTAATTTCCTTAGCTATCTGCTCTTGGATTTCAATAGGCGGGAGGGGGATTTTTAGGTTTAAAAATTCACTTTGATTAATTGAAGCCATAATTGCACCACTAGATTCTCTTTTAAGTAGTTCTTGAAATAAATTAGTCCTTAAAATAAACATTAAAAAATTCTTTAGTAAATTACTTGTGTGCCTAATAACAAAAAACCCTGTAGAGGCAATCATATTTTCAGTTTTACTATCAATAATTGCAATAGCTTTCATAGAACCACTTAAAGTTGAAACCAACAAATCACCATCATAAACTTTTTGCCTTGCACGACTAGGGAAATCACCATGTATTTTTTTAATATTTTCAACATTGCCATTTTCTTTATTGATTGAAGATAAATCAATATAATTAATACTTTCATATTTTTTGGTATCCTCTAAGGCATTATTAATCAATACTTTTTCTCTCAATTTCACCGCAGGATATCCCCAAAGTTTTTGTAAGTTTGTTTGAAATTTTATTATTTCACTCATAGCAAGGGTATTTTCCATTGCATTAAAATCAACAACAAATTCATATATTACCCCCCCCCCCGCTAGATTCTGGAGCTAGTATTATGTTTTCTATATCAATTTTTGCCGCATTCAAAATTTCTTTTGCTTTTGTTTGTAACGCTAATGCTTGATTTTTAGAATCTAAAAGTTTTTTTGAAATTTGTTCTTGAATTTCTAGTGGTGGTAAGGGGATTTTTAGGTTTAAAAATTTATCAATATTTAGGTGCTTGATGACTGCTCCTATACTTTGGCGATTGGCTAAGATATTGATAATTTGGCTTGCGAGCAAAAATTGCAAAAAATATCTATCAACTTCTTTAACTAGCTTTAATCTTAATATCCCTCCACTAATAATATAATCCCTTTTCATATCTGCTTCTAAGCATATACCTATCGTGCCATCTTTGGAATATAAAAGCTCATTTTCTTGTGGCTGAAAAGTTTTAAGATTCTCATACAAAGAAGCACTAACAAACTTTTGCACATTTTCAAAGTCTATGCCATTATTTGAAATATCACTCACCCGAATAAATGGAATCTCTTTATTTTGAGAATACTCACTGCTGCCAACTTCTATACCCTTTTTAAAATCCTCTATTATAGAAGCTAGGTTTATTAAAGGATAGGGAGAGCTTTGCAAGGCATTTTCTAAATCTTGATAGTATTTTTGATGATAGCTTGGGTCAAAGCGAGAGCCACTTAGGGCACTTATTTTTTGTGTAAAGATTCTAGAATCTAGGGCATTATTAGTTTGTGATGGCATAGTAATACCTAATTCTTCTAATAGATAAGAATCAATAGAATCTAAAAGCTCTTTTGCTTGTTGTTCTTTTGCTTTTGCTAATCGATTAGCCTCTTCAATTACATAATAAATTGATTCGTTATAGACAATAGGAATGCTTTTTAGAGCCTTATAATCTAAGGCTGGACGAGTTCCTCCTGTTGCTCTGCGACTTGCTAGTTTTTCTCCTATATCGGTATTTAAGAATGTTGCTATTGCTCTACTTGTTTGCAAATCTTTTGTTTTTATTACGACAGAATGTTGATTAATATTTCCTATAAATCCTTTAGGGGCAACTGCTGCCGTCCCTAATCTACCTGTAATTGTTACAATTAAATCATTTTCACTTACTTGGCTTCGCTTTAACATTCCTTCGTGAGTTTCAACATTGATATAGATAAAATCATCTGAAATTGTTGTATTCGGTTTAATATTTTGCACTCGCAAAAATGGAATCCCTTTAGTCTTATCTTCTGTATAATATTTCCAAGATTCTTTTTTATCTGGGGTAGCCCCACTTGAAATACTTATAATAAAATCTGATAGTTTTAAAGTTGTTTTAGTTCGTAAAGTCTTCTCCAATTCCATAAATTCATCTTTATAATATTCCGCATCAAATCTATTCCCACTCAATTCACTCCATTTTCTGATAAAGATTTTACTCATTTTTACCCCAATTTTGCGTATAATACTCTCTAAACTGCTGGGCAACTTCTGCTAAATCACATTCTTCATATTCGCAAGTTTGCTTACCTGTGGCATCAAAGCCAATATCTTCAACAATAGCCATAAAAATATGATAGTCCTCTAAAGTTTTAATCTGTTCCTTTGCTTCATTCTCTATTTTATCTCTTATAATCTCTTCTTGGAATTTGTATTTTCCTTTTATATCTGCAATTTCATTTTTAAGGGTCTCAATATTATCTTTCAAGATTTTATTTTCTAAATCATTTTTAAATTCTTTTTCTAGGGATTTTAACTCTTTATTGAGTGGAGCTATCGTTGTTTTGCACTCTTCTCTTAAAGATAAAATCTCTGGTTTATATTTTAAAGTGCTATTTTGTTCAATTGCTTCTTTTTGAGTAACAAAAGATTCATAAGCCTTTTTGGGCTTCTTTTTTAAAATTAAAATGCTTGATTTTACTCCTGCTCCATAGTTTGAAAAGGTATGTTGTGGCAGAGAAAAAGAAGCAAGCAAATAGAATCGCTCTAGTAAATAATCTCGCACATTTTGTGTGCTAGAATTAGTCAAAACTCCATCGGGCAAGACACAAGCGACAATGCCATTTTCTTTTAAGAAATCAAAATATCTCTCTAAAAAGAGAATTTCGCTTTTTTGAGATTCTAAATTTTTGTTTGATTTTTTATCGATGATTTCATCAATGAAATGCGCTTCACTTTTAGAAAAATCAAAGTTTTCAAAGTAGGATTTACTAGATGGGATACTAGAGCCAAAAGGGGGATTAGTAAAAATATAATCAAAAGTATTTTTTTGGAATTTGTTATTTTTAATAATAAAATTTTCAAAGGAATCTAATCCATCTGCTGTAATCACATTTGTATGCCCATCATCGTGGATAATCATATTCATTTTAGCTGTTTGTGAAATCCCACTATTAATTTCTATACCATAGAGATTTTTTTCAGCAAAGGAATGCCAAAAGTTATGTTGTGCAGTTGTGTCCTTAAGTCTTTTGCTTTTTTCTTGCATATACTGCAGAGTTTGCAGCAAAAACCCTCCACTTCCGCAACTTGGATCTAACACTAAATCATCTTTTGTAATATCAAAACATTGCACAATAAATTTGACAATATTAAGAGGTGTGAAATATTGTCCTGCTGTGCCTTTAAAAAAGTCGGCAAAAAACTTTTGAAAAACTTGTCCTTTGATATCCAAATCTGTTTTACTAAGATTAATTGATTCTAAATTCTCAACAAGAAATTTTATTTCATCAGCATCGAGAATCAAGGAGTTATCAAAAACATTTTTATCTTTTTCTTTATAGCGGTTGTAAAGTTCTTTTATTCGCTTCCCTAATGCGTATTTATCCTCATCGCGATTTTTTTGAAATTCATAATATTCTTTATTGTAATCCGCATCATATTCAGCAATTTTTTCATCCATAATCTTAGTAAAAATAATCTTACTAAATTCACTAAAAGCTTCTGCTGGATTTCGCTTGCCGCCATTCCATAGGTAATTATGGATTTTTTGTAGTAATGATTTTAACTCATCAGTGGTGATTGGCTGGATATTATTATCTTTAGAATCCCTCTCATATTTCCACAAGGGTGCATCGCCACCATAGTCTGGAATATCGTCAATCAAATCGTTACCATCATCTTTAATGTAAAGTGTTATTTTTTCTTTGCCATTTGTTGCTTGTGCGTAATCTGCACGCAAAAAGTTTGCATAACTTAGGGCTTGCCCTTTTGCTTCTCTTAAATCCCTTTGGTCTTGTTTTTTAAGCTCAATAACAATATGGGCTTTCTTGTGAGAATTATTAGAATATACAACAATATCAGCCCTTGTATTGCTTATATTTTCACTTCCTCGTTTTACAGGGATTTCTATACCAATATGCCCTAATGGATATTTCTTTTGCAGAAGAAGTTTTGCAAATATCTCAGCCCTCACTTGCTCTTCTGGATTTTGATAATTTTGTTTTGAAAGTTTTTTGGTATGATAAATAATAAAATCTCCCTCAAAACTAATATAGTTTTGCTCCAATGCTTGATATATAAATTCGCTATACAATTTTTACCTCCTAGCTAATTACCTTTTCCTTTTAATGCTTTATAGGTAGATTCTAAAATTTCTTCATCTTCTTTTTGTGCTTTTAGCAATGCCTCTTTTTTGCGTTGCGTTTCAAAAAGATTGTATTGTTCATAGGCAATTTTTTCCATTTGTGCATTAGAGATACTGCCATTATCCCTTAAAACTTCCTTACCTTGAAATGCAATCAGTGAATCTACATTTTCTCTCCAAAAATCCATTGTTAAGGTTTGCTTATCTTTCACTCTTAATTCTGCTGATTCCAAAAATACATTCACAAATCGATTAAGAGTATCTAGCTCATCTTTGCTTAAATAATTTTTTGCAACAATCACATCGCCTTTACGCACGACACTGCCTTTCCAATTTGTAAGCCCCATATTTGGCTCATTGGCATTAGCCCGCTCACAGATAAGCTCTGCAGCGGTTTTATGCGTAACTGCATATAAAAGCTTATTTTGAGTTTGTGCAAAAAACATTTGCGTTGCTTTATCGCTCGCATCATAATCCACGCTTAAAGCAAAAAGTTCTCGCACTTTTTGATAGAATCTCTTTTCACTCGCCCTTATATCGCGGATTTGCTCTAATAATTCATCAAAATAATCTGTTCTGCCATTTGGGTTTTTAAGCCTTGTGCTATCAATCACAAAGCCTTTTTGCAAATAGCTTGCCAAATGCTCATTTGCCCAGATTCTAAACTGCACTCCTCTTTTACTCCGCACACGAAAACCAATGGCTAAAATCATCTCTAGGGAATAAAATTTTACCTTATATTGTTTGCCATCATTGGCAGTTGTTCGGATTTCCCGAATAACTGAATCTGCTCGCAATTCTCCCTCTTTTAGGATATTTGCGATATGCTCACTGATACTAGATTTTGAGGTGTCAAAAAGTTTGGTAATAGAATCTTGATTAAGATATACACTCTCGCCAAGCTCATAAAGCTCGACTTTTACCCTATTATCTTGTGTGGTGTAGAGGAGGAGGTTTGGCATAAGATTAAACTCCAAAAAAATTATAGGCATTTGCTATTGTTGCTGTGCCATATGAATCTATAACAATGGCTTTGAATTCCAATCTATTCTGCGAAGCAGAAGTTGATCTTTTTTGCGACATTGAACTAAAAGGATAAATATAATATTTTTTACTCTTGCTAATATCAATATTTTTAAAATCATCATTTTTATAATAGTAACTATAGCAATCTAAAAGATATTGTAAAAATAATTGGGAAGACTCTATTTGCTTTATTGCTTCATCTAAATATTTTTTTTGATAACTTGATTTAATTTCACAAAAATAAATTTCCAATCCTCTACTGCTATTCAGCAAAACGATAAAATCACACGAACAATTTGTAGAGTATCCCTGTAACATCTCAATTGTATGTTGATTTTCAATCTGCCTTATAATGATAGCATCATCTTTGTTTTTAAAAGTAAGGTGTATCGTACGTATAGCACTACCATCTTTTTCTTTAATAGCAAAACAGCCTTTATTGTTTGAAACTCTTAAATCTTTATGAAGTGAATTGTAAAAATCTTTCAATGCTTTATTGGTCATATTTCTTTATCCCTAGCTTTTAATAATTCTTCAAAGATATTCCCTTGATTTTCATTTTGAGAATCTATTGACTCATCAAAAGTTTCCATAAAAATGCCTTGCTCTTGCGTTATCTTGACTTCTTTTAGGGTATTTTTACCCTTAATATTTTCCGCTAAATAAGCTTTTACTTTTTTAGATTCTAGCTTATATTCTTTGGAATATCCTTGCTTTTTAAGCTTTTGAATTTGCTCATCAGAGAGATTATTTAACATAATACAATTACTTAATTCTCGGACAATGTAATCACTATGTGTAGTGATAAATACTTTAATCCCAGCATTGACGAGCAAAGTAAGCAATCTAGCAACAAGAATCTGATTTTTAGGGTGGAGATTTAGCTCGGGTTCATCTATCATAAGAATATCATTTTCATTTGCAATATGCAAAACATAGTAATTCAACATTAGTAAAGAACGCACAGAGCTTGAAGCTATTTCAATATTATAAGCTTTTTTTGAGCCTTTAGGTTGAAACAAAATTCCAGCGTCTGTTGCTTTATATCTTCCTCCAATAATCTTGCCTAAAATTTCAAAAATTACTTTATTGTTGTCTTTATATTTTTTAAAAACACTCTCTTGTTTTGATATTTGTTTAATATCTCTAATGAATGCTATATTATCTCTCACGGGTTTTGGATAGAGTTGTTTTTTCTTATCTAATGTTCTGTTAATTTCAAACAAACTAATATCCTCTTCTTTAAGCATTTTTTGCACTGTTTCTAACCTTGCTATTTTTATAAAATCTAATTCTTCTTGAAATATAGAAGCCCCCGTTCTTTCAACACTTAAAATAAAATTTTTCATAAAAATTATATGCAACATTGCATCAAAAAAGGTCTCTGCATAATCAACAAAACCCCTTTTGTTTAAACCAGAAAAACTTAACCCATTATCATAAATAGTATGTTGCACTCTTCTTTTGTATCTTCTATTTAAACTACCATCTTCTAAATACTTTTTAATGGCCTCCTTGACATCTTTTAAAGAAATGTTAAACTCTGTATTAAATTCTACATTTGAAAAATCTTCCTCTTTGCCTGCCATAATTTGTAATAAGACGCGATTAGAATATAATTTAGTTTTTTCTTGCATGTGTTTTTTTAGTTTTTCTAATATCTTTTCATATGTTATTTTAATTTCTTGTTGAGATTCCCCCATATTTTCTAAAAACTCATTATCATCAAAAAGATTTCTTCGTGCCCTTAAAAACATATTTTCACGAATACTTCTCATAAAATCCAAATACCCATACAAGCTATAAGTCGCATAAGTTTTACCTGTATTATTTTCACCACAAATCAGAGTCAAGTCTCCTACTTCAAATTCCGCTTCATCAAGCATTCCGATATTTTTAATATGAACTTTCATTTCTTAATCCTTTCCATTTTTACTCCCACCAGATGAGATTTTTAAGTTTGGGGTATTTGGCTAAGTCTAGGCAGTCTTTGGCAATGATTTCGCCATTGTCAAATTCACAAGATTCTATATCTTTAGAATCTACAAATAATCGCTTGATTTTCCAACCCATAAGGTTAGCTAATGTGTGAAAAATATCAAAATCTTTGCGAGATTCTGCAGTCATATCAAGACAAATTGTTTCACCTTTATTTAGCTTATCAATAAGTTTGCGGGATTTGTTGTAATCTATAATTTTTCCTGCTTTGGCATAATCTTTGCCTTTGTAATTGCTTTTATTTTCTTGTGTATTAAAAATTAAAGGTTGTAGCACATACTCGCAATTTGTCAAAGCTTCTTCATAGGATTCTAGCTCATAATATCTAAAAGCTCCTCCACCTTTATAATCACATTCTTTAAAGATTCCACTTACAAATCCTGCAATGACTTTTTTAAGGCGTGGGATTATCACATTATAAAAATGCTCTCCCATTTCTACGCCCAGCCATTTACGCCCTAATTTTTGTGCAACTGCACAAGTTGTGCCACTACCTGCAAAAAAGTCTAAGATTATAGAATCCTGCTTATTGCTTGCAATTTCTAAGATTCTTTGCAAAAGTTTTTCGGGCTTTGGAGTGTCAAAACTTATATTTTCAAAATTATCTTTAATATCTTGTTTGCCTTGTTGTGTATTCCCTACTTCCTGTTGTGTTAATAAAGTATTATGAACAACACCTTCTTTAACTTCCAATAAAAACTTTTTTAATCTTGGAGTATTTTTTTTGTTCTCTCCAAACCAAATTCTATTATCTTCATAAAGCTCTAACATTTTATCTTTTGAAAATCTTGGATACGAGCCCATTGGTGCTTCCCATTCAATTCCATTTGGGAAAACAATTTTATAACGCATACTCTCATTACCACTTTTTGCCTGTAAAGTTATTGAAGTCCAAACACCGCGAGGGTCATTATCTGGGTTTTTATAAGACTCTAACATATCTTCTGTGCGTTGTAATAAATTTGGCTTAAAGCTCTCTTTTATTTTTGCATAATTTACAACATATTCATGATTAACACTATACCATTGGGCATCATTTTGTCTTCCTCCTTTCTTTTCCCACACAAAATTTGCTACAAAATTCTCCTCCCCAAACATCTCATCACAAAGCAATTTAAGTCTTGCTTGTTCTTTATCATCAATGCTTATAAAAATACTTCCTTTTTGATTTAGTAACTCCTTTGCACATTCAAGGCGATTGTTTATCATACTTAGCCACGAGGCGTGATTAAAAGTATCCGCATAAATAAAGCCATCATTGCCTGTGTTATAAGGCGGGTCAATATAGATTAAATCCACCTTACCGCTATATTTTGGCATTAGGGTATTGAGGGCTTGAAAGTTATCTGCTTTGATTAGCTCACCATTAAGGATAGATTCTAAATTGTCAAAACTATTTAGAATCTTATATTTGGTTGTTTGGCTAAAATGCTTTGTATCAATAGGCAAAAAGTAATATTTGTTGTTTTTAGATTCTCCAGCTAAAGATTTAGAACAACAAAAATCTAAGAAATCTTGCTTATCAAAATTTTCATCAATCAAATTTAGCTCACGCCATTCTTTGACTTGGGATTCAAAACCTTTATCGTTTAAAATTAATTCCAAAAATTCTTTTATGAGAGAGGAGAGGGGCTTGAATTGCGAAGTCGCTCCCTCCCCCCTCTCAAACTCTCCCCCCACCCCGACAACGCCTTTAAGGTTTGCGCTACGCGCAATTTGATTTAAAATCATATCGACGCTAAAAACATATTCTACTTTTTTAGCAAACTTAGGCTTCAGCCATATTGCTTTTAACTCATTTTCAAAATCTGCAATGAGCTTGATAATCTCATAGGCGATATTTTTAATCTTTTGCAAATGGGCAATGATATGCGGATTCCATTCTTGAATCTCGCTATCCTTGTAGAGATAGCCAAACATCCATAAATCAAATTGCTCTTGCAAAAAAGCTTTGGCATTTTTGTGGATAAAAAAGTCAATTTCACTTTGTTTTTTGTAGCTTTTAAAGATTTTTTTCAATTCCTCTTCATTGATTTTAATTTTAAAATCTTTAAGGATTGCATTTTGTCTTAAATCTTTTAAAAATTCCTCGCTAAATTCATTTGAATTTTGCTTAAAAACATTATTAAGCTCTGGGAATAAATCCTTTTGGCTTAGCACTTTAATGATGATTCTAGGGGTTTGGTCTTCTTGGCTGATAGATTGGAATTTAAATAACACTTTATTTTTATTGTTATCAGCATTTTGGCGGTATTCACTTGCGTCAAAATAGACTTCATAGTTTTGCTTTTCATCACTTAAAAGTAGGCTTTGGTAAAGCGTATCGGATTTGACATAATAAAGATTTTGGGTTTTATAAAAAAGACTTGTATCTTTGGAATTACTATAAACTTTGGCATAGATATTTTTATAAATGGGTGTATCGCTAAAAAATGGCGTGCCACTTTCATTGAGATAGCTATCAAAGAAAGTGTAGAGTTTATTATAAATATCATGCGAAAGTGGTTCTTTTTCTACTTGCGAATCTAAATAAGCCTTGATATGTTGAAAATACTTTTCTTTAATATGAAGTAGATTACTAAAGCCACTTTTGGCGATATTATTTTTGTGAAAATCCTTGATTTTCACACCCATATAGCAATCTTCTAGCTTTGAATAAAATGCTTGTTTGTAGTTCATATCTAGCCTTTGTATAATTATTGTCATTATATTGTTTGTTTAATGCTTAATAATCTTGTTTTTCAAAAATCACTTTTTCTTTCCTAAATCACTTAAAATAAGGGTAAATTATAACAAAAGAGAACTTATATATTTTATACCTAAATTTTCGTCTCAACTCATAGTCAAACACACTCAATAACTTTACAACAGAACCATAAAAGATAAACTCAAAAAGAGATTCTACATTTTTCCACAATCTTTAGGCATTAAATGCTTTTAATTAATGCTTTTGATTTTATCTTGATATTTCAAGCGGTGTTTTTTGATATTTTCTTTTGCGACTTTTTGCATATCTGCCGCCTCGTCAAACTCATCAACAATCTCTTTGCCAAGCAAAGTTTCAATCGCATCTTCGCGCGTTACTACTCCATAAAATTGTCCATATCTATCTTGCACGACAAATAATTGCTCTTTTTGCGCAATAAAAAGATTCAACAAATTCAGCACAGAAAGATTAAAAGACACGACATAAACCGGTCGCATTAAATCCCCAATGGTTTGCTTGTCCGCATTTTCTTTTAACCCAGCTTCTAAAATATCTTGTGTATGCACGATTCCAATCACAAAATCTTCATTTTCGCCATAAACAGGAATCCGAGAATATTTATGCACTCCTTTAACACTTAGGGCTTTTTGTATCGTATCACTATAACACAACGACACAACCACGCTACGCGGCGTAAGAATATCAATAGCTTGGTAGTTTTTCAGTTTCAGTAGATTCTCAATAATGTATTCCTCACGCATAGAAATAGAACCACTTTGATGCCCGATTTGGCTTGCAGCAAGAATCTCATCACGCCCAATAAATAGACTAGAGCTTGTCTTGACAAAACGCGTAATGAGTTTGGCAATCAAAACAAATGGGAAGACGATTTTTAAAAGATAATGGATACTTTGCGTTACATAAGGAGCTAAGTTTTTCCAATAAGTCGCGCCGATAGTTTTAGGCAGAATCTCCGAAAAATAAATCAATACAATTGTAAGAATTGTCGCACCTAATGCTTGATAGGAAATCCCATAAATGCTTGCAACTTGGATTCCAACTCCTGTGGCTGCCGCAGTGGTTGCAAAAGTGTTTAAAACCAAAATTGCGCCCTCTGCGTCATCAACATGATCTTTAAGGTATTTCAAACGACCGCCAACTTTAGGATTCTGCTTCTCAAAACTTGCGACAAAAGAAGGAGTGATAGACAAAAATACGGATTCCATAATAGAACACAAAAAAGTAAAAACAATCGCAATCAAACAATAAATAACTAAAAGAATCATATTCTCTCCTAACGTTGCAAATTGCCCACACCAAGAGCGGCATTAATTGCATCTTCTAACGCCACAATACCTACGACATTTTGTCCCTCATCGACAACCAAAAACAAATGCTCTTTGTGTGAAATAAATTTCTCTAATAAGTCTAACACACCCATTTGGGATTCCACTTTTATAATGTTTTTTGCGATACTTTTTAAGCTCTCTGTGTTTCTTTTTTCAAGGCTAGTGCGTAAAATCTTCTTTTTAAACACAACCGCATTAATATTATCTATACTTCCTGCAAACAAAGGAATCCGAGAATATTTATGCATATTAGAAATTCCTAAAGATTCTTCAATGCTTGTATTCTCATCAAGCGCAAAAATCTTATCCTTTGGTGTCATAATATCTCTAGTTTTAAGCATTTTTTGCAAAATCAAATGTTCTAAAATATCACCCTCTAGCTCATTAATAGAACCGCTCTTCTCCCCAAGGTCCATAATCGCTAAAACCTCATCTCGGCTCATTTGGTTAGTGTCTTTTTTCTTAAACAAATGCGTAATAATGCGTGAGATATAAACAAAAGGGAAAGTAAAACAATAAAGCACAAAAACGCCATAAGACATAGGCAATACGATTTTTTTCCAATAAGTCGCGCCGATAGTTTTAGGCAGAATCTCGGAGATATACAAAATGCACAAAGTCATAAACAAGGCAACAAAACCCTGCCACTTCTGCCCAAAAATCTCTACTGCTTGCGCACCCACACCCGCTGCACCCACCGTGTTTGCAAAGGTATTAACAACCAAAATCGCACCCACTGCGTTATCAATATTGCCCTTAAGATATTTTAAAATCTTGCCACTTTTAGGGTGAGATTTCGCATAACTCTCCATAAATGAAGGCGTAACAGAAAGTAACGCCGCTTCTAATACTGAACAAACAAAAGAAATAACAATTGCTAATAAAAAATAACCAACTAGAGAAAACATCGCATCTCCATAAATCCCCAAACCTCATTCTAAGATGATTTTATTTTTAAATATTACCAAAAAGCAGGACAAATTATCAAGTTATCGTGATTCTTAATTACTCTTAGACTTGCAAACAGAAAGCTTAAATGCACACAAATAATCTTCCGCTTATAAAATCAAGATTCCAATTTGTTATTGCAATTTGGAATCTGTTATTTTAGGACTTACTAAAGAATCACTAATAGGAGCTGGAGCATAATATGCCGCATAGAGATGTTGCGTCATTGAAAGCAAGTCTTTGCTGACTTTATTAGCGGTGTCAATATCATTAAGAATCGTTGAAACATTTGTCGCTGTAATTTTATTATCCAAAATCAATTTTTCTATTTTGTTAATAGCATTATCATCAATTTGGTCTAGGAGTATAGAGCCTTTGCGAATGCTAGATAAAATGATTTGAATATTCTCATCAGAGCTTTTTTCGAGATTCTCAATACTGCGCAAAAGTTCAGCCAAATCAATCCGCATTTCATTATAAAGGTCTCTTAGAGCTTCATTTTGAGTTTGTGCTGCTTCTTTGAAATTGTGATAAAGCATTTTGAGTTGGTGGATAGATTCTACTGCTTTACGTGCTGCATTTTTGATATGCGCAATCTCATTTACTTGCTCCTTGTCATTCGTGTGTGTTTGCGCAATGGTAGCAAAGTCAAAAATTTTATCAAACAAATATTTGATATTTTTCTTATAAAAATTATCAAAATCTACATCTCTTCTATATAGTTTTTTGCGTGCAATAATTTCCCTAAAAGGCGTGTCAGAATGAATCTCTTTGCGCGTAAAGCCAATTGCATAGGTAAGAACCATAAAGCAGTTATCATATAAATGCTCCATTTCATTTTTCAAAGCTTCAATTGCAGTATCAGGATACCCTACAATAGCGTGATTAAGATAGATTGGTTCGTATTCTTTAGCCTTTTTATCCACAATGACTTTTTCAAGAAACCAAACCATTTTTTCTATAAAGGGCATCATAAGTGTAATGCCGACAAGATTAAAAAGCGTGTGGAATGCAGTAAGCTGCAAGATATAATCATCACTTGCGATTCCAACAGCTTCACAAAAAAGTCGCACAACATAAATCATTTGATGCAAGAAAATAACCGCAATAAGTGCCGTTACACTATTAAAAAGCAAATGCGCTGCGGCAAGCCGCTTGCCTGCAATGCTTGTCCCAATAGAACCAATGATTGCCATAACCGTGCTACCTATATTTGAACCAATTGCAAAGCCAAGCGCGTTTTCATAGCTCATTTGTCCAGCAGCCAAAATTGTAATTGCAACAAGCAAGCTTGCATTAGAGCTTTGCATAATCACGGTAAGCAAGATTCCAACAAGCACAAATGTAGAAACACCTAAGATTCCGCTCATTTGTCCGTATTGTGCAATATCTACAATATCTTTTAGTTCATTAAATCCACTTTTTACAAAAGAAATCCCTAAAAAGAAGAATCCGATTCCACAAAGAATTGACCCAAAAGCTTTTGTGGTTTTGGAGCTTTGAAAATTCAAAATCACACCAAAGATAAGCAAAGGCATTGTGATAGAAGAAATATCAAATTTCACTCCAGCAATTGCAATAACCCACGCAACAATGGTAGTGCCAACATTTGCTCCAAAGATAATACCAATCCCTTGTCCTAAAGTGATAAATCCTGCAGATAGAAATGAGATTGCAAGCACAGAAACAAGCCCGCTGCTTTGCATAATCATTGTAGAAATTGCACCAAAAACTAAACTTTTTGTCGCGGTGTTTGCCCACTTCTTCAGCACACGCTCAATAAAAGTGCTAAAGTTGCTAAAGCCATTTTTTAGACACATTACACCAAAAAGAAAAATGGCGATTCCAGAGCAAGCTCCCAAAAAAGAGCTTGATTCATAAAACAAAAACCCTAAAACACCAAAAACAAGAAATAATATGATGTTGCGCATTCTTTTCCTTGTTAAATTTTTTTAGAAAAATAAAAAATCATTTTACGACAATTATTATTAAATGAATATAAGCTTAAATTAAAAGAATGGGAAATAAAGCTCTATTGTTGCAAAAAATAAAAGAGAGTTACACTTATTAAAATATACAAAATTAAAATCGCATAAAGAATCAAAAATAGTTTTTAACATCTGGCAGAGAGGAAGGGATTCGAACCCTCGAAGGCTTGCACCTTACACGCGTTCCAGGCGTGCTCCTTCAACCACTCGGACACCTCTCTAAAAAAGCGATTTATATTTTAAAGATTTCAAATTTCATTCTGAATCCCAAAAATGGGATTCTAAGAATGTTATTTTACTGTTGCCATTTTGCGGCGTAAATATGCGATTTTGCTTTGTAATGGTAGATTTTTTGGACATACATCATGGCATGCTAGCAAACTCATACAACCAAACACGCCATTATCATCGCCTACTAACTCATAATAATCTGCATCGCTTCTTTCATCATGTGGATCGAGCATAAATCGCATTACGCGGTTAAGTCCTGCTGCACCCACAAAATCTTCACGCATAAGCTTTGTTCCACAAGAAGCGATACAACATCCACACTCAATACAACGATCAAGCTCAAAAACTTCTGCTGCCACTTCAGGTTCTACGCGCTCTTCAATCTGGCACATATGTTCTTCGCTCTTCTCTTGTGCATGAATCCAACTCTCCACACGCTTACTCATTCCATTAAACCAATTTCCAGTATCTACAGATAAGTCTTTAATAAGCTTAAATGCAGGCAATGGCATTAATGTAATTACACCATCTGGAAAATCTTTTGTTAATGTCCTACAAGCAAGTCTTGGACGCCCATTAATCATCATTCCACAACTTCCACAAATCCCTGCACGACATACAAAGTCAAAACTCAAATCTGGGTCATATTGCTCTTTAATCATATTTAGCACAATGAAAATTGTCATAGAATGTGCTTCTTTGAGTTTATATTCTACAAAATGTGGTTTTGAAACCGCACTATTTGGATCAAACTTCAAAACTCTAATTGTTAGCTCTCTGTTGCTACTTTGCACTGCTCCACTCATTGTTTATCTCCTATTCTTTCATTGCGTGCTTTATAATATGATTGCAATTCAAATGGCATTAATGCTTCTTGAATCGCATAACGATCTTTACCTTGTGCTTCCATATCTGCACGGATTTTATCAATTTGCTCTTGACGCTTTAAGCTCTCTGGATTTTCAATAATCATTCCTTTAGCTCCATATCCACGGAATCCCGGAGCAATTTCCATTGTAGAAATATCAATTGGCTCATAAGTAATAGTTGGCATTGTTTGATTTGGATCTTCCCAACTTGCTAATGTTCGTTTTAGCCAATTAACATCATCACGTTTTGGATAATCTTCCCTACTATGCGCCCCTCGAGATTCTGTTCTATCTAGCGCACCTTTTGCAACACAAAGAGCAATTTTTAACATTTTTGGCACACGATAAGCTTCTTCTAATTCTGGATTTGCTGAAAGACGTTTTGTTTTGATGCCAATATTCTTACTGCGAATATAAAGTTGCTCTAGCTCATTTACAGCAGCAGTTAAATGCTCGCCATCTCTAAAGATTCCTACTTTATCACCCATAATTTGCTTCATGCTATCTTTGATTTCAAATACATTTTCTGTGCCTGTATTCTCAATAATACTTTCAAGATATTTTTGCTCTCTATTGATGAAATCTTCTACAAGTTTTGTTTCAATATCTGCATAGGTTCCCATACAATTTTGTGCAAAATAATCTCCAATAATCATACCGCTAACCACTGCTTCACTTACAGAGTTTCCACCTAAGCGGTTAAAACCATGTAAATCCCAACATGCTGCTTCACCTGCAGAAAACAATCCTTTTAGTGCTGTTTCTCCTTTTGCATTTGTGCGAATCCCACCCATACAATAGTGTTGCATTGGCTTAACAGGTGCCCATTTTTCAGCTGGGTCAATTCCCGCAAAACACTCGCAAATCTCTTGCACATCTCTTAAGTTTGTTTCAATATGTTTGCGCCCTAAGATTGAAATATCAAGCCATAAATGCTCACCATAAGGAGAGCTTACACCTTTGCCTTCGCGGATTCTTTGAAGCATTCTACGCGCAACAACATCACGACTTGCAAGCTCTTTTTTCTCTGGCTCATAATCTGGCATAAAGCGATAACCATCAACATCACGCAATACACCGCCATCACCACGACAACCTTCAGTTAATAGGATTCCACTTGGAAAAAGTCCTGTTGGGTGGAATTGCACTGCTTCCATATTGCCTAGCTTTGCAATTCCTGTTTCAAGTGCCAATGCCGTTCCTGTTCCTTCACAAATTACAGCATTTGTTGTATCTTTATAGATTCTACCATAACCACCTGTTGCAATCAAAGTTCCTTTTGCAACATAACCGATTAACTCGCCTGTAATTAAATCACGCACAACCGCACCATAGCATCTACTATCTTTATGGATTAGTGCAACAGCTTCTTTTCTATCATGAATATCTACTCCATGCTTTAATGCTTCATTTGCTACTGCAAAAAGCATAGAATGTCCTGTCGCATCAGCTGTATAACAAGTTCTCCATTTTTTTGTCCCACCAAAATCACGAGAATGGATTAATCCATGTCTAAACTCTTCTTCAGTGATTGTTGTTTTTTGTGCATTAATAACTGCTGTTCTATCACCTTTTTTAATCCTTGTCCAAGGCACCCCCCAAGCGGCAAGCTGTCTAATTGCCTTTGGAGCTGTTGTTACAAACATTCTTGCAACCTTTTGATCACATCCCCAGTCGCTTCCTTTAACAGTATCCATAAAATGCAAATCTTCATTATCTCCATCACTCATTTTTGAGTTACCAAGACTTGCTTGCATTCCACCTTGAGCTGCAGCAGAGTGGCTACGCTTTACAGGAATCAAACTTAAAACAATCGTATTTAATCCCTTCTCTTTACAGGCTACTGCTGAACGCAATCCTGCTAAACCTCCACCGATTACCAACGCATCGCAATATACTATTTTCATCTAAAACTCTCCTTTTATAGACTTTTGCCCAAAGCAATCCAAGTAAAGTCTGCAATAAACGCAATTACGCCTAAAACAATAAAAACTGTAAATACAGCGATTTTTACATTTCTGCGCTTAACATTGCTCTCTGCAGTTGTCGGAGCCTCTAATGGAATCCATTTAATAATTACACGATACAAACCAATGCTAGCATGCAATACCATTACAACCAATAAGATTAAATAAAACTCTGCTAAATTACCATCTACAAAGCGAGCAGCAGAAGTTAGAGCATTAATCTGTGTTGAATTTACCAAAATCGTAACAAGGTGTGCTCCGCCTAAGAAAAACAATGCAAAACCTGTTAAAAATTGTAGCCACCAAAGCGTTGTATCGCAATGCTTCATTAACGACTTATGTGTTTTAAACAACATTAATTGTTGGAAATTTGCAGGAAATTTGCGCATTGCTAAAAATGCGTGCGTAACAAAAAACACACTAATAATAACAACAACTAATGTTGTTAGTAATGGAATCCCGTGTCCCCCAAAAATAAATGAGCCTTCGCTAAATCCAACCACTGCATCAAACGCATCTGTCCCAAGTAAAATAGAAGATGTAAAACACATATGGAATATAATAAATATCGCCAAAACAACACCGGTAATACTTTGCCACAAATCCCAACGCGCAGGATTTCTTCTCTTTTTGCGTTCTGAAGTTACTTTTAAATAACTCTCAATTACTACTTCATCATTTTGCATAAATTCCTCCTAAAGCAGATAATCAGTGCTTCCGCACGCCACGTAAAACCTAAAAACTCGCAATTATAAACAATTTTAGATAAAATTATATTAAAGTTTTTTAGGTTACTTTTTATATCAACTTAAGCAAAGATTAGTAATATCTCACTAAAATTAAACAATTAAATCCAAAAAATTCAAGGAAATATTATGTTCCCATTTAGCGATACAGAATTATTAAAACCCGTAGAAGCAAGCATAGACAAAGTCCGACCAATGCTCATTAAAGATGGAGGAAATGTTACGCTCATCAAAATTGAAAACGGTAAAGTCTATGTGCGTTTAGAAGGAGCCTGTAAAGGTTGCCCAAGTAGCACACAAACACTAAAATTTGGGATTGAGCGCACATTAAAAGATGATATTCATCCAGATATTGAATTAATTAACGTATCTTAATACTTTTAAGGAAAAATTTGCACACACACTATTCAAAGATTTTAACCAAAGCAAAGCAAGCCTTTATAAAACGAGAATACGCACAATCTCTAAAACTTTTATCTTATGCGCATGTGCTAAGCGAAGAGCATTCTAATGCTTCTAAAGATTCTCAAAATTCTGAAGACTCTAAAGAATTTTTAGAGTTAAAAACACTTTGCGCTTTAACAGATATGGCACTAGAACACGAAGAAGAAGCACGTGCTCTCTTTGAATATTATCAAGTGATTTACAAAAAAAATCAAAAAAATTCTAAAGAAAGTCCAGAAGAAATCATTTTAAGTATGATTGATAATTTTGACCAAAATATTTACGCTCTGAACCTAGCAATTGCACATTTAGAAAATATTGAGATAGATAAAAATGATGGAATCTTATACAAAGATTTTGAAATTTTAGAAAAAGAAATTGGTTTTAAAGAAGCATTTACAGATTTAATGTTTAGCACAAAAATTATTTTTACTAACAAAAACGAATTTTTATTTTTTATGCAAAATCTTGTTAAATATGGCTTTAAAGATGTTGCAATTAATTATTTTGAAAATATTGGCAATATTGTGTATTTTGATAAGGATTTTGCAAAGCTTTATCAAAAAATCTTGCAAAATTCTTAAGGAAGCGTTATGAAAATTGCTTTAGATTCCACTTCTCAAAACTCTTTTATCCATTTTATTAGCGATGACTCTAGGGAAAATCTAACTCAAGATTCCAATGCAAAAAATTGCGCCTTTTTAATCACAAAAAGTAATGAACACTATGTGGAATCCGCAAAAGAAAATGGCTTTACACAATTTATCAAACCCCAAAACTTAAAGGAATTACTAGATTTAAATCTGAAAATTGTTGGGATAACAGGCACAAATGGAAAAACAACAACTGCGGCAATGCTCTATTCTATTTTATTAGACTTAGGGCATAAAGTCGCACTTTTAGGCACAAGAGGATTTTTTATCAATGGAATCCAAAAGCGACCTAAAGGGCTTACAACGCCTAGTTTATTAGAAATTTATAGCGCAATTTCTGAAGCAAGAAAAGAAAATTGCGATTATTTTGTTATGGAAGTTAGCTCCCATGCGATTGTGCAGGAACGTATTGAAGGATTAGATTTTGCACTTAGGATTCTAACAAATATTACAAGTGATCATTTAGATTATCACAAAACCCTAGAAAATTATATTGCAACAAAAAATTCCTTTTTTGCTAATCCATTAGATTTAAAGCTTATTAATAAAGATGAGCCAAATGCAAGCTACGCGCTACAAAAAACTATTACATATGGGATAGAATCGCCATCAACTTTACAAGTTAAAGCTTATAGCTTACGCGATGGAATCACTGCACAAATTGCCTATGGTCAAGAAATAGCAAATTTAGAATGCACACTTTTTGGCAAACATAATCTTTATAATGCCTTAGCAGCAATTGGGGCAGCCAAACTCTTAGAAAATGTATCCTTGCAAAAGATTTGTGAAAAATTAGAAAATTTTGGGGGAGTTTTAGGGAGAATGCAAATCATTTCACAAAAGCCCTTAATCATCGTAGATTTTGCACACACTGAAGATGGTATGGAGAAAATTTTTCAATCTTTTCCCCATAGAGAAATTGCTGTTGTTTTTGGAGCTGGTGGAGATAGAGACAAAACAAAACGTCCAAAAATGGGGCTATGCGCTGCAAAATATGCACAAAAACTTTATATCACAAGTGATAATCCACGCAGCGAGATTCCAAATACAATTTTACAAGAAATTTTAGCTGGAATCCCACAGCATTTAAGAGAAAAACGCACAATCCTTTTAGAAGAAAGCCGAGCAGAAGCCATAAAAATAGCAATCAAAAACCTAAAAGACAATGAAGTTTTGCTAATTCTAGGTAAAGGTGATGAAACATACCAAATTATCGGGGATTCCACAATACATTTTGATGATGTGGAAGAAGCACAAAAAGCACTTAAGCTAAGAATCCTTTAGCACTTGGTCTAAAAGATTTTGCGCATCTCCACCATAGGAAATTTCTTGCGCGCTAGATTGCTCATCTTTTAAAACACTAGGCACACTATCTTGCTTTTGAATATCGTTTTGTAAATCTTGTAGCTCTTTACTATGATACGCATAAATCATCTGCGCAGAAATCACTCCATCAAGGCTTTCAATTTTCTTTAAAAGTTTGATTTCTTCATCAATATTTTGCGATTCCAAAGTTACAATAATTTTGCCACTTGCATCTTGATAATGGCATTGTGCATTTTCTATCGCGTCAATCTTTTTCCAAAGATTTTCAATATTTTCAGGCGCACAAAGCACAACTAGACTAGAAACATTATAGTCTTCTTGTGTATTTTCCATTTACTTCTCCCAAATTAAAATATTTTTTCCATCTTCACTACTTATAATTTGCGTAGAATCCAAAAAAATAATATTATTCAATAAGCTTGTATGCCCTTTTAAGATTCCCAAAGAATCACGCGATTGTATATCAAAAATCCTAATATTACTTTCTTCATCTTGCATATACGCCCCAATTTTTTCATCTTCGCTCATTCCTACACTATACACCAAAAATTCTGCATTAATCGTATAAAACTCACTTTTATTACTTTTTAAATCCAGCAGATAAACCCCCACTTTTCTATCTTGCCCAGCAGTGATAAAACGCACTCTATCATCAAAATGCACCATTTTTATCTGATACACATTATCTTTATTTGCTCCTTCTAATGTCGCAATAACATTACCATTTTCAATATCCCCATAATACACGATTCCAGACTCACAAGCTAGTGCGTAACGCTTTAATTTTAAATCTAATGCAAAATCAGAAAAAGAAGCTTCTGATAATTGTTTTTTATACTCTATGGCTTCTTTTCTAAGGTCATATAAAAGAATTTCATTGCTAGCAAGCCCTAGAAAAATCCTATTTTCATCAACAAAAGCTATTTTTTTAATACCCGGAGATTCTAAAGCATCCAAAGAATCCAATTTTCCATTTTCAAAAATATATAAATCTTTCCCACCATAATCCCCTTCGCTTAAAATTAAAATTTTCTCTCCTATTACATCAAGGCTATATACTTTTGGCGCATAAGAATCTGAATAAAAACTCTTGATATTTGGCAGTTTTAAAAGATTCTTTACACCATCTTTATTAAGCTCTAAAACTTCTCCAAAATCATTTCCAATCAGCACAATATCTTTCACCTTTTGCATTGTTACAATATTAGATTCTAAAGTTATATTTTTAATCGGCGCATATTCTTTGATACCTGCAATATCTTGTGCATTTAAGACACATAGCAATGCTAAAATCAATCCCAAAATTCTCACAATTCTTTCCTTTCTTTTTCAAACAACAAAATCGCTTGCGTAGGACATTTACTTACACATTCTCCACAGCTAATACAAGATTCTTTAATCTCTGGATAAAAAAGCCTCACAAACTTAATTGCATTTTCTTTTCCCAAAACACTATAACACACATCTTTACAAGTATTACACAAAATCTTTTGGTGTGCTAAGCAAGAAGTTTCAGAAATTTTTACAGAAAAATTCCAATTAGGATTTCTCTCCTCTGCTAGATTTTTATCCAAAACATCATTAGGGCAAGATTTAGCACATTCTCCACACAACAAACACCCTTTTGTAGAAAAATCCACCACAACACAATTTTCATTAAAATACAAGATTCCACTATTCTCTTTGTTATAAACCTCATCACAGGCTAACACACAAGGTGCTTTTAAAGATTTTTCCACACATTGCACACAATTTTCATAAAAAAGAGAATAATCTTGACTATAAGGGGCTAAGGGCAAAAAGCCCTCTTTTTTCTTGCAGTTAAAAGCAGTTAAAAACTCCCTACGAAGCACTTAATTCACGCCCTCATTAACAACATCTAAGAGATTTGATTTTGCATTACCATTTTCTTTTCTGAAATCTGGAGCAAATTTATTCTCCACTAAAGGAGCAGCATTAACTTGTGTAGTATGGCAAATCACACAATTAAAGCGATTTTCGTCCATTTGCCCTTTTAAATCTTTCTTTTTACGAAAATCATAAAAATGGGATTTTGGCATTGAGATTGCACCTACTGCTTCTGCCATTTCTGGCAAATGGCAAGAAGTACAAGAATTATTTTCTTTTGTAATTGGCAACATATCCTCAACGCTATGTGAAATCATAGGAGGAGCATTTTCAAACGCCCTTTCAATCAGTTCAGATTCTCCTGCAACTTTGCCATTATAATCATACTTTGTAACTTTGACTTCCTCGCTAAACAATGTGCTTTTACGCAAACCAATTTCATTTTCACCATAACTTTGACCCGCTTTACACCCTAGAAAAATAAGCCCAGCCGTCGCTAGACTTGCTAGTGCAATCTTTTTGATATTCATTATTTCTCCTTTACAAATTCTAATAAACTAAATTGCAACGCATTATCTCCACAAACTTCAATACAACGCCCACAACGCGTGCATTCACCACTTTTTATCAAACCGCTTTCTTTGCCAATGATTCTTAAAACTTGCTTTTGGGGGCAAATCTTTTTGCACTCCATACAATGCGTGCAAGCTTCCAAATCATACTTGACCTTAAGAATTGCAAAACGACTAATGAGCGAATAAAATGCACCCAAAGGACAGATATGTCCGCAAAAGGCGTGCTTTGCTACAAACAAATCGAGCAAAAACACTCCAAAAACAGATAATAATCCAACTCCAGCACCAAAAATGATTCCACGATGCAACATAGAAATCGGGCTAATTGCCTCAAACGCTGCTATTCCAAAAACAAAAGATAGCAGCAAGCTTAAAGCTAAAATGTAATAGCGCAAAGAATTTTTAAAAGAAACTAAATTCCCAAGTGCATCTAAACCAAAAATGCGACGCAAAAATGCAGCAAAGTCTGTTACAAGATTAATCGGGCAAACAAAAGAACAATACGCTCTACCCAAAAACAAACCATAAAGCAATACAATAATCAAAGCTCCAAGCAATGCGTCTGCTATAATAATTGTCCCTGCGCAAAACAACTGCACCATTGCATAGGGGTCGCTTAGTGGAATCGCACCAAAAAGGCGCGAAGCACTAAGATTGCCCTCTAAAATCTTGAAGCCTGTATAGTTTCCTAAAACATACAAAACCAATAGCCCAATTTGCACGATTCTGCGCATAAATAAATATCGGTATTTTTTCATTACAAATCTCCGCTATTTAGATAATCTTGCACTTTGGAATTGGAATCTTTTTTAGGGATTCCGCCTTTGACTTCTTGCAATCGCTTCTCATCTTCTGCTTCCCAACCTTTGATGTAGTTTGTCCCGACCTTGCCAAGAGCAACTTCTCGTGGTAACACGATAATTGCAGCTTTTTCTGTAACGCATGCTTTTTCGCATTTGCCACAGCCAGTGCAAACTTCGCTATCAACGATTGGCAAAAGATAAGAGTGTTTGCCAGTGCGTTCATTGCGCTTTAATTCTAACTTAATCGCTTCACCCAAAAGCGGACAAGCACGATAACAAGCGTCGCATTGGATTCCCCAATAAGCCACGCAATTATCTTTATCCACAATCGCAACTCCCATTTTCGCTAGATTAATCGCAAGCCCTTTTTCATCAGCAACTAATTTAGAATCTAATGCATCTGTTGGACAAACAGGCACACAAGGAATATCCAAACACATTTCACACGGAATCTTGCGTGGCTCAAAATAAGGTGTGCCTATGGGCTTCCCACTTCCAGCATCTGCAAGTTTTAGAGTGTCAAAAGGGCAAGCTTCCACACACAAACCACATTTAATGCAAGTTTTGATGAATTCCTTTTCGCTCACAGCTCCAGGTGGTCTTAAAATTAGAGGATTTGCTTTGCTTTCTTGCAAAAACGCCCCCCAAACTAAGCCACCAACCCCTGCAAGTGCAATTGCTTGTGCGCTACTTAGTAAAAATTGACGCCGATTCGTATTTTGTTGCATTTTATGCCTTATAGATTTTTACCGCACATTTTTTAAAGTCTGTTTGTTTAGAAATCGGACAAGTCGCGTCTAAACAAACTTTATTAATATAAACTTTTTCATCAAACCAAGGCACATAAACAAGCCCAAGCGGTGGTCTATTACGCCCACGCATATCTACACGCGCTTTGACTTTACCTCTTCTTGATTCTACCCAAACTGCATCATTTTGTTGCACACCTAGTTTTTTACCATCTTCAGGATTCATATAACAAAGTGCTTCAGGTACTGCACGATAAAGTTCAGGCACACGCATTGTCATTGTTCCACTATGCCAATGTTCTAGCACGCGTCCAGTGCTTAACCAGAATGGATATTCTTTGCTTGGCATTTCTGGTGGATCCATAAAAGGACGGAAGAAAATTTTTGCTTTGTTTTTAAGAGAGAATTTTTCTTGTGTTTTTGGAGCTTGTAAATCCCCTCTAGGTAATTCTTTTCCAGCTGCTCCATAAAATGCAAAATCTCCATTGTTTGCTTTTCTTGCATAATAATCATATTTTGCATTAAATCGCCATTGTGTTTCTTTGCCATCTACAACAGGCCATCTTAACCCTCTTACCTTATGATAAGTATCAAAGTCTGCTAAATCGTGTCCATGTCCTACACCAAACTTACGATATTCTTCCCAAAGGTATTTTTGCACAAAGAATCCATAACCCTCAAAGACTTCGCCATCACTGCCAACAACTTTGCGCTTATCACCAAAAACCTCAGAATTTAACGTATCTTTTAAAGTTGCATCTTCTACCTTAAAGCCTTTTGCTTCTGTATTAGCATATAAAACTTCATACAATGTAGAATCCTCGTTATATCCCATTGCCTTAGCTTCTTCAAGCACACTTGGAAGTGTTAATTTGTCATTAATCTTTTTCTCTCCCCAAACTTCTTTAAGTTTAAAGCGTTTAGAAAATTCCATCATTTGCCAAGTATCGCTCATCGCCTCACCTTGTGGAAGCACTTGTTGTTTCCAATGCTGTGTTCTGCGCTCTGCATTTCCATAAGCACCCCATTTTTCATAAATCATCGCAACTGGCAAAATCAAATCCGCTACTTTTGCGCTAATTCCGGGATATGCGTCTGAAACAACGATGAAATTATCCATTTCTCTAGCTGCTTTAATCCAGTGGTTTGCATTTGCAGTATTTTGCCAAGGATTATTAACATGCACCCACGCCCATTTGATTTTCCCATCTTCAAGATTCCGCATAATTTGCATAAAATGCGCACCAACTTGTGGATTAAGTGTTCCATTAGGAAGCTTCCAGATTTTCTCTGTAATTTCTCTGTGTTTTTTATTTCCTACTACCATATCAGCAGGTAATCTATGTGAAAATGTCCCAACTTCACGCGCTGTTCCGCAAGCACTTGGTTGTCCTGTTAGAGAAAATGCTCCACTTCCGGGTTTTGCTTGTTTTCCAAGTAGCATATGCACCATATAACTTTGCTCATTCACCCAAGTTCCTCTTGTGTGTTGGTTCATTCCCATTGTCCAAAAGCTTACAATCTTGCGATTCTTTTCAATATAATAATTTGCAAGTTGTTGTAATTTTTCTTTAAAGGATTCTATACTTTCATTAGAATCTCCCTTTGCTAGATTTGCTACAAAATCAAGCGTATAAGGCTCTAAAGCCTTTTTGAAATCTTCAAAAGAAATTTCCCAATGATTGCCTGCTTGTGCGTTATGTTTATTTTCCATAACATCACCCGCTTTCATACCAAGATAAGCAAGCGTTACACCCTCTGCCTCACTAATGACTTTTGATTTTTCTTTTGCCGCTGTATCTAACTCTGCTGCTGCGTATTTTGCATGCTTAATATCTGTGCGCATACCATACCCAATATCTGCAAATCCTGTTGTGAAAATACAATTTTTCTTAACAAAATTCCAATCAATTGCTTTTGGATTGTTATAAACAATTTCTCTTGCAATATAATTCCAAATTGCCAAATCCGTATGCGGAGCAAAGATAATTTCAATATCTGCCAAATCTGAAGTTCTATTAGAATAAGGTGTGAGATTAATTACCTTAACTTTATTCGGATTTGTTAGTTTTCTATCTGTAACCCTTGCCCAAAGAATCGGGTGCATTTCTGCCATATTAGCACCCCAAGTTACAATCGTATCAGTTAGCTCAATATCATCATAACAACCTGCAGGCTCATCAATACCAAAAGTCTCCATAAAGCCAACCACCGCACTTGCCATACAATGTCTAGCATTTGGGTCAATATTATTACTTCTAAAGCCACCTTTAATTAGCTTAACTGCTGCATAACCCTCTTGCACTGTGTATTGCCCTGAGCCAAAAACTCCGATTCCTGTTGGTCCAAGCTCATTGTATGCTTTTTTAAATTGTGCTTCCATTACATCAAAAGCTTTTTGCCAACTTACAGGTTGGAATCGCCCTTTTTTGTCAAATTCTCCTGCAGCATTAACGCGTAAAAGTGGTTGCGTTAAGCGGTCTGCACCATACATAATTTTTGCATTAAAATATCCTTTAATGCAGTTTAACCCACGATTTACAGGAGCCGCTGGGTCTCCTTTAATCGCAACAATTTGTTCATCTTTAGTTGCAACCATGATTCCACAGCCTGTCCCACAGAATCTACAAACCGACTTATCCCATTTCCAGCCACCTTCTGCCTCTTTTGCTGCTGCTTGTGCATTGCTAGGCAATGCGATTCCAACTGCACTTGCTGCACTTGCTGCTGCAGCTGTTTTTAAAAATTCGCGTCTATTGTATGCCACAAAAGCCTCCTTAAGCTTGATTTTAGCATTTTTAATGCGAAAGAATTATAACGATTTTGATGATTTTAAGGATTGATTTAAGTCAATATATAACTTTTTATACTTCGTTGTAAAGGGAGTTTTGGGGAATTTTTAGAATAAATAAAAAATTATTTTTAAAGAAACTAATTAAGATTCCAATTAATAGGAATTTTATTTAAACTTTGCAGAATCGCATTTGTTTTAGAAAAATGCCGACAACCCATAAAACCACTGCGTGCTAATGGAGAAGGGTGCGCTGCTTCTAAAATAAAATGCTTGCTTGTATCAATCAAAGGCTTTTTTGATTTTGCATAATTTCCCCAAAGTAAGAATACAATTCCGCTACATCGCTGACTAAGAGTCGCAATCACCGCATCAGTAAATTGCTGCCAGCCAAAATGCTGATGCGAAGCTGGCTTATGTGCTTCCACACTTAAAATACTATTTAAAAGCAATACACCCTCTTTCGCCCAAGGGGTTAAATCTCCACTCCTGCTTTGTGGAATCCCTAAATCTGTTTCTAATTCTTTATAAATATTGCGCAAAGATGGCGGGATTCTAACACCTTGTGGCACAGAAAAAGAAAGTCCCATTGCTTCTTTGGGATTATGATAAGGGTCTTGTCCCAAAAGCACAACCTTTACCTTATCAAAAGGGGTAAGATTAAACGCATTAAAGGTTAAATTTGCTGGGGGATAGATGATGATTCCTTTGGATTTTGCTGCGACATAATGTTTTTTAATCTCCAAAAAATAAGGGGAGAGAAATTCTCTCTCCAAAGCTTTTTTCCAACTCTCTTCAATCTTAATAGATTCTAACTTAATCATTTAGCCTACTTTGGACGATTATCACGCATAATAATATTAAAACGTTGCAAAATTAAGGGACTGCTTGAAATATCAAAATGCTCTACAATATATTGAACATCACGTTCGTCTAGCACCTTTAATGCTTCTTTAATAATCTCTCCAAACATTAGCTCATCTTCTTGCGCAATTGCTTCACCAACCCTTTTAACATATTGCTTAATTAATGCTTTTTCTTCTTTTTCTCTCTCTTTATCTTTGAGTAAAACACTCTCCATATGCTTTAAAACTTGAAATTTTTTAGTTTTTAATTGCACGCGTTTATAAGCCCCTGTTAAAGCCATAATGCGATTTATGATTTCATCTTTTTCTTCATCATTTTCATAATATTCTTCGTAACTTTCATACATCATTTCTGGATAATAATCATGGATAATCGAAAATTTTTGTTGCGCGATTCTGCTAAAGCTCTCTTGATTACTTTGAAAACGCATTGTTTGAATGCTCTTGCGTAAAAATACAACATCTCCGCGCTTGCTACTATAAAATTTCATCTGCTCAAAGCGTTCTTGTGGTGGATAAAATTCACACAAACGCTCAATCTCTGCTAGCAATGCTTCTTGATATGCACGATAAGCAATCTCCGTAATTTGTGTCATTTGTCGATAACGTTTATCACTAGATTGTGAAAGCACAAGCTCAATAGTCTCATTTAAATCATATTGATCAAAGATTTTTTCAATTGCTTCATATAATCTTTGAAAATTTATTTCTTCTCCAGAAATTGCATAATAAATATTCTGCATCTCACGGTCAATAAAATTCGCATTATCTTCTGCTGCAATTTCTACAGGTTCATTTTGTTTTAAAGATTCCAAATACTCTGAAATTCTCGTCTTGCTATTTTGTTTAAATAAACTTTCTAAATCTGAAGTTTGCATTTGTTCTAGTGTATCTTTAGGATGCCCATATTGTATCAACTGCACAATCATTTCACTACGACTTATCACAAATTCCCCCCTACAACGTTTGTAAGCTTACATTTTGGATTGCTTGCCACACTTTTAATGCTTGCAAATGTTCAGCCACATCATGACAGCGGATAATGCTTGCTCCGTGATTTAAGGATTCCAAATGGATTGCTAAAGTTCCGGGCAAACGCTCTTTAACATCACAAGGCGTAATTCTATCAATCATACTTTTGCGACTTGCTCCCACTAAAAGAGGATAACCAAAATGCAAAAAATGCCCTAAATGTTGGATTAATGCACAATTATGTTCTAAAGTCTTGCCAAATCCAATGCCTACATCTAAAATAATTTTTGAGATATTTTGCATGTTTAACTCTGCAATACGTTGTGCAAAAAATCTATCAATTTCTAAAAATAAATCCCTATAATTTGGATAATTTTGCATTTCTTTTGGATTTCCTTGCATATGCATAACCACACATGTGCAATCATAGCCCTTCACTGCCTCTAACATCTTTGCATTACTAAAACCTGTAATATCATTAATAATCCCAAAACCATAATCTAAACATTTGCGCGCAACACTAGGAGTATAGGTATCAATACTTAAAATCACTCTTTCATTAAGCTTTTCACACTTTATAAATTCTAAAATCTCTTTTAATCGCAAATGCTCTTCTTCTTCACTTACCCACGCACTCCCCGGACGCGTGCTTGCTGCACCAATATCTATAATATCCACGCCTTCTTCTATCATAGCTATAAGGGAAGATTCTGCTTCTTTACAACTTTTACGAGAATTTGCATAAAAACTATCAGGAGTAATATTTATAATTCCCATAATTTTTGGAGTAATACATTGAAATTGCAAATGCGATTCCAAATCTTGCGCAACCTTTTTTAATCCAAAAGGTTGCATTTTTAATTTTTTAAGCAAGGCTTTGCTTTGCGCACGCGTTAGCATTAAGATTCCATCATAAAATTCTCTCACATACAAAATCGCATCTCTAGGTAAGGCAAAATCTGCTCCAATTGCTAATGCTTCTTGTTTTAAAATCTGTGCTGCTGGAACTTTTAAATCTTTGATTAAAAAATTAAAAACTCTATCCTTGTTACGCAAGATTTCATAACCTACACTATCACAATTTAAAGCTTCCAAAGCAAGTTTAGAATCTTCCAAATACTGCACAAATGCCATTTTTACCCCTTAAGAGTTGCACAAATTTGTTGTTTTTTCTTGCGCAAAACAAGTAGCAACAAAACCACAAAAATATTTCTTGTGTTTTCATACTGCGTCTCCCAAAGCATCGCCTTTTCAAAAAGTTCTGTTTCTTGGGCAGAAAAGTCTAAGCCGTATTTAACTGCATCTAAATATAAACTTTGGATTTCAGTTTTTAAAAGCGGATTATTAAATTCCTTTTCTCTCTCTTTTAAAAGCTGATAAACACTTTCTAAATTTAGCATTTTTAACAACAAAGGAAAATGCGGTAGTTTCTGCTGTTTTAAATGATTAATAATTGGCAAGCGAGAACGAATCGTAGGCAATAATAAAGACTTCATTTTAGCGTAAATAACAAAAATAATACCATTAGGCGGTTCTTCTAATACTTTCAAAAGTGCATTTTGGGCATACACATTAAAACTAAATGCCGCAATTAAAATAAATTTCTCCCCTTCGCTTGCAATATAACTTTCATCAATAATTGCACGTGCCGTATCAATATCTAATTCATCAGCACAAAATAAACGTGTATTTTGTGGGTTTTGCGCCGCAAAATAAGTGTTTGCCGTTTCAATGGGATTATTTACAAGCTCAATATGTCCAATTTTTATTGCATTCATTTAATTCACACACTCTTTAGCGTAATCTAATATTACCAAACATCACAGCTTCTAGGGCTAAATTAAAGATTCTATACATTTGCATTAATTTAATATCTACCAAAGGATCTACAGATTGCAAAGTAAAGCTATTTTGAAAGCTTGTATCAAATATCCACAAAAATCCATCTTCATTGCTTAATGCGAGTTTAGCTCGCGGCGCATCATTTCGTCCTACATACCAAAAAAAATACTTCTGTGCAAAAATACTATTAAAATAATCATTAACAAGCGCAATCTCTACTTCATCTTTATGTAAAACTTTATCAATCTGGGGAAACAAAGCGTTAATCCCCACAATAGGAATATATGGACGATTACCATAACGATTAACAGATTGCACCACATAGTGCATAAACCACTCCCTATCATTATCTGTGATTAAAATCACACTTTCTCCATTAAAGATTCTTTGCAGCGCATTATTTAAAAGAGGAATCCACTCAAACTTACGCTCTTCAAGCCATGTTGGGTGGCTTGCATCACGCCGCAAAGTCTGCAAAACCCAACTTGATAAATCTTGCATTATTTATCAAGAGCATACACACTATGAAGCGTGCGGATTGCTAACTCTGAATATTTCAATCCAATAATCATAGAGATTTTAATCTCACTTGTGCTAATCATCATAATATTGATATTGTCTTCTGCAAGTGCTTGAAACGCCTTTGCAGCCACTCCGCTGTGAGATTTCATACCAACACCCACAATAGAAACTTTGGCAATATCAGAATCATAATCAATACTCTCTACATTGCCTTCAAATGCTTTCAAAACACGTTTTGTATTCTCTAGCTCTACTTCTGGAATCGTAAAATCCACATCTGTTTTTCCGTCTCTGCCGATTGTTTGCACAATCATATCTACATTAATATTTGCTTCGCTTAATGCTCCAAAAATCTCTGCTGCGATTCCGGGTCTATCTTCTACATTGCAAATGCTCACTCTTGCTTGATTTTTATCTAATGCGATTCCGCTGACAATTGGATGTTCCATAATTTCTTCTTCCTTTGTAATTAATGTCCCCTCATTATGATTAAAACTATTTCTTGTTACCAAATTAACATTGAGTTTTTTTGCCATTTCTACCGAACGATTAAGAAGCACTTTTGCACCCATTGAAGCAAGTTCTAGCATCTCATCATAACTAATTTTGTCAATCTTTTTTGCCTTTGGTTCGATTCTAGGGTCTGTCGTATAAACCCCATCAACATCTGTATAAATCTCACATAAATCTGCTTGCAACGCTCCTGCTAATGCAACCGCAGACAAATCACTCCCACCGCGTCCAAGAGTTGTTACATCTCCATTGCGACTAACTCCTTGAAATCCTGCAACAACAACAATATAATCCTTTGCTAGCAAATCATTTAAACGCACTGTATCAATGGATTCTATTCTAGCTTTTGTATGAGAAGAATCCGTAACCATTCCTGCACCTCTTCCACTTAGGGAAATCGCCTTATAGCCTAACTCTTCTAATGCAATTGCCAAAAGCGCACTTGTAACACGTTCTCCTGCACTTAGCACCATATCCACTTCACGCATGTTTGGAAGTCTTGAAAAAAACTTTGTATAACCCAACAATTTATCTGTCTCACCACTCATTGCAGAAACTACAACAACAACACTATTCCCATCTTTTTTTGCTTCAATCACACGTTGTGCGACATTTTGGATTCTCTCACAATCCCCAACACTTGTTCCTCCGTATTTTTGAACAATCAACATTATAAATAGCCCTTTCTTCTAAAATATTCTAAAACTTGCCTATACACAGGACGCTTAAAATAGGTTACATGGTTAAACAAATCCTCCATTTGAACAAATTTATATGCATCAAACTCTGGCTCTTTTGTATGAATATTAATCTCACTTTGCTCTTGCAAACGCACAAGAAAATATTTTTGAATTTGCCCATCATAAGGATACATTTTCTTTACTACTTGACTTGGAAAATCATAACTAATCCATTCTGGGTATTCTGCGACAATATCAATCTTGTCTGTTCCTATTTCTTCTTTAAGCTCACGAAATAAAGCTTCTTTTGGAGATTCTGATTTATCAATCCCGCCTTGTGGAAACTGCCAAGCATTTTTAATATCTGTCCGACTTGCGATAAATAACTCACAAACTAGAGGATATTTAGAAGAAAGGATAATGGCTGCGACATTTGGGCGATATGTTTTTGTCTCTTTTTTCATTTTGCCACTCCTTACACAAAATATTTTGGTAATGATAATTTAAAAGTTTTTAAATTCATTTTTGTTAAGTTCCCTATTTTTAGGGTTTTGAGGATAAAAGAAAAAGGAAATCCTAAACCATTTTTTGCTTATTTTACACTTTCTTTTAACACTTTTTGTTGTCAAATACCATTTAGAAACAATCTAAAACTTGCGTGAAATTTTACGCACTTTTACTATATTTGTCAATACTGTATAAAAAATTTTAAAACAGATACAAAGCCTATAATTGCGATATTCTAAGGTAATTTTGATGATATTTTTTTTTGGAGTTCTTATCCGATTTTGTCCTAATTTTATCCATTGATTTTCAGATAAAAAACCCTTGCTATTTTTCTTGCTTTTTGCACTTACGCAAAAACCCTATAAAAAATATAAAATTTCGGCAATCCTCAAACATAATTACAAAAATAAGTTTTCATTATCTGCAAAAATAAACAAATTAAAAATTAAAATTTTTTCGCGGAATCTTGTTGGGCACGCAGAGCTGACGCGCGAAGCAAAAATATTAGCAGTCGCAGAAGTCTTGTTACCAAACCCAAAAGCTATCTTGTTGAGCCTAAACTCTCCAAAGATCTCTCTTCTTCACGCATAGGATACTTCTTATCCCACGCTTCCATTAGCTTGCGCTCTTGCTTTGATAGTCTTATGTTGTATTTCTCACTCATATAGAGATAAGTCCTAGCGATTCTACCTTTGGAATAATCTGCAGGATAAAACCGCTTATTTTTGAAATCCACATAAACCTTACAATTCCCATATTGCGTAAATTGCAGACCTTTTGGAGCTTGCGCATATCTATAATTTGCCCTATCGCCATTAATCTCACCAATAGCTGGCACTAGATTGCGCATATCTGCTTCCATTTTTTGAAATTTAGAATCCCTAGCACACGCTTTTCTGCCACCTTTACGCCAACAGTTTAAATGCTTCCCAAAGTGGTGTGCAGGCATAATATGTTCAAACTCAATAAATCTTGCCCTTTTGTTGATATTGCCCTTTTTTGTCTTTGCATTGCGCGGTGTGTAAGCCTTGCTAGGGATAATCTCTAGCTTGCCATTGACGTTTTTAAAAGGCGCGTTACAATAAAAATCTTTAGCAAATTGCGGATTTTCTGTATAAAATTTCGTTAAAATCCTTTTAGATTCTGCAAAAGAATCCGCAATAGCAAAAGAAACTAAAAAAGCTAAAATGAGAAAAATTTTGTGCATACGCTTATAACATTTTTTCTAAATCAGTAAAACTTTTTTGCACCCAAATATAATCAATTGTTAATAAATCTGAATTTTTATCATAAGACAAATGTATTTCACAATCACGTTTATCCTTTGTCATATAATAAAAATAACCATATCTGTATCTGTCTTTTTTAAAAACATAGGTTTCCTTTAAAACATCCTTTCTCTTTAAAACATACTTTTCATCAAGTGTTTTTTTGATTTCTTCAAAATACCAGCTATTAAAATGCAAAGTAACATATTCTAGCAAATAATCATCATCCCAACCTAGTTCAATTTCTTTTAGTTCTTTAACTTTAAATTGTTTAGGCTCTAGTCTTGGCACTGCGAAACCGCCTAGTTGTTTTTCTACAAATTTATATTTTTCAAAAATCCCTCTAACATCTGTTGTCTTAAGGGAAAAATCTAAAACTGTGCATTGTTGAGCAAAAGCAAAATTGACCATAACCACAAGCGATAAAAATACTTTTTTCATTCTACCCCTTTTTCAAAATCAAATGAATAAATCCTCTTCATCCTCTTCCTCTAAATCTGCAATCTTATATTCTAAATCCGCAATCTTTTCTTCATTTTCCTTAATCTTTTCTTCAAGCTTGTAGATTCTATCTCGCGCTTCATCTAAGTAGCAGGCTACCTTATATATTTGCTCTCCCAGAACTTTTACCTTACTTACATACCAAAACACAAATAAAAAGACCAAAACGCCTAAAATTATCGTCATCATTTATACTGCTTTATCCAAAGACATAAAAATATCTTTTGCATTATATTCTTCTTTTTGTTTAATTATAACAAAAAATATTTTTTAGTTATTTCAAAATCTTTTGCACTTGCTTTTCTCTCTTAATTTTTGTTTTATACAATAGTGTGTATAATACACACTAAAGGAATCCAATGAGTAAAAAGAAAAATGCTTGCAAGACTTAGAGAAAAACCCTAACAATGTGCGCTTTGAAGTATTAAAAAATCTCCTTGAAGATTATGGTTACACAAGTTACAATAAAGGTTCATCACATTTTCAGTTTAGAAAAGCAGGTTGCCCACTCATCACGCTTCCTTTTAACCGACCTATGAAGCCTATTTATGTAAAAATGGTTATCAAAGCAATAAAGGAATCCCAATGAAAGATTTGCAATATTATTTAAATCTCCCCTATGAAATCATCTTAAAGAAGCTCCCCAAAGAAGATGGGGGCGGATATTTTGCACACTACAAAGATTTCCCCTACATTATGGGAGATGGAGAGAGTGAAATCAAGGCTTTAAAAGACGTAAAAGAAGCCTTTAAAGGCGCGATTTTGGTAATGTTAGAAAATGGAGATTTTATTAAAGAGCCAACCAGCACAGAAGCAAAAGTGAGGATTAATATCACACTAGAAAAAAGCCTTGTTGAAGCAATCGACAAAATCACACACAACAGAAGCAAGTTTTTAGCAGATTGCGCAAAAGAAAGGTTAAGCATTTAAACCAAAGCAAAAAATGCTTTTTTCATTCTACCCCTTTAGAATATTCCTGTATAGATTCTAAATTTTTTTCCGCCCATTCTGTTATCTTTTCAAAATTATGCAGATTAAATTCATGCACATTAAAATCCTTTTTATCTTTTATAGATTTCAAATATTCATAACTGAATTCTGCTATAGAGACATTTGCTCCAAATTTACCTTTTTCATCATTTGACATTTCTTCAACGACTTTCTGAAGATAAATCTCGTTAGCCCATAGTTTATAGCAAAAATCTAATGCTTCTCCCAGCACAGATTCTATTTTTGAGATTGCGACATCACGATTTCTCTCATAATAAACATCATAAAGAATATCCTCTTTTATTTCATTTGAAAACTCCCCATAATAAGCATAATGGAGCATTAATGCACTAGTTTTAAATATCTCTGATTCTAAATAAAAATTTTTTTCCTCTTTTGGCAATGGCAGTATATTCCCCAAAAGTTTATTAAATCTGCGCATTTTACTTTTCAGAAAACTATATTTTCCATCTACATTTGATAGTAAATAATCGCTACTTTCAAATATCTTGTTGATATTTTTGAGCATTTCTTTATGTTTTTGAAGAAGCCTTTGCGCTTCTACCTCTTCCTTTTGGGCTGCAATTTTATCAGCATTTATATAAGGAGTTAAATCAACTCCTGTTAATTCTTGAACATAATTTATCTCACGCAAAGTAATCGGCATTCTATTAGCTAGCTTATAATCTATTGCTGTGTATCCAGTAATTGGCATATTTCTTTCTGTAAGAATATTCCTTATTTCATTATTATCAATTTTAATATTATTGATTCCATTATTATTAAGAATAAAAACTCTTGCATCCACTCCAATACTTTTTAATATTGTATTTCTGTTTCATCCAAAGTTCCATTTTTAGCTTTTTGGGCTAAGACTTCCATAGGATTTTTTTGTTGCTTTGTTTCTTTTGCTATTGTCGCTTGTGCAAAAAGCATTGCGCAAATCCAAAGGCATAAAAATATCTTTTGCATTTTTCTCTCTCTTTTTTATTTAATTATAACAAAAAATATTTTATGTTATTTTCTATTTTTCAATAATGCTAATTTGCGTTTATCAAATCCCTTCCCATCATTCTTTTTAAGGCTCTTGATATATTCTAAATTGTGTTTTGCATTTTCATAGCGCGCAAAAAGTTCTGATTCTTCTTTGCTATTTAAATCGTGTCCTTTGATTCTTGCCACTCTAATCGCGTCTCCAAACTTTTGCACTGCTTTATTTAAGCCATTTTCTATTGCCCCTAAGTTATTCCCTAAATCCCCCATTCTGTAAGCCATTCCGAACGCTTGTTGTCCAATTTTTGCTTTATCTTTATTTTCTTGGTTTCCATAAATGAGTTTATTAACATTCTTTTCAAAGTCTATTGCCGCTGATGTCCAATTCCTAGTTTCTTGGTCTGTATCAATTAGTCCATCAGTCCAATTATCCATTTTTCTATTTAGTCCAGCCCGCAATCCAGATTCTTCTTTGATATTTTTTAACACTTCTTCACTTGCTGCAAAAATTTGATTAAGCGTTTTAAGGTCTGTTGTTTCTTGATTGATACTAGATTGTTTTAGTCTCACATCTGCATTGACACTTCCTAGATTCACACCACGACCTGCTAAATAGTTTTGTTCTGCTACAGAGAGTGGCTCTCCATACGCTAGCTTTTCTTCAAGTGTTAAATTTCTTTGTTTTTGTTGTTGCGCATTTTGTGCTTGATTCATCGCTGCATAAGGTGCGCTAGAGACTTGCGTTTGTTGTGGTTGTTGTGGTTGTTGTAGCTTTTGGTTTGCTTCTTGTGCTCTTTGTTGTGCATTTTTGGTATTCACTATCATTGCGATATTAGGTGTTTCACTTTGTTTTGAAGTTTTATCAATATACGCCCTGTTAAACACACTTACTAGGGGACGCGATTTCTCTTTTGGTTGCAAACTTTGCACACTTTGTGGCTGTGCTTGTGCTTCTGTGCTTTGTTGCACATTTTCACTACTTTGTCCAAATCCTAGAGGCGCGGTTTGCGCATTTGTGCTTTGTGGTTGTTGTTGTAGCATTCTAACCCTATTCCAAAGATTTATGTTTTCTTGGTTGGTTTGGTATTGTTGATTTATCTGTGCTGTTTGCGCATTTGTGCGCGCTATATCTGCTCTTGTGGCTAGCCAGCTTCTTTTATCTGCACTTTTGGCAAGCCCTAGTTGTTCTGCGTCCATTTTTTGTTTATACGCAAATTCTTCGTTGCGATTCTTTTGTGCTAGCTCTGCTTGCTCTTTTTGCCAGTTAAAGGCATTATCCCGATACGCATTATCTTTTTCTTGTTGTGCCTCTTTTAGCGCGTCTTGCCTATGGATACGCATAGATTCAAACGCATTATTTAGATTTTGCCCCAAAAGTGCGGCATTTTGCACACGCGTTTGCGCTTGTGCGTTATAGTTGCTAGCTAGTGCTTGTGCTAATCCACTCCCAGCCCTTATATCCTCTCTCCTACCCATTTAGTAGCTCCTCTTCTATCCTTATAAACCCATTTGGCGTCAGATACTCCGCGCCTTTTTCTAGGTTTAAATCATAGCATTCTACCCACTCTTTAGCCATTCTCTTTTGTGCAGAGCTTGCATTTTTGAAGTTCCCTTGCATTAAGTATTCTTCTACATTCTCACACTCTAAGCACTCAAAATCATAAAACTTTAGCGCGTCTGCAAACTCCAAAACTCCCTCCCCTTCATAGATAAAAAACGCATTCCCAAAAGAATCTTTTAGCATACAGCCCTTTTGTGTGAAGGGCAAAAGATTTTCCCCTTGTTTTAGCGGGAATCCCCCGCGCTTATTGCCATATCTATCTAGCACTAAAGCGGTGTTTGGCGTAAAAGGATAGTTTAAAACTCTCATTGCCGATTCCACACACTAGCACTAGCTGCTATTTGTGCATTTGCTGCTTTGCGTTCTGCTTCTCTCTCATTGTAGCGTTGGTTTTCGATATTGAGCTGATTTTGGAGAATATCATTTCCCCTTTTTTGCTCTTTTAGTGCCTTTTTGCCTGAATAATACGTATTCCAAGAGTTAAACAAATCTTTAGCAAAACCACCAATCTCTAACCCACCTTGTAATGCTTTGCTTTCTAAAAAGTTGTTAAAATTAAAACCGCCGCTTGCGTTTGTAGCAGTATTTGCCAAATTATTCCAATCAAATAGTGAATTTTCTGTAAGATTAGATTTAAAATATCCATCTTGCAAGTTAAACATTTCTTCTCCTTATTAAAGTTTTAGCGCAAATCCATTTTAGGCATTGCGCTAGCTTGTGTGCCATTTGCCACCACAGCTTCAGCCATTTTGGCTTGTGCTGCATATTTGCTCGCTTTTGCTGTGCGTTCAGTGATTTCTGCTTGCGCTTTTTGCATTTGGAGTTCTTGCGCGATTTGTTGATATTGCGCATTTTGCGCGCTTTCTTGCTCTTGTGCTTGTTGCTGTGCTTCCTCCATTTTGGCAAACAAACTCTCCACATCTGCGACAATCGGACTATCAATATCCTTAAGCACAAGTGGTAAAAGCCCTTGCACGAGTTGTGGTTGTGTGGTTTGAATCACTTTTAAAATCTCACTCCAGTGTGTGAATCTCTCTTCTCTTCCGATTTCTTTTAGCGTTGTTTTGAAGTCTAAATCAAAGAATCCCACGCGTATTGTGTTCTTAGGATTTGTATTGATACTAAAGTAGCGTTCGCCCACTTCTTTATCCACGATTCTAAAGACTTGCGCACGCGTGAAATAATGCTGCATAAAGTCAATGACTTTGCCAAAAATGAGTTTATCCATATCATCACTTGTTTTGATAAAATCCTGCAAACTCATAAGCCCTGCATCGCGTCTTTGTGCTATCGCGCTTCCACTTTGTCTTGTGCCACCCACACCGATAACTTCATCTGTTACACCTGTTAGCATTTTGACAACTTGCCGCTTTTCATTGACTTTTTGAGAGATAACAGCAATATCACCTTTTGCATCGACAAACTTTAGCTTTTCTAATCCCCCATCATTGATTTCTGTAAAGCTATTGTCCAAACTTGCAGAGCTTACAAAATCTTCTTTATCCAGCACCGCACCGCTTTCATAAAAGACTTTAAAGCTTCCTAGCATATTCACCATTCTATTTTCTGCAAAGTTGATATAATCTTGCAAGGGCTTAATATCTCTAAAAAGCCCATAAAAAGCCCCTTTGTGGTCGATAAGATATTTTGCTATGATAAAAGGGTGCGTGTTGTTCTTAAAGGGTTGTTTCTCAAAACGATAAATCCCATATTTTGGAAGCCAAAAATACCGATTCCAGATTCCATCTTCTTTTATCCAGCTTTCAATCAGATTTACACGTTTTTCAAACTCTCCATCATAGAGCACATTAAAAGCAGCACTAGCCTTTTTACCCACTAGCTCTTTTGCTTCTTCTTCGCTTAGATTGATTGTTTTGTGGAATCTCCTGCTATCAAGTGCATTTTTATCACACGAATATTTATCAATCACAAACGCATTTGGGGCAATAGATTTTAGGGTGATATGAATATCCTCTTCAGTCTTTTGCGTCCAAAGCTCAATAATGCCTATCCCTAAGATTAGGTTAAAATCACGCTTTAGAATCTCTTTGTTATACGCGCTTTGTTGGGAAAAGGTTTTTAGTAAGTCATTAAGCAAATTTGCGAGGTTTCTATCTTGTTCTTGCCTACCACTTACACGCACTTCTTGCATTGCTTGCGCTTTATAGCCTAAAATCTTATTGACTATCATTTTAAACATATTCTCATGCAGCGGCACTTGATTGCGTTCAGCGATAATAGCGCGCACATCTTCTGGGAGTTGGTCGCTATGGTAGTATTCCACAGCTTCTTTAAACTCACTAAGTGCATTTGAACTAGCACTTAAATCACTTTGAAAATGCGCCTCTAACTCTTCTAAGTTTAACACTAACTTCCCTTTTTAAGTTTTTAGTATTCTAAGCTTTTGCGAGGTTTTAAAAAAGGGTTAAAAAAACTTACGCTTTAAGTTGCTTTGCTATATCTTCTCGAATTTCTTTAATCAAATTTCCATAACCATCAATCTTAGCAACATTAATCGCATTAATACTCTCTAAGCAGCCTTCTGCGTGTGAGCTTATCGCAGCAGATTCTGTGGCATTTCCTACGACATTTAGGAATCCCACATAAGCATTTGAGCGGTTAATCTGTGCATTTGTTAGCACACCTTCTAAAATACTTTCGCTTTGGATTAGAGATTTTAACGCTTCTGCAAGTTGGATTTTGTTTTGTGCTTTTGCAGCATACCAGCTAAGTTCCAAATCCTCAAACTTAAGCGCGGTTTGGCTAGCTAGGCTTAGCACTTGGAGTAAAAACTCTGCTTTTTTATCCCCTGTGAAGCTTGTTTGGATATGCGCATCTTGTATCAACTCTGTGTGGTAAAAACTATCGACAATTTTTTGTAAGTTACTAGAAAAGCTCTCAATCGTCATAATAACCCCTCTGTGCTTTGTGTGCTTGCGTTATTTTGGGATTCTTTTACTTTAGGCTTCTTAGGTGTTATTTTTTTATTTTCTACCTCTTTAAAAAACGATTTATGCCTTAAAAGGCGCGCAAAATGGTCGTCTTTTAAGCTTAAAATATCCCCTTTTTCTAGGTTGTAGGTTTTATGATTGCTCGCTTTGTATTTAAAAGGCTTATTCCCTACATACTCAAAACTCACAATATCGATTCTAATTTCTTTCATTTTCACTCCTTGTCAATTTGATTTGTTCTTTTGTGCGGACCTCTTCACACCTTGTCCATTCTAGCCTACCTTCTAAAAGTTTGATTTTTCCGATTGCTTGGTAGAGTAGGTCGTTCAGTTCTACTTTTCGGATTTGTGCTTTTTTTATCTCTTCTCTTAAACGCACGATTTCACGCAAATACGCATTAATAACATACCGCTCTAGGGTTTGTGCGTCTAAAATATCTCTTAAGGATTGATTTGTAGAATCCAAAGTTGTTTTTAAAGCAAGCGCATGCTCTTTTAGTTCCTTAAGCAACTCTTCTTTGAGTGCTAGCGTTGCTCTAGCGCGCTCTATCTCAATCTCTAGCCGCTTAATCTCTTCTTCATTGAACGCCACTTGTTGCCCTACTTCTATAATCCCCTCATAAAGCACGCAAACTTCCACATTTAAAGCCTTGATTTCTTGCGTGGTTTTTTCTCTTTGTGCTTGAAGTTCAGGAAGATTTTTTCTTTGCGCATTTGCAACTAATGCAAGCACTTTATAAAATTGTGCATTTGCTTTTGCATTTGCTAAAAGCACATTTTCAAACAAATAATCAATCTCTAATGCGCTTGCTAAATAACGATATTTTAAACTTTGCGCATTTAATCGCCCTTTTTCTTTTACTATTCTCTTACTAGAATAAACCAACGCTTCACACTTAGCGCGTGCTTGTAAAATCTCTTGTTTAATATCCTTTTGCCTCTGTGCTAAAAACTCTAAAGATAGAGTATTTCCCTTGAGTTTTGTTTCTATCTTGGCATTTTCTAGCATTAAATGCGCAGTTACGCCTGTGTGTTCCACTCTTTTTAAAGAGAGGGCATTCTCTATGGCTTTTTTTCTTGCGACTTCAAGTTTATTCATTTGTTTCCTTTGTGCAATCTTTGGCGATTTGTTCAACTTGTAAATAATACTTTGCAAGTGCTTTGTGTGATGCAAAACTTCCATCTTCTTTTGGCTTTTGTGGAAGTGTGAGATTGCATTTAACTGGGATAAATACTTCTTGCGTTTTTATTTTATACACTGGCTTTGAAGCACATGCACTAAAGAGAAGTGGAAGTAAAAGTAAAATAGAGATTTGCACGCTTTGCATTGGTCTTTTTATTGTTTTTATTTTACACCCTAACAACATCAATGCAAAAAGTGCTAAACTAGCGGTAAATACGAGCTTTTTAAACTTAGCTTTAAGGGGAATTTTACTAAAATTTCTTTTGAGGTTTGCCCAAAGAGGGCGGCAACCCTCTAAGGTAAGTTTCAACCTCGAAAGTGAGGTGATAAATATGCCTTTAAATGCAATACTAAAGCTAATTGCAAAAGGAATTATACTCCTTATTCTTTTAGCAGTCAAGGCGTTATAGCCTTGCGCCCTTGTGGCGTTATTGCAAAGCCCTCTTTTCACTTGCCCAACTCCTTAAAAACCTCTTTGTATCCTAAAAGCTCTGCTTCACACGTTTTATCTTTTATCACGATTCTATCTACCGCGCTTGTATCTTTGATTGTAGCTTTGACTTCCAAGCTTTTGAAGGCTTTGTTTTGCTTCTCAATCGCGCTCTCTAGCGTCCAAGCGTTTTCTCTCTCTAACTGCAGTTGCGCATTCAAACTTGCGATTGTCTCTAAGCTTCCTTTATACAGCCAGCCCACAAAAGCTAAAGCCGCAACCAAAGAGCCAATCACTCCATAAAGCGCAGTGGAGATTCCCCCACCGCTAAAATTACTCAAAAGCTTCAGCATTACCCATTCCGCACTAGATTTGTAATAAACACACCGCGCCTTTTGACTTGTCTAAACCACTTGCTTTGTTCCATATTATTTGCCGCTTGTGCAAAATCTTTTGCTTCTAAATACTTAATTGTATTTTTAAAGCTTTTAAACCCGCCAAAGCCTAGATTATAAACCATATCAGTTAATGCACCCGCTCTTTTAATATCAAGCGTTTTAAACCACGCAAATTCTTTATCAAGCTGGTTATAGCATTTCTCTAGCTCCTCTTTTAGCCACTCTAGCGCGACTTCTTTACTCACTTCTCCATTCTTTAGCAATGCCTTTTCTTCAGCACTAAGCGGATTTGCTTTAATATTTCGCCCATATCCGATTGTATCAAACCCAGCTGGACACTTATAAACCTTGCTCCTAAACCCTTCAAACTCTGCTGTTAATGTCGTGATAAACGCTAATACTGCTTGTTTCATACTTCATTATCCTTTCTTTTTATACTATCGATTAACAAAACACCCACTTGCAAACCCTGCAAAAAACGTCCATATCATTTTAAGCCCCTTATAATCGCATACAATCGCACTGCACCATAAAGCACACTGCTTAAAAAAGCATTGATTTTCACTTGCTTTAATGCTGCTTTAAAAATCTCATCCGCTTCTTTGCGCGATAGTCTTTTATCTGCACTCAAAACACATAAAAAATCATGCACCACATACGCCTTTGTCGCATTACCAACTGGACTAACTAGACTTTGAAAGAGTTGGGGCACACTTCCAAAGTCTGTGTTAAACCCTTTTGGCACAACCACATAGCGCATATCTTTTTCTTCTGTGCTAGGATAGCCTAGCCCACAGAGATTGACTTCTTCTGTAAAATAAAAATAAAAATCTTGTTGGAGTTCGAAGTTTTTTTTATCAATCAATCGAACAACTAAGTCTTTGTTTTTCACTATAACCCTCCCTCTCTAGTCTTTGTTCTATTTGTTTTAGGCGACCTTTGGAATCAGCAGAAGCCGCATTGATTTTTGATTCTAAAAAGTCTTTTAGGCTTTCTACTTCTTTTTCAATGCGTTTGCGCATAAGCGCAGAGCTTTCGATATGAAACTTTCTTATATTTTCTGTTTCTCTAGCTAGACTTTCGCGAAGTGCTGCAGATTCTTTTTCGCTAAACTCTTTGACGATTTCCACGCTTAAGCGTTGGGTTTCATTCGTCTTTTCTATCGCGCGGGATAGGGATTCTAAAGAGCTTTGAATCTCGCGCATTCCTCCGCAATTCGCCATCGCGTGTTTAAAAAGAAAATAATTCGCAGTAATCGCGATAATAAGCATAACAAAAAATATGCCTACCACTCCTAACGATTCTACTTGTTGGGCGATTTCTAAAAACTCTTGCGCGTGGCTTAAGCCTTCTGCTTGTTGTGATTCCATTACTCTTCCTTATCTACGCATAAATAATCTGTATTTGCTCGAGTTCCTCTTGACTCTGTGCTTGCTCAATTGCTTTTTCGTAGTTTTGCCTTTGACCTATCAGTTTCCCACTTGCCATTTTATACGCATCGGATTTTTCTATAACCTTTTGCGCCAAAGGCTTTAGCGGAATCCCGCGCGCGTGTGAAAGCTGTGCTAGCATTGGTGCGTCTTCTTCCTCTTCAGAGCTTAAGAATGCTCTAGCTTCTGCTTCTTGTGTGTTCCAGCTTAGCAGCTCACTTTGTGGGATTTGCTCTAGCAAAGCATTGATTGCAATATCAAAAGCGCGGTTGCATAGCTCTAGCTTGTCGCGCTTTAGCTCCCTTAAATGCGCTTCCTCTTCTTCTGCAATCGCTTCGGGAATCTTTCGGACTGCTTTAAAGGGCGAGCCTCTCTCGACTTCAGAGCTAAGATACACAAAGCCTTCATGATAGCCTTTGTGTTCTAAGCCTTCTAAATTTTGTGTATAAAGTTTATCTTCTGCGATTTTATAAAACATTCTTTCTCCTTTTAATTACCTGTTAGTTTTGTCCATTTGCCATTACTTGCAAATGGCAAGCAGCCATAAATCTCACCATCTTCTTTTAAGAGATACGCATTGTTTGGACAAACTCCAATCTCTTTTACTCCCTCACTCACTTGCTCCCAAGTGGCTACTACTGCGCTTTGCGTGCCACCTCCAAATCTACTAAGACCACTCGCCCATAATGTGCCATCTTCTTTTAGTGCGAGAGTGGTTTGCCCACTTGTGTGATTCCAAAAACTCTTCGCGTCTTTGACTTTTTCTAAAACCTTTGTGGTGTTTAAATAAAGATTATTAGAAGTATCAATCCCTAGTGCGTATTGCCTATTGCCATAGGATTGCCAAATTTTCTTAAAAGAAGCACTGCTAAAGTTCTGCATTGCTTCTGTTTTTGTGGAATTTTCGCTAATGCACAAAGGATAGATATACCTAAGCCCAGAATCTTGGATAACTTTACTAACAGCAGGTGCAGTTTTTTCATAGTTTGCATGAGTAACTAAAGCACCAGCATTTTTAATCCAAGCATACATCTTACCATCGTCTTTAATCACATTTAGGCACACATAGCCACTTACTCCATAACCCGAAGCCCACCAAAAATGTTTTACCCCATCTGTTAATTTTTGGAATGTTGGCGTGGCACTATGCCCGCAGATATAAAGTGCGCCGCTTTTTGTTTTCACAATGGTGTTATAAGGGTTTGTAAGCACTTCTTCAATATCCCTTGCCACAAACACACGCTGCATTGTGGTTACTTTGCTTTTATTCCCGACACCTAATTGCCCATTAGTATTAGCTCCTAGCACATAAAGACTTGTTCTATCTTCACTTAGTGCGATGATATTTCCCCAATCTCCCCACACTTCCACACATTTTTCACCTTCTGGAATCGTGATTGTATTGACTAACCCAGCATTCTCAAAACCACTTAAGCTTAATCCACGATTGACATTTGCGTTGTTACCGATATATTTAATGCGCTTAAAATGCAGAGGGGATTCTTTATCTTCTCCACCTTCTAAATCCACCCAATACGCACCAGCTAAACTTGCAGGAGCAGAATATTGATACATATCAAAAAGTTTGCGTTCTTGCGTATAAGAAGCAGTAATGCCACCTTCTGCGATGGCTTTCTTAATCTCTTTTATACCAAATTCAATCCTTGCATTAATCTCTGAAACACCTGTTTCTTTTAATCCACTTAGTGCTTCTTGCGCAGTTGTATTAAGCGTTTCTAGCTGTGCTTTTCCTGCATTAATAAGACTTGTAATCTCTTCTGTATTTAAGCTCGCTAGTGCCTTTTGCACTTCATCTCTTAACGCTTCTACATTAAACCCGCCATTAGCTTTAATCTCTGCTAGTGCAGAATTTAGCGCGGTTTGGATTTGCTCTAGCTTTTCTTGCATTTGTGCATCATCTAGCGGATTTCCTGCAATCGCTAAAGCCTCTTGCCGTATTTCTTCAAGCTTTGCATTAACATTCTGTGCATCCAGCAAAGTTAAATCCTCTAAAATCTCTGTAACCTTATCCACTAATTTTTGGATATTTAAAGCCGCTTGGATAAAAACATCTGTAGTATCCTCTTTAGTGCTATTTAATGTATTTTGTAGCGAATGAGCTTGTGTTTGCTCTTGTGCTTCTTCAGACTTTGGCATTTTGCCTCCTTAAAGTTAAATTTTTGCCATTGTGCGTTTTTTCCTTTTTTTAAAAAAGGGTTAAAACTTAAGGGCTAGTTCGCCCCATTTTAAACGCGTCATATTCTTTTTGGATTGTTGTGAGTGCTGCTTTTGCTTGCACATTTAGTGTATTTTGGATAAAGAATCCAACGCTTGCATTAATCTTATCAAGCTTGTCAAAAAACATCTGCACACTTGCTTCTTCTTGGATTTTTTCTTGTAACTCCAAAAACGCTGCATTGATTTTTTCTTCTAATTGCGTTTGTGCGTCTTGTAGCTTTGTGTTTATGGTTTGTTCTAAGTCGTTTTTATGCCCCTCTATGGAATCCACAAGCGCGTTTATTTCTCTCTCATAGCTTTCTACATCTGTGATTTTTGCTAAAATCCTATCTAGGTTTGTTTGTATCTCCTCTGCTTTGAGATTTGTTGCTTTTATTTTTTCTAAAAACTTGATATTTTCTTGCTTTTGTGCGTCTAGCTCTGTGAGGCAATCCTCGATTCTTCGTTTTGTAAGTTCGTTTTCTCGCACAAAAGAACGATAATCTGTATCAAAAGCGTTTGCTAGCTCGCTTAGGATTTTTGCATGTTCTTGACTGAAGGCTAGATTTTCTTGGAACTTCTCTCTTAAAAGCGTGAAACTCTCATAAAGTGCTGTGTTTAGCTCCAAAGTCTTTTTAATCTCTGCAACAAACTCTGGGCTATTTGCTAATAAATCTAAAATCTCTCTATTTAAAATATTGCTTACCGTATCTACGCCCGCATTCTCTTGATTTTCTTGATTTTCGGGTTGCGTTGTCTCTACATTATCAACTAAACTTTTTATTGCCATTTTTTACTCCTTTTGCGCTTCAACCAAAGTGCGCAATTCTAAAAATTTTGTAGTAAGCTGTGCTTGATGACCTAGCATTGAAGCGGCAAACTCTTGAAACTTTCTTAAATGAACAATATTAGAATCTTCACAAAGCCCTTGTATCTCCTCTTTTGCTTTCTCTAGCTCTTCTTTTAGATTTTGAAAATTCGCATCGACATCATCTTGCAAAATATCAAACTCTGCAATGTAAGCTTTAAGAGCTTCTAGCACTTCTTTAGAGTTTGCAATCTCTGCTTTGATACTCTCTAAGCTTAAAGCAAGCGGTAAAATCTTGCCCACTTCTTCTAAAATCTGGTCTTTTAGGATTCTGATTTGCTCTTCAATGTTTAGATTTTGTTGTGTGTTTTGCTCTAAAAGCACTTGTAGGCTTGCATATTTTTCACTCACCTGCTCTGCGATTGTTTCGATTTCTTTGACACCCTTTTCACTTCTGCCTAGTAAATACAAAATCGCGTTATGATTATCTTGTGTGAGTAGCAAAGTTTGATGCACTTTCGCCACAAATTCAGGCAATCCGCTTAAGTCTTCGATGATTTCAGCATTGAGATTTCCATTTGGTGTATCTGGTGTGCTTAGGGCTAGGATTTTAGAGATTTCAACATCGAGTGTTATTAGCTCCGCTTGGAGTTTTTCCGCTCTTGCATTTAAGCGCACAATCTCTAGCACATCACCGATTAGTTGCGCCTCTTCTTGTTGCTTTTTTAGGTTTTTTAGTGTGATGATTTTTTGCGCTTTTAAGTCTAAAAGTTTATCGAGCCTTTTTTGTTCTTCTCCTTCTTCTGTTTCTTCTGTTTCTGCGCTGCCTTTATTATCAGGATTATCAGGATTATCAGGATTATCAGGATTAGGCTCTTGCGGAATCTCTCCTGCATTTTCTGCATTTGCATCATCATCAGGATTTTCTGGCGTTTGTGCTTCTGTCCCTACATTTTCAGGCTGTGTTGGCTCTCCGACCGCATTCTCTTGATTCTCTTGATTCTCTTGATTCTCTTGATTCTCTTGATTCTCTTGATTTTCGGGTTGGGTTGCCTCTACATTCTCTACCTCTATCCCCCCAACATCAGCATTATCGGGATTCTGTGTTACTTCTGCTTCCTCTTGTGCTTGTGTTTGTTCTGTATCCGCCATAATTTCCCCTTGAAATTTTGTTAGATTTTTACAGAACATTACTTTTTTAAAAAAGGGTTAAAATTTTAACCCTTTTTTAGTCTTTGATTTTATGGGATAATAGCTAAAAAAAGGATTTTAATGCCAAAGAGGCATACCAACAAAGAAGAAGTGCGCGCATATTATGAAACACATAATGAAGAGCTAAGCGCACTTAGCAAACATTTTAATATTCCTGTGCGCACACTTAGCTTTTGGGCAAAAGAAGAAGGTTGGAAAAAAGGCGGCGCAATAGAAGGAATCGCGGTAGAAGTGCTACAAAAAGACTTAGTCAAAAAAGAGTTTGGCTCTGTGCTACTAAAAGAATCCCAAAACCTAAAAGAACAAATCCGCTATAATCTAGGTGATACAGCCTTTAAAATAGATTCTATGATTTTAGAAAATCTACTAGATGAATCCACAGAAAAACTGCTTTTAAGCGCAATGTCGCTTAAAGTGATTCAAAACAATATCACGCTTACTGCACTGCTTGCAAAAGATGAGCTACTAAGGCTAAAAAGCAGAAGCGAGGAAAAAGGAATGCCAGACCCAATGGTGGTGGCTGCTGCTGAAAAAGTGCAAAAAATGTTTATCGATATGAAAACGAGTATTTTTGGCAAAGAAGTTTTAAACACGCAAGAAAATGAGCTAGATTTACAAAATCTAAGCGATGCGGAGCTAAACGCACTTTTAAATTCTTAAAAAACTCCAAATTTATTATTTATAAATAGAACTCTTAAAACAAACATTAAGAGATTTGATAGCCTAAAACCAATCGTGGTTACCTTTTGCCCATGCATAGTTTTCTAGCCTTTTGTCCATAGGAAGAGGTTTGCCTAAAATGTTTGTCGCATTTTGACTAAGCGGGACCCACCACCACTCACGCGAGATTTTTAAAGGAGGCATTCCTTTTCCCTCATAAACTGCACCAAAATGAGTTTTATAAGATTTTAGAGTCCGCCATTTAAACAAATATTCATACCTTCTAATCAGCATTGCATCAGATTCTGATACGTTAAAATCGCCTCTCTCCCCCCAAAATGTAGCTGAGATTATTTCGCTAAAAAAACCCTCTTCTAAAGATTTGCGGTTTTTTTGAGAAGAACTTGTGCTTGTTTTTGTTGTAGCATTCTGCACAGAAGAAGTCGCATTAGGAAAAAGCACGTTAAAATCATATCCAGTTGTTGTTTTTTTGAAGGGAATCTTATCTTTTGCTTGTTTTTCAGGGTCCGTTTCTTTCTCTTCATAATACCCGCTTAAATGCGCTGTTCCGCTAAAAGAAGTGCTGCTTAAATTTTGGTCTCCTCCTGTTGTGTAGGTAATAGAAGAAAATGTTTCATCAAATCTTTTTTCATTGACCCTAAAGTAAAAATTAGGAATAGGAATGCCATTATACGCTGTGGTAACCCATAGCTTTGTATATGAGTTATAAACCGCTTTTGTTGTTTGGATAAAATTCTCAAAAGCTTCTTTTGAGTTTGCATACACACGCGCTTCTTGCTCAAATGTTTTAGCAGCCCAAAACGCATTAGCGTTTGCTTGCCATTTTGTTTGATATGCAGCGATTCCTAAGCGATATTCTAAAGCTGCTTTGTTGTAAGTTATCTGTTTGATTGGCGCGCCATATTGGTTGATTATCGTCTTTTCTACTCTAAAGCTTTTATAAAAAGGGTGGCTTAGCAAAGGGTCATTAGGCGAAGGTTGCCCAAAAGCATTTGTAGGAATAGCAAACTCGATATAATACCCGCATTTTTCATCAAAAGGATAATAATGGTAATAAAACGCGCCATTATTCACCACTTGGCTTAAGCCTTTATATACTCCTTTTTCATATTGTCTTGGGCTTTGCACTACGGTTTTTAACGCTCTTATATAAAGTCTTATGCTCTGCAAATACAGCTGTGCTTTTTCATCAAGTGAAAACAAATCGCTTGCTTGTTGCTTTTCCCATTCTTTATATTTTGCCTTATATTGAAAAAGGCTAAGTTGCCCTTTTTTGCGATAGGGATTAATATCAACTTCCCTTATAAAGCTAAAATCAGCTTGGATTGCACGCCGATAATTTTGTAATTTGTCTAAAAAATCAATATCGGCTATGCGTTTGCAATACGGAGCAATTTGCGCTTCAATAGCCGCTTCCATAACCTCCTGTGGATTAGGATGCCATTGCGCCCAGCCCGCCTCAATAAGCTCACTAAAGCCTTCTTGTAGTCGCTCATTAATCTTTTTTAGCATTCCACGACTTGAGTTTAATAGCTGTGTTACACTTAATCCCGCGACTGCATTATATTCTTTTGCCCCTGTTAAATCCTGCATATAGCCAAAATTCCCGCTTCTCTCATAATGCAAGCGGTTCATTATCTGTTCATCGACCGCGTTTATTTCAAACTCTCCACAAAGCCCCTTCCCTCCAAAATACGCAATACTTGGCGAAAAGCTATCCATATCTCCAGCGCGACCAGCGTTATAAACTGCACCATTGGGGAAAATCTCTTTAGGATTATGGATTAAAAACTCAGTAATTTGCGCGCTTTTTGCCTCTCTAACGTCATTGAGTGCAGCTTTTGCGCTCACTTGATTTGAAAGCTCTTGGTTTTTAAATGCAATTCGACTTGCTGCATAATATACATACGCCCCATAAGTTAAAGTCCCTACAGATAGCACAGCAGAAGCGATTGTTACCGCGCTTTTAATTGCGTTTGTAAGATTCGCCCAGCCTGCAAATCCCCCCATAAAAGAAGAAATGGCAATCGCACCTAAGCTAAAAATTAACCCACTCCAAAACTTCCCGCTTTCATACCATTTTTTCTCTGATTCCACGCGCGCATCTGCATACCACCTAGCGGAGATTTCTAGCTCTTCATCGCTTAAGCCTAGTTTGTTTTTTTCGTTAATCTCCTTAAGCTGTGCGAGCTTCTCCTCAAAATACTTATCCCTTTTGCTACTACTTTTTCCCAACTTAGATTCTCCAGCTACATTTACGCATTTTTTGCATTGGGTTTTGTGGTTTTTGTGGAGGTGGTGGCACACACTCTCTTAAGTAAATGCAGCTTGCGATTGTGTCAATACAATCATTTTTGCGGTTAGGTTTTTCAGGATTAAAGCTATTTAGCTGTTGCTTTATTTTCTCAATTCCATTAGCATTACTTAAATACCGCAAATACCCGCTATTTAAATAGGGTTTAATCGCGCTAATTTTTTGCATTTTAGAAATCTTTTTTATAGTCGGATATGTAGTAATAAGATTTGTGATTAAGGGCAATTTGCGCGCTTTTAGCTTTTGGTTTGTTTCTAAGATTTTTTTATGGATTAGCCTTTCTATAATAAGCCCTCCACCCGTTCCTTCGATAAAGCATTTTGCTTTAGGGTATTTAAGGAGCACTTCTATGATTCTATCACAGAGCAAATCCTCGTCCCAAATCCCGCTAAAGCTATCTTTTATTGTGTATCTTGGCAAGCTATTGAAGCTCTCCACACCTAAAACACAAATCGCCCTATCATCAGCACTTGCGCTTAAGGATTCTGCAGTATCGACTAAAATATATTCAAAATTAATTCCTAGTTCAAAGCTAGGGAGTGGTGTGAAATTCTCTAGCGCAAAAAACCCAGTCTCTCTTGCTTGTGGCTCTTGCTGCATTTGTGTGCTAAAATCATCTTCCCCCATTTCTGCTTTGACTTTTGCTAAATCTTCTAAATTATGTCTGGCAGGGAATAATGGCTCTAGAGCTTCGCGCACTTTTTTAAAATCGCCAATGGTGAAAACTTCTCTTTCTTTGTTGATTGCTTGGAGTTTTAGAATCTTCCATTGCTCGATAAAGCTTTGCTCTTGGTATCTAGGGTCTGTCAAAAACCCGCACAAATCATTATCCCCCAAACGCTGCATTAAAATCACGATAGAGCTTTGATTATCTTTTAGCCTTGAAATCACAGAGCCTTTGAAGTTGTTATTAACCGCTTCTCTAGCACTCTTTGAAGTCATCTCACTCACCTTTATTGGGTCGTCTATCAAAATACAATGCGCGTGGAATCCTGTAATCGCAGATTTTAAAGTGGTGAAAAAACAGCCCCCACCTTCTTTTAAAATAAACTCATTAGAATTATCTTGGATAAACTCGGGAGATTTTTTAAACACACTTTGCCAAAAGCGCGATTTTATCAGTGCGCGCACTTCGTTTGAAATGCGTTTGCACAAATCATCAGAATAGCTCACATACATATATTTTCGGCTTCTATCCACACCTAGAGCATACGGAATAAAAGCTCTTGCTAGAGTTTCAGTTTTTCCATAGCTTGGGGGCATATTTAGCATGATTCTAGTAATGAGCTCTAAGCCCTGCTCGCTTGCTTTGCTTGGGATTGTGCATTCTAACACTTTTGCTAAATACTCAAAATGCCAATTATGGTAAAAGTCTTTTTGGTCATAACGTTCCCATTTGGCATAAAGAAAGGTTTTAAAATCTCTCCTTGCTAGCTCTCTAAAGGCGAGTTCTTTTTGTGCTTTGTGTTTTAATTCTTTAGACTTAAGTTCTTCCATAGCCTAATAAATCTTACACTTTAATTGTGGGTGTTTTAATATTTTTGCGCTCTCTTTGCGCATTTAGCTTTGCTCTTAGGGTTTGTAGCTCTTGTTTGTAGATATTTTCATAAAATGCCACACGTTGTAAATTTGCTTCGTTTGTTTCCACCTGCAATGCACGTTTAATCGTCCCATAAGTTGCCGCGTCAGCAAACAGCACAGGAAGCAAAAGTGTGTCTTCTAAGTCCAAAGATTCTTCACCAAAATTTGCTACAACACTTAATTTGCCGCTAACTTTAGTGTTAAACGCATAAAGATTTCCGCTTTTTTGATACACACATAAGCCACTATGGGGGGTTTTTAGCAAAAAACTATAAGATTTTAGCGGAATATCCACGCCATTTAAGCGCACACACAAAAGATTCAAAAGATTGCTAGGAAGCTTAAAGGATTCCGCACTACTAAGCTCAAAGTGCAAAGTTTCAAGGTTTAAATTAAAGGCAAAAATCAAATCATTTTGCGCGCTTAAAAGATAGTCTAAGAGCTCATTATCACTAAAACGTAAGCTTTCAAAGTTAGAATCTCTTAAACGCGTCCTAACACGCAAAATAATATCCTCTGCACGCATTAAATGACCTTATGAATATTCTGCACTTTTCCACCTTTTGCCAAGCGCAATGCGTGGATTCTAGCAATGCAATTTTCAATTATCCAAATTTCACTTTGCAAACTAATCGCTTTTAGGTGAAAAGTCGCCAAAGCACGTGCCTTTTTGACTTCATCAGAGTTATACACATCGACAAAAACTTCATGCGCTCTATTTTTTAGTGCGCCGCTTACAAACTCTTCACCCTTTTCTTCTACATATTTTTCACTAGCTAGCTTTGAAGCTGTGCGCACTTCTCTTTTTAGTGCTGGTGAGCTTTCTAGTGTGTTTTTCAAAAAACTTAAATTTTGGCTTTTTAAAATTGTATCTTTATTTTTCTCTATCAACTCTTTAGAGAGAGTTTCAAGGTAGCTAATAACATTAAAATTGTGTGTTTGGGACATTTTGGAATCTAAGGTATTTTTGATTGTTTTTGCTTTGGCGTTGATTTCTTTTTCTACTTTAGAAAGGAGATTTTGGAGTGTTGTTTGATATTCGCTACTGTTGAAACTCTCTTTAAAGAGTTTTAAGATGTTTTCTTGGTTTTTCTTTTCTAGGTTTTTTGCCACACGTGCGGAGATTTCATTTAGGTTTAGACGCTCTCCTACATTTTGCGCTGCAACCTCTAAATTTTTCAAAAAGATATTTTCAATCTCTGTTGTAATATTCGCGCTTAAATCCACTCTAGCTTGGCTAAGCTCTTTGTGGATTTGCGCTTTTAAATCTTCTTTTAGATTAGATTCTAGGGAGTTAAATGCGTCTTGTAGCTTTGCTTTTAGATTCTCTTCTTGTGTGGATTCTAACACCTCTTTTTTAATCTGCTCTAAAGTCTCTAAATTTGCCTTAAATTCTTGCAAAGCTTCAAATAAACGCATAACCCACCTCCTTAATATTCTGTTTTAATCGTGCTAGGGAGAAAATACAGCACACGGAGTTTAATCTCGCCTTTGTCTGTTTTATCACTTAGCACAATATCAATGCTTGTGCGATCACCAATCTTAGAGCTAAAATTAATACTTGTGTTGCCTTTGGTGTTTAAATCAATCGCTTGAGAAATCACACTGCTACCAATTTTAACATCAGCAGTAATTGCCCCGCACTCTTCGGTAACTTCTAAATCCACTTTTACAATTTCCGCATTTGTTGGAAGCGCGATAGCTTTGATTGCTTCATCGCGTTCATACTCGCTAGTGCTAATTTGACGCACCGCTAAATAACTCACATTATGCACATATTGAATCATTTTAAACCTCCTTATTCTTCATGAGAGTAGAAAATCCCAATCGTTGCAAAATCTGTGTTGTGATACACAGAATTAGGATTCTCGTGATTTATCCAGCGTGCTTTGGCAATACTCATTACCCTATCAATCCCCACCGCGATTTTGCGCCCTAAGTCTTGTTGCTTGTCAATATAGATTTTAGGTTGTGGCATTGCAGCAAAAAGCAATGAGCTAGCCCCCATTAAAACCGCGATTCCAGTTTTTTGCGCGCCAGAATAAAAGCTAGGTGGTGTTACGCGTCCCATATTTAAGTTTTTGATATTTAAATATTTTTCAAACTCCGCATCACTTACACCACTATGCACTAATCCTGTGCTTGTAGAACTCCATGTCCCCATATCAATCACGGGGCAAGAATCAATAATGCCTAAAAAGCCAGTGAAAAGGTTATTATCTAAGCCTTTTTTATCCACTTTTTGCAGCTCAATCCATTCAGGGTCGTTTTTTAGCTGCTCCGCTCCTACGGTATCGACTAAAATCACATATTCATAAACCCTAGTGCGAATCCCTTTGTTATCCAGATAAGAGATTGCCACAGGACGAATCGGGAATCTATCTTTACCATCATAGCCTAAACCGCGTTTTGCCATAAAAATCGCGCGTTTAATCGCTTTGACATTCAGCACATCGCCTTTTGTGATTTTCTTTGTGCTATCTTCTAAGGTTGCTTCTTGTGTTGTATCTTTGTATCCCTCTGCTTCATCACACACTACGCCATTTGTAAAGTCATTTGACAAAGTAACCGCGATAATTCTATCGATTTTTACTTTCATCCAATCATGCAGAGAATCCACCGCCTCTTTGATAAAATCCACTTGTTCCATTTTTTGTTCTAGCTCTGTTTTGCTTTTCAAACCATTTGCGATATTATCAGGATACATTGTAAGGGAATGAATCTCTAAAGAATCATAATTTGTATCAAAATCCGCATTACCTTTTACACCATCTCCATTTAATGCAGCTTTTAAGCGCGGTGTAACAGCTTGATTCACTCCATTTAGCGGAATCATTCGAAAGGCTCTATCTTGCGAACGTCCGATTAATGGTTCAAACGCGCTTTGCTGCCAAATTGAGGATTCTATCCTTTTTGCAATTTCTCGATTAACATTAGGGTTATTTTCCCATTGTGTTAGCTCGATTCCATTTAAATCTACTGCCATGTTTTACTCCTTATGCTCTGTTAAAATAATCTGTATCATTGCTATTTGCATCTATGCTATTTGCATCAATTTCACTTCCGCTTGCTTGTTTTGGTAGCTCTGGCTCTTGTGCTTTGTTTTCTAGCATATAGTGTTCATAGATTGCGTTTAATGCTTCTAAGGGTTGGAGTTTCCCAATCTCTCTTAGCACCTTTGGTGGCAAGCTCTCTTGTGCATACGCCATTAGCTCATCTGCACTTACATCACTATGCGTTTGCGCGAAGTCTTTTTCTGCTTGGTAGAATTGCGCGTTGCTTTTCTTTTGCGCGATACCCTCTTGCAGCTGTGTTACTCTCTCCCTTTTGCTTCCGATTTGCTCTTGATAGAATCCATTAATACGTTGCATCATTGTTTGAAAAAACGCTTGTGGATTATCAAAAAACATTTCTTTATCTTCATCGGTCAAACTCTCTGCAAGATATGTTGAGCCATTTTGCTCTAAAGCTTGCTCGAGTTGGCTAATTTCATTTTCTAAGCCGCTTAGCTCTTGCTCATCACTTGTTGTATCATAGGGATTATCCTCTAGCTGTGGCGACGATGGATTGTTTTCCATAGTAAAAAACTCCTTGTTGTAAATTTTGGAGCATTTTTACATTTTTGGGATTGCTAAAAAAGGGTTAAAAAATAGGCTTTGCAAATTAGGGATAATGTGAAGTTATTAGAATATTTATTTAAATAAATATCAGCGATTATGCGAGAGATTTAGAAGCGCACTTTGCATAATCTATTTATTTTGACACTCAAACACGCATTTCTAGCATCGGGCACATTTTTGTATTCTTCTAAAGCTTCCAAATAGATTTTTATCATTTCTATAGATACTCCAAAAACCCTACTTAAAAAAGTAACTATATCTTTGGAATATGTTTTAACAATGCTATCCCAATAAACTAAAACAAAGCTACATAAATACTCTTGCAACTTTTCATCTCTTTGCTTGTCTTTTAAAATAACATAAAATCTTGTTCTTAAATAAGACTCTATTGCATAACTATCCTCGCAACTCATTTTCAGCCTTTAAAACACCCTTAGCATAAGCGATAATATCAAAATTTTCTAAATCCCCTTGATATGCGCCAACAATACGCATAAAATTTTCATCACAAATTTCTTTTAATATGTTTTTAATAGCAACAGAAGAGTAAAAAACTTTTTGGTTATACTCTGCATGGATTCCGCCCGCTTTGATTCTTTCATCTGCTACATTAATCACTTTTTGCAAAAGTTTAATATGTTTTTTTACTTGTTGTCTTTGTATGGTGTCTTCTAAGAATGTTTGATTTTGTAAAAAATTGAGACATAGGAAAGTATTAGATTCATAAATTTTATTACATAAATCTACATAATTTTTATTTGGTTTGACTTCGCTAATAGTTTGTGTTTTTGTGGATTTTGGTGCTTTATAACTTTCGACATAATTTGCATTTAGCTTTCCTGCTTCCAGCATTAAAACGCATGCTAAAGATACAGAAAACTTGCCTAAATTTAAAAAATCTAATGCACTCCCTTTCATCATATCTCTCCAAACTTAATGGTGCGATTCTAACACACAATTCTTAAAGATTGGCTTGCATTTTAAATCTTTAACCAATACTCCTGTTTGCGATTCTACTACCTATGCTTGAATTTGAAGTTTTACAAGGTTTTGTGGTCTTAGATTTCATAAAAGCAAAAATCAGTTTTTGGAATCACTGATGAATAAACATCACAAAGATTATAGCTTCTAATCTTGCGCCCTTTTAGCTTGGGATTTAATCTATCATACCAAGCAAGAAAATCAACAATATCACTTTTAAGCGATGAGAACAGCATAAAAGGTTTTTCGATTCTATCAATCAATTCTAAAAATTGAGGTAATCTATAAAATTCTGTGTTATAAACATCTGTATTTGTCTGTAAATATGGTGGGTCTAAAATCAAAAAGGCAATCTTACCACTTATCTTTGCTTCTGCTTTATACTTTTCGATCATTGCTTTAAAATCCATTTTTACAGCTTCCACACCAGTCAAATACCCGCGTGTTTCTTTTTTGATAGAACCAAATTTATAATAAAATTGAGCTTTTTTAAGTTTAGTTAAGTCTTTTGCATAATTACCTTGAAAAAGGACAAAAGAACTAATAGAAACATAATCAATCTTTTGTCCTCTTTGCTCATATTCTTCTAAAATACTGATTATCTTTTGCTTTTTCTCTTCTGTGATTTTTGCGTTTTTTGGGGAAGTTACTAATGCGCTAATTCTACCTAAGATTTCCTCTGTGGTTTTTGCGTTTTTTACCCTATCTAAATAATCATCATAATCATTATAAATCACACGCGCATTAGGAAGATGATATTTAAAAGTATGGGATAAAAACCCGCTTCCACCAAAACAATCCAAAAAGATTAAATCTTGTTCATTATATTTAGCTCTAATCTCCTTTATGAGACTTTCTACAAGCTTTAATGCGTTTTTCTTATTGCCCATAAAGGGAAGTGGAGGAGCTTTAAAATATTTTATGCTTTCACTTGTATCGAATAATGTTTGCATTTTGTCTCACTTTTTGGTAGAATTAGATTGAGTTGAGGGCAAGGTATAACTCTGTGCGGACGAAATCCCCTCTGAATCTCGTGCTTTTATCTCTTTTGCATTTTGCAGTCTTTTTAATACTTCTCTTTTTGCTTCTAGGGTTTCTTGTGGTATAATTGTATTAGGATTTTCTAAGGGCGTATCAGGGTGCATAGGCTCTGGTTTCCTAGACTTAGGAAATTGCTCCCCTATGGCTTGGCTATGCACTTGCTTCTTAGGGGCATTTAATTCCTCTAATTCTAAAGTATAAATTTTATTTCCGTGTTCTATTGTTTCTTTAAGTGTGATTTTTGCTTGTGTGTTATTATCTATATCTGCACAATAGCGATGTATTTTTAGGTAACTTTCGCCCTGCTTGTCATCTGTGGTTTCTTTTAAAACAGCTCTTTTGTAGAGCTTTTCTATATCTTGCACCGCGCTAAAATGTTCCAACTCGCTAAAACCATTTGCCACACTTTTAGATATTGCCTTATCGCTTGTCATTTTTGCGATATTTTTGCGTGAGACTTGCGCTACTCTCCCATCATTTTCATTGACTATATCCTTGCCTATCAAAGCATTTAAAAGCTCTTTTGTGTGCTCTCTTTGTTGGTAGGTCTCCTTTTTCTCTATCTCCCCCACTATCGCCTTAGCTTGTGCGATTCTACCTTTTTCATTTTGCACGATATAGCGCGGTTGTAAGGTTTGTAGAATTGGATATTTTTGACTTGCTTTTTCAAAGCCTAGCTTAAGGGATTGCGCAAGCTCTTTTACCACTGCTTCTTTTAGCTTAGGATTCTGTTTTATGTAGCCAAAGCCTTTTGCTACTGCTTTACTCCCTGCTGCACCCCCTAAGAATCCAAGCGCAAATTTTGTAGGGTCAAAGGTTAGATTCCCTTGCTCGTCTTGCTCAACTCCCGCTACACTTCCACCAACTAACCCGCTTCCTATGTGGGGGTTAGATTGATAGATATTTGGAGAAGATTCGTTAAAATAGCTGTGATTTATGTTTTTTGTGGTAGAATTAGGGTTAGGTAGCCCACTCGGCATTATGTCTTTGCTATCTTGGCTGGTAAAAGTTTGGATAAGGTCAGCATTTTTTATTTTTGTTTTTACATAGGCTAAACGCGTTGTAGGAATACTTGTAATAAGTGTCTTGCCTCCCTCTTGCGTAATAAGCATTTCATAGATATTATTACCGCTCTTAAAGGCTTTGATATAAGTTTCTCTTTCTCCATTGATTAGTTTTATATTCGGTTCTTTAAATGTAGGTTCTATAAGGTTTAAATAAGCTAACCTGCTTTGTGAATCTTCTTTGTTTTGTAAGTGTTTGATAAAGTTTTCTTTATTTTTAAAATTGTTTGCGGATTCTAAAAATTCTTTAATATTCACTTCTTTTGGAATCTCTACCGCTCCTTTTTCAAAATCATAATTTTTTACAAAATTTTCTTTTTCTTCTTTTGTGCGATAAGTTTGCAAAGATTCTTGTTTATCTTTGATTACTTCACCTTCTTTTAAAGCCTCTTTGGCATTTTCTACACCTCCGATAATCTCCCCTTTAGAATCCTTGTAAGCACCGATATTATCCACTGCTTTAATTTGGTTGGGATTAAAGACGATATAAGTATGTGCGCTAGGAATATCTTTAAAAGTTCCATTGCTGTCATAATATCCACCCGTATCATCAAAAACATTTTTAATAATAACGCCATCATTGCCATTTTCCTTTGCTTTATTTAAGGCTTTAGCGTATTTCATTTGGTCATAACCATTGTTTTTAAAATCAAGAACTAAAGGATTTTTCATATTTAAAAAACACTTATAGATTCCACCATTTGTATAACCCATTTGCTCATAGCTTTTAGCTACTTTTTTGCTAGTGCTAAAATAAATTGCCTCTACTTCATCTGCTGCACTAGGCTTAAAAACTTCAAATCCAAATGCATCTCCACTCCCATGATAAAACACCTTTGGCAATCCTTGCTCATCTTTGGTTAAAGGGGAGGAATCCTTATGCCACTGCATTAAATCCTTTGCTTTTTGCTCATCATATTTAAATTTACTTTTGACTTTATCTAGGGTTTCTTGTGGTATAATTTCATTTACAAGTTTAGGGCTTTGGACTTTGTCAGCTTGGCGGTTTGTTGCATTCCCTAAAGAGCCTCCGCTACTTGAGACTTCTTTGCTTCTTTCTATATCGTTAATCACCTTTTTTACTTGTGTTGTTGGATATGCAGTGATATTAATTTTATCATTCTCTTGTGTGATAGCAATATAATACAAGTCTTTATTTTCTAGGTGTTGATAGGCTTTGATATATTCTTTGCGCGCTTCTCCATTTTTACCCAAAGTTTCCAAAACAATATGCGGATTCTCTTTTGTATCATTTAAGAGTTTTAAATAATATTCTCTTGTTTCTTTGTCTTGTTTGCTATTAAAATGATTGATAAGATTGTCTAAATCTTGTTTTGTAATATTTTGGGGCATTAAAGCAGGTTCAATCTCTTTTAGGCTTAGAATTGCTTGTTGTTTATCTTTGCTTAAATTTTGGAATCTTTGGGATTTTGCAAAGCTATCTACTGCATTAATTGTTTTAGCTTTAATTTGCTCCAGCTTCTCTTGCACTAATTCCACATCTTTAACCCCCGCTTTATTATAAGCAGAAGTAAAATCATCGCTATAATTATCTATGATTGTATAGAGATTCTTTTTTAAGCTCTCATAAGCATTATTTCTTTTTAACAAAAAGGCATCTTTAGCACTGACAAAAAGCCTTAAAATATTATCGATTAGCTTCTCAAACACACCTACTTTCTTAAGTTTTTCTCTAAAGACTGGATTGCTAAGCTCTGCGACAAACTCATGAGTATTTTTTAATCCATAATCCCCATTAAATCCATTGTTAAAGCCCTCATAAGCGTCAAAGCCTAAATCTTTATGGTTTTTATGCACTTCTTTATAAAGGTTTTGTATATTTTCCATCGCAGTGATTTGATTAGGCTTTAATAATTGTTTATTCCCGCTTTCATAAGCAATCATTGCTCGACTTGTTACGCTATGGATAAGCTCATGTAAAAATACCTTACCTTTTTCTTGTGAGATTCTATTATTTTTTACTCTAACACTATTTTGCTGTGTGTAATACACACCATCTGCTTGTTTTGATAAAAACTCGTTATTGATTGCTTGTTTAACTTCTACATCTAACTTTTGCGCTACTGGCAAGATTCTCTCAAAAAGTTCTTTTTGTTCATCATCGGGATTAAAGCTATTAAAAAGCTTTCTTGCTCTACTCTCTCCCTCTTTTGTTGCGATTTTATAGGTGAGTTCTCTTTCTTTAATAGAATCTTTAAAGCCTTTTAAAACTTTCTTTTCTAGCTTTGTAACATCTTGTTGTAGATGATAAAGGATATAATCCCAACCTGCTTCATATTTTGGATTACTAAGCCTTTCTAATCTCCCCCTTAAAGAAATAACATTAGAATGTATTTTGTTTCTTTGCTTTTTTAAGTCTAATATCTGCCGATAAAGCTCTAATCCTAGCCTAGCAATAGCTTTATCTTTCATTTCTTCTTGCGTAAAATCTTTGTAGAATTTATTTTGTTCAAGCTCTCTAATTTTCTCCTCAATCTCAAAAGGCAAAAATTCCTTATTTTTCTCAATCTTGGTTAATCTTTCTATTTCATCATTTAGCTTTTGTTCTTGCTTGCTTAGCTCTTCTGCAATAATCTGTGTCTTTTCTTTTAGTCCTGCATTCTCTAAGCGTTGCTTTAAATCAACTTCTAAAGGTTCTTGTGTATTGTTTGCTTTAATTGCTTCCTCTTTTATGGGATTTGTGGTAGAATCTGTTTTAGAGTTTGATAAGGGACGCTTGTCAGTAAAAAGGGCATCGCCGAAAGTCTTGTCTTTTTCTCTTACAGCTTCATAGGCTGTTATTAACCAATTATTCTCGCTCTCTCCATTAAGCCCTTTAGATAGTCCAACTTTATAATATTCTCCATTTTCCCCTTTATGCCAAATAGTGCTAACTCCATTGTTATTTATAAGTTTCCCTTTCTCTATAATCTCTGGAATCAAGTTTAAATCAAGTTCGGGGTGTTTGTCTATGATATGTGCTAAGCCATACCCTTTATGCTTTTCTTTATCGGTTACTTTGCCCCATACCAAATCAATATCCCCTAAGCCCTCTTTGTGGAATGCTCCTGCGACTTGTGCGTTAAACTCTCCCTTTTCTCCGCTCTTAGCAAAGTCTTGCGATTCTGCTATAAGTTTATGGATTGCCCCTTGCCCATCGTGGTAAAACTCCGCGTAGTTTGTGCCAAACTCTTTGAGAGGTGAAACGTTTAAAGATATTTCTATTCTTTTTCTATATTGTGCAAATAATTCCTTACCCCTTTTAAGTTCTTTTTCTACCCATTCCTTATCTTTACCCTTAAGTTTTAAAGCCCTTATAGTGTGATTGTTATCGGTTTTATCCCGCTTTGCAATTTCTTTTAAGAATAGTAAATCATTATCATTGATTTCTAGGTCTTTAAAATCTCTTGTTTTTAAGTTTTGTATTTCTTGTTCTAGGTCTTGTCTAGTTTTTGCAAAGCTTGCTTTATCGTAGTTTTTGCCTATCCCTGTCAAATACTTTTCATTGGCATTTAATGTTTCTAATTGTCTTTGGAGATTCTCTTTATAAAAGGATTGCCATTTTTGATTTTGATTTTGGTTTGTGGTAGAATTAGGTTCAGAATTATCAATGGGCGTGTGGAAGTTTGTGGTGTCTGCATCTTTTGACTTTGGTAATTGCTCCATTAAGTCCTTGCCACTAGGATTAAACTTAATGGCACTTAAATTTTCTAACTCCAAACTATAAATTTTCTTTCCATTTAGCTTATACTCTTTTAATGTTAAAAGTGCGTTTGCATTTTCAAAAGGTGCATTATAGCGGTGTATGGTTAGGTTTTTATCCGCTTTATCTATTTGGCTTGTTGCTTTTGTAGCATTTGCAAATAGCGATTCTACTTGTTCCACTGCTTTAAAATGTGCTTCCTTAGTAAAACCATTATCCACACTTTTTTGCACCGCTTTATCGCTTAGCATTTTTGCGATTCCTTTATTAGTAAGCACTGCTACTTCTTCTGTGTTTTTGTTGATAATTTCCTTATTCACGCGTTCTTTAAGCATTGTTCTTGTATTTTGCCTTAATGTGTGGATATTTGGAATCTCTTGTGCTTTGGTAGTTTGTGGAATCCCTTGCTTGTTTTCTAGCTCTTTGAGTTTAGATTCTACATTTTGGTATTTTTTCAAGAAAAACTCCGCACTATCTCCATTGTTGATTTTTTGTGTCGCTTGTGCGTCAATGCTCTTTAACTGCTCTTGTAGGTCTTGAATCGTTTTCGCTCTTGCATTGTGCCTTTTGTATTCTATGCGCTTAGTGATATTTGGTTCTTGTGCGATAAATTCTACATCTATGATTTCATCAGGCTGGAAATGCGGAATCGTGTTTGCGCGCTGTGTTAGCGCGGTGTTTGCTTCTACTTTGTCATATTGAGGGCGAAAGCCCGAAATATCTAAGGCTTTAGATTCTTCGGCTAAAGCCTCATAATGACGAAGTGTATTCTCTTTTGGTTGCAAACTTTGCGTATTTTGTGGAATCTCTTGCGCTTCTTGTTTTGTAATGGCGTTTGTGGTAGAATTAGGGTTATCAAGCTTGGTATTAGATTTAGCTATATCATCGTAAGGGGCAAGAGCGTTAATCTGATTGTCCGCTTGATTTTTGTTATAAATCTCCACTCCACCATTTTTGATTTTATTCTCAAGTCCATTATGTGATTTTGGAGCATTTGAGCTTATAATCCATTCTCCTTGCTGATTTTTAACTACACTTGTAAAATACTTTATCTCTCCAAAATCTTTTGCAAAAATAAATACATTCTCATCTTGTTTAACGATTCTATCAGGTTCTAAAAGTATAGGTTTAATTCTATCTAGGTATTTTGTGCGATTTTCTGCGAGAAGCTTCTCTAAGCTACCTTTTGTAATTTTTACTTCTTTTACGCCCTCATTGTCTAAGATTTTTGTAATTGTAGGATTAAAATTTACTTTGTAATCCTCATCAATGCTTTTTAAATTAAACTCTTTTAGCCATGCTTTTTGCAAATCTTGTGGAATCTCTTGTGTAAGATTTGCTTTTGGATTAGGATTATTTGCTTCATTGAGTGTTTGCCTGTATGCTTCAAAACTCTTAGCTTTTTCTTTAAGAGCTGGTAATAAATCTAATAGCTCTGAAGTTTCATTGCTTGGTGTTCCGCTTTTGATACTAACGCTTGCAAAATCATAAATATCTGCATCCCTTAAAGGTCTTCCTTGTGCAAATAATGTTGGCTCTAACTCTTCTCTTAAAAGCGTGTTGATATTGCTTAAAAACTCAAAAAGATTTTTGCTTGGATTTTCTAACTCTTTAAAACGCGCAAAGGAATACCCTAAAATCTTTCCCATTAAATCATCATAAAAATATTTATTTTGCTCTAAGAGTGCATTTGCTCCATGCACATTGGTTGTTGCAAGTATGGATTTAACCTCTTGTAATAGCTCTTTGAAGTTTTCTACTCTTGAACCTTTAGCATGATTAGTAAAATGTATGATTTGATTTAAATAAGGTCTTAAATCAAGTTTAGGTGTTGCTGTGGATTTTGAGAGATTATGAAAAGAACCTGCATTTTTAACAAACATTTCTAAAAGTGCTTGCTTTTCTTCTGCACTACCTTGTAGCTTTTTTAAGACTTCTAAAATACTCTTATCATTTGTTTTAGATAAAGAAGCCAAAAGCGATAAATTTGTATCAAAAGCATTAAGCCCATTGTTTGTTTTATCTAAAATCTTTGCAATCTTAATACTTAGCTCATCAGCATTTTGTGCGCTTATGAAATCAGGCAATTCTTTTAAATTTTCTTGATATTTTCCTAAATTGCTTAAGGCTTTTTCTGCAATATTTTGTTCTCTGCCGATATTGCTTGCAAAACTTAAGTTTAAAATATCTTGTTTTGAAATATCTTTATCTAGGATTCTGACAATAACTTCATTGTCTTTTAAATCCACACCAAAAGCTTCTTTAGCACCTTTTACATAAGCTTCCCTTGAAGTTGGAGAAAGATTTTTTAATGCTTCTGCTCTGTGGTTACCAGCACTAACCTTACCATCACTTAGGATAAGAGGGACGCCATCAAATCCTCCATCATTAAAAAACATTTTATTTGGGTTTAGATTCTCTTTGATGTCTTGAATCACAGAATCTTGCTTGTAGATTCTACCTTGTGTTGCAGTGTTTGCGAAATTTGGCTTAAGGTCTTTAATATCAATAATTGCATATTGTGCAGGATATGCTTTAGATTCTGTGTTGATATAAGTTTGTTTAAGTGGTTTAAAAACAATAGAATCCCCAACTTGTAAATCCACTTCATTAATCGCTTTACCTGCTTGAGAATCCTTTTGCTTTTGTATCTCTGCTTTTTGCGCTTGGATTTGTGCTTGTTTTTGTAACTCTAGCTCTTCTTGTGCTTGAAGTTGCGCTTGCAGCTCTTTGTCTTTTTTTGCATTAATATCTTTTAAGAGCTCTCGTGCTGTTTTTTTAACTTCTTTTTCTTTCAAAAGTTTAAGCGTTTCTTTGCCACTTAATCCCTCTGCTTTTGCAAATTGTAGAATCTCTTTTGTGCTTATGTGTTCTTGGGTTTGCAAAGCTTGCGGTTTTGTGGTAGAATTGGGAGATGAAACGCTGAACGCCTCGTCTAAGTGGTTACTTGGCTTTGCGCTAAGGGATTCCGCGCCATTTACTAAATGGTCTTGGACAGCGTTTCTAAAAACTTCATTGTCTTCCAAATTCCCTTTTTGTTTATACATAGTTTTTAGCTTTAGTTCGTTGTGTTTTGTGCTAATTGTTTCTATGACGATATAATGCCCATTGATTTGTTTGCCACTTATAAGCACTCTTTGTCCATCTTTATTAATTGAAACTACACTTTTATCCGCATTATTAATAATTTGTGCGTGATTCTTGATGTCTTCTAAGCTTATTGCCTCTGCTCCATTCTTAGCCATTACAGATTCTGCACCATGTCTATCAAGTGTATGTTTTATGCTATGTCCTTGCATGGTGATTTTTATCGGCTCGTTGGTATCTAAACCTAGCTTTTGTGCGATTTTTGGATTTGTGAAATTTCCTACCCAAAGTTTAGAATCTTGCTTTATTACTTCGTTTAAAAGCTGTGTTGTAAGCTCTTCTTGACTTGCCATTCTTAAAGGTTTTTGAATATCTAGTAAATCGCTTTTCCCAACTTCCCCCAAAATCTCCTTATGCAAGGCTTCTATATCATCAGTTATTTTTGTGATGACTTCCATTGTTGCGTTGTTGAAGCCTTGTTTTTGCGCACTTTGTGTGAGCGTGGTTTTAAAGGCATTAATATCCTTGCTTTTTTCTAATGCTCTTCTTAGGTGGAATCTCAACGCTGCAGCTTGCACTTTTTCGCTAAATCCTAAGCCTTTGACGAAGATATTATTATGCGGAAGATTCCTTATAAGTGTCGCAAAAACACCTTTGATAAACTTTTGTTGCACTGCTCCGCTAACTGTGGTTGCTATGCTGCTTCCCTCTTGCTTTGGTTTTGCAAAGCCAAGTTTTAGTGCGATTTGTGCATCATTGCTAAAAAGCGTGTTAAATCCACGCAAAAAACTAATATATTCTTTGCTTCCTTGTGTTTGAAAGATATTTTCTAAATCCCCTAGCTTGTTAAAAAACGCTTTAGAATCAAAAACTTTAAAATCCTCTCCATTCCCTACAAAAGAATCTTTATAAAGCCTTTGTAGTGCGCTTAGCTCTAAGGCTTGTTTGTTTTGTGGGCTTAAACCTTGTGTAAGCAGGGCATAATTTGCCCTCTGTTCGATTCCCCCACTTCCCTTTGCATATTTTAAGAGCGTATCAATGGCTTGTTCTATTGTTTTATTCTCTTTATCAAAGCCGATTTTTTTGAGTTGTTTTAGCGTTTGGCTCATGGTGGCATAATCATTTAGCGCGGTTTGGTAAAGCTCTCTTGCGCTTAAGTAGTGCTGGGGGTTTTGCTTAAAAATCTCTTCAATCCCTGTGTTAATGCTCTCTCTTAGTTCTTTTTCTACGAGATTTTTTAAAAAGTCTTTTGTGCCAGAGGGTGCGTCTTCATAAAAGCTATTGAGTTGCGCTCTAGCATTGCTTAGCTGTTTGAAGCTCACACCCTCTTTGTTAAAAATATTATTTTCAATAAAGCGCAAAAAGCTAAGTGCGTTTGTATCAAGCTCTATATTTTTTTCTAAAGCGTTGCGCAAATTTAAATACGCATTTGCAGGAAGGACAACTTTATTATCACGATAAAGCTCTCCTAAGATTCCATTAATCGCTTCATCATAGGATTCTTTTGTGCCGACTTTCAAATCCGCAAACACTTCAATCGCTGTTTTTTCACTTATGCCAAGCTTACTTAGCTCTTTGTCTAAATTCGCGCTAGTGCGTTGCAGTAAATCTTTTAGCGCGCTATTTGCAGCAGGGCTTTCTTTTGCTATTTCTAAAAGCATTCCAATCCCTAGCCCGCTTTCATCACTACGGATTGTTTCTAAAAGCTCTTTTTGTGCGTTTCCTTTATCTGTGCGCACTACAAAATCATTAAGCTTTTGCGCGGTTTTTGTTAGGATAGAGTTTTCTCCAAATTTCTCGCGCATTGTATTAATGCTTCCTTGCAAGGATTCTGCATTTAGCTTTTTTAAATCCCCTCCAAACTCTTTGGCAAAGCTTTTAATCGCTTCTTGTTGTGTTGGGTTAATATTCTTTGCTAATAGCTCTTGTGCTGCGCCGATATTTTGGGTAAAAACTGCATTTTTTGCCCCACCGACAAAGACATTATTATTCATTAATCCCACAGCACCTTTTAAAGCTGCTTTTGTTACTGCTTTTGCTGGAATCTTACTCACTCCTAAAAGTGCAATATCTCCAACAGCACTTAAAAGCCCTGCTTCTGTGGTTTTAGAAATAAACTCGCTAAGGCTATTTTCTCTATCTAGTAAATAGTTGTTGATAAGATAATCCCCACCAGCTCCAGCCATAGAACCAACCGCACCACCTGCGATTCCCCCTGCAACCAATCCCCAAGCACCTGCTCTACTTCCTATTTGCGCGCCTCTTATCGCTCCTGCAACTCCCGCGCCAATCTCTACACCACTCGCTTTTAAGGTATTAAAAAACACCTCTTTGTCAAAGAAGTTTTCATTGATTCTATAAAAGCCCTCGCCTTTTTGGAGATATAAATTTCCCTCTGTATCATAAGCCACACCATCAAAGCCAAAAGGTTCGGCGATATGCTTATTAATATCTTCCAAAAAATTTAAGGCTTGGTTCTTCTTTTTTTCATCATCTCCAAACAACGCTGTGCCTAATGTTGGCAAGATATGTTTTGCGTTACTTTCCCAGAGCGCAAAGGCTTCGTTAATCTCAGGCAAAATGACTTCTTTTGCTCTTTGCTGTGCTTTAAAGGTCTCAAAATGCTTGTCCATGCTATCGACAAAAGGCACATAATCCCTTGCAAACTTTTGAAAGCTCCCCACTTCAGAATCCACAACCTCTTTTTCTTCTTTGGTTAAATCGCTGTAATTTTCTTTTTGCATTGCAGAACTAAACGCTTTTTTGTCGTTTTGAAAATCTTGCAATTTTTTTAAGTGGAAGTCTTCTTTAAATTTTGCTCCTATATCTTGCACACCTTCATTTTCATAAAGCTTTAAACTCTCATAAAGGGATTTTGCTTCCTCTTTATTTAAGGTGTTTAAATCTAAATGTTCAATGTTTTCTGTTATACTCTTGCGCTTTGCTTCTCTCTCTTGTGCGTCTTTTGTGCCAAACATATCCTCAAAATAGTTTGCGGTAGTTTCCAAAAGGGAACGATTTTGTGGGTTAAGCGCGCTAGATTCTTTTAGCACATCTGCTTTAAGCGCGTCTTGGTCGATTCCTTTATCAAAAATCTTTAAATGCTCGGAATTATCCCTTAAATGATTGACAATATCCGTATTTGTGCCAAAGCCTTTAAGTTCATCCCAGTTAATATTCGTCTTAGCAGTATTGCGGAGATAATCCACAATCTCATCATCACTCCCTAACTCTCTTGCAATATTAAAATCAAATCGTCCAAATTCACTCATTTTGCACTCTTTTTTAGGCGCATTCTAAATAAAATTGAAGGGTTAAAAAAGGGTTAAAAAGTTGCCACAGGGATTAAAGTGGCTAACTTGGCTTAATTTCTGTAATTTGTGCAAGTTGTTGGCTTAAAAGCAGTAAAGCTTGGGCATCTCCTTTTAGCTTTGCGTCTTTTAGTTGCCATTCTAAAAACCTGCGCTTTAGCTCAAAAATCATAAAACGCACATCACCAAAAGCAACGACATCTATTTTTTCATCTAAGCTTAGCTTGTTGAGATTCTGCGTAGATTCTTTGCGCAAAAGTGCGATAAAATCCTCTTTAAAAGCTCCAAACTCCACTGGTTCTAAATAGTTTGCACAAAGGTCTAACACTCTTTCATCATAAATACAAGTTTTAAGCAAACTCAAAAAAGGAAGTTGTGAATTTTGCTTTTGCACTTTGCTGACTTTTTTTGCCGCTTCAAAAGGGATTCCAAGTTTTTTAAGCGTCTCCACCATTAAGCTTTTTTGGTAGAAATTCTTTTGTGCAGAAATTTCCGCGCGGATTTTGTTAATAAAAGCATCTTTAGCTTTAATATCTTGTGCATTTTCTAAAGTCTGTGCTATGAAAAATTCTAAAACGCCAACACTTTCAAAACTAGACTTAATCCCTTTTTCTAAAAGCTCGCCAATATCTTTGCATTCTTCTTTGACGCGCACAACTTCCGCATTTAAAAAGCCTTGATTATAGAGCAACTCCGAAGCTTTTAGCGCGGCTTTTTGCCCTGCTGCATCTTTATCAAAACAACATTTAATCACCACACCATCACACACACGATTAATCGCGCTTAAGTGCTGTGTGTTAAATGCGGTCCCGCAAGTGGCTATGGTATTTTTAAATCCTAGCTTGTGCATAGCAATCACGTCCATAAAGCCTTCCACAATAAAACATTCTTTTTGGCTGCTAATATGGCGTTTTGCTAGAGAGATTCCATAAAGCAGTTGGCTTTTATGAAAAAGTCTTGATTCTTTAGAGTTGATGTATTTTGCGCTATTTTTAAAGTTAGAATACGGGTGGGTCCTCCCGCTAAAGCCTACGACTTTATGCGTGAAATTGCGCATTGCAAAGCTAATACGATTTTGCAAAGGAACAAAGAATCCCCCACCTTTGTTTTTAAAGAGTAGCCCTAGCTCTTCTAAAGCTTCGCATTCTTGCAAGCTTAAATGCTTTGGCAAATCTTTAGGAATATATCCAATATCAAAAAGAGCTAAATCATCAGCATTTAATCCGCGATTAAAAAGGTATTTTAGCACATTGCTTTGCGTCTTTAGCTCTTCTGTGAAGATTCCATTGACCTTGCCTAAAAGTTCAAAATATTTGTTTAAATCCACTCCCCCTTTAATCTCCAAAGAATATCCTAGCATATCTGCGATTTCTTGCACAGCTTCTTGAAAATTACAATGTTTAAACTCTTGATAAAACTTAATCGCATCTCCCCCAGCATTGCAGCCAAAACAATGGTAAATCTGTTTGTTAGGATTCACCTTAAAACTCGGGCTTTTCTCTTCATGAAAAGGACAGCAGGCACTCCAATTTGCACCCTCTTTTTTCAAAGGGATAAATTTGCCAATCACTTCTACAATATCTATTCTTGCTTTTAAACCTTCTAAATTTACAATCATCTTTTAATCCTTAAATGATAGGCATATTGAGTTCTTGCTGAACATCTTGTGCTTCAAAGACAATCTCGATTTCTCTTTGCTTCTCGCTCTCTTCAAAAAAACGCAGATTCTTTCTATCAAAAAGGATTCTATCTTTATAATGCTTTCCTGTTTGCTTGTTTTTCTTAATCTTAAAAATCCTTGCATTCTCATCATAATCCGCACCTTTTTGGTCTAAATCATCGCTTTTTGGTTTAACGCGTTCAATGTGGATAATAATGCTTGCTTCATGCCCACCTTTTTTGCTTCCTAGTGGATTATCTTTATCTGTTTTGGAGTTTTGACAAATAAAAATCACAAACACACCCAAAGAATGGCAAAGTTTTGCCAAAACACTAAATTTCATACTCTCTTCTTCTTCGCTATTGCGTCCTGTGTTTGTAACGCGCATTTGACTATCAATTAAAAAGAATCGCACGCCTTTTTTATAAAGATTCTTAATGTTTTGCGTAACCTCGTTAATATCATAGCCATCATTAATAATAAAAAAATTATCACTATTCACAAAACTACTATTAGCGCGCCTTTTTAGATAATCATTAATCGTAAATTCAAAGCAAAAAAAGCAAACTTTCGTGGTTTTGCTAAGATTTTCTAAAATCTGCAAAGAAAACATTGTTTTTCCTGCTTCTGGGTCGCCAAACACTAGCATTAATTGCCCGAGCTCAAACCCACCACCAAAGCAATTATCCACAAAAGGAATCCCTGTTTTGTAGTTCTGTGCTTGTGGCTTTTTGGCATATTCATCACTCCATTCTTTTAAATTTTTATACTCTTTAACTTCAATATCTAGCGCATTTTCTAAAAGTGCTAAATCCAAAAGCGCGCCATCATTGCTTGCATTTAAAAGAGATTCCGCGATTTTTTGTTGCGCTTTGATTTGATAGTTATGTTTAAACACTTCACATAATCCTAAGTAGTTTGGATTAGGTGCGCACAAAAGGAGTTCTTGAAAATAATCGCTATTTTTTTGCTTTAGGCTTAAACTCCCAAAAAAACTATGGAGACTTAAACCACCTTTTAAAGCCAAAGCATTGATAATCTTTAAAGATTCTCTTGCTTCCTCACTAAAGATTTTAAGACTAACTTTGCTTAAAAATGCGTCTAAATCTTTAGGATAATGAATAAAACTCATTAACAATTCTAGTTCTAAGGGATCGATTTCTTTATTGTGCATATTTTCTCCTTAAAATACCCATTTTGGCAGCTTTTGCTTATAACGTTGCACAAAAAGACGCGTTAGCACTTCGTTTTCTTCAACCACACTTCCACCAAAGTTTTTGATTTTTGCTTTTTTTGCTTTTTCTTCGCTTAAAGAGACGATAACCTTTTGCGTGTAATAAATCACTTCTTTTAATCCATACACGCGGTTAAAACACTTGTTATCGCTATCTTTTTTAAGAGCCATTAAAAGCGCGTTAATCTCATCATTGTTTAATTGCGCGCAAATCTCCTCTATTTTTACTCTATCAAAATCCCCACCCTCAAACTTCTCACTCCAAAGAATCTCATTCAAATAATCCATCATTTTCCTCTTCTTCTATCTTTTCTGTAATCTTTTCTAAAAGCGTTACATTTGCGATTTTTTTCACCTCTGCGATAAAAGGCTCATCAAACTCACCAATATTAAAGCAAGCATAAGATAAAGTATAAGTCTCCACCAATAAATCGCAATATTCACACATTCCAAAATATGGGTCGCTAAACTCTAAACCTGTTGTTTCCTCGTTTTTTATTAAATACGCAAGTTTTGCAAGCTGCTCACATAACAGCACAAACGCACTCTCGTGTGTCCTTGCTGGTAAGCTAGAATGTGCAGAATACATCAAAGTATTAATCGTAGTAACAACCCATTCAAACCCACCATAAAGGTCAAAATCTTCTGCAACAACTGTTTCTTTTTCCATTTTTCTCTCCTTGAGATTAATTTTCAACTTCCATTTTTAACAATAAACGATTCTCTTCTTTGCACTTTGGGCATTCACAGCTTAAATGCGTCTCATCGCTTTGATAGTCGATTAAATCTAAGTGCTTTTTAGAATCTATATTTTCAATCAACCTAGAAAGGGAAGTTTTCATCACATTCCCGCAAAACTCACACGCATAAAACACCGCAAAATAATCGCTTTTTTTGCTCATTTGCTCTCCTTTAGTGCAGCCCAAACAAATAAATTTTCTCTTGAATAAGATTCCAAAAGTTTGTCTAACGCATTATGTAAATAAGCGTTCTTGCACATTTTTAGCCTTTTGCACTCTTTGTTCAAGCCTCTTAACACGCCCTTGCGTAGATAGAATTTTTTTCTTTTTTTTGAAAGCTTTTTGCTTAGCTTTAAATAAGTCATAATTCCCTCCAAATAACACTAAAGCGCATTCAACAACCGCGCTTTTGCTTTGATTTTCCAAACTTGCAACCAATGCAATTTTTTCTAGCATATCCAAGCCAAGATAAAAGCTGCTGCTATTTTCTTTTTTTCCTTTAAGCGGTGCTTTTCTCCATCTTCTTTGCTGCATTGCATAACCTTTAAGCATATTTAAACAAACCATTTTCGCGTGTTACCGCACGCCCATTCACACGTAAATCCTTATAACTCTCTCCCTTATCCAAACTCCAACCTTGTGCTTTTAATGCGTTGTAAATTGTGATATGCAAGGCTTTTGTGGATTCTTTTTGTGCTTTGGTTTTTGTTGTTTGAGCGTCTTTAGTGTGGGAGAAATATCCGCGCCAATCATTCGCCATACACCGCTTAATATCCTGAACAATATCACAACCGCTTTCTTTTGCCTTTTTTAGCTTTGCGATGGATACCATAGGCTTAATACGCCACATCGCATTACGCCAAGCAACCCACTCTTTAGCAATCTTAAGTTCCTCTCCATCAAGAAAAGTGCTAAGGTCGTAAGCTTTTTTATAATTTTCTACGGCTTTAGAATTTGCTTCTAAGAGGGTCTTAAAAAGTTCAGCTTTTTGCAAAATGAAAATCTCTTGTTTCTCTTCTTTTTTTGTATCTTTATTAGTCTTATTATAGGGGGTCATTTCACCACAGCTGGTCAAATGCGCTACGGGTGAAATATCGCAAGTATCGGTTTTATGCGTTTTTGCACTACTTGTTTTTAAGCTTCCTTTAACAATAATTTCCGCGTCCAATTTTTGCAAAGAGTTATTATTGCAGTATTTAAACGCAAGCTTATTTTGCGTAAATTTTCCTTTTATATCGCGATTTGCAATAGGAATCAAAAAACCAAACTTCAGTAGCTCTTGCTTGCGTCTTTTTATCGTGCTAAGAGTGGAATTTAAAGCTTTTGCTACATTTTCCCATACAACTGTCCAATCTTTTGGTAAAGACATCAGATAAAAAGCTAAAACCTTAGCTCCATCGCTTAAATTTTGGTCAAGCAAAAGGTCATTTGGAATAATTGTAAATTTCTCATTGGGTGCTAGATAAAGTATTTGGCTCATTTTTTACCTCCATGAATTAATACAGAATCTTCTATCGTTTCTTTTAGAGCAAGATTTAGAGATTCTGTAGTTTTGATTTTGCTATATAGGATTTGCAAAGCTTCTTTTTTATGCTTTTCAAAAAGCTCTTCTGATTTTTCATTTGGTAGAGATTGTCGAACTAAAGAGTAGTTATAATAATCTCCTACTAATATTCCAACTTTACACAAAACCTCGATATTTTCTACTTCAAGAGAAATACTTATTTTTGGAATCTGTTTTGTGTTGATGATTATGATTTTATCTTCATCAAAAATTTTTAGCTTCATTTCTCACTCCTTTATCATCTTTTCTTTAGTTTCTTTTAGAATTTTTTGTAATTTCATATCAATAATTTCATTGACAGCTTTTAACTTCGCGCTAACTTCTTCTTGCTTTAAAAAATCATTTCCAGCATAGATTCCTGCTAATAATATTGCAGTTTCTTTTGAAGGGGTAAAGACAATCAAAGAGGTAAAGACAAAAAGAGAAGTGATAAAAAATATCTTTAATCTTTTAGGTAGAATTTCTTCGCCTTCTACAGCCAAGCTAGAGAAGTTTATAATTAAAAAAACAATTGAAATAGATACTATAAGCACCGAGATAGGAATTAAATTTTTAACAAGTCCAATCAAATAAACAAATAACATTAGCTCAATCATTTTTTACTCCTTTTTCTAACTCCTTATTATCCATTAAAAAATCAGAGCAATTCTCAATTATTATTTGGTCAGTATGAAAAACCCTATACAATGGCATAATCTGATATTTATCAGGCAATTGCCCTACTTTTATATTCATATAAACATATCCTTGAATGCAGTAATACTCTATAAACCCGAGCCTTTCTACTTTTTCATATCCCAAATATTGCGTAAAACCTTTGCCATACGCAAATATAAAGCTAAGGCATATAATCAAAAAAGATTTAACTAACATTTTCTTGCCCCCTTATTTCGTGGATATTTCCAACAACTTCAACATCAATCTGATTTTCTGTATCAATCTTTACTGATTCTTTATAAAATACGCAAAAATGTGAAGTTCTCGAGCTTTTTTGCATTAACAAAGGTTCTTTGTCAAAACACTCTAAAATACTCTTTAGGCTAATATGCGCCTCACTCCACTTAAAGATTAAAGTGCCATTTGGCTTTAAAACGCGCATACATTCATTAAAACCTTTTGCTAAGCTTCCCATATTTTGCACCATAATGCTTTTTTCGCTTCCACGATTTGGGGCAATATGCGGTGGGTCAAATATGACTAGATAGAAGCTCTCGTCTTCAAAAGGCAACTTATTAGTAAAATCCAATATTAAATTTGGATTTACTTCTGCTCTTAAATCGCAGAATAAAACATTTGGATTATTTTTGTCTGCGTAAAATTGTTTAAATCCACAACACACATCAAGAATATTTTTGAGTTTAGATTCGTTAGCATTCATTTCTCACTCCTTCTTTAAAAGCTCCTAAAAGATAGAACGTAGCATTTGTTTTTTCATCTTTTAAAGCAAGTGTTCTTTATCCTTTATTTTTTCTATCTCAAACAAAAACACGTTTCATCTTCTGCATATACATCACTAAAAAGTGCATTTGGTGTGTTTTTAAATCTTTTTTCCAAGTTCTCTAAAGTCATATTGGGCTTAAAGGTTTGATTAACACAATTCAGCACTTTAGCCTTCTCTTCCAAATTCTTCATTATCTCCCAAAAGTGTGGATAATATTTGTAAAGAGTATAAAGACTTTGCAAGCTCTGTTTAGGACACATATAACATCCTGTGCGCGAAAACTTTTCATAGAGTTTATTTGCGATTCCACGTTTTTTTAAAAACTCATCGACTTCGGGTTCGTTCATTTTCCATTCCGCTAAAGGATATTTAGCTGTTGCATAGTCCAAATTGCTTACCCTTCCATTTTTTACTTCATCGTATGTGTAACCAATGAGAACAGTATTCTTAAATTTATTTGGGGAGTGAGATAAAACAAATTCTTTTGTAGGATTAGCCTTTGTTTCTCTGGTGCAGTAGTCTTTGCCAACTGCTCTTGGCAATCCTCTTAATCTACCTTTATTTTCTCCTCTTGCAATAGGCTTTTCAAATGCCCAATCATAAATTTTGTTTAGACTATTAATATAAGTTATTAACATTCCAAATTCTTTATAGAGATACCCTTCTAGTTTTTCAAGATAAAAATACATTGCGTCAAACTCAAATCCTGTATCACAAAAAATAATGTGATCTATTTTGTTTCCAATCTCCAGCCATTTAACAACCATTGCGCTAGAATCTCTACCGCCACTAAGATTTGCAACAATCATTTTTTACTCCTTAGATTTTTACGCTTCTCAATAATAAGCTCACTAGACATTCTTTGAATAAGACTTTTTAGCTTTGCGTATTCGCTGTAATGAAAAACGCTAAGCAAATATTTACTACCCTTTAATGTTTTTGCACTTTTTGCGATATAAACTTCATTTCTAGTATTAACAGACAAAACACCATAACTTCCATCCGCCTTTTTTAGATATTCCAAAACAAAATCTAATAAATCATTGGGGACAAAATAGTAAAATTTGTGATAAGATTTATCAAAGTATGTATGTTTATGTTTTTTAAAATCTTTTAGAAAATCACTTTTAGAAATTTTTATCTCTACGACAATAATCTCTTTATCATCAAAAGCAACAATATCTTCTATTTCATCAAGAGTAAAAGAGTATTCAGAAACAACACCAATAAACTTTCTTTTGTATCTAAAATACTCTTGGAGCAGAAGTTTAGCTTCGTTAGCATTCATTGTAACAACTCCTTATTCTCGTGAATATTGCCAATAACTTCCCACTGCTCAAAAGTTAATACTATTTGGTAATGTTTATCTTTTGGAGTATCTTTATATTTTAAATATCCTCCATAAAATCCTATTTGTGGTGAAAACTTTACATAAACAAGATAATTTTGAAAGGAATCCACAATGGTTTGTTCTTTCATTTTAATAATATCCCCCTCAAAGATTTCTTTACCATTCTTATCAAATAATCCTGTCCAAAGCTCTATTTCCGCTCTTTCATTGTTTAAAAGCAATAGAGATGGATTGATTTCTACGCACCTTTCATCAAAATCTAAATCTTTTAGTTTCATTTCTCACCCCCATAAGTTTTTAGAATCCATTGTTTTAAACTCTCTCCAAAAGATAGAGATTCAAAGTAAGCCTTAGCAGTCTCTTGATTGCCCCAATGGTGCAAACAATTTAAATTGCTTATCACTTCTGATTCCATTTCTAAGCTTAAAAGCTCCCCAACACTTCCTTTTAAGTCTTTCAAGAATTTATCATCACACCTTTTAACTCTGTCGGATACTTCTTCAATCAAATCACTATCTTGGATACCATCTAAAAAATTATCAATATCAATCTCATCTAAATTAGATAAAATATCTTGAATATCAATATCATCTTGCATTTTCACTCCTTTATCCACCATTGAAGATTTTTTGTATTGCTCAATCGCTCCAAAATTCCTGCGGACGCCTCTTAAGTCAGTAATGGGTTTTTTTATTTTTATTAAAAATCACTGCATCAAAGACAAAATAAAATCTGCTGCTATAATGGGTCCCATTCGCCCCTTCAAGGATATAATGCCGATTCTTTAATGGTTTATTTCTCATCTCCATACTCTCTCCTTAAAACTCTTCCAAAAATGTTGCACGTTGTTTTTTCTTATTTGGGATATATTGTGCATAGACCTGTAAAGTCATTTGCGCATTTGTATGTCCAAGCTGTCTTTTACTAACCCAAATTAAATCCTCGCCATTTTCTAACATCAAGCTTGCAAAAGTGTGGCGCGTGTTGTAAATATGCCTTTGTTTTAAATCTAACGATTCTAAAAGTTTTGTCCAAACATAGCGCATTTTGGTTGCAAATTTTGCAAACCCAGCAACACTAGTAAAAATAAAATCTTTATTCCCTGTGATTTTTTTCTGTGCAAGTAGTGCGCCTTCAGCTAATGGAAGCAAATCTATTGTGCGCATACTAGATTTTGTTTTTGTTTTACCGATTCCATATCTACCCAAAGTTTTAGTGATAGAAATTTCTTTGTTGGCAAAATCTACATCCTCCCATCTTAATGCTAGAATCTCTCCTTTTCTAAGCCCGCTAAAAAAAGCAAGTTGCAAATAATTCTTTATCATCTCATCTTTGCAATTCTCTAAAATGCGCTTGACTTCTTCAAGGCTAAAAGGCACAGGATTTTCCGCAGCGTCTTCTATTTTAAATTTTATGTTAGGGATTTTTTTAATGTAATCCATTTCATACGCATAGTTAAACATTGCGCGCAACATAATCAATCTGTTGTTTAAAGAACTCTTTTTTAAACCCAAATCAAGTGAATCTTTTACAAATTCAGCAATCTTATCCTTATTGATAGAAGTAATAGGCGTTTGCATACCAAAATAATCAATGATTTTTCCAAGTGTTGTTTTATAAACAAAATATGTGGAAGGGCGCATTGTCTGATTCTGTTTTATAAGAGCGTTAGCAATAGCTCCAAGAGTGCAATTTTTATCAAACCGCGCTTTTTGCATTGCCTCTTTTGTGCTTGTTTGTTGCTCTTTGCTTGCAATATATTCAGTAATTAGGCTATCAATATTTTTCTTAACATACTCAATATTACTTAAAGTGGCTTCTAATTTTGTGCTAAATCTATACCACTCACCTTTAATCATTTTAGCAACCCAAACTTTATTATTTCTAATTACGATTCCATTACTTTTCTTTGGCATTTTTACTCCTTTTTAATTGTTTTCTCACCAAAAAACATATCAATGCAAATTTAGTTCTAATTTCTTTTGCATGCACAGCCTTTATTCTCTAAAAATTTCTTTTAATGCTTTGCGATATTCGCTATCACTCTTGTTATGCTTAAACAACAATTTTGTGCCATTAAATCTAAATTCTTTTGCTTGCGATTCTAAATTTTTAAAGAGTGTAGATTCCCTTAGCTCTTTAATACTCATCTCTTTTTTTCTCGCACAAGATTCCGCGCTCAAGATTTTATGGCACACAAGAGGGCGCATAACATCACCAAAATAAGATTCGCTCAAACAATCAAGCAGAAGATTCTCCATACTATTTCCTTATTCACAAAATTTGTTTTAGATTGTTTTTAGATGATATTTGCAAGAAGCGTTAGAAAGCGGAATATTTACAAGCTTTCAAGACAAACTTTAAAAAGCATTTACATATTCTGCTTTTATGCGCTTAATAGTTTTTGAGTGTTGATTTCGCGCAAACAAGACTGCAAATGTCGATTAATAAGCACAACAAGAACCTAGCAAGATAGCTTTTGTGCTACAAGAAGGCGCGCAAAATTTTGAAAGTCTTTTGTTTTTTTAAGCTTAACAAAGTGATTTGCCTATTTTATGAGATTTTAGTAGTTTTTTGGGAGTTGTTTAACACTAAGCTGGAGAGGGGATGGGGTTTTACCCCCCCCTTCTTTTTGTCAAGAAAAATCCAAAAACTAGAGATTCTTTAACCTCAAAAGCTTTTTTACACAAATTTAAAAGTTTTTAAATGCAGTTGATATTTAAGTTCTTTTTTTATAGAATTCTAGGTATATTACGTTTTGTATCACAAGGGTGGTTATGGATAAGGATTCCAAAAAAAATCTTGTAGCTAAAAAAAAACGCACACCAAATGAAACGAACAAAATTAAAAATAGAGAAAAACAAACAGAGATTCTAAAGATTGCTTGGAAGTTTTTTTTGCAATATGGCTACAAAAAAACAAGCTTACAAATGATTGTAAAAGAAACAGGTGGGTCTTTAGCAACAATCTATAAGCTCTTTAAAAACAAAAAAACAATTTTTGCTAAAGCAATTTCAGAAAATGGACAAGATTTTATTGATTCTTTTGATAAAGACTTCAATGAAATAGCACCACATTCCAATCTGGAAGAATATTTTTATCATATCGGCGTGAAACTTATTAATCAAATCCTTAGTCAAGAAAGTATCGCATTTCATCGATTAATCGTTGTGGAGGGTTATAATAATCCTGAACTTATTGAAATTTTTCATCATAACGCAGTATGTAAGGTGCACCATTTTCTTTTAAAAATCTTGGAAGATTATAATACAGCGCACAACTTAGGAATTGAAGATATTGATGAGAGTTTGCACATTTTCACAGAGCTCATTATTGGATCATATTTCATTGATACAATTATGATTCCAAACTATGTCCGCCCAAGTGCTGATGAAATTCATCGCGCAGCAAAACGAGCAATCAAAATCTTTATGCTTTATCTTAAACATTATAAGGAGATTAAATGACTATTGATACAATGTTATTAAACAAACTGACAAAACTTGGTGGAATTACATTAGAAAATCAAGAATTAGAAATGACAAAAAATCATTTAAGCGAAATTGTTAATTTTGTCGAAAATATTAATACACTTGATTTAGATGCAATTCCTGCTTCGTTTAATCCGCTAGATTCCGCACTTCCTATGCGTCAAGATATTGTAGAATCCCAACCAGATATTGCAAAAAATATTTTAAAACACGCCCCTCATCAAGAGGATAACTTTTTTATCGTTCCAAAAATTATTGAATAAGGAGAGTTTTTATTTAGAGAGTCATTTTAACAACGCAAATTGTTTCTCTGCGCTGTTAAAAAAGCAATAAAAGAAAAAATCTTTATTGTTTAAATGAGCTCTATGATTGCCATTTGAGCAGCATCACCTACTCTTAGCCTTGTTTTAATAATCCTTGTATAACCACCATTTCTGCTAGCATATTTAGGAGCAATCTCTGTTACAAGTTTTTTAACAGATTCTTTGTGTTGCAAGTAAGAAAAAACTAAACGATGAGCCATTGCATCTCCTACTCTTGCTTTTGTGATAAGTTTTTCAAAGTAACTTTGTAATTCTTTTGCTTTTTGCAAAGTTGTTTCAATCTTTCCACTAGCAACCAAAGCAATAGAAAGATTTTTTAATAAAGCTTTTCTATGAGAGCTCGTGCGCCCTAGCTTTCTATATCCATGTCCATGTCTCATTTATTAATCCTTTTAATTGGAAAATTTTTTCTTCAGTAAAGCGACTAAATCTTCTGCAATTGCCTTACCAATAGGATAACCTAGTTCTTCTAATTTTACAGTGATTTCATCTAAAGACTTCTTGCCTAGATTCTTAATATTTTTAATTTGGTCCTCATTTAACAACACAAGCTCACCCAAATATTTAATACCAGATCTATCTAAGCAATTAAAGCATCTTGCACTAAAATTTAAGCTATCAATTGTTTGTGATAATAACTTAATTTCTGGGCGATCTTCTTCACCACTATTTACTTCAGGAACTTCAATATTTAACTCAGAATTAAAAATTGCCATTTGTTTATGCATTACACTTAACGCATTTTTAAATGCCATTAAAGGCTCTATTTGTCCATCTGTTTGAATATTGAAAACTACCTTTTCGTAGTTTGGATCATCTTCAACTAAAACATTTTCTGTTTCATACGTTACATTTGTTACAGGTGTAAAATATGCATCAAGAGGCATATAATCTTCTGAAATTGCATTTCTAATATCTTCGCTAGGGACATAACCAATTCCCTTACGCACAATGATAGAGAAATTTAAAATAGCGTCTTCATTAATTGTCGCTAAATGAATATTTGGAGTAACCACATCAACTATGTCATTTACCAAATCTTCTCCAGTAATAACTTTTGGACCTGCAAAACTATAATTAATACTCACACTATCACTATCATCTTTTACCTTAAAACGAATCGTTTTAAGATTAACGATAAAATGCGAAACATCTTCTACTACACCACGCACAGAATCAAACTCATGCGCTACACCCTCAATTCTTAGTGCAACAGGAGCAAATCCAACTGAACTTCCAAGCAATAAACGGCGCAAAGGATGTGCTAGCGTGATTGCATATCCTGCTTCAAAAGGATATGCTGTAATTTCAATCTTATTAACACCAATTTCTTTGACTTCAATCTTTGTTGGAACATGTGGAGAAGTTTTAATACTTTTCATACTAACCCTTTCCTACAAATTATTTAGAATACAACTCAACAATGAGCCTTTCTTCGATTGGAATCACTACTTCTTCTCTTTCTGGAAGACGTGTAAAGATTCCAAACACTTTATCTTGATCCACATCAACCCATGGAGCAATTCCAGTTTGTTTTGTTAGCTCAATTGCTCTTTGGACCTGTGGATTTTTCTTTGTTTTTTCACAAATTTCAACTTTTTGCCCAACACCAACTAATGCTGAAGGGATATTGAGCTTTTTTCCATCTACTAAAATATGTCCATGTACAACAAGCTGTCTTGCAAATCTTCTTGTGGTCGCAAAACCCATTCTATAAACGACATTATCTAGTCTTCTTTCAATTAATTTTACTAGATTTTCCCCAGTATTTCCTTCTAATCTATTTGCTTCTACGAAAATTGCGCGAAATTGCTTTTCAGAAACACCATACATCATTCTTGCTTTTTGTTTTTCTCTAAGTTGGATTCCATATTCTGAAATTTTCCCTCTTCTTTGTCCATGTTGTCCTGGACCATAAGGGCGTTTATCTAAAGCACTTTTACCTGCTAATCTGCGCTCGCCTTTTAATGCAAGACTAACACCGAATCTTCTTTCAATCTTTTCAACAGGACCTCTATATCTTGCCATTATCTCTCCTTACACTCTTCTTCTTTTTGGCGCACGGCAACCATTATGCGGCAATGGTGTTACATCTTTAAACCATAGAACCTTGATTCCCTCAATACTTCCCAAGCTTTTTACTGCAGTTTCACGACCGCTTCCGGGACCTTGAATCTTTACTCCAAGCTCTTTAATTCCATGTTCTTTTGCTTTAGAAACTGCATCTTCAACCGCTTGTTGCGCTGCATAAGGAGTTGATTTTTTGCTTCCTTTAAATCCTAATGCACCTGCTGTGCTCCAGCAAATGACATTGCCCATTTCATCTGTGATTGTTACGCTTGTATTGTTAAAAGCAGCAGAAATATGAATGATGCCTCTTGCAATATTCTTTTTAACCACTCTTTTTTTATTTACATTTCTTTTAGCCATTATTTACTCCCTACTTTGATGCACTACCAACAGTTTTTCTCTTACCTTTTCGTGTTCTTGCATTATTTTTTGTTGTTTGACCACGAACGGGAAGTCCTTTACGATGCCTTAAACCACGATAGTTCCCTAAATCCATAAGAGCTTTAATGTCCATTGTAACTTTTTTGCGCAAATCACCCTCTACGATATGGTGAGCTTGAATTTCCTTTGCAATCGAAGAAACTTCATCCTCACTAAGGTCTTGAACCCTTTTGTCATAAGAAATATTTACAGAATTCAAAATATCTCTTGAAGTCTTTAAACCTACACCATAGATGTAAGTCAAAGCATATTCAATTCTCTTTTTTTTGGGTAAATCAACACCAGCAATTCTCGCCATTATTTTTCCTTTTAACCTTGTCTTTGTTTATGTTTTGGATTCTCGCAAATCACTCGAATCACGCCTTTTCTTTTGATAACCTTGCATTTGTCGCACATTTTTTTGACAGAAGGTCTCACTTTCATAACTTACTCCTACTTCTAAAGGCTATGCCTCATAAAATACTGCTCTACAGGAAAATCCCGATACACATTACTTTGAAATACAAATCTATTGCTTCCTAAATAAAATAGGCATTGAGTTTATAGTCCTCTAAGGCATTTTCAAGCTACCTAAACGACTATGCAAAACATATAATTTTTGCAAAAGAATGCGAATTATACTTAAAAATTTATTAAAAACTACTTATATCTAAAAGTAATTCTACCCTTATCCAAACTATAAGGCGTTAGCTCAATCTTTACTTTATCTCCTTGTAGAATCTTAATATAGTGCATACGCATACGTCCAGCAATATGACATAAAATAATATGCCCATTTTCAAGCTCTACGCGAAAAGTTGCATTAGGCAATGCTTCTTTTACGATTCCATCTACTTCAATTACATCATCTTTTGCCACTGTATTCCTTTTATAATTTATTCAACAGACAAAATTTCTGCTTTTCCATTAATAACTGCAACAGTATGTTCATAATGACTACCTCTTAAACCATCTACTGAAACTACACTCCAATCATCCTCTAAAATTCTTGGCTCACCATCTTTTTGGCAAATCATAGGTTCAATACAAAACACCATTCCCTCTTTGATTTTATCGCCTTGCTTGGCTTTTTTACCTTCTAAATAATTAGGAATTTCTGGTTCTTCATGTGGCTTCCTACCAATCCCATGCCCACAAAAACCACGCAAGGGGACATATCCATATTCTAAAATAAATTGCTCTAAAATTGCACTTAATTCTTTAAAATGCATTCCGGTTTTAATTTGAGAAATTGCAAAATACAGAGCGTCCTTAGAACAAGCAATTAAACGCTGGTCCATTTGAGAAATCTCTCCAACGCCACAAGTTATTGCTCCATCTCCATACCAACCATTTAACTGTGTTCCAATATCAAGCCCTACAATATCTCCAGATTGCAGTTTATAATCTGTTGGAATTCCATGAATTATGACTTCATTGACTGACGTGCAAACTGAACCTGTAAAACCATATAAACCTTTAAAAGATGGAATCGCGCCACAAGAGCGAATCATATCTTCGCACATTTGATCCAATTCTTTTAATGAAATTCCGGGCTTTATTTGAGACTTTAAATGATTGAGTGTTTTTCCCACGATTCTATTTGCTGCTCTTAAAGCCTTAATCTCATCGGGTTTTCTAATTGCTATTGCCATTACAAACCTACTGCACTAAGCGTTTTATACTTATTCATGTAAATTTGTGCTTCAATTTTACGCATCGTATCCACAGCAACTTGCACGACAATTAACACCGCTGTTCCACCAAAATAAAAAGGAACTCCAGAAGCTTTAACTAAAATCCAAGGAAGTGTTGCAATAAGTGCTAAATATAAAGCACCCCATAATGTTAATTTGCTAGCAATATCTGTTAGAAAATTAGCAGTTCCTTCTCCCGGTCGAATTCCCGGAATAAAACCACCTTGACGTTTTAAATTCTCTGAAATATCTTTGGGATTAAACACAATAGAAGCATAAAAATATGCAAAAAACACTACAAAGAGAAACATCAATACATTATAAAAATATCCATTTGGATTTAAAAAATCAGCAATCTGCATGACTATACTATTAGAAGAGCTTTGCAAAATTGTGCTAGGAAACATCAAAAGTGCTGAAGCAAAAATAGGTGGAATCACTCCACTTAAATTCATCTTAATAGGAATATAATTCATAATACGCTTATCTTGATTTTGCATTACAACTTTACGAGAATATGATACAGGAATCCTTCTCTCCCCAAGCTCTACATAAATAATACAAGCAACAGTTATTACAATAATTGCAGCAATAAACAATAATACAAGCCAACTAATTTGATTTGTATTCACAAGATTAAATGTGCCTGCAATTGCACTTGGGATTCCTGACACAATTCCACCAAAGATAATTAAGCTAATTCCATTTCCGATTCCTCTTTGTGCAATTTGCTCACCAATCCACATTAACAACATTGTTCCACAAAGCATCGAAAGAGCAGAAATTGCAATAAATACATTCATATCAATCATTATTGCACCATTAGCACCCGTTCCTAAGCTTTTTAATCCAATAGAAACGCCAACTGCTTGAATAATAGTAATTACAATTGTAGCATAGCGAATAATTTGCATATACTTTTGCATACCATCACGTTCTTTCTTCATTTTGCCTAAATTTGGGAAAGTAGCCGCTAAAAGTTCCATAATAATGGATGCAGTAATAAAAGGCATAATCCCTAGCGAAATAATACTAAGACGTTCCACAGCATTACCGCTAAACATATTAAATAAACCAAGTGCATTAGAAGCATTATTGTCAAAAAATGATTTAATCACCATTGTATCAACACCCGGCACTGGAACATACGCCAACACTCGGTAGGCTAAAAGAAAGCCTAACGTAATAAGAATCTTATTGACAAGTGCCTTATTCATTATTTTTGTCCGCTTGTTGTGATTCTCTCATCTTTAATTTTCGATGTAAGATTTTTAGCTTCTACACCAATTAATTTGATTTTTGTTGTATAAGATGGGAATTTATGCACACCTTTGATAGTCTCAAAAGTAATTTCTGTTAGATTTGCTACTGTTTTAATCATATCTACATTAATTACATAAGGTTTCTCAACACGACTATTAAAACCAACTTTTGGGAGACGGCGTTGTAAAGGTTGTTGCCCACCTTCAAATCCTCTTTTCTGTTTAGATCCAGTTCTTGCTGTCTGACCTTTTCCGCCTCTTGTGGAGGTTTTACCCATACCACTACCTTGTCCTCGTCCTATTCTTTTAATTTTTTTCACACTGCCTTTAGCAGGTGCTAAATTTTCTAACGCCATACAATCTCCTTATGCCTTTACCTTAGAAAGAGCCTCAATAGTTGCACGCACAACATTATAAGGATTATTTGAACCTAAAGATTTTGTCAAAATATCCTTAATTCCTGCTTTCTCTAATACTGGACGCACTGAACCACCAGCAATAACACCCGTTCCTTCACTAGCAGGCTTCAACAACACAATACTTGAATTATATTTTTCTTGCACATCATGCGCAATTGTTGTTCCTTTAATATTCACTTTGATAATATTTTTAAATGCATCGTCAATAGCTTTTTTGATAGCATCTGGAACTTCTTTTGCCTTACCTAAACCAAAACCTACTAAACCTGCCTTGTTGCCAACAACAACCAAAGCATTAAAACGGAATCTACGTCCACCACTTACAACCTTTGTAACACGTCCAACATTGACAACATATTCTTCAAATTCTTCTCTATTAATTTCCATAAATATCCCCTAAAGATTGATTCCATTCTCACGAAGAGAATCAGCAAAACTTGCAACAACGCCATGATATAAATAGCCATTTCTATCAAAGATAACTTCAGAAATTTTTGCTTTTTTAAGATTTTCTGCAAACGCAGCAGCAATTTTTTTCACATCATCTTTATTATTTTTTAAGCCCATTTTTTTGCCATCAACGCTTGCTAAAGTTACACCATTTACATCATCAATTGCCTGTGCATAAAAATATCTATTTGAACGAAAAATACTCAATCTAGGAGTTGCAGCACGTCCAAAAACTTTAGCACGAATTCTAAGCTTTCTTTTAAATCTTAAACTTCTTTTTTGTCTAATAATTTTATTTGCCATTATCTATCCTTACTTTTTAGAAGTTTTACCAGCTTTGCGGATAATGCGCTCATCAGAATATTTCACACCTTTGCCTTTATATGGTTCTGGTGGTCTAAACTCTCTAATCTCCGCCGCAATTTGTCCAATTTGTTGTTTATCAGAACCTTTAATAATAATAAAATTTTTATCAACGGAGATTTCAACACCTTCTGGAATGCCATAGTTAATAGGATGAGAAAATCCAAGCGAAAGCTCTAAAACTTTACCTTTAACAACTGCTTTATAACCTACGCCATTAATTTCTAATTGCTTGCTAAAACCATCTGTTAGACCAACTACAATATTGTTAGCTAATGCTCTATAAGTTCCCCAATAGGCTCTAGCTTGCGCATCATCACCATTTAAAGTAAAGCTTAATTCACCATCTTTAAATGCGACACCTACACGCCCATAAGTTTCTAACTCTTTTGTTAGCTTGCCACCCTTAAAAACTATTTTGCTTCCTTCAATGCTAACTTGAACACTACTTGGAATGCTAATAGGTTTTTTTCCAACTCTTGACATTACATTCTCCTACCAAATACTACAAAGGGCTTCGCCACCCACATTTGCTTTATAAGCATCTTCATTGGCAATAACACCTTTACTAGTGCTTACAACAATTGTTCCATAACCATTTTTAAAACGCTTCAACTCATTTCTATTTTTATAAACACGTCTTCCTGGCTTTGAGATTCTAGTAATCTCATTAATCACAGAATACCCTTTTTCATCATACTTTAAAACAACATTAATGGATTGTTTTTTACCTTGTTCAATCACCTTAAAGCCTTCAATAAATCCTTTTGCTTGAAAAACTTCCAGGATAGATACAACAATTTTTGCATAATATAAATTTGTTGTATCTAGACGGCGCATACTTGCATTTCTAATCCTAGTTAATGAATCTGCAATAATATCATTTACCATATCTACCCCCTTACCAGCTTGCTTTTCTAAGTCCAGGTATTAAACCTTCATTTCCCATTTTACGAAGGCAAACACGGCAAATACCAAAATCTCTATACACAGAATGTGGTCTGCCACAAATAGAACATCTTGTGTATGCTCTAACTTTAAACTTAGGCTTTCTTGCTGCCTTTGCAATCATAGATTTTTTAGCCATTGTTTCTTCCTTTTGTAAAAGGTAAGCCAAAAAGTTCAAGCAATTTAAATGCATCTTTATCATTTTCTGCTGAAGTTACAAATGTAATATTCATTCCATGACTTACCATAATATCATCATAAACTACCTCTGGAAAAATTAATTGTTCATTCACACCAAAGCTATAATTTCCTCTTCCATCAAAACCATTACGCGGAACCCCACGAAAATCTTTTACTCTTGGAAGCGCAATAACAATCAACTTTTCCAAGAAGTTATACATTTGATTTCCTCTTAGAGTAACCTTCACACCCATAGGCATTCCTTCACGCATTTTAAATCCTGCAACAGATTTTTTAGCAATAGTAATTACTGCTTTTTGTCCGGCGATTAGGGAAACAGTATCAGCAATATTTTGCATAATTTTTGTATCCTTTGCGTGCATACCCGCACCAACACTAATTACAATTTTTTCCAATTTGGGCAAAAGCATAGGATTCTTAATCCCTAATTCCTCTGCTAGTTTCGCCCTAATTTCACTTTTATAAGCAGCTTTTAATGCGAACATCAATTAATCCTCCGCTTTCTTAACATTTGAAATGTGCATAGGCATTTCTTTGTCTATAAAACCGCCTTTAGGATTTTTATCTGTTGGCTTTACAGCTTTTTTTGCCACTTTGCAACCTTCTACAATAACTTGTGAAGTTTTAGGCAATACACGCAAAATCTTTGCTTTCTTGCCCTTATCATCTCCAGTGATTACTTCTACTAAATCACCTTTTTTAATTTTAAATTTCGCCATTATAATACCTCCGGAGCCAATGATACGATTTTCATAAAATTAGCATAACGAATCTCTCTACCAACTGGTCCAAAAATACGCGTTCCAATAGGCTCTTTTTTGCTATCTAAAATTACAGCTGCATTATCATCAAAACGAATTAGAGCTCCATCTTCACGATGCAATTCCTTTTTTGTTCTTACTACAACCGCCTTAACAACCTGACCTCTTTTTACTTTACCACTAGGCAAAGCCTTTTTTACAGAAGCTACAATAACATCACCGATAGTCGCATAACGTCTTTTGCTTCCGCCTAAGACTTTAATACACATTACTTCTTTTGCTCCACTGTTATCAGCAACATTCAATCTTGTAAAACTTTGAATCATAATTCAACTCCTACAGATACAACTTTGTGAAGCGTAAATGCTTTTCTCTTTGAAAGTGGTTTGCACTCAATCGCTTCAATTACATCACCAACTTTTACACTATTATTTTCATCATGCACAATATAGCGTTTAAATCTTTTAACGATTTTTCTATATTTTAAATGCATAACACGTCTTTCAACAAGAATTGTTACACTCTTGTCTCCTGTTTTAGTTACTACCTTACCAGCAATAACTCTCTTATGCGGTTGTGCATTACTCATCTACGCCCTCCTTTTCTCGCTAAGAGCTGTCTTGATTCTAGCAATATCTTTTCTTGCAACTCTTATTTCACTAGAATTTGTTAATTGCATTGTCCTTAATTTCAAATTTAACTCAAATAAAAGTGTTTCTTTCTCTTTTAATAAAGCTTTTAACTCTTCCACGGTTTTAATGTTAATATCAGTATATTTCATTTTCACCCTCTCTTGTTACAATTTTTGTTTTAAAAGGGAGCTTACTTTGCGCAAGAGCTAATGCGCTTCTTGCAAGAGATTCATCAACACTTCCCATCTCATAAATGATTCTACCTGGCTTGATATTCATTACCCATTTATCAACAGCACCTTTACCTTTACCCATCCTTGTTTCAAGAGGTTTAGCAGTCAATGGTTTGTCTGGGAAAACACGAATCCACACCATACCTGTTCTTTTTGTCGCACGTGTCATAGCAATACGTGCTGCTTCAATTTGGCGAGAGTCAATTCTTCCATGTTCAATAGCTTTAATCCCAAACTCACCAAATGCCAATGAAGTTCCACGAAATGCTTTACCGCGATTTCTACCCTTCATTTGCTTTCTGTATTTTGTTCTTTTTGGCATCAACATAATTATTGCCCCCTTCTCTTTCTTGCTGGACGGCTTGATTTTTCTTCACCATCTTCATTTTGCTTTTCTGATTGGATTCCTTTTTGCAAAACTTCGCCTTTGAAAATCCAAACTTTTACACCAATGTTTCCATAAGTTGTCAAAGCCTCTGCAAAACCATAATCAATTTTTGCTCTTAGGGTATGGAGTGGGATTCTACCTTCCATATACCATTCAGTTCTTGCCATTTCAGCTCCTGCTAAACGACCAGAAACACGAACTTTAATTCCCTTTGCACCAGATTTAATCGCACCTTGCATTACTTTCTTCATTGCACGTCTAAATGCAATACGGCGCTCAAGTTGCGTTGCTACACTTTCTGCTGCGAGCTGCGCATTACTTTGTGGCTTTTTAACTTCTTTAATGTTGATAAAAATATCTTTATTGACAATTTTCTTTAAAGATTCTTTTAACTTTTCAACATCTGCACCTTTTTTACCAATGATAATTCCCGGACGTGCCGCAACTACTGTAACACGCACTTTTTTTGCTGTGCGCTCAATCAAAATATCACTAACACTTGCATAATAAAGTTCTTTCTTTAAGAATTTTCTAATTTTATAATCTTCAGCAATATTTTGCGGCGCACTGTCAAATGCAGGAAACCATCTTGATTCCCAATTTCTATTGATTCCAAGTCTTAGACCAATCGGATTAACTTTTTGACCCATTACTTATCCTTACTTTGTTGTGATACTTCCACAAAAATATGTGAAGTTGGTTTTCTAACTGGAGTTGCCCTTCCTCTTGCTCTTGGCGTAAAGCGTCTAAGCACAGGACCAGCATCGACTCTACAAGAAGAAACAATAACATTTTCAGCCTCATAACCACCATTTGCAACTGCAGAAGCAATAACTTTTGAAATAACTCTTGCTGCTTTATTTGGCATAAACTCCAAAGAGGCAATAGCAAGCTCTGCATTCATTCCTTGCACTTCTTTAGCAATCAATCTAGCTTTTGTTGGGGATAAACGGATATATCTTAATAATGCTTTACTCATTAATCACCCCTTACTTACCAATTTTCTTTTGGACACTACCTTTGTGCCCTTTGAAAGTTCTTGTAGGTGCAAATTCCCCTAACTTATAACCGACATGATTTTCTGTTATATAAACAGGAACAAAAGCTCTACCATTATGCACATTAAAAGTTAAACCTATCATATCAGGAATAACTGTGCTTCTGCGCGACCATGTTTTAATTGGTTTATTATCTTTTGTCTCTTTTGCCTTGATAACTTTTTTCATTAAATGTTCATCAACAAAAGGACCTTTTTTTATTGATCTAGCCATTTATATTCCTTATTTTTTTCTTCTTGAAATAATGAGCTTATCGCTTGCTTTCTTTCTACGTGTTTTATAACCTTTAGCTGGCATACCCCATGGAGAAACTGGATGCCCGCTTGAACCTGTCTTGCCTTCACCACCACCATGTGGGTGATCTACTGGATTCATTGCTGAACCTCTAGTTTGTGGGCGCACTCCTAAATGGCGATTACGTCCTGCTTTACCAATAGAAATATTAGCAAAATCTTCATTTCCAACTGTTCCGATTGTTGCCATACATTCACCTAGAATATAGCGCATTTCACCACTTGGCATTCTTAGAATAGAATATTTACCTTCTCTACCCATAAGTTGCGCACTTGCTCCAGCACTTCTTGCGAGCTGTCCTCCGCGACCAGGATACATTTCAATATTATGAATTACTGTTCCAATCGGAATATTCTTAAGTTTCATTGCATAACCCAAACGAATATCTAACCCACCTTCTGCTGCAATAATCTTATCGCCAACACTTAAGCCACTAGGTTGAATGATATAACGCTTATCGCCATCTATATAAGTGATTAAAGCAATTCTACAATTTCTATATGGATCATACTCAATTGCGCTTACTTTTCCTTCAACATTAAACTTATTGCGTTTAAAATCAATAATTCTATACAGCTTCTTTGCTCCACCTTCTTTATGACGACTTGTGATTCTACCATTATTATTACGTCCCGCATGCACAGGAAGTTTTACTAATAACTTTCTTACACTAGCTTTAGCAGTGATATTTTCTGAGCTTAAATTGCTCATAAATCTCCTACTAGGAGTGTATGGTTTGTATGTTTTAATTGCCATGATTTACTCCTTATACCGCTAGGGATTCAATTTTAGCACCTTCTGGAAGCTTTACATAAAACTTCTTGAAAGCATTTCTTTTACCAATAACGCCGCGGAATCTTTTAACTTTTCCTTCCTGTCTTAAAGAATTAATAGACAATGGCGTTACACCAAAATACTCTTTAAACACTTCTTTAAGTTGTGTCTTACTTAATTTTGGAGAAGTTTGCACTACAAGCACACTTTGTTCTTGAAGCTTTAAAGACTTCTCTGTATACATAATAGATTTAATATCTGTAATACTTGCCATTCTTAACCCTCTTTAGTGATAGATTCAAAAAGCGATTTTTCAATCACCACAGATCTAAATGTCGCTGCTAAGTAAGCATTTAATTCAGCACCATCAATTAAGTAGCAGTCTCTAATATTTCTAAATGCTAAAAATGTTTTTTCATCAAAAATTTCAGAAACAAATAATGTATTTCTTTGATTTAGTGTCTTAAACATTGTATAAGCATCTTTCGTCTTGCCGCTTTCAACTTGAATTTTATCCACAATAAACAAACTACCATTATTCGCTTTTTCTAATAAAGCATATTGTAATGCAAGTCTTTTTTGTTTTTTATTCACTTTTAGATTATAGTTTTTGTTATTGCTAGGACCATGTGCGACACCACCACCCACAAATACAGGAGAAGTGATACTTCCTGCTCTTGCTCTACCGCCACCTTTTTGACTCCAAGGCTTTTTTCCACCACCGCTAACTTTACCGCGTGTTTTTGCTGCTGCATTATTTGCACGCATTGAAGCTAAAAATGATTTAATATAAAGATAAAGATTATGTGAATTGATATCTTTATAGCTTTCTGGTAATTGTGCTTCACCAGATTTTTTTAAATTTTTATCTAAAATAATTGCTTTACTCATTTCACAACCCTTTAACCTACAATTTTCAATCTACCAAATGCGCCATTAAAGCCCGGAATAGAACCTTTCAAAACCAATACTCCATGTTCTTTATCAAAAGAAACAATCTCATTTTGAACAGTTACTTTTTCATTGCCATAATGTCCTGCCATTTTTTTGCCCGGTTGAACACGACCCGGCCACTCACGATTTCCAATAGAACCGGGTGCTCTATGAAATCTACTACCATGCGCTGCTGGACCACCTTGAAAATTCCAGCGTTTCATAACTCCGCTAAATCCTCGACCTTTTGTCTTAAAAGAAACTTTTGCTCTTTTTGCAGTTTCTAAAGAAGACAAATCCAAATCTCCTGCTTCTGTATTGCTTACTTCAAGTGTTGCAAATTTATTATATTCTTTATCAAGATTATATTTCTTTTGCTGTCCTACAATAGATTTGTTTGTGCTTTTGCCTTGATGATAAGCAACTAAAGCCTTACCGCCTTCTAAAACTTCACACACTTTTGCAGTTTTCACCTTTAGTAAAGTTACAGGAATACTTGGCTTGCCAACAGTTCGGCTCATTCCAATTTTTTCTACTAAAAATTCCATTTATACCCCTTATTTACCCATTGAACGGACTTCTACATCCACTTCGGGTGCCATATCTAATTTTGTCAAGCTATCCACAGTTTCAGGAGTCGCTGAGACAATATCAATAATTCTTGTATGCACTCTAATTTCAAATTGCTCTCTTGAATCTTTATTGATATGGGGAGATTTTAAGACTGTATATCGTCTCTTTTTTGTTGGAAGTGGGATAGGACCACGAATTTCTGCACCGGTTCTTTTTACAGCTTCAACGATTGAAACAACTGATCTATCAAGAACGCGATGGTCATACGCTTTTAACTTAAGTCTAATTTTTTCCATTTATTTTCCTTCAAAGAACTCATTAACATTGCTGTTAATGTAATATTGGAAGCTGGAATTATACAGATATTTAGTTCTTTTTAGCAATACTTTATGGAGAAAAATAATCTGTTTTTTACAATTTATTTCCTTTAATTAAGGAAATAAATTATTTTTTATGAAGATAGGATTCTCTTTTTAAGATTGAATAAAATCTTGAAATGCTTGTTTGATATTTTGCGATTCCATATTTTCTAGTTCTGGATTTTTAAAAAACTCCAAAGCTTTTTGGAATCTCTCTTTTGGCATAAAACCCGGATACACAAATAACTCTTTGCCGCTTTTGCTTAAAAACACAAGCGTTGGGGTAGGCTTAACCCCATACTTCTCTGCCAAATCTGCTGTAACAACACTTTTATCTATAAATTCCACAAAATGCGTTTTAGAATAACTTACATTAATATAATAAGGTGCATAATTTTCTTTCAAAAATTCCTTAATTTCAGCATTTTCTTTAATAAGGTCTTTTAAACGATCACAATACACACAGCCATTAGCAGAAAAAACTAAAAAATATGGCAAACCATTGCTTTTAATTGTGTTTGTTTCCAGAAAAACATCTGCAACTTCTGCATAAGAATTAATATCAATATTCTCCATAGCCTTTTTCTGTTCTTTTGTATAATTTGTTCCGCTTGTTACCGCATTGGCACTTGTTTCATCTTGACAGCCATACATTCCAAATAATGCAATTAATAGAATTAAAAAACTTCGCATTTTATTCCTTATTAAAATGGAATCCTAACAAATCTTATTATTCATTTTCCTTGTTAGATTCCTTATATTTTTCTACGATTCCTAAAACACACTCCGCAAAATCCACACCAGAATTTAAACATCTTGCTACACGATAATCTACGATTCCAACTTTTTGCGCAACTTCCTTGTATTGGCAAGAAAGCTCAAAGTCCGTTTCGGAATTATCCATTGTAAAAGCAATAGGATAAATTAATAATTTCTTGCCTTTATATTTTGGTAATACATCTTGCAAGTTTGGCTCTAACCATTTAATAGGACCAATTTTAGATTGATACGCTACTTTAATACTTGCAAACTCTAACCCGCATTCTTTAAAAAGAGATTCTAAAATTGCCACATTCTCTAAAATTTCTTTTTGATAAGGGTCGCCATTTTCTATATTTCTCTTTGGAAGAGAATGTGCAGAAAACACCAAATGAAAATCTTTAGAATCCTCTCCATTTAGCGCATTTTTAATCCGCTCTAATACAGCTAAATTATAAGCTTTTTCTTTATAATAACGTTCCACTTGCACCATTTTTGGAGAAAATGCACATTCTCTAAATGCTCTTAAAATATCTTGCATTGATGAAACTGTTGTGGTATAGCTAAAATGTGGATACATACTAAATAGCACCACTTCTTTAATTCCACGCCCTTTCAAATCCTGCGCCACCATACCTGCAAAAGGCGGAGTGTAGCGCATTGCATAAGTGAAATAGTATTCTGGCTTTAACGCACTTAAAGCTTCACAAAGCGCAAATGTATGCCCAACAAGTGGTGATTTTCCTCCAATTTTCTGATAATTGCTTTGCGCTTCCTCTAAGCGTTTATTTACAATAAAACTCCCAACAACAGAACGCAAAAATGCACTTTTTATCGGCAAGATATAAGGATCATTAAACATATTTTTTAAAAAAGTTTTGACTTCAAAAAGAGAATTTGGACCACCCATATTCAAAAGCACAACTGCAATTTTTTGCTCCGATTCCATCTTATTCCTTAAAACGCAAATTTAGCATTCCACAAAAATTTTTTCCTTCATAAATCTCTACACGAAATATACTTCCTTTTTTATCTAATGCGTAATTTTTATCTATCATATTTTTATTTAGCTTAATATTATGCTCACTTACAACTCCCTTTTTAGAGTATCCAATTACATTTACACGCATATTATCTTGCCCCTTAACCAAAAAGTATTTTTTAAACTCTAGACTCTCTCCAAATCTCGTTTCTATCTCCTTACCATCAGCATCTATCTTTAGCGATTCTAATTTACAACGCATCGGAAAAATATCTGGTTTTAAATGTGTGATACGCTTGTGTCCAATATAGACTTCAAAGCCATCTTTAACTTTTTTAACTCCACCGATTGGGTGCGTAAAAGCAAAATGATTCTTATCGCTTAACAATGGCACGAAATTGAGACGATTTTTAATACCATTGAGTTCCAACGTAATATTGTTGTTAATCTTCACGCTGCCATAACTTTCAATTTTTTGTGTAATACCTTTTAAATCTAATGTAAAATTACGCTCAAACTCAATCCCTAAAATCTCCATTAATGCTTCAATAGAACTTAATTGATACAATGTTTTAAGTGGTAATTCTTTAATATTTTTGCTTGTCTCAATCGCTAAGGCAGGTTTAAGATGTGTTACTGCAAAAAATGTTAAGGAGTTTTGTTGTTCTTCATCTTTGATTCTTGTTTCTGTATTGCGCACACCAAAGGTATGAAAATCATAATGCAAGCTTTGATTGAGCCTAGATTCTATCTGTTTGGCAATGGAATCCAAATCCCCAAAAGGCACATTATCCAAAGTTTTTTGGTCAATTACATAAGTTTGCCCCCAAGCTTTGGGATTAAAAATAGAGTTTTCCCACTTCTCACGATAAAACCCATGTCCATCATGCAAATTGATAATAAAATCTACTTCAGGGTCCTTGATAATCTTCTTAATGCGCTCTACATTATTAAAATCTGGGTCATTTTTTGCAATTCTAGCAAATTTGCGATTCATATCTCTATAGATTCCACGTCTAAATGCCATAATACTATCAGGATTTAGATTTGGGACAACTAACACATTGCCTTTTTTGATTGTGTAATAATCCGCTAAAAGAGCGGGAGCGAAATAGCCTCCGGGTTCATCTCCATGGATTCCGCCAATGACTAATAATGTCGCTCCATCTTCTTTACCTTTTAATGTGTAAAGGTCAAAAGGAGTGTTTTGTTTAACCTTATTTTTTGTGTCAATCACAATCTCTTGTTTAGTATTTCCCTGTGCGCCAAATAATGCAACGCTTGCCAAAATTACACATATTATTTGTTTTAATAATCTTCTCAATCTCATTCCTTACAAATATACATTGCCATCTCTAGGATTCTATGCGAATATCCCCATTCATTATCATACCAAATCATAATCTTTGCCATATTTTCTGCTAAAACAAAGGTTAAATCAAGTGCTACAACCCCGCTTAAAGGACAATCCAAAAAATCTTGAGAAACACCATATTCCCTATCAACCCCTAAGATTCCTTTCAATCTCCCTTCTGCTGCTTCACAAAACAAAGCATTAATCGCTTCTTTTGTCGCACTTTGATTAAGATTCACATTCAAATCCACCATCGACACATCAGCAACGGGAACACGCACACTATGTCCATGTAGTTTATCTTTCATTTGCGGTAAAACTAGATGTAAAGCCTTTGCAGCTCCCGTTGTTGTCGGAATTATATTAAGCGCGGCAGCACGCGAACGGCGAAAATCTCCCTTGCGATGCGCTGCATCAATTAGATTTTGGTCATTTGTATAGCTATGGATTGTTGTTAAGATTCCTTTTTCTACACCAAAAGCTTCATCTAAGAGCATAATTACAGGTGCTAACGCATTTGTTGTGCAACTTGCATTAGAAATAATTTTCTCCCCTTGATATTGTGTGTGATTAACACCAAACACAAAAGTTTTAGTAGCATCTTTTGCAGGAGCAGAAAAAATCACGCGTTTTGCCCCTTTTTGCAAATGTGATTCTACATCACTTTGACTTAGAAACAATCCACTTGCTTCAATCACAACATCTGCTCCTAAAATATCAATTTCACTAGGATTTTTACATTGAGAAAATGGAATCTTTACTCCATTAAACACAAAAGAATCATTGTCTTGTGTAATTCTTTTACTATGATGCACAGAATCATGCGTTAAAAGGTAACTTAGAATCTCTGGACTTGCTAAATCATTGACCCCCACAATCTCAATGCAATCTTGCATTTCACACAAAGCCACACGCACAATAGATCGCCCAATTCTACCAAAACCATTGATAAAGACTTTAATTTTTTGCATCATAATCTCTTCTAGTTGTTATAAATTAAAATTGTAACATATTTAATAGTATTCCTAATATTTTTAAGGTATAATGTCGCCTTTAATTTTATTTGTTAAGGATTTTTAAATGTCTTTATATGATAGAAAACCTATGGGTAATGGTTATAACAACTATGCAGAGCAAAGCACGCTTTTGCAAAGTGATGCAGCACTCATTAGCTTTGTAAAACAAACTTATCAGCTTTTTGCTGGCTCTTTACTTGCTGCAACAGTGGGCGCATATATTGGAATCTCTGCATTTGGAGATTTGATTTCACAATATTATATTGGTTTTGTGATTTTGGAATTCGCTTTGTTGGGTGGTTTAATATTTATCAAATCAAAGCCTAGTATTAGTTTGATTTTGCTTTTTGCTTTTACTTTTATGACAGGTTTGACTTTAACACCAATTCTTAGTCGAATCTTAGGGTTACCCGGTGGAGCAGCGATTGTAGCGCAGGCATTTTTGCTAACCACAGCTATTTTTGGCGTAATGAGTATTTTTGCACTCCGCACTAAAAAAGATTTAGCAAGTATGGGCAAAATGCTTTTCATTGCACTTATTGTTGTCGTGGCTGGCTCTTTAATTAATTTATTCTTAGGAAGCCCTATTTTACAAGTTGCACTTGCTGGAGCAGGAGCAATTTTATTTAGTATTTTTATTGCTTATGATACACAAAATATAGTGCGTGGCTTATATAATAGCCCTGTAATGGCAGCAGTTAGTCTATATTTAGACTTTTTAAATTTATTTATTTCTTTGCTTCAAATTCTTGGAATCTTTAGCACAAAGGAATAATGCAACACTTGACAATGCGCAAATGCGTATTGTTGATGCAAATCTCAATCGATTACGTGAGGGGATTCGCGTAATTGAAGATATTTTGCGCTATGGTTTTAACCATAAAAACTTTGCTTTAACACTTAAAAATCTCCGCCATCAATGCAGAATCGCAAACTCCATAGAGATTCTAAACACACGTGATTCCATCAAAGATGTGCTAAAAACTTCTACAAAAGATGAACAAAAAAGAGAAAACTTAGAAAATATTTTTATTGCAAACTTCAAACGCGCTCAAGAATCTGCACGCGTTTTAGAAGAAATCTTAAAGTTACGAAGTCTTCAAGAAAGCGAGCATTTTAAGAGTATTCGTTATACGCTTTATGCGTTAGAAAAAGATATTTTAACGACTATTTTTACCAAATAAGGATTCCAATGCAAAATTCTATTATTCTATTTGACTTAGATGGCACACTCATTGACTCCACAGAAGCGGTTTATGAAAGTTTTTGCTTTGCCTTTAAGCATTTTAATCAAGATATTCCAACTTTTGATTCTGTTACATCGCAAATTGGACATACACTAGATACGATGTTTAGTGTGCTTGGAGTCAAAGAAAATGCAATTTTAGAATACATTAGCATTTACAAAGAACATTATCGCCAAATTTGCAATGCCAAAACCACACTTTTGCCTTACGCAAAAGAAGCAATCTTAGAAGCATATTCCTTTGCACATTTGGGTGTTGTTACGACAAAAACAGGACAATATTCTAAAATGCTTTTAGACCATATGGGTGTAGGAAATTATTTTACATGTATCGTTGGCAGAGAAAACGTTACCCACCCAAAACCTAATGCAGAACCAATTTTGAAGGCTTTAGAAGCATTTTCTCCACTGCCAAAAGAAAATATTTTTATGATTGGTGATACACCCCTTGATATACAAGCTGCTAATAATGCTAATATCCAAAGTATCGGTGTTTTAAGCGGTTATGCAACTTTAGAAACACTACAACGATACACAAAAAATATTAAAAACAATGCTTTAGAAGCAGTGCAATCTATCAAATCTAGGCTAAAGCAATAAATTTTTGCCTAACTTTGTTATAATTGATAAAAATTTTACAAAGGATACATAATGGATAAACTATCACAAACAGATTATTTTGCTAAAAATAATGGGGGGGGGGCAAGACAATCTCCCTTTTAAGCATTGTTGTTCCCTGCTATAACGAATCCTTAAATCTCTCTAAATTTTATACTTGTATCCATCATCAAATCTATACAATTCAAACACAGATTAATCCTAAAATATGCTATGAATTAATTTTTATTAATGATGGCAGCACAGATGATACTCTACAAATCTTAAATCATCTACAACAACAAGATGAAAGTATCAAAATTATTAATTTTTCTCGTAATTTTGGAAAAGAATCTGCGATTTTAGCCGGATTGCAAAACTCAAAAGGAGATGCTATTGTCCTAATAGACGCGGATTTGCAAGATCCTATTGAATTGATTTTTGAAATGGTCCAAATTTATTGCTCTAATAAAACAGATATTGTTTGCGTCAAAAGAACTAATCGCAAAGGTGAAAGTCAAATTAGAGCAGCTTTTAGCGAGGTTTTTTACAAAATTGCTCAACTCATTAGCGAAGTTAGAATCCAAAGTGGCATTAGAGATTTTCGCTTAATGAGCAAAGAAGTCGTAGAAGCGATTTTGAGCTTAAAAGAATACCACCGGTTTTCAAAGGCTATTTTTGAATGGGTTGGATTCAAAAAAGTATGTTTAGAATACGAATATATCCCAAGGGAAGCCGGGATAAGTGGTTGGAGTTTTTGGAAGCTCTTTAAATATGGCATTGAAGGATTAGTCAGCTTTTCTACTTTACCTTTAAGATTGGCTTTTATTTTTGGTTTTATTTTTAGTATGGTTTCTTTTGCTTATGGGGCTTGGATTATTATTGATACTTTGATATTTGGTAGTGATGTTAAAGGCTATCCCTCTTTAATGTGTGCCATTATATTTTTAGGTGGAATCCAACTAATGGGTTTAGGGATTATTGGAGAGTATATCGCAAGGATTTATGAACAAACCAAAAATCGCCCACATTTTATTATAAAGGAAAATTATGACTTTAAAGAATAATACATTACTTTTTGGAGTCTTTGGACTAATTTTTGGAATATTATTACTCTTTAATATTCTTTTCCCACCACAAGCAGATGATTTATCTATGTATTTTACAGCCAAAGAGGGTAATTTATTACAATCTTATTTTAGTTGGAATGCAAGAATAGGAGAAATCTTATACACAGGCTATTTTGCAAGATTTGTTGATAGTATCATCTTTGATGTAATCAATGCTGCGATGGGAGTATTGTTTATACTTTGTTTTTTTGTGCTTTTTCGTGGAAGTTTGCCAAAGGATAAACAGGACTATTTAACATTAATGCTAATGTGTGCGTTGATTTTACTTTTTTCTTGCTTTGGTTCAACTTTTCTTTGGGGGGCTGGAGCCTTTAATTATCTGTGGGGAATTGGATTTATTCTCTTATTTTTACTTCCTTTTAGATTCTTTTGGGGGAAATTTTATAATAGTATTCCCTTAGAAAATGCTTGGACGCTAAAATCTTTATTTATTGGAATCCTCTTTGGCTTTTTTGCTATTGGTGCTGGAATGGCAAGTGAGCATATCGGACTTGCGCTTTGTGTGGTTCTTTTGCTTAGTATTGGTTTGGCATTTTATAAAAAAATCAAGATTCCATTGTGGTATCTTTTTGGTTGTCTTGGATTTTGGACGGGTTGGATTTTGCTTTTTCTATCCCCTGCTGCAAAAAATAGAATGTCTTATTCTATTGAAAATAAAATAGCCATTAGCCTATCAGAGCTTTTCAATCAATCTTTTTTAGAAAAATTAATCACCATTAATTCAACCTTTAACCACGCCTATTCCATTTCTTTTTGCTCTTTCTTAATTATATTTACTCTTTTTTATATTTTCAAAACAAATAAAAAACTAAAAACTTATCAATGGATTGCGCTTGTGCCTTTATGGGTTGCTGCTCTTGCTTGGACTAAGAATATTTGCGCTTTATTAGTTTTTGGTGTGATTTTAATTTTGATGATAAAACTTGCTAGAAAAGAAAAGTTTTATTATTGGTTTGTTCTGATTTTTGGAGTTTGGTTGTTTATTGCTTTAATTCCGATTCAATTTATACACAGATTACCACAAAGAGCTAGGCTTGGTGATTCTTTATTGTTATTCATTATGATATTAATGATGTTTAAAGAATTTTATTGTGCTAATCTCAAACGAACAACTAAAATCATCAGTGTTTTATTGCTATTTGGAATCGGGTTTGTTGGCTTTAATTGCTATCAAATTTTTAACAAATGGTCTAATCTGACGCGATTTGTCGCACAAGAAAAAGCATTAGGCGAAACAAATATCATCATCGCAAAACAAGATAAAAAACGATACCTTATAAGGCAAAAATATTTTATAGATTTTGCAGTTATAGGTGAAGATATGGATAGCTGGTCAAATCAAATTCTTTCAAAGTATCTTGAAGTTGAAAGCATTAGAATAGAATGAAGCAATTGTTGCTTTATGGAATCATTGGAATCTTTAATACTTTCATAGGTATGGGGACTATTTTTCTCCTAACCTATTTAGGAACAAGAGCAGAATTGGCTAATTTTTTGGGCTACATACTAGGCATTTATTGCTCGTATTATCTCAATAGTCGCTTTACTTTCAAGGCAAATTCTAATACTAAAGGATTAATAAAATTTTTTCTTACAATGGGCATTGCATATCTTATTAATCTAATTGTGCTTATTTTGTGTTTTAGAATCCTTTTATTAAATGTCTATATTGCACAATTTTTAGCATGTTTAAGTTATACGATTTTTGGATTCCTATTAAGCAAAATATTTGTTTTTAACAAATCTTAAAAGTAGGATTCTTTGCGCTATTTTGGCAACTCTAGCTTAAACTCTTTTTATCATATTTTTGCTACAATCTCAAAAATGTAGCGAGAATATTATGCAATTAACACCCCAAGAAGAAGAAAAATTAGAAGAACTTTGTGCAATGTCATTTGATATGGCAAGAAATAACGACTACCAATCCCTAGAAATACTTTTAAAAAATGGATTGAATCCCAATCTTTCAAACCATAAAGGTGATTCCTTGATAATGCTTGCAAGCTATCATAATAGCCTAGAATGCGTCAAACTACTTTTGCAATACAAAGCTGAAGTGGATAAGGCAAATGACAAGAATCTAACGCCCCTTGCTGGTGTGTGTTTTAAAGGATATGTGGAAGTGGCGAAACTTCTGCTAGAAAATGGAGCAAATCCAGATTGTCAAAACCCTATGGGAATGACGCCTTATGATTTTGCTATTTTATTTCGTAGAAAAGAAATTATCAAACTTCTAAAGCAATATTCTAACAAAAAGATAAACTTATTAAAAAAATTATGGATAAGCTTCTAAATCAAATTTACAAAAATTAACTTCCTAAAAATCTTATTTTGATTGTAGAAACTATGAATAGGTATTTTATTTTCTTTAAATTTGTAGAATCCAAAAAAGATTCCACAAACTAGATTCTATAAGCCTAAAAGCTCTTTTACTCTTTTACCATAAGCTGGGTCAGCTTTAGTAAAATGCTCAATTTGTCGCTTACAAATCTCCGCTGGAACACCCTCCATTGCTTCTTTAATATTTTGACAAAGTGCTTCTTTTTGCTCTGCACTCATTAAACGATACAAATCTCCTGCTTGACTAAAATGGTCTTCTTCATATTCGCGATGATTGTATCTAGCCATTACATCGCCTTCTTGAATATGCAATGGTGGCTCTAACGCATTAGTGTCTTCTTGATAATCCGCATAATAGCTTGGGTTATAATTTCTCTCTCCACCATATTGACCCATTTGCATAACTCCATCTCTATGCGTATTAGATACAGGCGCAATAGGTGCATTAACGGGAATCTGAGAGTGATTAATACCTAAACGATATCTTTGCGTATCTCCATAGCTAAAAAGTCTTCCTTGTAGCATTTTATCAGGGCTATATCCAATTCCCGGGACAATATTAGCAGGATTAAAGGCTACTTGCTCTACCTCTGCAAAATAATTTTCTGGATTTTTATTAAGCTCTAAGATACCTACTTCAATAAGTGGATAATCTTTATGAGACCAAGTTTTGGTCAAATCAAAAGGATTGACTTTATAGTTTGCCGCGTCTTTTTCGTGCATAATTTGCACACAGAATCTCCATTTAGGAAAATTTCCTTTTTCTATATTTTCAAACAAATCTTTTTGATGAGATTCTCTATCTTTAGCAATCATTGCTTCCGCTTCTCTATTAGTTAGATTATGGATTCCTTGCATACTCTTAAAGTGAAATTTCACCCAAAATCGCTCATTTTTTGCATTAATAAAACTATAAGTATGACTACCAAAACCATGCATTTCCCGATAACTTCGTGGTATTCCTCTATCACTCATAAGGATTGTTACTTGGTGCAAAGATTCTGGATGCAAACTCCAAAAATCCCATGCAGCAGTCGCGCTTCTTAGATTTGTCTTTGGGTCTCTTTTTTGTGTATGGATAAAGTCTGGAAATTTCATTGCATCTTTAATAAAAAATACAGGTGTATTATTTCCTACAAGGTCCCAATTTCCTTCATTAGTATAAAATTTCAATGCAAATCCTCGCACATCTCTCTCCGCATCTGCTGCGCCTCTCTCGCCTGCTACGGTAGAAAATCGTAAGAATACTTTAGTTTTTTTACCCACAGAACTAAAAATATCCGCTTTTGAATATTGCGTAATATCATTAGTAATAGTTAATTCACCATAAGCCGCACTACCTTTAGCATGCACTACACGTTCTGGAATCCTCTCTCTATCAAAATGCGCTAATTTCTCTAAAAGCCAAGTATCTTGCAAAAGTGTAGGACCTCTTTTGCCTGCTGTTATGGAATTTTGATTATCTCCTATTGGCGTTCCAGTCGCTGTTGTAAATTTTTTACTCATTGATATTCTCCTTGACAAAATTATCTTATAAATATACCATATTTTTATTAAAAGAAAATCATTATTAATAAATAATAATTTCCTTAAATAAAGAAAATAATTTAAAGATAGGAAAATTAAAATTTAATTCATTGCACTTTTGTTAAAATTATTCTCATAGGTGTAGCAAGTGGTTGCTTAGAAATAAGAGGAAAGTCCGAGCTGCTTTGGGATAGGATTCCATTTAAAGAATGGCTAGAGCAATCTAAGGGAAAGCGCAACAGAAAATAAACTACCCGCATAAAAGTGTGGGCAAGGGTGAAAAGGTGAGGCAAGAGCTTACCGGAAACATTGTAAAATGTTTCGCATTGCAAGCCCAATCTGCAGCAAAATGGGCATGGTTAATATCCCAAAATTCAAGCCCATTGCTAGAGTTTTGCTGCAAGGCAAAATGTAGATAAATAACCACATAAACAGAACTCGGCTTATAGCTACACCTAAAGGAAAGATTATGAAACTTAACACAGATTCCATATTATTAAGCCACGGAAGCGGTGGTGTAGAATCCCAAAGCCTTATTACAGAGCTTTTTTATCCCTATTTAGAAAGTTGTGTAATAGGCAGTGGTGAAGATGCAGGCATTGGAACATTCCAGCAAAATTCCGAAAAATTTGCCCTAAGCACAGATGGTTATGTTGTCTCTCCTTTGTTTTTTGCCGGTGGAGATATTGGCAAACTAAGCGTATGCGGGAGTTGTAACGATGTTGCAATGATGGGTGCAAAAGCGCGTTATTTAAGCGCAAGCTTTATGATTGAAGAGGGATTCTTGATTGCAGATTTAAGACGCATTGTAGAATCTTTTGCAAATACACTTAAAGAAAGTAGCGCAAAGCTTATTTCAGCAGATACTAAAGTTCTTCCCAAAGGAACACTTGATAAAATTTTTATTACCACAACTGCGATAGGAGAATTTCTCTATCCACATTTACATCTAAGTGCCTTTAAGATTCCACAAGATAGCGCAATTATTGTTAGTGGAAATATCGGAACACACGGTGCAGTCATTTACTCTAATCGAGAAGGAATCCAACTAAATAGCACATTAAAGAGTGATTGCGCATTACTCTACCCTATTTTAGAACCACTCTTTACGTCTAATATTACTTTATATGCCCTAAGAGACGCAACGCGCGGCGGAATCGCTAGCGTGCTTAACGAATGGGCAAATGCTTCAAAAATTGGCATAGAGATTGAAGAAAAGAATCTACCCATTTTGCCACAAGTGCGCGGAATTTGCGAATTACTAGGCTTTGAAGCCTATAATCTAGCAAATGAGGGAATGTGCGTGCTATGTGTCGCACAAGAAGATGCTCAAAAAACTTTAGAGATTCTACACCAAAATGGTGCTAAAAACGCCACTCTAATTGGCTACACAACAGGCAAAAATCAAGGACGCGTTGTCTTAGAAACTGATTTTGGAGCAAAACGCTTTTTAGATTATCCTAGCGGAGAGCTACTCCCTAGAATCTGCTAATAGATTTTACCTATTTTCCTTTAATCCTAAAACTATTCCCCACTACAAGTAGTGAGCTAAGCGACATAGAAAGCGCGGCAATAAGCGGAATCACAAAACCAGCCATAGCGAGTGGAATCGTAAGCGCATTATAAAGCAAAGAAAGAGCAAGGTTTTGCAAGATAAAACGATAGGTTTTGCGCCCCAAAACAAAAGATTCCGCGATTCCTTGCACACTGCTATCTAGCACTACCACATCACTAACGCTAATTGCAATATCAATGCCCCCACCCATTGCAATAGCAATATCACTTTTGCTAAGCGCAATAGAATCGTTAATCCCATCACCTGCCATCACAACAATTTTGCCCTGTTGGTGCAATTTATCTATGAAATTTGCCTTATCAAGCGGACTTTGTGTGGCATAATATTCTTGGATTCCAATCTCTTGTGCGACACTTTTACAAGCACCTTCATTATCTCCGCTTAAAAGTATGCAAGTAATATTTTGTGCTTTAAGATTTTCAATCGCAGTCTTTGCGTCTTTTTTGAGCGTGTCTTGCAAGATAAATTTTGCTAAAATTGTAGAATCTTTGGCAAAATAAAAGACACTTGCTTGAGATTCTTCTAATGTCGTAGGAATCGCGACTTTATGTTCTTGCAAAAGTGCTAAGTTTCCGCCAAAATAAGTTTCTCCTAGTGCTTGTGCTACGATTCCGCGTGCGTTGATTTGTGCCATTGAATCCAAAACCACTTCTTCACCCTTGCCGATAAATTTTAGCACCGCTTTGCTGATAGGGTGTGCATTTTGTGTTAGCATTGTGCGTAGGATTTTCTCTTGCATAGAATCCAAAGCTTGTGCTTGCGTGAAATACTGCACGCTAATCACTTTAAGCTTACCTTCTGTTAATGTCCCTGTTTTATCCAACACAAGCGTATCTGCCTTTGCGATAGTTTCTAAAAAACGCGCTTCTTTAAAAAGGATTCTATGTTTTAATGCTTCACTTAATCCAATCAAAGCAGCAATCGGCGTAGCAAGGGCAAGCGCACAAGGACAAGCAATAATTATCACAGAAATCATCACCATTAAAGAACGTTCAAAGGGTGCATTGAGCAAAAACTCCCAAACCAAAAAAGTGCTAAAAGCCAAAGAGAGAATCACGAGCGAAAAATAACGCGAAATTTGATTCGCCATTTCTTGAATCTTTGGACGCGCATTTAAAGAGTTTTCTACCAACCCTACAATTTTCATCATCAAAGAATCTTTAAAAGTTTTGCGAACTTGATAATTAAAAGGACAATTCAACGCCAAAGAACCAGAATAAATGGAATCCCCAGCATTCTTAACTTGTGGTAAGGATTCTCCACTCATCGCGCTTTCATCACAAAGTGCCTCTGTGCTTAGCAATGTGCCATCTAACGCAACGCGCTCACCGGGTCGCACCTGCACAATATCACCAATTTTCACGGATTCTATTGCAATTTCTTCAAAAGATTCTTGCGATGTTTTAGAATCCAAATTTTCTAGTTTGGCTTGTTTGTTTTGTGGATTTTTTAAAACACGCACACTTAAAGGCATTTGAGCATTCAACCTATCTAGGCTATCTACTGCGCTTTTTTTGCCACGCACTTCTAAAAATTTGCCAATTAACACAAAAGTAATAATCATCGCCACAGATTCAAAATAGGTCTCGCCACCGCTAAAACTTGCATAAATAGAATACAAATACGCCAAAGTTGCACCACTAATAACAAGCAAATCCATATTTGGAGTTTTGTATTTAAGGGCAACCCAAGCACCGCGCCAAAAGATGATTCCGCTAAAAAACAGCACAGGTGTAGCAAGCGCGAATCCCGCGAAGTTTAGGATATTGCGCATATCCTTTGAGATTCCACTAAAATACCCCGCATACTGCGCTACGGCAATCCACATAATATTCATCACGCAAAAGATTCCAACAACCATTTTAATATAATAATCACGTTTTTCTTTTTGTGCGTAAGTCTCTTGCAAGCGCGGGTCGTAAGCGTGTGCATTGTAGCCGATTTGACGAATCTTTTGGATAATTTGAGAGATTTTTATCGCTTTTGGGTCATAAAGAATTGTCGCTTTGTTACTTGTGTAGTTGATATTAACCTTTAAGATTCCATGTGTTTGAGAAAGGATTTTTTCATTCAGCCAAACACAAGCAATGCAATGGATTTTTTCTAAAATCAAAGAAACTTCACACAAAGATTCTTTTTGGGTTACAAAATGTTCAAAAAATGGCGTAGAATCAAAAGATTCCAAGCTTTCAGATTCTAAAATTTCTTGCGCAGGCTCTAGGGTATTGTTCCCTAATTTGCTATAAAAATCCCCTAACCCCTCGCTATTTAGAAGTTTATAAACACCCTCACAACCTTTGCAGCAAAAATACTTTTTCTCTCCATTAATTGCTGAATGAATTAGCGCTTTTTCATCAAATTCTAAATGGCAATGGTCGCAAAGGCGTTTCATAAAATCCCTAAAGTATGAAAGGTAGCAAGCTAAGGAATGCGATAAAAATCAAGCCAAAATTGATTTTTTGCCATTGTCGCTGAATGATTAAAATTAACAAACACACCAAAAATCCAGCACTTAGCCCAATGGTAATAGAAGTCGTCAAAGGCATAAGCAAGATAACAAAAAAGCTAGCAACCGCTGAAGCAGAGTCGCTAAAATCAATCCGTGCAATTTCTAAAAACATCGCCACTCCCACGACAACCAAAACAGGATAAATCGCAAAAGAAGGAATGCTTAAAAATAGTGGTAGCATAAAAAGTGTAAGGCAAAAGAAGAGTGCGGTAAAAATAGCACTAAGCCCGCTTCTCCCGCCCATTGCTACACCACTTGCGGATTCTAAAAAACTTGTTGTGGTTGAAACTCCAAACAAGCTTCCCATTGTGGTTGCAACAGCATCAACTTGCAAGGTTTTCTCCAATGCTTTATCTTTTTTTGTGCTATTATCTTCTAATGCGACAAATAGATTTGCCTTCGTTCCGATTCCTGAAAGCGTGCCTAAAGAATCAAACAAATCTGTAACCATAAGGGTTAAAATAATCGGAATAAACGCAAATTTTAAAACACTTAGAATCTCTAGCTCAAAAGCAAGCGGCGCAAGAGAAGCAGGGGAAGAAAGGATTTGTGTAGGCAAAGGAGAAATTCCAAAGAAGAATCCTAAAAGACTAAGAATGATGATTCCTAAGATAAATGCACCTTGAACTTTTAAGAGATACAAAACAAGGATTAACAAAATACCAAGAGTGCCTAAAAGTGTGGAGATTTCACTCAAATTTCCTAATAAAAGATTGCCATTTTGTAGCACAAAGAATCCCAAACCTTTAAGCCCAATAGTTGCAAGAAATGCTCCAAGCCCAACACAGAGTGCAAAGCGCAAGTTTTTGGGGATAGATTTAAGAATCCATATCCTAAAATTACTAAAAGAAACGATAATAAAAACAACACCAGAAATAAAGACAATTCCTAAAGCTTGTTGCCACGAGATTCCAATGCCTTGCACGATTCCATAGGTGAAATACGCATTTAAACCCATTCCCACACTCATTGCCACAGGTGTATTTGCATACAATCCACATGCAAGTGTAGAGAGAATCGTAACAAGTGTGATAGCTGTAATTAGAGCGTCCTTTGGCATACCTGCATGTGAAAGAATTTCAGAAGAAACAGGAATCACATAAAGCATGGATAAGAAAATCGTAAAGCCTGCCATAAGCTCTGTTTTGATATTGCTTTGCTTACTTTTAAGCTTAAAATACCGCTCTATAAACCCCTCTTTTGTATTTTGCGATTCCTCTTGTTGCATTATTTTGGCTACTTTTCTGTTTCAAATTGCTTTAGAAATTTCTTAAGATTCCTTGCAGCTTGTCGGATTCTATTTTCATTTTCTATTAAAGCAATGCGCACATAATTATCTCCATGATTGCCAAACCCAATTCCCGGACTCACTGCAATCTTTGCTTCTTGTAAAAGTCGCTTAGAAAATTCCATACTTCCTAAATGTTTGGCACATTCTGGAATCTCCGCCCAAATAAACATACTCGCTTTAGGTTTTGTCATTTTCCAACCTGCTGCGCTAAAGCTATCAATTAACACATCCATACGATGTTCGTATTTATTGGCAATTTCTTTCACACAGGTTTGGTCTTCATTTAAAGCAATCGTAGAAGCAATTTGGATTGGAGTATAAAGCCCATAATCTAGCCAACTTTTGATTTTTTGCAATGCACCAACGAGTTTTTCATTGCCCACAACACAACCTACGCGCCAACCCGCCATATTATAGCTTTTTGAAAGTGTGTAGGATTCCACTGCGACATCTAATGCACCTTCAACTTCAAAAATAGAAGGCGCGACATAGCCCCCAAAACTCAAATCTGCATAAGCAATATCATTGATAATATAGAATCTCTCCTCTTTAGCAAGCGCAACAAGTCTTTCATAGAATCTTTTATAAACCACGACTGTTGTAGGATTGTGCGGAAAATTTGTTACAACAAATTTTGGTTTAGGCATTGTGTTTTTAAGAGCTTTTTGCAAAGATTGAAAATAAGCTTCTTCGTCTAATTCATAATGTTCATTCCATTTTAGCCCAAAAGTTGCAACATTTGCTCCTGCTAACATAAACGCATAATAATGAATCGGATAAGCAGGTTCTGCAACGATTGCGGTATCGCCCGGATTTGTAATTGCTTGAATTAAATGCACATAGCCTTCTTTAGAACCCATTGAGACACAAACTTGCGTATCTGGATTAAGCGATATGCCATATTTGCGCTTGTAAGTATCACTAAATGCGAGACGCAATTTATAGATTCCTTTACTTGCAGAATAGCCATGATTTTTGGGTTTTTGCGCTGCTTCACAGAGTTTATCAATAATATGATTAGGTGTTGCGCCATCAGGATTTCCCATACTAAAATCAATCACATCTTCGCCTTCTTGGCGCATTTTTAGCTTGATTTCGTTAATAGCAGCAAAGACATATTTTGGCAAACGTTTTATGCGTTCAAACTCAATCTCATCAAACATTTCTTATCCTTCTTTAAAATTATTGTAACACAACATCTAAACCATTTTTGATAGTAATTGGTAAATAAGTATCTGTAATCTTCACAAATCGTGTATTTTTTGGAATCTCTTTTTTAATTGTGCGCATTAATTTTTGGCTGCCTACAATTTCTAAGACATTTAACTCCCTATCATAAAATACAATTTTAGGATACCAAGTAATATTGTTGCTGGATTTAACATCAAGTTGCTTTCCAGATTCAATGCTATACCAATATTCCCCTTTGAGACTTGCTTTATGGTGTTGTTTATTTAACTCTAATAAAGTCGCCTTTGGATATTTGAAGCTTGAAAGAGCGACATCATAGTTCCATTGTGAAAGATTTGTCCGCTCAATACTCTGAACAATATAACCATATCCCCTTAATCTTTCTTGCAAAAGCATAGGGTCTATGGCATATTCTGTATTCATAGAAAGCACAAATTTAAACTGCTTTTCATCTAATAAGCTTTGTTTCACCAAAAAATAATAATACCCCATTGCATCTAATACATCATAAAGCGCGCTAACAAAAGCTTGAGGATTATCATGCACCACAAAGGCTATCTCTAATTCCATTGGTTGCTTAAAAGTGAGTTTCAAAAGCCCATTTTGCTTCAACGTCTTAGAAATTTTATACAAATCAGGTTGCCCTTTATCATCTAAAAAATAACCTTGATTACTAAAAAGACGCTGAATAAACTTTTGATTAATTTTATAATCATCTACCCCTAAAAGCTGCATTACCTTATAATCTATGGGATTTTGCAAAACAGGAGTTTGTGCAAATGTAGAATCTAAAAATACAATTACGATTCCAAAGATTATAGCAACAACACTCTTTTTCATATCTACCACCCTAATCCTCTAGTCGCTACATCATACTGCCCTTGTGTAACTTGTGTAAAATTTCCTTCTTTATCTACGACAAAGAACATTTTATTGGCAGAATTAAACGCAGATTTCTCCCCTGAAACATCAACCTCTAACATTCCATGCCCCGTAACAATAGTCTGTGGTCGCCCTAAATCCACATCAAAAGCATTTTCTGTCATAAAAGAAGCTCTCTTTCTGCTATCTAAATATACAATCCCAACCCACACATTGCTCAAAGGCACAATAGAAACTTTTTTTACCTCCACATTTAAAGTTTCTTCATTGGAATCTTTTGGCAAAACATTAATAGGAGTAGAGGCAGATGCATCTAAACTATTTGTTGTTTCTAAAACCGCTGTAACATTTGTAGCGTTATTCTCTTTACCAAGGTTACTCAAATCATCTTCGTTTAAAGTTTCATTTTCAGAATCTTTTAACTTTTCTTCTTGCACTTGAGATTCTGTTTTTTGTGATTCTGCTACTTCTTCAGAATCTTCTACCATAGTAAAATTTCTATAGGTAAAAAATCCCACACTTAAAAACACTACAAGAAAAACACTTAAAATCATACCTGTTTTAGAATTTGGCTTGATAACTTCATGCGTAACTTTAAAATTCACCAAAGGTCCAATTTCTTCATCTTCACTATCATAACTCTTCCAAAATTCTTTATATTCATCTTCCCATTGCTTTAGGCTAATATGATATTCTCTCTCTAATATCTGCAATAATCCATGCGTTGTTGCATTATCTTTTAGTTCTTTATAATTGCGGTCTAAAATATATTGAATCTTATTTAACGCAATATGCGTATGTTTTGAAATTTCTCTTGCACCTATATTTCGTAATTTTTCAAAATCTTCCATTTATCATCCTATCTATCAAAATTGCACCTGCCGTGCTAACATTTAAAGAATCAAAATCTCTTTTTTGTGAAATCGTTAAATTTGCATCCATTTTCTTTAAAATTTTTGAACTCAAACCTCCACCTTCACTACCTAAAAATAATGCTTTTTTACCTTTTGTAATTACCGCAGAATCCTTGCATTCCAAGTCTGTTCCATAAAGTTTAAACCCAGCGAATTTTAACTCATTGGCAACATCTAAGGCATTATATACAAGTGCAAAAGGCATATCTAGCATTGCTCCAGCACTTGCTCGCAATGCTCCTTCTTGTTTTAATTCCTTCATTCCGCAAATCACGATTCCATCAACACCTAACACATACGCGCTACGAAAAAGCGCACCAATATTACCAACATCACTAATCCCACAAAGCACAAGAACAAACTCCATTGCCTTTAATGTGCTAAATTCCAAAGGAACAATAGAGGGAATTTCTAATAAATAACCTTGATGATTACCACCTTTCGCCATTGCTTGTGCTTTTTTGGAATCCACACGAAACAAAGGAATATTAAGCTTTACAAAGGCATTAAATTGCTTTTTGTCAATTTCTTTTGCCAAATAGATTTGTGTAATCTTGTCGCTATGTCTTAACAGTATATATTCTGCAATACGCTTGCCATAAACAACCACTGATTCTATCCTATTTTTTCTTAAAATTTTTTCCTATTTTATCAAGCTTTGGTAATAATCACTCGCATTTCCGCCTTTCATCTTCACTAGAATCTTTGCTTTAATCTTTGGCGGAATCTCTAATGCCAATAATGCTTCTTCACTCAATGTGTAACTCTCACTATTCTTTGCCTTATCTACGACCATTGCCCATTCTCCTTTAAACAAAGTTGCACTATTGGAATCTTTTAGCCTCTTTAAAACAGATTCCAAACTTCCCTTAAAGCTCTGTTGATACTTTTTTGTTAGCTCTTTTGCTAAAAACACTTCCCTATTTTTATCAATTTGCTCCATTATTTCTAAGCTCTCAATCAAACGATACGGAGATTCATAAAAAATAATAGGATAAAGGCTTTTAAATGCAGAAGAAAAATACTCCATTTTTTCTTTTATTTTATGCGGAGGAAATCCCAAAAAGCTAAATTCTTTTTCTACGATTCCGCTAAATGCCACCATTAGCGTAACAGCACTAATCCCCCCTAAAACTTCAAAAGGAAGATTATGTAGCTGCAAAAAGCGCACAAGCTCTACGCCGGGGTCGCTAATGCAAGGCATTCCCGCATCACTTAAAAAACCGATTCTTTGATTGAAAAACTCTAAGGAAACTTGGTTTAAAAATGTCTCTTGATTATGTGTGTGAAAAGCAAAATACTGATAATCCTTAGCAGACAAGAGATTGCGCTCTATTAGAAGTGAAACAAGTTTTTTGCTAACTCTTGTGTCTTCACACAAAAGCACATCACATTGCTTTAAAACTTCTAAAGTATGAAGGGTAATATCTTGCAGGTTACCAATTGGAGTGGGTAAAAAAGTAACCATACAAGCTCATTTACAAGATTTTTAGAAAACTATTTAAGCTTATATCTTTGCTTGAATTTTTCAACCCGTCCTGCTGTATCTACAACTTTATCAGAACCTGTATAAAACGGGTGGCAAAATGAAGAAATATCAATTCTTAATTCAGGTTTTGTGCTCATAATTTCAATTTGTTTTCCACTTGTTACGCAAGTTACTTTGCAAGGGACATATTCTGGGTGGATTCCTTTTTTCATTGTCTTTGCCTTTTAATAAAGTAAATATAAAAGTTGTGATTCTACCTTATAAATACTAAATTTAAGCATAAATTCTACAAATCTTTAGAATATTTTTGTTAAAATTTTCATTCTTATTTCTTGAAAATAAAATGGAGCAATCTAATGATTACACCTCGCACTTTAAGTGGTTTTAAAGACAGACTCCCAAGGGAAGCGTATGCTAAATCAACGATGTTAAAAAGCATTGTAACTTCTTTTGAAAAATTTGGATTCTCTCCTATTGAAACTCCGCATTTAGAATATGCTGAAATTCTTAAAAAACAAGGAAGTGATGAAATCCAAAAAGAAATGTATCATTTCTTAGACCATGGCGGGCGTGAAGTTGCCTTGCGCTTTGATTTAACCGTGCCTTTAGCGCGCTTTATTGCGCAATACAAAAATGAAGTTGGGCTTCCTTTTAAACGTTATTGTATTGGTAATGTATTTCGAGGGGAACGCGCTCAAAAAGGGCGTTATAGGGAATTTACTCAATGCGATTTTGATTTTATTGGCACAAATAGCATTGGAGCAGATGTCGAGATTTTACAAGTCATCTACCAAACACTTTATGATTTGGGACTTAGAGACTTTACAATCCATATTAACAACAGGAAAATTTTTAATGGATTAATGGAATCTCTTAATGCAGAAGCACACACAGTAGAAACGCTAAGAATTATTGACAAAATTGACAAAATCGGAAAAAAAAGTGTTTTACAAGAATTGCAAGAAAAAACTCCGCTAAGTTTGGATTCTATCAATATGCTTTTAAATTTTATCGCCAAAGAGCAAAATAGCAGCGCATTGGAATTGTTAAAAGAATTAGAATCTTTTAGAGAGCTAAATACCACGCTTAAAAATGGGATTGATGAGCTAAGCGCACTTTGCAAAATTTTAGAACCATTAATTCCAGCGCAATTTTATAAAATCAATCTCTCCATTGCACGTGGGCTTGGCTATTATACAGGAATCGTTTATGAAACTACACTCAATAACCTCCCCTCTTTAGGCTCTGTTTGTTCTGGCGGACGCTATGATAATCTCACACAAAACTTCTCCAAAGATTCTATGAGCGGCGTTGGAGCAAGCATTGGATTAGATAGATTGCTAGCAGGATTAGAAGAATTACATTTAATCAAAAGTGATACAAATGTCGCAAATGCACTATTAATTGCGTTAGATTCCTTAGAATATGGCTACACTGCTGCACAAAATCTGCGCAGTTTGGGGCTAAAGATTGAAGTTTATCCCGAGATTGTCAAACCTAAAAAATCTTTTGCCTATGCAAATGCGAAAGGATATAAATATGTAATTGTGCTTGGAAGCGAGGAGAAAGAGAAGCAAACTTATTCTTTAAAGGATATGGAAAGTGGAGAGCAATGGAATCACTTAAATGCGCAATCGCTGATAAAACGACTAGATAATGCGTAGAATACTTAAAAAACACAAAAAATTTTCAATTTGTGAAATCCTATTAAGTTTAACTTTTAAAAGGATTCCTTATATAGAATCTTTTACTAATCTTAAATTTTTCTTCAAAATGCCGATTTAATGCTATAATCAAAGAATTTTAAGGAGGAAAGAATGCTTAGAAAGGCTTTTTTTTATAGCGTTTTTGTGCGCTGTTTTTGAATTTGGTTTGTGTGGTGCAGGTGAGGTAAATCTACCCAAAAATGCAAAAATTGGTAAAACTTTAGAGGGTAAAAAGCTCCAAGAAATGTTACAAAAAGTAAAAGATAGCAAAAAAGCTGTTGCAGATAAAAATAAAATTCAAATGCGGACAATTTTGCCTGTAGATAATTTTACTTTTAATCCAGATACAGACATTTTAGTAGAGGTTACAGATTCTAGCGGTTCGCAAGTTTTGTATTATCTTGCTGCCAAAAAAGATAAACAAGCGTTCTGTTTTGATGTAAAAGGGACAGAAAATGCGCCTGTGGAATGGGTTGAGCCAAAGGTTGGCACGGAAGAATGGAAAGCGATAGAGAATGCCTATAATGGAACTTTTAAAGCCGATAATACAGGCGGTCCAAGAGTGGCAACAAATAGTGTAGGAATGTGGATTTATGCAACTTCTTATAAAGATTTCGCAAATGCAATCATATTTTCTCGTAATTATAGTGGAAATGGACCAATTAGGACAGACTATTTTCATGCTGTGATTAATGCTGATGGCACATTGCAAATCACTTCAGCTTTAACAGATTATTCAGTAGATAGGGTCTATACTACAAAACCTTATCCGCTCAATGAGTGGGTATATATTCAAGCATTCCAACAAGCAAATTTATATACAATAGGTTGGAAAACTGCTACTGATGAAGAGCAAAAATCCAAAACCTTTACAAGAGAGACTGATTTAGTCGGCAAGGATTTGAATAATATTTTTACCGGATTGACGGGTGCTACAAAAACTTGCGTCCCAATTAGAGAATTTTTTTATCAACCGGGTATTTATATGTTTGAATTGATGAATAATTATAATGCAAAGGCAAAAATTATGGAACAAGCTATACAAAATGTCTTTGGGTTAGATACAGAGCTAGTGGATAATATCAATGCAACAATTATGGAACAAGAATCTTACTTAAGCCTTGATAATTTTGATGTATATATTGACGATAATGGGGTAATTTATGTTGTAGATATTAGGAACACTAGCATAGGGCTTTAAAAATGGCTGATTTAACTTTACTCTCTAATCGAAGTCAATTTAGTGGCAAATATATTAAGCAATCAGAAAATGGAAAAATACAAATAACTGATAGGGAAGCATATGTAAGGGAGAGTGCTAACAAAGTAGCAACTAATTTTTTGAAAAATTCTTTAGCAAACTCTTATGGCACACAGCGCACAAGTAATTTGACAACACTTCAAGGGCAGAATGCGTGGTTTGCAAATAGTGGGCGACAATATACTTTTAATGTATTGTATGGCACACAAAATCAATATCGCTTTGCTAAATCCCAAAGCAACAATGGAATGCCTTATCAAAATCCTATCCAAATCAACGCATTAGGCGAATCAACTAAACTAAAAACTGCTATTGGGGATGGGGAGATTTTTTTGGATATGCTTGATGATAATGATTCTTTAGGGCTTGGAGAAGTGGGCAAACTCGGGAATCTTTTTAACTTTGATAGCAATGGTGATGGGTTTTTAAACCACGAAGATGAGCTTTTCTCTAAGCTTAAAATCCGTGTGGATAAAGGAGATGGCGGAGGTTAGAATCGCAAAACTTAGTGATGTGATAAGCGGAATAGATTTGTATGATTTCATCAAAGGCTATGATAACACTTTGGCTTATAATGGACTAACTTTATCAGAGATTAAACAATACCGCGCAAACTTTCATTTCCAAAAGATTCCAGAGGAAATGAAACTAGACCCTTACACAGATATTCGCGCTTTTAGGGGTAGCGAGATGAGTTTGTTTCCACCTGAGCAACATTACAAAAAAATAGACCAAAAAGATATTTATGCAATGTTTGAAGCCTACGCAGACAAAGAGGGCTGGATAAACTTTAAGGATAAAGAAGTCAATGAAGCACTCTTTGCAAGTGGGGATTTTATCACCAACTTCGCTTACAAAAAGACAAATCTAGCAGGTGTGGAAGTGCTAGAGGAGTTTAACATCGTAGATAGACTAGATAATGGTTCACGACCTTCGTCCTTTTATGAAGGAAATATCCGCGAGTTTGAGGAAAAATGGAATCGCCTCCACCCAAACACACGCTCAAGCTATGATGAGAGATACAAAGAATCTTTTGACTTTCTTTATGATAACTATTACCACTACAAAGCAAACTTTGATGAAAACAAGCAAGAATTGCTAGAAAATGAATATGTAGATGAGGAGCTAAAGAGCAAGATTGACACACTAGCGGAATCTGGTGCAATGCGTGCTATCAAGCAGCAGTTTTATGATATTACAGGCATTGAGTTTAGCGAAGAGAGACTAGAGAGAATCAAAGGCGCATTAGATGACCCAAAAGTAGCTAAAGAAGCTATTGCAGCAATGAAAGATACAGACGCAGTTACTTCTATGCGACTAGAAAATAATGGCAAGATTCTGCTTCGTTTTGATTCTGGGCGTGAGATTCTTATTGATGGGCTTTATAATGATACAGGAGAATTGCTAATAACCAAAAAAGGTGTTAGAGCAAATGAGGATTTAAGTACAAAAAATATGAGTGATGATGAACTTAAGAAAATAGACTTTAGTGAATATGGAATCAAACAAGGCGATGATATTGTAAGTTTGCAAGATATTGGCGCAGAGATGATTCGCAGACTTATGAGTGAAAATGGTAAATTTCTAGGCTTTGTTGTGCATATTGCAGGACAAAAACAAGAACAAATCGTAGAAAGTCTTTACAATCTTTATACAATAAATCAACTCAACAAAACAAGAAGTTTTCAGCTAGAGGCATAAATACCTTTAGTGTGCTTTTGCGCAACACAAAAAATTCGACTATTGCATTAAAAATAAGTCATTACGCAAATAAAACTTTTTAACAATTCTTTAAGCAATTTTGGCACTAGCTTTAAAAATATCCAAAACTAACCAAACTAAATATAAAACCCTAAAGCTACTAAAACTTTAGGATTTATTTTCAATTTATTTTTATCTTAAACCTTAGCTTCTTCGCGTCTTTGTAAATATTCCCAATATTCATCAACGCGTTTTTGCCATTCAGCAATTAAATACTCATTTTCTGGCTTAAATAAATGCTTAAATCTAGCTTGAGCTCCTAAATAATCTCTTACAGGAACTACATTTTTAGGGCGATAAGTGATTCTTAGCTCTCTACCATTGATAATTTCAAAAAGTGGGAATACTAAAGAATCCACTGCTAAATCGCTCATTTCCACGGTTTGATTTGCTGGGAATCTCCACTCTGTGGTGCAAGCACTCATAGCATTAATAAATGTAGGACCTTCTGTTTCAATCGCAGTTTTGATTTTTTTGCTCATATCTTTCCATTTATTAGGAGCAACTTGCGCTACATAAGGCGCACCATGAGCTGCCATAATAAACAATAAATCTTTCTTTCTATCTTTTTTACCATAGCTTACACGCCCAGCTGGAGTTGTTGTCGTAGAAGCACCCAAAGGAGTAGAACCACTTCTTTGCCCACCTGTATTTGCATACACCTCATTATCTAAGCACACATAAGTAAAATCATGTCCGCGCTCAAAACAACCACTAATGAATTGGAATCCAATATCATAAGTAGAGCCGTCTCCACCAAATGCTACAAATTTTGGCTCTTTTTCGCTATAGAGTCTATTTTTGCGCTTCAATGCTTTATACATTGCTTCTGCACCTGCAATTGCAGTTGAACTATTTTCAAACCCAATATGAATCCAAGGCACATCCCAAGAAGTGTAAGGATATACTGCGGTGCTAACCTCTAAACAACCTGTGGAAGTCGCTACCAACAAAGGATGATCAGTCGCGTTTAATACCTCACGCACAATCATACCATGCGCACAACCCGGACATAAAAGGTGTGCTCCCTCAAAACGCTCACTTGCTCTTGAATATTGTTTTAAATTTTTAATTTCACTCATTTAGCACTCCTTAATTAAATCCGAGTTTTGGACCTCTAAGTCCAATAAATTGTTGTGCTGGGTGTGTTAGTTTTCCTGCTTTTGCATTCTCTTGCAATTCTTTAAGAATCCCTTGTAAATGATTTTGTGTCAAATCTCTTCCACCAAGCCCATAAATATAATTGCTAGCAACGGGCTTATTAGAGCCGCCATAAAGAGCTGCAACACCTTCATTGAAGAGCATTCCCATTGCACCAGCTGGCAAACTTCTATCTAAGAATGCAACAGCTTTCACACCTTTTAATGCTTCACAAAACTCTTTATAAGGGAAAGGACGCAATACGCGAATACTCATAACGCCTGCTTTGATTCCATTTTTTCTTGCTTCTTTAACAGCAACGCGTGCAGATTCCACAGTTGTCCCAAGTGCGACAATCGCTACTTCTGCATCTTCCATATCGTATTTTTCAACAACATTATACTTGCGCCCAGTTAATTTCTCAAACTCTTTGAAAGTTCTTTCAATCACAGGCATAGAACACATAATTGCATTATGCAACTGCGCTTTATGCTCAAAATGCCAATCTTCTTCAGTTTGCGAACCATAAGTTGCAGGACGCTCAAAGTCTAGCATTGCATTTTTTGGCTTATAATCCCCAATAAATTTATAGGCTTCTGCATCGCTTAATGGGCGCACGCTTTGTGCTGTATGGGAACAAATAAATCCATCTTGATGCACCATTACAGGCAATCTTACATCATAATCTTCTGCAATTTTAAATGCCATTAAGTTAAAATCATATGCTTCTTGTGGATTATAGGTGCAGAGATTTATCCAACCTGCATCACGTCCTAAATACATATCAGAATGGTCTCCATTTACATTTAATGGACTTGCAAGTGCGCGATTAACGACATTCAAAACAATCGGCAAACGCATACCAGAAGCTTGATAAAGCACTTCGACCATTAAAGCGAATCCTTGTGAGCTTGTCGCAGTCGCTACGCGCCCACCAGCTGCTGCTGCACCCACACAGCCACTCATTGCTGCGTGTTCGGATTCCACCATTACAAATTCTCCATCAATATAGCCATTAGAAAGAAAAGTTGCATAATTTTGCACAATCGGCGTTGATGGTGTGATAGGATAAGCAGAAACAACATCAATTTGTGCTTGACGCATTGCGTGGCTTGCCGCCATATTCCCATCCCAAACTTCTACTTCTTGTAATTCATAAACTTCTGCCATTGCTAATCCTTTTTCTTACTTTCTTTTGCAGGCCATTTTGCAAGAGCCGCTTCATTTGTTTCATAATCATTAAACATTAGCAAAGATTTTGGGTTTGTTGGACAGACATCTACGCACACACCACAGCCTTTACAATGCACATAATCCACACCGCTCATCTTCTCATCTCTAACAAGAATCGAAGAATCTGGACAATATACCCAACAAAAATAACAATTAATGCAATGCTCTGTATTATACACAGGCTTTTCTACACGCCAATGCGCAACGCTTGCTGTATAAGAGCTATCTTCGCGGTATTGCCTAGAATCTGCGTGCTGTTCCACCATTGCATTTCCGCTTTTATCAAAAGGAAATAGCACAGACCCTGCTTCAAACTCATTCCAACCTTTATATTCCATCATAGCTCCTTTATTTTACTGCATTATAAGCTTTTTTGATAACTTCCATATTTGCATCAATAACTTTTTGTGGAAGTTTTTTGCCCAGCACTTTCTTAAAAGATTCCAAGAAAAAGTCTAATTCAAGCGCACCAGAAATTTTCAAAAACGCCCCAAGCATTGGTGCATTAGGAATCGATTTTCCAAATGCTTCTAAAGAAAGTCCAATACAATCTAAAATATAAACTTCTTTATCTTTAAGTTCAGGCTTACTTGCCAAAAACTCTTCTTTGCTTAAATGCGTTGTAATGATATATTTTGTTGTTTCTTTTGCGTTTGCGCAAATATCTGTAATATAAACCAAACCCGGGTCAATCACTAAAATATAATCCGGATTCATAAACTTTTCGTGGTTTAAAATAGGATTATCATCAATTCTATTATATGCAGTCATTGCCGCACCTCTTTTTGCTGAACCATAAAATGCAAACGCTTGCACTTCTTTGCCTGTGCCTGCAATCACATCTGCTAAACCTTTTGCACCGGTTACTGCGCCTTGCCCTGCGCGGCTATGCCATCTAATCTCAAGCATACTGCCTCCTAAATTGATTTATTACTCTAAAATTCTAAAGAATCCCTTCTAAAAAATCTCTTTTTTACACAAATTCAATCAGGATTTTTTACAAATCCTAATAAAATTGTGTAAAAATAACCCAAAAATTTCCTACGATTCCACTTTAACATACATTTTCATTTCTTTGCAATAATCAACATTATGTTTCTTTTAGTAACATAATTGCATAATAGTTTTTGCTTTTTAACACAGATTAAACTACAATACCACATACAATACAAAAGGGATAATATGGAATCTAAAGCATTATTTGAAGCAATATTCTCTGCACTAAATGCAAAAAGTGCGCAAGAGAAATGCCAAAGAGTGCAAGAAATTTGGAAGAATTTCCAACATTTCACCCTAGAAAATTCTACGATTCTACCTTTGGGAACTCCGACATTTGCACACTTTTGCCAAATCGTCCCTCCTAAAAAAGTCCCTCAAGGTAAATATCTAAAAACAGATTTGAATGCAGCCCATTTACTGCATTCTATTGCTCATATTGAATTTTCCGCCATTGATTTAGCCTTAGATTGCGCGTATCGCTTTAGAGGGCTGCCAAAACACTATTATTATGATTGGTTAGAAGTCGCGCAAGAAGAAGTGAAACATTTTTTAGCCTTAGAAAACCTTTTACATAGCATTGGCTTTAAATATGGAGATTTTGGCGTGCATACTTTACTTTTTGATTCTATGCGCAATTGCAATACTCTACTAGATAGAATCGCGCTAATTCCTCGCGGAATGGAAGCTGTTGGTTTAGATGTGAATCCTTTTTTATGCGCTAAAGTCAGCAATAGCACACACAGAATCAAAGATGAGCTTTTAAGTGTTTTAGAAATGATTTTAAATGACGAAATTAGCCATGTTACTAAAGGAAATATTTGGTTTAATGCTATATGCGATAGAGAAAAGATTCCACAAAATGCGCGCCCTAGAACTTATGTAGAGATTCTAAAACATTATAATTTTTCTTTTCCTAAAGCAAATGCGCGGCTTAACACACAAGCTAGACTTCAAGCTGGCTTCACAAAAGAAGAGCTTACCCTACTCCAAAATGCAGCCTTTGCTTCTAAAAACCCTAAGTGAAAATGTGCCTCGCTTTCAGTCTCTCCCATATAAGAACCTCTTTGGATTGCATAAGGTTCTTTGATGATAGAAATCTGCTCTTCTAGCATTTTCAAAATTCTTCACTCTTTCTTCTATGTCCTAATAGCTAATATAAAGTTAATTTTTGCGGGTAATTAGGTGTGGCGTAAGGTCCTCTTGCTACTTTATTATTTTAATTGCACAATAGCTTTAAGTGTTTTGTTGATATATTCCATAAAAGTTTTATCATTTAATGCTTGGTGGTATTGTTCTTGTTTTGGAGTTTGGAATCTCCAATCTAAATATCCTTGAGAATTGATTGTTTCAGGCAGCAAATGCGGCTCTTTGTTGCCTTTTGAAAAATAGTAATAAAGCCACATATTGCATTCAAGGCTAGATTGCATAAAATCATCAATACTTAAGATATTTTCTTTTATGGAATTGTAGTTTTTTATACTATCTCCGCCATAATAGAATTGTTCAAACTTTTCCCAGCTCTTTTGGTATTCGCTTTTTATCGTTTCAGGGGATTGTGCTTTGAAAACTGCTCCTTGTTGCGCCATAAAAGCGACTAATAATCCTTCTTTTGAAATTTCATCATCATTAATATATTTTGCGATTCCATAAGTTTTATCGCACATATAAAAATCATTTTGACTTATAGGGCTGCTTGTATCAAGGGAGCAAAATAAGCTTTTAGCTCCATTATCTAGCGCAAATGCTGATAAAGATTGATTTTGTTTTAAGGCAGATTCTAATTCTTCTTGATTGTTATAGACTTTTTTTAAATGCACTTCGCCTTTTGCGTTGTTATGACTATCATAAGCAATTCCTGCTGGAAAATATGTGTTTAATTCTTTTATGGCGTATGAATCTTTTGTGAAATCCTTAGCCAAAGGCTCTAATTGCTCATAAGCCCATTTAAAAACACTTGCAATATCAAGCTTATTAAAATGGCTTTGCCCATTTGCAAGTGGCATAACATCTGCATAATAGACGCCATTTTTCAATATAAATTTTCTGCTCTCTTCGCTTGGCATAGGCATTGTATTTGGCATTACATAGGTTTTGTGCATTTTTTCTAAGGTTTCTTTATGGATTTTAAAATCACTGGGTAAATTAGCAGCTTTGTTAAAGTCCTCTCCCATAAAGCCATTTTCATCTACGCTATATCCTAAAAATGTTGTTTTGCTTGTGTTGGGTGTTAGCAATGTTTGAAAATCATACATTTTAGAAGTGGCGATACTTGCTAAAGCATTAGGATTTGAAAAATTGCTCATTTCTAGTTTTTCTGTTTGTGCTGATAATAAAGTATCAAAAGAGTTTTTAGGAGAATTGATTGTGTGATAAGCGGAATTTATCTCTCTTGGACTTAACTGCGATACCTTAATATTGCTTTTTATTTCCATTAAAACTTCTTCCACAAACTTACTGTAAAAACACTATCAGGAGCAGATGAGCTTCCACCAGCAGTTCCAGAAACAGAAAGTGCAGTATTAGAGTTTAAACTATAAGTTGCACCTAGAGAAAATGTAGGAATAGAATAAGAATTTGAAGTTTTCCTACCTTCAAATTTAGAGCTTGTTTGGTATCTTTGCTCTAATGCAACATCTAAAGAGATTTTAGGGCTTAAAATCACAGACATATCAGCCCCAAAGTTAATGGTATTCCCATATTCTAATTTTCCATAATCAAAGTTTCTATC
>NZ_JRPB02000031.1 GCF_000765695.2 Helicobacter sp. MIT 11-5569 | reverse complement strand
ACTCCCACATTCAAAGTATTATTAAGTTTTACATTTGTTTCTTTAGAGAGTAAAGTGTTTTCTAAATAATCTTCTTTAACATTGACATTTTTAAATCCTGCAATATTTTGCATATGTCCTAGTGTGATAAACTCTGTATATAATGCTCCTACTTCTGAAGTTTTATTCATCTTTATTGTTTCTTCATAATCATTACCTATTTCTGTCTTATAGTCTTTTTGTGCTAGGATATAAATCTCTTCTTTATCCTTATCATTTTTTAAAGTAATTTCATTCCTTGCTTTTGCTTGTGTATTCTCTACTCCTATTGTAGAATTTGCTAAAGTAAGATAGTGATGATTGATAGGACTTAATACATAATCTGTGTCTTCTTGAAGTTTAAGTTCTTCTAAACCTTTATTAATCATTTTTGGTGTTTGGCTTAAAGAGTTTAGAGTATTTGAAGCAATTTCTCTTTTATATCTTGGATAATTATATTGAGGCATACTAGAAGTGCTATTATATAAACTTCCACTCACATAAGGTTTATCAATATCATCATCTAAAAAAGAAATAATCACTTCATCTCCAATTCTTGGAGTATGATAGAATCCTGAATGGCTATTTGCTACAGATGTGGCTACTCTTAAAAAAGGAGTATGATGATAGGTTTTCTCCTTATCGTCTAATTCTTCTTGATTAGCATAAAGATTCATTCTAACCTTTACTCTTCCATAATCATCAGTATAAATTGTATTGCTTTGGTTTTCTATATCAGAGCTTTCTCCTATGACAATTCCTTGCGTGCTATTTGGAGCTTTAGGTTTTTGCTTTAAAGGAGGAGTGAAGATAATATGACTAGGTAAGAGTGTTAGAGTATTAGAATACGATTTACTTAAAGCTAAATCTTTTAAGGGAGTATTATCATTTGCATGGATAGAATTCACAAGAATCGCATCATCAATTAGGGTTTGAGTGCTTGCAACAATCACAAAGTCTTTGAGTAAATCTTCAGAGTTCTTTGAAGAATTAGAATGGGTAAAGGTATGGTAGTCTATTGCTATAAAATCCTCTAAACTTAAATGATAGATATTGCTTTTAGCTTGTAAGCTTTCATTTAAAGTTAAAGTTCTCTTTTCTTTAAGAGCAGGAAGTGTTTTTAAATCAATACTTTGGGAAAAGGAATATTCACTCTCATAAGTGTGTGCATTATAAGAGGCTTTATTATTCAGATTCTCTTCATAAGGAACTTGATTGGAATTTAGAGATAAAAGATTTAAAGGAGTCTTAGCATTAGTGCTAGAATGGGTAAAAGAATTTGTCCTTAAAGACTGCTCTTTATAGATTTGAGTGATACAAGGTTCATTTAAAGCATTATTAATATTAGGGTTATATTTGATAGTCTTAGGATTGCTTTTTGCATAATGGTCGCAAAAATAAATTTTACTTGCATCTTCATAAAAAAAGATTCCATTGTTATGCGCTAATCTTGTGATAAAATCTAAATCACTTTCATTGTATTGAGAAATAAGCTCCTGATTTTCAAATTCAAGATGGATATTAGAAAAATCTATTTCTTTATGGAGTAAGCCTTGATAAAAATGTAAAGTTTCTTTAATGGCTTCTAAGATAGTAGTATGCGTATAGATTCTATTAGCTTTGTTTAAAGAAAGTCTCTTTAAGATAGATTCTAGTTTAAAAGAGAAGAAGTGTTTGTATTTTAATGTTTTAATCTTAGAATTAATATCTGCAAGATTCTCAAGGCTTTCTTTATGGATTCCTAAATAATTCACATAAGAAATAATGCCTTGATAGGTTTTAGTTGCATTAGTATCAAAGTTTAGAGTTTTATTTTCATAGGGATTGTTAATATCAAGTGTTGCAAGCGTATCAATTAAAACTTTAGGATGGAAATTTGGAGTTTTAGAATGACTAGAAGAAGAGTTGGCATTAGAGGGATTAGAATCTAAAGAAGGATTAGGGGGAGAATTAAGAGAGAATAAGTCTTCACTTAAACCTTCTATATATCCTTCACATTCTATACTAAAGAGTTCTTCAAGAGATTCTTTGATGATGGCTTTTGTGATTTTAAAGGAGACAGAAGGAGAAGAGGTGGGATTTATTGTTAGGGTGAGGTAGGAATTAAGATTCATTGGGTGTCCTTTGGAAT
>NZ_JRPB02000030.1 GCF_000765695.2 Helicobacter sp. MIT 11-5569 | reverse complement strand
GATAGAAACTTTGATTATGGAAAATTAGAATATGGGAATACCATTAACTTTGGGGCTGATATGTCTGTGATTTTAAGCCCTAAAATCTCTTTAGATGTTCAATTAAAGCCTGCAATGCAAACTACATAATAAGAATAAGCAGTATTTTCCCTGTTGGGATGTGCTTATCCCAACTAGGGTTGAAGTTAGTTGAAATAGTCTAGTTAAACCTAGAATTCATAATGTTGTTAATAATATAATAAACCTTGAAATAGTCTCGTGTTCAACAAAATAAAGCCACCGTATTTAATAGGCTCACTTAACGCTATCACTTACTCCAGCTTCTGCTAAGATTCTTTGCTCTTTTTGGTATTCTTCATCTTCTTTAATCTCCTTAAGTCCTTGCAACCACAATTGCTTTCTTTTTTTCTATAAAAGCTTTTTTGTGTATTTGCAAAAGAGCATTAGCAATAATTTAAGTTTTACTCATTTTAGCTCCTTAACTAAATGATTTAAATGGAGCTTACTTCTTCATTTAAAGCTATCTTTAACCGCATTATGTAATCCTCTATGTATAAAATATACGTATATTCATGGTATAGTTATTGTCTATTCCTTAACCAAAGCACGACAAGCGGTAAGGGTAAATGATTTTTAATTAGATTTTGTCTTTCCATTTAAATTCCATATAATCCCAAATAAGAATATCATCTCTTTGATAAAACTCATCTTGCTTGATATTGACTTTGCTATGGCTATCACCATCAGCAAAATGAGCATCCACTAACACATTCTCTTTTGTATCAATGATTAAATAATTTGGTTCAAAGATAAGATGAGGAGTAAAAAACACATACATAACAAGATCTCCTCTTTTAACATTTGAAGCTTTTGCGAGGACGCTATCTTCCCCCCATTCACCCACTTCATAAAACTTCCTATTTGCAATCTCTTCTAAGTCAATACAAAATGCACATTGCAAACCTAATGCAATCATAATTAAAATTTTTTTCATTCACTCTCCTTGTAGGTTTTATTTTTTCTTATTTGCGTTACAACATAATTCCTATTAGACCCATATGTTGTTTTACCGCTTAAAGCATTGTTTTTAAAATATAATTTATTCTCATCATTTGCTCCTCTTGATTTCTCTTTAGTCCCCACCTCATAGAATCTATAAAATAATCCTTTCTCGTCATAGCTTCTGCCTAAATATTTGTAATTTTTATTACAACAATAATTGCCCTTAATGGATAATCTCTTATAGGCTATACAATTTATCACACATGAGCATATCACCCTTTACAATTTTGACACTGCCATTACCTAAATCAAAAAAGTGAATATAATCACATTGTGTGTGTAAATCATAGCCAAAGATTATTTGCAAATGCTTACTAGTCTTCCATTGATAATGAATAAACAAATCATTATCTATTACTTTCTTTATGCTTTGCATAGGCAATTCTTCAAAATAGACTGCTCTGTTTTTGGATTTTATGAAAACCTTATAAGCTTTTGGTATATCATAGTTATTTATGATGGCGGATTGTGGTGCGCCACAATTAACCCATTTTTGTAGCTTTTCCCAATTCTCCACCCCACATTCTTCCATTGCTTCCTCAATGAACTCTTGCTCAAGTGGGCTACAATGCTCAAATAGTGATTCTATATTATTTTTATAAGTGCAATCTACTCTTTTCCACACAACATTATCTGCCCCCATAGCCAAATTTAGCATTCCCAAAACTAATAAATATAATTTGATTTGTTTCACTTTTTGGACCCATATGAAAGATTTTTTCTAATTTGCGTTACAACATAATTCCTATCAGATTTATACGCTGTTTTACCACTTAAAACATTGTTTTTAAAATACAATTTATTCTCATCACCTGCTCCTCTTGATTTCTCTTTAGTCCCAACTTCATAGAATCTATAAAACAAGCCTTTCTCATCATAACCTCTGCCTACAATCACTACAAAGTGATCCGTGGATAGATCATTGTTGAAACCTCCTTGATATTTATAGCTATGATCTACCCCTACAACTACAGGATAGCCTTGTTCTAATTGAGAATCTAGATAAGTTAACCCTTCTCGCACTTTTTCTGCATCAGTATTCAAATAAGCCTCTTGTTCTTTAGTATTCAAATTATTATGTGGAATTCTTTTGTATTCATTATTGTCTTGATCATAAATAACATCTTTTTCTATGGAAGTCTGATAAGACACTATTCCTCTGTAAGATGTTGGCATTTCAGATAAATTGACGCCGCTTCTTTGCAAAATTTCATTACAAGTGAGCTTACATGCCGTTTTACCCGCTTTTGCCCCCATGCCTTCTTTCGTGTTATCAAACTGCGAAATCCATTCCACAATCCCGCCATTAGGTGTTTTCTTTCCTCTTAAATCAACCTCACTTTTTCTATGTATTTGAGATTTTTTCTTTTCTCCCTTACTACTCTTCTTTATTTCTCCTATCCCTTCCCATTGTTCTCTTTGATATTCTATCTTAGGAGAAGGATTAGATGGTAGTTTGAGTGGAGAGAATTTA
>NZ_JRPB02000029.1 GCF_000765695.2 Helicobacter sp. MIT 11-5569 | reverse complement strand
GTAACAATGCAACCAAAACTTAAAAATACATTTTCACAAAGAAGCACACCCACAAAAACGACAAATCGCGATATATTCACGCGCGATTTAGCAGGTGAGCTTGTCGATATGAACGACCCAGAATGTGCCAAAATCATAGCAGTGATTACCAAAACAATCAAGCTAACAAATAAGCTAAATTGTGGCAACCACAGCCCCAAAAAAGTGCGTAAAATTTTTAGCAAAATCATCGGACAAAAGCTAGATTCTAGTGCGTGGATAATCCCGCCATTTTATGTCGATTTTGGCAAAAATATTCGCGTGGGCAAAAACTTTTTTATGAATCAAGCTTGCACATTTATGGATAGAGGTGGAATCACCATTGGCGATGATGTGTTTATCGCACCCAAAGTGTGCCTCACAACAATCAACCACGACTTCAACCCCTACAACCGCCAAGCGACCTTTTGCAAACCTATCGTAATAGGCAATCGCGTGTGGATTGGGATTAATGTAACCATTTGCCCGGGTGTAACTATCGGCGATAATGCGGTTATTGCTGCAGGAAGCGTGGTAACTAAAGATGTGCCAGCAAATGCAATCGTTGGAGGGAATCCTGCAAAAGTGCTTAAGATGTTGGAGTTTGAAGACAATCCAAAAAAACACTAAAAGGATAATAAATGAAACTAAAAGATTCTAACCAAAATTGTGCGGTAGATTCTATAGCTTCTATTGATTCTATGGAATCTACAAGTCGTAGGGAGTTTTTGGCAACCTCTGCAAAAGTCGGAGGTTTGGTTAGCCTAGCAGGATTAGGCATGCTAGGCTTAGGTGCATGCAGTGATTCTAATGAGCAAAACACACAGCAAACATTAACAAACACACAAGGAGCAACGATGCAATTTGTTACTTTAAATAATGGCGTTAAGATTCCCATTCTTGGACTTGGTGTATTAAATATCAAAGACCTCAAAGAATGCCAAAGAGTCGTTGAAGATGCGCTTGAAGTGGGTTATCGTCTTATTGATACTGCACAAGCTTATGCAAATGAAGAAGCTGTCGGTGCAGCAATTGCAGCAAGTGGGCTAAAAAGAGAAGAAATTTTTATCACAACTAAGCTATTTAAGAAAAATACAGAAGATGCCACCAAATTTGCTTTTGATGAGAGTTGCAAAAAACTCAAAGTGGATTATGTGGATTTGTTTTTGATTCACCAGCCTATTGGCGATTTGTATGCGCAATGGTGCGCAATCAGTGCGCTTTATAAACAAAAGAGAATCCGCGCTATTGGTGTGAGCAATTTTTATCCCGATAGATTGGTGGATTTTTGTATGAATAATGAAATTATCCCTGCGATTAATCAATTTATCTGCAATCCATTTCGTCAAGAAATTGCCTTGCAAAAGATTATGCAAGAATACAACATTGCCTATGAGGCTTTTAGCCCTTTTGCGCAAGGCAAAAATAATATTTTCAGCAATGAAGTTTTGAGCCAAATTGCTAAAAAACATAATAAAAGCATTGGGCAAATTATCTTGCGTTGGCTCATTGAGCGCAACATTATTGCGATACCCAAAACAGCCAAAAAAGAGCGTATGGTAGAAAATTTTAAAATTTTTGATTTTGAGCTTGATTTGGAAGACAAAAAGCAAATTGCAACTTTGGAAACGGGTAATGTTGGGCTAAATCACAGAGACCCTGCCACGATTAAATGGCTTAATGAGCGAAAAATCGGGGAATCTCTTGCTACTTCTGGGGATAAGCTAGGAAAATAGCATTCACTAAATTATAAAGGAGCAAAATGGAATTTATTACTTTAAATAATGGCGTTAAAATGCCAATTTTGGGCTATGGAACATATACGATTGAGGATTTAAAAGAATGCCAAAGATGTGTTGAAGATGCTATTAGCGTGGGTTATCGTAATATTGATACTGCTGAGGTGTATTTTAACGAAAGAGCGGTGGGAGCAGCGGTTCAAAATGCAATAAATGGTGGAATCAGGCGTGAAGAATTGTTTATCACTACCAAAGCTTGGATTAATCATATCAACGAAGAAAAAATCCTTAAATCTTTTGAAAATTCGCTCCAAAAACTCGGGCTTGATTATATAGATTTGTATCTTATCCATATGCCCTATAATGATACTTATGTGGTGCGTGGAGAGCGTGAGCAAACTCTATAAAGAGGGTAGAATCAAAGCTATTGGTGTGAGCAATTTCTATGCTGATAAACTTGTGGATTTTTGTCTTAATAACACGATAAAACCCGCAATCAATCAAGTAGAATGCCACCCGCTCTATGCCCGTTTTGAATCACAAAAAATCGCAAAAGAATATTCTGTTATTTTACAATCATGGGCTAGTTTTGGCAAAGGAAGTAGCGATGTTTTAAATAATCCAATTCTTGTGCAAATTGCTAAAACACACCACAAAAGTGTAACACAAGTGATTTTACGTTGGTTAATACAACGCGGGGTGGTGGTGATTCCAAAAACCACACACAAGCAAAGAATGATAGAAAACATTGCGGTTTTTGATTTTGCATTGAATGAAGCAGAAATGTCAAAAATTGCGCAGCTTGATAGGGGCAAAAGTCTTTTTATTGACCTCAATGACCCCAAAAGTGTGCAATCTATGCGTAATGAATTTCAAGATGAGGACTTTCTTTAAGCTTAATTTGGGTAATTTTATTGCAAAAATGTATTTCTAAGGAGCAAAAA
>NZ_JRPB02000028.1 GCF_000765695.2 Helicobacter sp. MIT 11-5569 | reverse complement strand
AGATAAAGAAAACTCTAAACCTATTATAAAAGATTTAGAGTTTCCTAGTGAGGGATTTTTTAGATAAGTTTAGTCTAAAATCATTTCTCAATCTCGACTATAAGCACATTATCAGGTCTAGGTCCATAAAAACTTTTATCTTTAATCATTGCATTAATAAAACCATTAACAGATTCTAAACTATCTTTATTTTCTACTCCTTTAGCATTTTCTAAAATCTTTAAATACACTTCACCTAATTTATCAAGCATTTCTTTTCTTAGTTCTTCAGGTGTTTTTTGCTTTTTTATAAGGTCTTCTTCTTTTGGGCTATAAGAGCTTGGCATTCCTCTTGTAAATTTCCCATATTCTGTAAGTTGTGTAAAAGGGGATTCTGCTTTTGTAAAAGTATCTTCAAAGAAAGAATACATTAAAAGAATGCCCTCTCTTTTAAACTCTCCTTTTTCATTTGTGTAATCTTGCATTAGGGGAGTATTAAGATTCCCTCCAAAATATTGAACAAATCCTCCTAATCTCTCCCCTAAAAACTCTAAAATTTCCTCTCCGGAATAAGCTTCTTTAGAATCAAAAGTCCCATTAGTTAAGTTTTGTAGCTCATTATAAGCATAGGAAATCCCAGCGATTAAATCAATGCTCTCAAAAATCGCATGAACTTCATTGTCTCTTAAGACAGGAATAGTAGAGACATCATAGATTGCTTGTAAAGCATTTTTATGAATCTTATAATCACTTGGTAAATTAGCAACCTTTAAAAACTCTTCTCCCATAAAGCCATACGCATCAGTCCCATAACCTCCAAAAGAGTGATTCTGCTTTTCTTTTAGAAAATGTAGATTAGGGGTGTTTATCTTATCTTGCATTTGCTGTTCTACACTTTCTTTGAAGTTTAGGGGATTAAAATACCCTATTTCTGTATCATCAATAGTCAAATAGGCTTTAGCATAAGCATAAGAATCGGGGTTTAGAGTAACTTCAGCCCTCTCATACACTGTTCCTTCAAGAGACTTTTTAGTTTTCTCTGCTACTTGCGCTTTCCTTTCTGCAGAGATAGAGTAATCACTCGTTGGTGTCAGTAGAGAATAGCTAGGTATTTGCATAGCTGCTCCTTATGTTAATATTCTTAGAGTTGCAATCCTTTGCAAGTTTTTAATCCTATTTTGTTTTTAGATTCTTTGTAATTCCCTCATTTGCGTTATTGCTAGATTCTTTAAGCTTTCTTGATAATCATTAGGATTGATTTTATCTCCCAAAAGTGGAAATGGGCTTTTTGGCTCGTCATTTCCTGCTTTGGCTAGCATATCTGAAAAGCTTGCTGAACTCTCTGGAACGATTAAATCACTAGATAGGGTAAATAATGTGTGATTGAGTGGGGCAATGTTTGGGTTGGTGTTTTCTGTGTTTATTGCCATAATTTATCCTTATAAATTATGCAATCCTTTGCTATACACTTTTGCCTTTCCTTTAGCAGTTCTGAAATATTCATTTTATCTATTTTATAGTAATTTAAACCTTAAGCGTTTTATTCTCTTTGGAATCCTTTAGCAATGTCTGCATTATAGAATCACTTGTAGAATCTGTTTTAATAGAGTTTGTGGTATTAGAGATTCCATAAGCACTATAAGCTTGTTTTGTTTTTAATTCTTGATTTTCTTTTTCTAGTTTGTCTCTCTTTTCCAAAATGTCAAAAAAGTTTTGGGTGGAATCGAAGTTGGAAGAAAGAGAGGCTAGCATATCACTATTAGTTTTATTAAAATCTTTTTGGTATTTGATTTCTACATCTGCGCACGCTGTATATGTTGTGCTGTGGTATAACATACTGCCATTAGTATCAGTATATGGATGTGGTTTCCAAGAGATTTTAGCCCCATTAATCTCTATGGAATTAGGCTCGGAATAAAAAGTTATTACTTTAGAAATAGCATTTGCGATTTGTTCTTGAAGTTCTGGAGAGAGTTTATCAGCAACAGTAGCAAAGAAACCATAGCCTGTTGCTTCCATTTTGTTAGACCTGTAGATATTTACTGCATTTTGAATTTCTCTAATCTCTTTGGTCTCTATATTATCTCCTAAATAATCCGAAAGCCCCTTTTCTAATTTTTCTGTTTTTGCGCTATAACCAAGTAAAATAGCAGTAAGTTTGTCGTCTTCTGTGTCCAAAAATTTACCATTCTCGCAGAGCTGATGATTTTTATCCATTGTGTTTTGCATTAACTCTGGATTCTCTTTATAAAGAGTAAGCATTACATTATCCATTTGTGCATAAAGGAATTTTTGGGCTTGTTCGGCGTCTCTTTGGGTGATATTGCTATCCGCATTAGATTTAAGCTTGTTTTCTATTTGGTTTTTGAAATTAATATCTTGCTTGTTTAAGGTTATGGAACTAGTATAGCCTTGCGCATTGCTATCAATACCAAATTGAGCTTTTTTAGTTTGTTGATAAAACCGCACTTGATTTGTGATTGTATTTAATATTTCTTCATCACTTGGTAGGGTAATTTTAGAATCTTGATTGCTATAAGATTCTGAAGTTTTAAGTGTAATGGGATTCTGATAATGGCTAGAATAAAGAGAATTAGAAATATTTGTCAATGCTTACTCCTTAATGTAGTGATTAAAGAGTAAGCAAAAAATGTGCCTAGTAAGGTTTTATTTAACGATAATTTTGAGCATAACCTCTAACAAGAGCATTAGCTTGATTGATTAATTGCTTGCCATTTTCTTGTAATAATTCATTTGCATAGTGTCTATTTGCTGAACGCGTATATACAGGATTGTAAAGATTCACACCAATAATAGATACACTTACTTGGCTATTTAAGTAATTAAAAGTTGCTTGAACTGCAGGTTCATAGCTCCTACTACCATCATCAACATTAAGAAGTCCCATTGCAACTTGTTCATCTCCTCTATATCTTTGATCGAGTGTTAGTGTGAACCAATAATAAGCTGTATAGATTCTTTTTGTCCCCCTATTATCTTCAACACCATATTGATAAAATGGAGGAATGTTTTTTGTGTGTGTTATACGCGCCCCTCCCACAACCTTTTTCATCTCATCATCTGATAATGCTTTAACCCCTAAAGAGTTTTCATTCACTTTACCATTAGTTGCAAGAGCAATTAA
>NZ_JRPB02000027.1 GCF_000765695.2 Helicobacter sp. MIT 11-5569 | reverse complement strand
TGTATCAGGTTGTGCTACAAGTGTAGGATACATATTATAAATATAAGCATTTCCACTGCTTAAATAGCTAATACTTGTAATACTCCTTAAACCAATTTGCTTTTTAAACAAAGAATCCATAGTGATGGGGTCAGAAGCAAAGGCAATAGAAGTAAAGGTATATAAAAAACTAAAATGCAGAAGGCTAAAAGTAAGGAATAGTTTAAAAAACATAAAGAATCCTTGAAATTTATTTTTAGAATTTAAGCAAAAAGGATTCCAAAAATTAAATATTTTTATACTTTTTGGTTGATTCTTTTTGGGATTCCATTCCGAGATATTTTAAGGCTTGAATTTCCGATTTTGCAGGGTTTTGTGTTTCATAGTCTATTGTTTTGTCTAATTTTAGCACTTTTTGTAAAAACCAATCTGTCATACTTTTAGTAACTATTTTTCTAGTTTCTTCAAATGTAGAATCTTTGGCGATCATCGGGCTATCTAGCCAAGAATTTGGAAACCCAGCTAAATATTTCCCATACTCTCCAAGCTCACTTTTATCGCTCTTAGCATAAGCTTCCCCATAATTTGAGAGAGAAAATAACAATATAACCCCTTCTAAGGCTATTTTTTCGCTTCCATTTTCTGTTGTTGTATAATCCAAAATAAGCGGAATATCACTTCTTAGTTTTATATCCATAAAATCTTTGTCATTTTTAAAAGCTTCTAATAATTCCGCTTTTGTATAACTATCTTTGATTTGTATGAAGTTTTCTAACTCTTCAAAAGCATTTTTTAGCCCACCGCCTAAATCAACGCTATTAAAGTAATTTGAAAAGTAAGCATTGCCATCTTCGCTATTGTGTTCATAAAATGGAAGTGTGAGATAATTTTTGATTGCTTGCAAGGAATTGCTATGGAATCTTAAATTCTCTGACAATCCAGCTTCTTTTAAAAATTCACTTCCCATAAAACCATAATTATCAAGAGGATAATTTTCAAAAGTTTTATTTGTGTTTTGTGTAGTATTTGTTTTTGCATTTTTAAAATCATCTTGACTAAAGGCTTTTAGGTTTTCTTTTGTTTCTTTGTTAATTGCTGACATTTCACAGTAGGCTAAAGAGCCTAACAAATTTTCTGTTATACAGCTTTGAAAATCATTAGTAGGATTCGTAATTTTTTGTAAATCTTGAAGCGTAGATTCTTGGAATGCTTTAGGAAATAGAATCTGATTCTATTGTAGCTATGTTATAATACATGCGACATTAAGTAGAACCTATTTGCTTTCAAAAGGAATGTAAATGACATTGATTATAGAAAATGTAAAAGAAGAATTTTTACCAGCTTTTAAAGGGCTTGCTAAAGGCGTAAATGCAAAGCTAAAAGCAAAAAAAAATAAAGCTGAAAAAATTGTTGGAATGGAGAGAGAAAGCGAAGAGATGAATACGCTTTATAAACAAGGTAAATTAAAAACTTATTCTAGTGCTAAAGAAATGCACGCAGATATTTTCAATGAAATATAAAATTGCCTATTCTAAGCAATATAAGAATGCAATCAAAAATATTAGCAAAAAAGATTTGTTTTTAGTTGAGAATATTTTAGATAGACTTGCAAATGGTGAAAAACTAGAACCAAAATATAAAGACCATAAGTTAAAAGGTAGCCTAAAAGGTCTTAGAGAGTGCCATATTAAATCTGATTTACTTCTTGTGTATGATAAAATAGACGATTTACTTATTTTAAAGGCTATTAATCTAGGTTCGCATAGTGAAATGTTTGAATAATTTCTGTGGAAACAAACGGCTGGCATAGCAATAGCATTAATTGTGTTTTATGTTTTTGCTAAGGAGAATTCTAAAAAGTAAAACCCTTACACGCGCACTTTTATCCATTCTCCACCCATAGAATAATCTTCTAGTTTTTCTAATACTTGATTAAACTCTAGCTCTTCAACTCTCTTTTTAAAATGTCGTGATTCTTGTATTATGCCATTAGGGATAGAAGTATCTTTGTCTTTGTTTTCTATCCCTTTTTGTGAAGATTCAAGTGCTTTTCTATAAAACTCGTCTAAAGCATCTCTTAATTCTTTTGCTTTTTCTTCAGGAGTTTTTTCTTTGTCCTTAGAGCCACTTGGCACAAACATTGCTTTCATTTCTTTTTTTATTGTATAAGGAGATTCTGCATTTCTTAATGCTCCGCTGTTTATTCCATACATTATCATAATCCCTTCTTTTTGGAATGTTCCATCAGCATTTTGATAATCTTTCATCAACAATGTTTCAAAATAGCTTTCATCAAATTGTCCCTCACTTCCTTTTGTCATTTTTAGAATCTCTTCTTTAGTATAAGAGTTTTTATCCTCTGTTAATAAGGCATTAAATTCTTTATTTGCTTTAGAAAGTCCAGCGATTAAATCAATAGATTTATACTCGCTTGAGGGAGCTGTATAAAAATCATTTAAAGCTTGTAAAATATTTTTATGAATCTTATAATCACTTGGTAAATCAGCAGCCTTTAAAAATTCTTCTCCCATAAATCCTTGTTCATCTACGCTGTATCCCCCAAAGGTGTTTTTTGGATTAGTATTTGGAATCGCATTAGTTTTCGCATTTGTTAAATGTGTGCGCAATAGCCAATCTTGCATTTGGCTTGTTGCTTTTGAAGCAAGAGACTCTTCTTGTTCTAATGTGTTTTTAAAGCTAAGGGGATTATTGTCTGTTTCTGGATAAAAAGAAAAAGAGGCCACAGAGTGTAATATTTTAATTTCCTTGTGTTTGTTTGTATCTGAAAACAAATAAGAAAACGCTTGAATGTAAGAATCTGGCGGGAGGTATTCCACTGCATAGCCACCACCAACTTCTTCTTTTAGCTTATCTTGTAATGCTTGTATGTGGGATTCTCTACGCTCACTAGAGACAGAATAATCGCTCTGTATTTCTAAAGGTCTATAGTTTGTAGAAATTGCATTAGATTGCATAGTAACTCCTTAATTAATATTCTTAGAGTTGCAATCCTTTGCAAGCAAGTTTTATTCCTATATAATTTTATTGGAAATTATTAATGATTAGAATCGATTTCCATATTGACTTTAATGATTCTTAACCAATGTATTAAACAAGCTAATAGTAGTGCACATGCAACAGATTTAATTGCTCTTGCAACTAATGGTAAAGTGAATGAAAACTCTTTAGGGGTTAAAGCATTATCAGATGATGAGATGAAAAAGGTTGTGGGAGGGGCGCGT
>NZ_JRPB02000026.1 GCF_000765695.2 Helicobacter sp. MIT 11-5569 | reverse complement strand
TATCTTACTCCTATCCTCATCATCACAATATGAGCCAAAATCAATATAACCTGCTAGGAAGAGTTGTCCTATGACATTAATGTATTCGCTAATATAAGTTGGTCTAGGTGGATTAGGAGAGAGGTTATCATCAAGGTTGTCTATACAATAGACTTGAATAGTGATTGAATCCACTTCGTTTCTTGCGAAAAATTCATCATCAATGAGCCCTAAAAATAAATATTCAAACGATAATAATATATCAGTTTTTGTAGTATGCTTCAAATAGTCTAAGAACAAATCCATTTCAAAATATTGCCCTTTATCGTTATTGCAGAATTTGCTTAATGCCTCATCGTTACTATATCCTGTCCCACTTGAGTGCTTGTATAAAAAAATAGGATACCCTAATCCATAAATCACTTTAAGTTTTGCCATTTATTCTCCTTGTTTTATATGAATAGTTTTGTTTATGTAAGGATTTTTATTATGTATATAAATGGTTTAGCTATATGTTTTAGAACCCACTCTATAATTAATCAAGCATTATTGATAATCTATAAAATTTATATCAAAATATTCGCAAGTTAAAGTAATGTATTCTAAATCATTATCAAAATACATAGTAAGCAACATTTCATTTTCTTTTTCAATATAATCTGTTGTATCGTCCCAATTATTTCTTATTATATCAACAAAATTAGCTTCTATGTTATCAAAACTATCGCAATATGCTTTTAAATGCAACAATTTATGATTAAAAAAAATAATTTTTAAATCCTGTATATGTTTTTTTGTAGATTTAAAAATTATTTCTAAAGTTTTTTCATGCGTTTTAATAGCACAAACAGAAAAATCATTTCGCAAATCTATTTTTGTATCTTGCAAGTAAAATTCTCTTTCAAATAAGATTCCGTATTTTATGTTCTTAAATTTCATTTGTCCTTCTTCTTTTTGTTTTTCAAATAATCTTCTACAATATCCAAATCTTCATGAGACATTGGTTTAACTCCACCTTTTTTTGACCAATTACTTAAAGTTGGATTTTTGGGATTTACATTTCTAACATACTTTACTTTATGTGGAGTATCAATTTTTTTATCCAATGGTTTTTCATGATGCGCTTTACCATCTAAATCATATCTGATACGCCTATTATCTGTTTCTATGGTAACACTATTTTTGCCCCCATTTAATTTATTTTTTATCTCCTTAGCTCTTCGTTTGATATCCTCTTGATTGTCTTGAGATTCATCACCTATCTCTTCTTGAACAACACTAGAAATCTTTCTACCCACCTCTACTTTCTTTTTTCCCTTACTACTTTTCTTTATTTCTCCTATCCCTTCCCATTGTTCTCTTTGATATTCTATCTTAGGAGAAGGATTAGATGGTAGTTTGAGTGGAGAGAATTTAATCTTATTCTTTTTAGGAATCACTAATATAGGATAACCTTTTAGACTTATTCCTATTAAACCCATTTGTCTTTTTCTAAAGTAGTTTTTAGAAGATAAGGGGAATTGGTGGAATGAGTATTTATAATATATTTTATATTATTATTTACAATCTTTGCAATATTTTTTAACAATGCGTTCAATTTCGGAATGGTAGTCGGGGGAATCGTAGAGGCGAAGACAAGTATTAACTTTTGATTTGCCCTTTGGTTGTGATACCACATAGGCTTCTATATCTTTTTTTAATTGTTTTCTCCTGTTTGTTGTATAGCACCGAGAGCTATCTGTATTGCCTATTTTTTCTATTTGTTGAAAAAATAAGTCAAACCATTCTGCTTCCATTATCTCTATTTTCGGAGAAACCCCATAATAATCAAGGCAAATTCCAATTCCAAATTTTTTCGCTGTATCTATCATTCTTGCTCTTGCAAAAAAGAGAAATTCACTATCTACTTTCTTAGGGGGGCGACTTGATATAAAGTCTATACCTAAACATTCCCCATCTGATTCTGCATATAAACTATTGACACACACAAGCAAAACCAATAAAAGTTTTTTCATTTTACATCTCCTTTACTTTAATTCCCAAAAACACAATTCTCTAACAAATACAAATTTCCTCCCATCATTTAAATAATTTGTATCGTCTAAAAAGTGATTTCCATTCCATAAAGTCGTATGCCCCTCTGCATCTCCCCAACCATCAATATTCATTGTTACGATACCCTTAATGCCTAAAGACTGCAAAGTATTGAAAAAATTTAAATTATCTCTGCATATCTCTTCCACTCTTTGTTCATTAAGAATATTTCCGTAGCTATTTGCCAATGTTTCAAAAGGTTCCTTTTTGTGGTTATAAAATACTTTATAAAAATCTTTATTATTCGTTCTAGAATAAGGCTTTAATCGTTTCCAATTTTCTAACAGTAATTCTTTTATTCCAGATACTCCCGTATAATATTTATAATCATTTTTTCCTTTAAGTTTCGTCCCACTAGTCAGCTTTACTTTATCGTCCATAAGTGGCATTCCCCCATAATTTAAAGCATAACTTACTTGCAAAGCACAAGTATTGATATAAGTATTAGAATCTCTATTAAACTCACTCAATGCTTGTCCCCCTACCTTTTCATACCTTTTTTGGGCTTGAATTAATTCTGCTGCACGATATGTTTCTGTGTCGTGCAATTCTGATTCTTTTAGCACTTCATCATATTCTTTTTTGCCCACCTCATTTATCTCCCTATAAGCCTTGCTTACATTGCTCCAGCTTGGTCTTTTAATTTCTATTCTAAGAATTAATTGATTTGGCATAAACTTTAACCTCTCCTACAACAATATACTTATCTTTAAACACATTCCTTATTATTGCTTCATTATGATATATTTTAGCACAAGTTGTGAATCTTTGATGATTTGAGGATTCTAAAGTTAATTCTATCTCCTCATTATCCATACAATCTTTAGTAATAATATGTAAATTCATATCAGTATAATGTCTTGAATATTCTTGTAGTCTTATTTGTTCCTCACCATAACTAAAATATACTTCTACAATCTTATCTTTTAAAACTTCTTGCTTCCATTCTTCAACCATTTCACTCTCTCTTAAAGGAGCAATTGGAATCATAAACTCTCCACTATCATCTTGTGTTTCTATTCTTATCACATTAGGAGGAATCTCTTCTTGAACAACACTAGAAATCTTTCTACCCACCTCTACTTTCTTTTCTCCCTTACTACTCTTCTTTATTTCTCCTATCCCTTCCCATTGTTCTCTTTGATATTCTATCTTAGGAGAAGGATTAGATGGTAGTTTGAGTGGAGAGAATTTA